>NZ_FOQM01000018.1 GCF_900113735.1 Bradyrhizobium sp. Gha
AAACGCAATGGCTTTGCGTCGCCCAGTCGACCCCGACGAACCATTGTGCACCGTCGACCATGATAGGGATCTCCTCCTCGTTCTCGAAGCGGGCCACCGCGATCCTGATCGATCCCTGTACTGGCGCTCTCGGCGCAATGACCTCCTACTGGATCTCGATCGCGGCCGCTCCGTCGGGGCGCGGTTCCTACGCAGGTGCTCAGGCACAGGTGGATAAGGCTGCTCCCGGCAGATCGGCCCGTGCTGCCAGTCTACATCATTGGACTGGCGCCGAACGACAAGAAGGGTACAGGGTGGGTTAGCCAATCGATTGCGCGAAGCGCACTCGATTGGCTAACCCACCACTTCTGTCACCGAGGAAAGAGAAAAGGTGGGTTACGCCCCGCGGACTGCGCTTGGCGCAGCCACCGTGCTAACCCACCCTACGGCACCGCCTTTGTCCTACCGCCACAAGCGCATCAGCGCGCCATGCATGCCCGTCACCGGATCGGCCGGGGGCAGCGCAACCTTCGGAATTGTCTTCAGCGCCTTGGCGTGGTTCTCGGGCGTTGCCCGCGTGATCTCCATCTTGCTGCCCGGCGGATAGGCGCCGATCACGCAGAAATCGTCGCTCGCCGTGATGCATTGATGCCCGGTACCTGCGGGCAGGATCGCGACATCACCGGCCTTGATGTCCAGCTCCTGGCCGTGATCGCCGCCGAAGCGAACGCGGGCGCGGCCGCGCGCGACACCGAGCACCTCATGCACCGTCGCGTGGTAATGCAGATAGTCGTAGACGCCATTGCGCCAGGTGCCGCCCCAATCGTTCGTCGCGAACAGGTTTTCGATGGTCTCTTCCGGCTGCTGCGGATCGAGCGCCACCGCGCCCTGGTAGACCAGGAATGGGAGGATGTTGTTCGGCACGAGCCCGTCATCCTCGAACACGATGGCAAGCGGCTCGGCATTGTCGCGGACGACGGACATGGCAGGGCTCCGGCACAAGAGTGACAGGAATTAACGAAGGGCGGGAATGCGTGTTCCTCCGTCATTCCGGGGCGACGCGCAGCGTCGAGCCCGGAATCCATCGTTCTACAGAATGTGGTGCCTAATGGATTCCGGGCTCGCGCTTCGCGCGCCCCGGAATGACGAGGAGGAGCTGTCTTACGCGCTCTTCTTCTGCCGCATCAGATCGGCGAAGCGCTGGAACAAATAGTGCGAGTCGCGCGGACCCGGTGAGGCCTCGGGGTGATACTGCACCGAGAACACCGGCTTGCCGTCGAGCTGGATGCCGCAATTGGATCCGTCGAACAGCGAGATGTGGGTCTGCGTGGCGCCATCAGGCAGCGTCGTCTCGTCCACGGCAAAGCCGTGGTTCATCGAGGTGATCTCGACCTTGCCGGTGGTCTCGTCCTTGACGGGATGATTGGCGCCGTGATGGCCCTGATGCATCTTCTTCGTCTTGGCGCCGACCGCGAGGCCGAGCATCTGGTGCCCGAGGCAAATGCCGAAGGTCGGCGTGCCCGACTTGATGACGTCCTTGATCACAGGCACGGCGTACTTGCCTGTGGCGGCCGGATCGCCCGGACCGTTCGACAGGAACACACCATCCGGCTTCATCGCCAGAATGTCTTCGGACGAGGTGGTCGCCGGCACCACCGTCACCTTGCAGCCGACGCCGGCGAGCAGGCGCAGGATGTTGCGCTTGATACCGTAGTCGATCGCGACGACGTTGAACTCGGGCTTCTCCTGGCGGCCAAAGCCCTTGTCCCACAGCCAGGGCGTCTCGTCCCAGGTGAAGCGCTGGCCGGAGGTCACCATCGGCACGAGGTCCATGCCCTCGAGGCCCGGCCATTCGCGCGCTTCCTCCTTGAGGCCATGCATGTCGAACTCGCCATTTTTGGCGTGCGCGATCACGGCGTTGGGCATGCCCTTGGAGCGGATCAGCGCAGTCAGCGCCCGGGTGTCGATGCCGGAGAGGCCGATGATGCCGCGTGCCTTCAGCCACTGGTCGAGATGCTTGGTGGCGCGGTAATTCGAGGGATCGGTGATCGCGGTGCGCAGGATCACGCCGCGCGCGCCAGGCGTCGCGGCCATGTTCACCGTCTCGATGTCTTCCTCGTTGGTACCGACATTGCCGATATGCGGGAAGGTGAAGGTGATGAGCTGGCCGGCATAGGAGGGATCGGTGAGGATCTCTTCATAGCCGGTCATCGCGGTGTTGAAGCAGACTTCACCGACCGCGTGGCCTTCGGCGCCGAGACCAAAGCCTTCGAGCCTCGTGCCATCGGCAAGCACGAGGAGCGCGGTCGGTTTATGGTCCGGCCAGGCGGGATCGTTGTCATGTTGTGTCATGAGCCCGCTTCATAAGGCCCCCACGCTCCCCCGTCAAAGCGGGAAACGGCGGATTCACATGCGTTTTTGCATATTTGACGGGCCGCTTCAGGTACTTAGGCTGGACTACGAAATTTTGGGCAATTTTGCCCACCGGCCGGGAAACAATGAACCGCCTATGCAAGGTTCGGTCTGGCCTCTTTCCGGCGAACGGCCTAGATCAGGCCTCGGATATTCGAAGGGATCACGATCATGCTGCGCGACGACATCAACAATGCGGTCAAGGAGGCCATGAAGGCCAAGGACGAGCGCAAGCTCTCCACGTTGCGCATGGTCAATTCGACCATCAAGAACGCCGACATCGACGCCCGCGGCCAGGGCAAGCCGCCACTCTCGGATGCCGACCTGCTCGCCGTGCTCCAGAAGATGATCAAGCAGCGCCAGGAGGCGGTCGAGCTCTATGACAAGGGCGGCCGCGCCGAACTGGCGGCGCAAGAGCGCGAGGAGATCGCGGTGATCTCGGCGTACCTGCCGAAGCAGATGTCGGAGGACGAGGTGCAGAAGGCGATCGCAAACGCCATCGCCGAAACCGGCGCCGCCGGCATGAAGGACATGGGCAAGGTGATCGCGGTGTTGCGCGCGAAATACGCCGGACAGATGGATTTCGGCAAGGCATCCGGTCTCGTGAAGTCCGCGCTGTCGGGCTAGCGCTTTCTTGCCCTCTTTCCTGGTGGGAGAGGGTGGCTCGCCGCGTAGCGGCGAGGCGGGTGAGGGGTATCTCTGTTCGCGGAGACAGTCCCTCATCCGGCGCTTCGGGCCACCTTCAAGGGGAGAAGGGGCACCTTTGTCGCCGCACCAATCCGGTCTACTCTCTCCCGCGAGAAACAATCGGGAGGCAACCGATGACTGCCGCGATCAAACCGTTTCGTATCGCGATCAGCGACGACGTCCTTTCCGACCTCAAATTGCGCCTTGCCCGTACGCGATGGCCGGAGGCCGAGCTGGTCGATGACTGGAGCCAGGGCGCGCCGCTGAAATGGATCCAGCAGATCTGCGCCTATTGGGCCGACGGTTACGACTGGCGGGGGCGCGAGGCAAAACTCAATCGCTTCGATCAGTTCATCAGCGAGATCGACGGGCTCGATATCCACTTCCTGCATGTCCGTTCGAAAGAAGCAAACGCGCTACCGCTGATCATCACCCATGGCTGGCCCGGCTCGATCGTCGAATTCCAGAAGGTGATTGCGCCGCTGGTCGATCCCGCCGCGCATGGGGGCAAACCCGCGGATGCCTTTCATGTGATCTGCCCTTCGCTGCCGGGTTTTGGCTTCTCCGCAAAACCCAAGACCACCGGCTGGGGCGTCGACCGCATCGCCGCGATCTGGGCGAAGCTGATGGACCGGCTGGGTTACGCGCGTTACGGCGCGCAAGGTGGCGATTGGGGCTCGGCGGTGACGACCTCGCTCGGCGCACAGGACGCCGAACATTGCGCCGGCATCCACATCACGCTCGCCTTCAACACGGCACCAAAGATCGAGGGTGAGCCGACACCGGAAGAGAAGCGCGCGCTCGCCGGCCTCAAGCATTATGTGGATCTCGACTCCGGCTATTCCAAGCAGCAAGCGACGCGGCCGCAAACGCTCGGCTATGGGCTGACGGATTCGCCGAGCGGGCAGGCCGCCTGGATCCTGGAGAAATTCTGGGCCTGGACCGACTGCGACGGTCATCCCGAAAACATCTTTGACAAGGACGAGCTGCTCGACAACGTCATGCTCTACTGGACCACGGCGACGGCGACGTCGTCCGCGCGGCTCTATTGGGAGAGTTTTGGCAAACGGCGGACCACGCCGGTCGTGAAGGTTCCAACGGGCGTTGCGGTGTTTCCCAAGGAGATCATCGCGCCGGTGCGGCACTGGATAGAGCCAAGCTTCGCCAACATCACGCATTGGAGCGAGATGCAGAAGGGCGGGCATTTCGCCGCCTTCGAGCAGCCGGAGCTGTTTGTGCGCGACGTCCGGAAATTCTTCGCGACGGTGCGCTGAAAGGTCCCATGCTCAGGATCTTCGCGATCGACGGAGGCCTGTCCGCGGCCAATCTCGGCGTCGCCCTTCTGCCCGCATTGCGATGATGGTGGAGATTGCCGCTCCTAGGGCGTCTCGATTCCCATCGCCTTGAGCGCATCCAGCATCCGCTGCGGCGGGCCGAGCTTGACGGCGAGTGGCTTGCCGGTCTCGAGCAAGCTCTTGAGACTCGACAGGATCGCGGGCCAGCCCGATCGGCCGCCCGACAATATATCGTCGCTGAGCGGTCGATCATGGCCTTCGCTCATGGTGAGTCGGACAGCATCGCCCACCTGCTCGATGTCGTAGGTCACGAGGGTTGGCCCTAGTTTCTCGATCAGCTCGGGCCAGTTGACGTTGAACGTCACCGCGAGCTTGCGCGGCGGATCGTAGGCGAGCACCTCGCCGCTGATATGCAGGGCGCCAGCGGCCGTGCGCACGATGAAGGCGCCTCCGAGCCGCGGCTCGACCTCGACGGCGTTGCCGAAGAAGTACTGCTTGCTGAACTCGGCCGAGGTCAGTGCCTCCCACACCTTCTCCGGCGTAGCGGCGATGTAGATGGTGTAGACGGTCAGCGGCCTGAACTGATCGAGTTTCATTTTGCGTCGAGCCCGTTGTTGAGCGCCGTGCGCGGAATGGCGAGCATCTGGTTTGGCTCGAATTTCCTGATCCAGCGTTGGCGCATGCATGCGGTCGTGTTAGCGTTCAAGCTCAGCCAGCGCAGATTGGTTCCGGGAGGACTTTGATGTTCCGTTGCGTCCTGACTGCTGCCGTCCTCGTCCTTTTCGCCGGCAGCGCCTTCGTCCACGCCCAGAAACAGACGATCGGGGCGGCCCCTGAGGCGTCCAACATGAAACTGGTCGGCACCAACGATCTTCAGGCACGAAGCGCCTATCAGCCGACCATCCATCATCAGGGCGACCGCTGGATCGCCTATATCGGCCACCACGGCGGCACCGATGACGTGCCTGATCCCGTCAATCCGATGACCGGGCAAGCGGAGCCGAACGGGACCTCGATCGTCGATGTCACCGATCCCGCGCATCCCAGATATCTCAGGCATCTGCCGGGCCAGGCAGGCAAGTACGAATCCGGCGGCGCGCAGATGGTGCGGGTGTGCGATGGCACAGGCTTGCCGAAGGGCGATCCCAACGCGGTCTACATGCTGCGCACCTTCGGCAGCGAGGCGCATGAGATCTGGAACGTCGCCGACCCCGCCAATCCCGTGCTGATCACGCGCCTCGGTGGCTTGAAGGACACGCACAAGAGCTGGTGGGAATGCGACACCGGCGTTGCCTATCTCGTTTCGGGCGCGCCGGACTGGCGCACGAGGCGGATGACACAGGTCTATGATCTCTCCGATCCCGCCCATCCGCAAAAAATCCGCGACTTCGGCCTGCCCGGTCAGGAGCCCGGCTCGACCGGCGCGGTGCCGACCGAGCTGCACGGGCCGATCTCGACCGGGCCCGCAGGCAACCGCGTTTATTTCGGCTACGGCACCGACAAGGCCGGCATCTTGCAGATCGTCGATCGCGAGAAGCTCTTGAACGGGCCGAAGGAGCCGACGCCGGACAATCTGCGCTATCCCGAGATCTCGCGGCTGCCGATGTCCGCCTTCAACGGCGCGCACACCACGTTTCCGATGCTCGACATGCCGGTCGCCGAGTTTGCCGAGGACAAGGACGGCAAGACCCGCGACATCGTCATGATCGTCGACGAGGCGATCCTGAACGAATGCGGCGAGGCGCGGCAGATGGTGTGGTTCGCCGACGTCACCACCGAGACGCGGCCCATGATGATCTCGAGCTACACCGTGCCGGAGGCGGGCGGGCAGTTCTGCCAGCGCGGCGGCCGTTTCGGCTCGCACTCCTCGAACGAGAGCATGGCGCCGGTCTACTACAAGAAGATGGCCTTCATCGCCTTCTTCAATGCCGGCGTGCGGGCGCTCGACATCCGCGATCCCTATCATCCCAGGGAAGTCGGCTATTTCATTCCGGCGATCACGCAGGCGACCGACAAGCGTTGCATTCCGGTCGAGGGCGGCGAACGCTGCAAGGTCGCGATCCAGACCAACAATGTCGAGACCGACGAGCGCGGCTACATCTACATCGTCGATCGCGCCAACACCGGCCTGCACATACTCGAGCTGACCGGGCCGGCCCGCGCCGTCGCCGGCCTGCCGAAGAACTGACGATGCGGCGCGCGGCGGCAATCGCGCTCGTCCTTGCCGTGCTCGGCGCATCGGGCGTCGGCGCCTATCAGCTCGCGTCACCGCGAGCGCAAACCGCGGAGCATTGGCGCGAGCTCGCCTGGCCGTTCCCGCGCGACGGCTGGCCCGCCGGCCGCGCGTTTCGTTGCGAGGGCGGTGCTTGCGACGGTGCCGAGCTCTACGTCCGCGCCAAGCGCGGCTTCTGTAACTGCGAGAGCGGCGTTGCCGATGATGACGAGATCGATCGTGTTGCCGACATCGATCTGATCACGCCGCGCTTTGGCGCCACTGCGCCGGGTGAGGTGGTGCAGATGGGCGAGATGCACGGCCGTGCGCGGCAGTACGATCTCGCCACCTATGCCGCTGCGAGCCACGTCGCCATCGGCGTCGCGCTCTCACGCCGCTGCGATCTCCTGGTCGTGGCGGTGCAGGGGCGTGGCGAGGCCGGCGTGATGCAGCATGCCGCGCTCGTGTTCCTGGGCACACCGGAGATCAAGGCGTGGGCGATGGCGGCGCTGGACGGAAAGTAAGTGCCATGCATTAATGCGGGCAAATCGCCGTCAGCGAGTTCTCCCCATGATGTCCATGCAAGCCTATCTCGCCTTCGTCGCCGCCTGCATTGCCCTCGCGCTGCTGCCGGGGCCGATCGTCACCATCGTCATCGCCAACGGCCTGCGCCACGGCACGCGCGCGGCGCTGACCAACATTCTCGGCGTGCAGATGGGCTTGTTGATCGCGATCGGCGTGCTTGCGGTCGGCCTCACCACGCTGATGGCGACGATGGGCTATTGGTTCAACTGGGTGCGCTTTGCGGGCGCCGCGTATCTGGTCTGGCTCGGCATCAAGCTGATCCGCTCTCCGGTCGAGGGCGTCTCCGCTGATGAGCCACCGCCGCCTCCGCGAGGTGGCTTTCTCTTGCAGGGCTTCGTCGTGGCGTTGTCGAACCCGAAGCTGCTGGTGTTCTTCGGCGCATTCATTCCGCAGTTCATGGACATGAGCAAGGATCAGCTGTCGCAAGTCCTGGTGCTCGGGATCACCTTCATGGTGCTTGCCGGCATGACGGACGGGATCTATGCGCTGCTCGCCGGTCGAGTCCGCGGCTTTTTCTCGGCCCGCCGGACCCGCATGGTGTCGCGCGTCTCCGGCGGCTTCATGATCGGCGGCGGCATCTGGCTGGCGCTGATCCGGGCCAGATGAGCATGGCCAAACAAGTTGTCGCGCTATCAGGACGGCGCGGCGGCTAGCGGGCCAACAGCCCCGGCTTCAGCTCCATCTCGATCGCCGCAAAAATCCGCGCCAGACGTTCGGCCCATCGCTGCTGGCCGGATTGATCGGCGATCAGATCCTGGCGGATCTCGATGCCGGTGTTGAGGAGACCTCTCGCCTCGCCGTGAACGGGAATCGTGTAGTCGGTGAGATCGCTCGCCGCATAGGGCTCGTTGTCGCCGACGACGAGGTCGCCCTCGCTACGCAGATGTTGCAGCAGCAGCTTCGGCAGCACGGTGTCGCGGTTGTAGAGGGCGCCGATGTGCCAGGGCCGCGCGACGCCGGCATAATGGGGCGTAAAGCTGTGCAGCGACACCAGCACCGTCGGCCGCTCGTCCCGCAGGCGGCTGTCGATCACGGCGCCGATGCGGTGATGATAGGGATCGAAGATCTCGCGCCGGCGTGCCGCGCGCTCGCTTTCAGAAATGCCTTCGTTGCGCGGGATCGCCGTCGTCTCCGACATCACGGGGATCGAGCTCGCCACCCCGGGCGGGCGGTTGCAGTCGATCACGAGGCGCGAATAGCGCTGCGCGATCAGATGCGCGTTGAGCATGTTGGCCATCCGCTCGGCGACGCCGGCGATGCCGATGTCCCAGCCGATATGCCGCGATAGCTCGCTTTCCGATATACCGAGATCGCCGAGCGCGCGCGGCAGAATGCGGCCGTAATGGTCCGATGTGAGCAGGAAGGGCGATGTCCCCTCCGCATTCACCTCATGCACTGGCGGAATATCGCCTTCCCCAAGGAGTTGATCCGCAGCCTCGGCTGTGTTGAAAGCCATCCTGATTGCCTATCGATAAAGCAGTCGCCCCGGACATTGGGCATACGATCGACGACTCGGTCTGCCCAACATCACCATGATCTGCCGACGATGCCGCTGCTGACGATTCATCACAAGACCGAATATCGCTACATCAGTCCCGTGTCCTTCGGTGAGCACAGGTTTATGCTGCGTCCGAGCGACGGCCATGATCTGCGCGTGCTCGACTCCAGGCTGAAGATCTCGCCCGAGCCGATGTCGTTGCGCTGGATTCACGACGTGTTCGGCAACTCCGTCGCGATCGCCGATTTCGACGCGCGCGCGGATCGTCTGGTTTTCGACTGGCATGTCACCGTCGCGCACAATCCGGTCGAAGACTTCGCGCTGACGCCCGACGATCCCGCCTATTTCTATCCGTTCGTCTATGACGATGCGGAATTGCCCGATCTCGTCCAGTACATCACGCCGCAATACCCCGATCCCGAGGGCAACATCGCGGCATGGGCACGCAGCTTTGTCGATGAGGATAGGCCGTCGCCGACGTTCGCGATCCTGAGCCGCATCACCCACGCCATCCGCAAGCAGTTCGAATACCGCAGGCGTCACGAGCCGGGCACGCAAGCCCCGTGCGATACGTTGCGATGGGGCACCGGCACCTGTCGCGACTACGCGCTGTTCATGATCGAGGCGCTGCGCCGGCTCGGCTTCGCCGCGCGCTTCGTCTCCGGCTACATCTTCGTGCCCGATGACATCGCGCAGCACCATGTCGGCGGCGGCTCGACCCATGCCTGGGTGCAGGTCTATTTGCCGAGCGCGGGCTGGATCGAGTTCGATCCGACCAACGGCATCGTCGGCACCCGCGATCTCATCCGCGTCGCGGTGGCGCGCGACCCGCGCCAGGCGATCCCGCTGCGCGGCGTCTATGTCGGCACCCGGGACGCTTTCGATGTCATGGACGTGAGCGTCCAGGTGGTCTCGGCCGAGGAGCGCAGCGAGGAGCTGGAAGCGGCGGCTTTGTAGATGGAGCAGCTCTCTTTCCGTCATTGCGAGCGAAGCGAAGCAATCCAGGATCTTTCCGCGGATACAGTCCCGGATTGCTTCGCTGCGCTCGCAATGAGGGCGTGGAGAGTCTATAGAGCCCCATGACCTCCGATCGTCTCTTCGTCTACGGCACCCTGATGCGCGGCTTCGATCATCCGATGGCGCGGCTGTTGGCGCAGCATGCGGATTTTCTGGGCGAGGCGAGCTGCCGTGGCCGGCTCGTTCTGGTGAAGCACTATCCGGGATTGCTGCTGTCCGGCGCGCCGACCGAGCGTGCGTACGGTGAGCTCTTCCGCCTGCGGGCCGGCGACGAGCTCCTGCGCGAGCTCGACATGTACGAGGCCTGCGGCGAGGGTTTTCCGGAGCCGACGGAATATCTGCGCCAGCTGGTTGATGTGACCGGCATGGATGGCGCGACAGCCCCGGCCTGGACTTACGTCTACAATTGGCCCGTCACCGATCTGCCGCACATCGCGTCCGGCCGCTTCCTCGATCATTGAGCCGACAGCACTTCCTTCACGACGCGCACATCGACCTCGCGTTCGACATAACTCCATTCCGCGGTCTGCCTGAGCGTTCCCACCAGCTCGTCGAACAGCGAGGCGTGCGCGGGCGCGAATTCGAACCAGGTCAGGAAATCGAAGGGCTCGCCGAGATCGCGGCAGTGATAGAGCTGGCGCGCGATGGCGGGCAGGAAGCGCAGGCTGCTCGCGATGTGGTGCGACTTGTCTTCGAAGATCTGGCGCCGCTCTTCCTGCGTCAGCTCCCACCACGCCTGCGATTTGCGGATCGGGATCAGCGCCGCGCAGGTCGCCTCCAATCGGCCGAGGCCGGCCTGCACGCTCTCGAGCTGCTGCTTCTCGCCCCGTTCGGTGTAGCGCAGGCTGCTCGGCACGCCGACCAGGCGCCAGGCGTTGCGCGAGGGCACCAGCGGCAGCGCAACGGCGCCGCCGTCGGTCACCGACAGCGCCGGCATGAAGGGCAGGGGCTCGCCCGTGACGGGCGAGATCGAGGTCACGCGCCAGCCCCCGCTCTGGCCGCCCCGAAAGGTCCTGAACATGGCCCATGGAAGCGTGGAACCGGGCGCGGTTCAAGTGGGCTCTCGTGCCACCCCGTCATCCCCGCGCAGCGGCGAAGCCGTTGTCGCTGGAGGTGCTCACACTGCAAAGCAGTGTGAGCCTCGAAGGATGAATCGGCCCGGATGCAGCCGGGCCGTCGCCCTTCGAGGGCCGCCGAAGAAGCGGCCACCTCAGGGTGACGGTGACAAACCATGGCCGAGGCACGACAGAGAGCCCCTGTGCATAGGTCGAATAATCAGGATAACCCGCGCAAAGCTGACTTCTGGGCTGGCCGCACCTATATCCCTGATCCCTTCGCCCGACTCACTCTGGATTGCGCTACATTATGGCCGTGCGCTTCACGCCCCAATTCCTCGACGAGCTGCGTGCCCGGCTTTCGGTCTCCGAAGTCGTGGGCAAGCGCGTCAAGCTGAAGAAGGCGGGGCGGGAGTGGAAGGGGCTCTCGCCGTTCCAGCAGGAGAAGACACCGTCCTTCTACGTCAACGACCAGAAGGGTTTTTACCACGACTTCTCCTCCGGCAAGCACGGCGACATCATCAGCTTCGTGATGGAGACCGACGGCCTGCCGTTCGCCGAAGCGGTCGAGCGGCTCGCCGGCATGGCGGGCCTGCCGCTGCCGGCGGTGACGCCGGATGCAGCCCGGCACGAGCAGCGCCGCCGCACGCTACACGACGTCATGGAGCTTGCCGCCAAGTTCTTCTCGGAAACGCTGGCCTCGCGCGTCGGTGCGAAAGCGCGCGGCTATCTCGCCGATCGTGCCATCTCGCCGGCGACGCAATTGCAGTTTCGTCTCGGCTATGCGCCGCCGCCGCCCGAGCGCTTCGCGCTGAAGGAGCATCTCGGCAAGCTCGGCGTCTCCGTCGAGGACATGGTCGAGACCGGCCTGTTGATCGGCGGCGACGACATTCCCGTGCCCTACGATCGCTTCCGCGATCGCGTGATGTTTCCGATCACGGACATCCGCGGCCGCGTCATCGCCTTCGGCGGACGCGCGCTGGAGAAGGACGTTCCGGCCAAATACCTGAATTCGCCGGAGACGCCGCTCTTCCACAAGGGCGACAATCTCTACAATCACCAGACCGCGCGCAAAGCCACCCATGATGGCAGCGCGCTGATCGTGGTCGAAGGCTATGTCGACGTCATCGCCATGGTCACCGCGGGTTTTCCGGGTGCTGTCGCGCCGCTCGGAACTGCGTTGACCGAAAGCCAGCTCGCGCTGCTCTGGAAGATGGCGGACGAGCCGATCCTCTGCTTCGACGGCGACCGCGCCGGCCAGAAGGCGGCCTATCGTGCTGCGGACCTTGCCTTGCCATTTCTCGCGCCAGGCAAGAGCCTGCGTTTTGCGCTGCTGCCGGAAGGGCAGGACCCTGACGATCTCGCACGCTCCGGCGGTCGCGGCGCGATCGAGGAGGTGATCGCGGCGGCGCGTCCGCTCGCCGACATGCTGTGGTCGCGCGAGCTCGAAGGCGGCAATTTCGCAACGCCGGAGCGCCGCGCCGCGCTGGAAGCGCGCATCAAGGACTTGTCCAACGGCATCCGCGACGAGGTTGTCAGGCGCTATTATCGCGACGATTTCGTCGAGCGGCTGCAGCGCACCTTCGCCCCCGATGGCGGCCGCGGCGGCTTTGCCGGCAGGGGCAATTTCCGCCAAGGCGGAGGCGGGGGCGGTCGTCCGTTCCAGCCCCGCGGCGGGGGAGCGAATCGATTCGGCAACCAAGGTTTTGGTGGCGGCCGCCGCGGCGCGCCCGGCCCCATCCCGCTGCCGTCAGGTCCCTACCAGGCGGCGAGCCCCCAGCTCGCGGCGAGCCCGATCATGCGCGGCCAGAGAAGCGCGATCTCCCGCCGGGAGGCCCTGATCCTCCAATCCCTGATCAACCACCCCTGGCTGCTGCACGATCACCTCGAGGAGGTGGCCGCCCTGGAGCTCGCCCACCCCGAGGCCCATAAGCTGCGGGCCGCCATCATCGCCGCTTTTGCCAACGACCATCACCATTCCCCCGATCCCGGCGAGCAGGCCGAGAAGATGCGCGGGGATCTCGAGAGGGGTGGATTTTCGCAGATTCTTCAAAGGGTTGAAGGCGGCATCACCACCGCGGCGGTGTGGGGCGCCCGCGAGGGCGCGGCGCGGGATGATGTTCTTGCGACATGGCACCAGCTGGTTGCCTTGCATCGGCAATACCATTCACTACTTAGGGAGCTGAAGGACGCCGAGCTGGCTTTGGGGGAGGACCCCAGCGAGGCCAATTTGGCGTGGCTGCGTGACGTCAAGGCCCGACTGGCCGAGGTCGACGGTACCGAGGCCCTGATCGAGGGTTTTGGCGAGCTGTCGGGCCGGTTCCAGAAGAGCATGTGATGAAAGAATCATGCGGACGGCCGCGCTAGGTACCGCTAAAAGACTCGCCAAATCCGAGGTTTGGCGGCAAAAACAGGGTTAATCGAGGCTTAACGGTCTTGTAGCACTTTGGCCACCAGGCGGCCGCAGGCAGAACAGACGCGTCAGGAATGAATCCGCGCAACCTCTGTTGGCACTTCACCTGCATCCGCTGCGACAAAGAGGCTCACGAAGCGTTAGGCAAATCCGGCGAGAGAGAGGTCGGGGTGGCGAGAGATGTGCGCGCCGCCCTTTCCGTGTCGAGATCTGGCGAAGCGAGAGCGTCGAGCAACAGGTTCAAGTGATTTCACGCGGGCGCGCGCGACGTCCCGCATGAAACGCGTTTAGGAGCAATGGATGGCCACCAAGGCAAAGACGCTGCAGGCGAAGGACAAGGAAAAGGACGACAAGGCAGCGGACGCGCCGGAGAAGGACTCCCAGGACGCGCCCTCGCCGTTGCTCGATCTGTCCGATGCGGCAGTGAAGAAGATGATCAAGCAGGCCAAGAAGCGCGGCTTCGTGACCTTCGATCAGCTCAACGAAGTTTTACCGTCCGACCAGACCTCGCCGGAGCAGATCGAGGACATCATGTCCATGCTCTCGGACATGGGCATCAACGTCACCGAAGCCGACGATACTGAAGGCGAGGAGGAGAAGGATGAGGCTGACGACGAGACCGACAACGAGCTCGTCGAGGTCACGCAAAAGGCCGTCACCGAGGTCAAGAAGAGCGAGCCGGGCGAGCGCACCGACGATCCCGTGCGCATGTATCTGCGCGAGATGGGCACGGTCGAGCTGCTCTCCCGCGAAGGCGAAATCGCCATCGCCAAGCGCATCGAGGCCGGCCGCGAGGCGATGATTGCGGGCCTCTGCGAAAGCCCGCTGACCTTCCAGGCCATCATCATCTGGCGCGACGAATTGAACGAAGGAAAGATCTTCCTTCGTGACATCATCGATCTCGAGGCCACCTATGCCGGTCCCGACGCCAAGGCCGGCATGAACACCGCGATGATCGCGGGTCCCGCCGGCGAGAACGGCGAAGCGCCGGCCGACGGTCAGGCCGCAGCCGCCGGTGCGCCCGCGCATGTCGCGCCGCCCGCAGCTCCGCCGTCGCCGACCCCGTTCCGCGCCGCGCCGACCGCCGCCGGCGGCCCCGGTGGCGAGGACAAGGATCCGGGCGAAGCCGCCGCCGAAGCCGACATGGACGAGGACGACGAGTTCGAGAACCAGATGTCGCTCGCGGCGATCGAGGCCGAGCTCAAGCCGAAAGTCGTCGAGATCTTCGACAGGATCGCCGAGAGCTACAAGAAGCTGCGCAAGCTTCAGGAGCAGGACATCCAGAACCAGCTCGAGAGCACCTCGCATGGTCCCTCGCTGTCGCCGCACCAGGAGCGCAAATACCGCAAGCTGAAGGACGAGATCATCGTCGAGGTGAAGTCGCTGCGCCTCAACCAGGCCCGTATCGACTCGCTGGTCGAGCAGCTCTACGACATCAACAAGCGCCTCGTCTCGCATGAGGGCCGCCTGATGCGCCTCGCCGACAGCCACGGCGTCGCGCGCGAGGACTTCCTGCGCAACTACACCGGCTCGGAGCTCGATCCGCGCTGGCTCAACCGCGTCTCGAAACTCTCGGCCAAGGGCTGGAAGAATTTCGTCCATCACGAGAAGGACCGCATCAAGGACCTCCGTCACGAGGTGCATCAGCTCGCGGCGCTGACGGGCCTCGAGATCGTCGAGTTCCGCAAGATCGTGCACTCCGTGCAGAAGGGCGAGCGCGAGGCACGCCAGGCCAAGAAGGAGATGGTGGAAGCCAACCTCCGTCTCGTGATCTCGATCGCGAAGAAGTACACCAACCGCGGCCTGCAATTCCTCGACCTGATCCAGGAAGGCAATATCGGCCTGATGAAGGCGGTCGATAAGTTCGAATACCGCCGCGGCTACAAGTTCTCGACCTACGCCACGTGGTGGATCCGGCAGGCCATCACCCGCAGCATTGCGGACCAGGCCCGCACCATCCGCATCCCCGTGCACATGATCGAGACGATCAACAAGATCGTGCGCACCTCCCGCCAGATGCTCAACGAGATCGGCCGCGAGCCGACCCCGGAAGAGCTCGCCGAAAAGCTCGGCATGCCCCTGGAGAAGGTCCGCAAGGTCCTGAAGATCGCGAAAGAGCCGCTCTCGCTCGAAACCCCCGTCGGTGACGAAGAGGATTCACACCTCGGCGATTTCATCGAGGACAAGAACGCGATCCTGCCGATCGACGCCGCGATCCAGTCCAACCTGCGCGAAACCACCACGCGCGTGCTCGCCTCCCTCACCCCGCGCGAAGAGCGCGTCCTGCGCATGCGCTTCGGCATCGGCATGAACACCGACCACACGCTGGAAGAAGTGGGGCAACAGTTCTCGGTGACGCGCGAGCGTATTCGTCAGATCGAGGCCAAGGCGCTGCGGAAGCTGAAGCATCCGAGCAGGTCGAGGAAGCTGCGGAGCTTCTTGGATAATTGAGCCAGGCATTTATCCAAAACCGGCAAAACGGCGGGCCACGACCCGCCGTTTTTTTATGCAATGAGGCAGACAGAATAGGAACCGAACCCGATTGTCCGCCGAATCAGGCGGTCCTAAGAAAGGTCTTGCCAAGCGAAGTCAATTGCGATTATTATTCGCTAACAGCGAACTTTGTTTGCTGCTGGGTTTCGAATCGGACATGAATGTTGCCACGCTTGGGGTGACACTCATGCCTCTCAAACCGGGCGAGTAAAATCGCTCTTGGGGTTCGAAAGAATCCTCCATTGGCCGGTCTTGCGGCACCTGTTTCTGGGTCGCGCGTCCTCCGCCAAACATAGGCGAGCATCGAAAGGCTTCGATGCTCGCCTGGGAAGCTTAGAGGTCCTTCCGTTCGAGATGTTCCTTGTTCAAAGGCACCGACGCAATTCTGCGTCGGCGAACAGGGAGATGGTCAATGGTCCAAAAAACCAGTGATCCACCAAGCGACGAACGGAAGCGTTCTGGTTTCTGGAGACTCGTGCGCGGCTTTGGCCGCAACCTTGTCACCAGACGGACGTTCATTCTGGCTATCCGCATTCTCACATTGATTGTGCGGTTGGTCGAACTAGTGAATAGGCTGTTCTAGCGATCTCTAAGCTAGTTTTCCCAATTCTCGAAGGCTGAGTGAATCGATGTATGATCGGGCGTTGAAGCTAATCCGCCAATATCATCGACTGTCGCAAGCGGAGCTTGCTGACGCACTCAATCTCTCGCGTTCATTCGTGTCCGAGCTAGAAAAGTCTGGAGGAAAGAAGCCAAGTATTGATGTGCTCGAGCGTTATGCGAGCTATTTCAAAATTCCAATATCGTCTCTTCTTCTATTCGCTGAACGATCTGGATCTTCAGATTTCCGCGAAGGTTCGCGAATATTTGCCGCCGACAAAGTTCTAAAGATGCTGGAATGGCTTGAAGAAACCACGCGCGACGAGGTTCATCGTGGTTAATCCAGGGAAGAAAGCGCGCGCGGGTCTACATCTGTAAGATTGTTGGCTTTCGGCAATTGACTCACGTTCCGATCTCGCGCGGCGGCTATCCACGCCAGGCCATCAAGTGACGGTTGATGATCTTTCGCTGTTCGCGCGGGACGTTGGAAACTACCGTCTGTTCTCTAATATAAATGAGAAGGGCAAATCTCGCCCAATCCAGTGGCCAAAGCGCCGGCTGCAAACTGTTCACGCTCGAATTCATAAGCTGTTGTCGCGAGTTGCAGTTCCTAGGTATTTGCATTCAGCCGTGAGGGGCAAGTCGTACATCTCCAACGCTGCCGCGCACGATCCCGCGATGCCCACGATCAAAATCGACATTAAGAAATTCTTCCCGTCAGTTTCGCGCGCCGTAGTCTTCAACTTTTTCGTGGGCCCGCTAAAGTGTCGCCGCGATGTAGCAGGATTGCTTGCAGATATTCTTACCTTCGATGCTCATCTGCCAACAGGGAGCGCTGCTAGTCCGATCATAGCGTACTATTCATTCAAGCCTATGTTTGACGAGATCGCGCAGTTCGCCGAGTCTCTCGGTCTTGCTATGACCTGTTATGTCGACGACATGGCTTTGAGCGGCCCGCGTGCCAACAAAAGCGTACTTTACGAGATCAAGAAGATTATTGCGCGGCATGGATTGAGGTCCCACAAGGCACACGCCTTTTCGGGTTCTCAGCCCAAAGTGGTGACGGGCGTCTGCAACACACCATCTGGTCCTCGCGTGCCGAACAAATTGCACCTGAAGATCAAGAGCGGATTTGACGCTCTAGAGAAAGCGAAAACCCTGACTGACAGAGAAAAAGTGCTGCGCCCGTTGCTTGGAAGACTGGAAGCCGCAGCACAAATTGATCCGGTCTTTAGGGCTAGGGCGAAAACAGTAAGAGCAAAGCATCCGCGGCCGGGTCAGCCGTAGGAATGTCGGCGCGCCATTTGGGCATCCATCAAAGCGGCGGGCATGAGCCCGCCATTTTTGTATCTGTTTGATCACTGAGTCCAGCGTTGATGCTTACGAAGCGGTGCTTATGACAGAAAAATCGATAGCTTTGTTGAAGGTCGACTCCCCAAGCTTTTTTTCCCTTCGCAACATTTGCCGCATTGGCGCTGTCAAATAAACTATCCTCTTAAGATCGCCGTCTGTGCTATTCGCGTATTTATCCGAAATGTATTTGAGTATGTCGTCGTACTCGTTGCTCGCCCGCAATGCGAACAAATCAAAACGACCGCCGGCCTTGACTATCAAGCGATCGCGGTCGTTCCAAACTTTGAGATTCTTTATTGCTTTTGAAAGCTTCTTTATGTGCATTTCAAAAACATATGGCCCTTCCTTTTGCCTAACAATGTAGGCGGAGGTCATTCGCCGATTGTTGTGCCTATAATACTCATATTCCGCGAGGTAGAAGAGTTTGTGAAGGGCGAAATACGAAATCCCGTTTGGTTGGGTAGCAAGTTTCTCAGCTATCTGGGCAACCGTCGCAGATGTTGGAGCTATACCTAAGGCCACTCGTTGTCGAACAGTTCGCCGAAAAGTCTCCGCCAAGAACTGGTAATCGGCAAGTTGATTTAGGAAGCTGCGATGAACCATCGCCCTCTGTCCCGGATGGTAGAGTGCAATGAGAGTTCTGCCGTACCAATTCCAAGTTTTCCGAAGCGCGGACGATAGCTCAATTTCGTGCGGTTCAATCGACTTAATGGCATTAAGAGCCTGGGCGCCTAGCGTCACGACGATCCGAGGACTTACAAGATCCACCTGCCGCTTCAAGAACCGAGAGCAGTTATTTACTTCCGATCTCGACGGGGTCGAGTTGTTGCCATTCTCATCCTTGGGGTTGCACAGTACTGCGTTCGTGATGAAGCAGTCATGGCGGCTGAGACCGACTTGCTCCAGTAACGTCTCAAAATTCTCGCCTGCCTTGTCACCGTGGAATGGTATAGCAGACGCATCTGCGCCAAGGCGGCCCGGAGCTTCACCTATTATGAGGATTGGTGCAGCAATCGATCCACTTGCTGGGCCAATTACGCGGACGCTTTCGGCCATGCGAGGGCAAAGCGTGCAGGCCTTAGCCTTGCTGGCGAGCTCGGCAAATTCCCGTTCCTTTTCTGGATTAATCATTTCGCGATCAGAGTTCTAAGCTTTCCCGGCTCATCGCAATAGGCTCTAACCGAGTGACATACGATCCGTCCCGGCGTCTTATTTGATTCGCTTGAGATGAACTCAAGAAGCTGGCCAAGCCCAATATAGTTTCCCAGAGCTTTCTTCAAAAAATCGTGGTTTCTGTACACCGCGACTAGGTCAATTACATTATCTCGTCCCCAAAGTATCTCCACATACTGAAGGCACGGGCTTCCGATCGGCTTGATTGTATCGAGAGTAGGGGCCGAAGTGTGTGCAACGAGCGCTGCTTCGGGCTTCATGCCCCAATTAGAAAGAGCATGAATCATATTTTCCAGTTGGTTTTTTTCGGAGCCAAAATTCGTGAGGCGTCCAAAGTAAGTTCCCCAAGGAGCGCGAAGATTTTTCCTTTTCCTGTTGAGTTCGAGGGTGGTGTTCCACCGCTCATAGAAATCCTCGCGAGTTTCGTTTTGCTTCTTGCCCGTAAACGGGAATAGCACCTTTACGACGACTGATAACCGATCGGTCGATCCGACGCCCTTAGGGTCGAATTTCTTCAACCAAGAGCGCTCGAACTCTGTCGGGCTCTCGATTTCTACAATCAGATTTCGAATGCGATGTTCGGGGGCCTTTAGGACTAGTTTTGAAGCTTTCTTCCAAGCGTCTACAACATCCATTCCAGAAGCGAGCTCGGGCATTATCCACCATCTATGGGACAGGCTACATACCTTATGGCGGGCTCGTTCAAGTCGAGTTCAACTGTGCCTCCTTGATTAGCCACCAGTTCTCGGTAGATGTGGCAGCCATGCCAGATGGCATGCTGCCATTGCTTGAACGTACAAGTTCTCACTTCAAACTTTCCGGCGAGGCTGCCAATCGTTTTGAGCAAACTGACCGGTATTGATCTGATCTCTCGGAAGAAGTCATTATCTTCTGCGACGCTGAAAACAATTGCCGAGATGGCTTCTTCTGTGATCGCGGCGCGGGCTCCGTCCTCGTTTTCATCGACCTTAGGGTCTGACTTCCTCTTTGTGTTGAGAAGGCGCCGCATAACAGGCGACCAACCAAGGAATGCCATAAACGAGAGATGGAAGATGTCGTGGAACCGGTAGTGATCTTCTTCGTCTGTATTATCGCTCAGGGGATCGCCCACTCGTTGTCCGTTTATGATCATCTCTGATCGCTTGGTTTTCGGATCAAGTTGAAACTCGACAGTTAGAGAGCGTGGAAGACGTTCTTCTGGCTTAAATTCGCTATCGAAATGGGTGATTTCACCTTCGTCGAAAAGGGAGCGAGATTTTGCTAAATTCTTGGCAGCGATTTCGCTGAGGCTAATTTTGTGAATCGAAGCGATGCTAGAGATATACCAAAGAAGGTCTCCTAGCTCTTCCTTCAGTTCATCTTGAAATTTTTGGAATGGAGGGTTGTCCCGAAGCCGCTTCTTGAAAAGAGAAAAAATCGAACCGACCTCTCCAGAAAGCCCGTAGAGCGAGATTGTCGATTTCTTTGCTTCATCTGTCTTCTGAGCTTCGCTCTGATAAGAATCAAAATCCATCTTCGACTCCAATGGGGAGAAGTATGAGTTGTGCTGTTGGGAGCTGCAACCCCAGAGGCGCTGAATGTCTCCAAAAATCGAGGGATATCGCCTTCGTTCTGCCCGGTATTGTGAGTTCTCTGCGCCGCAGCAATGTCCGCCGGTACTACGAAACTCCTGCGCCGATAGCCTAATTGGCGATTCAAGCCAATAAATGCGATCAAATCCTATCCGCAAAGACAGGGTGCCTGCTGAAAAACAGGAATTGTACTTTAGCCTGTCCGCTGCTGCTGCCTACTTCTTCTTTGCCCCTCACCCGCTCGATCCGTTCGATCTCCAGCGCCGGCCGCCCGCTCTTTTCCGCGACCTCGCGGTCCTGCTCCCTGATGAAGTTGCGCGGGTTCGTCGCCGTCGATGTCGCCGAGCAACGGCGAGCCTAGGTCGGGCCGCTCTTCTTTGTGCCATCGTATCGGCAGCTTCAGCCGAAGACGTTTACCTGGCTTTCTCTCGGACTATACTTCCGACGCGAAAGGCGCATTGATGCCACCCCACCTCACCGTCTATTACAACACCCGCTGCCCCGTCTGCGACGCCGGCATCGACTGGCAGCGCAACAAGCTGTTGGCCAGCCCGATGCGCTGGCACAGTTTGGCGCATCGCTCGACGACATCAGGCGCCGCCTGCATGCAACCGACGAGGCCGGACGGCTCATCGTCGGCGCGGATGTGGCGATTGCGCTGTGGCGGCTGACGCCGAGCGAGGGGTGGCATGCGGCGCTATCAGGCAATCGCGTGGCGCTGCCGGTCACGCGATTTGTCTACGACCGTTTTGCCGATCTGCTGTTTGCCTGGAACAAATGGTGCGGGCGCTGGTGAGGCGCTCGGCTGGAGCATCGTGGCTCTAGATTGAGTCGATAGGCCGGCCGCGGACTCTGACACCTCTCCCCAGCGGGGAGAGGTCGATTTACTCCTGGCGATGCGTAGCATCGTCAGAGCAAATCGGGTGAGGGGGTGCTGCCGAACGTGAGACCGTAAACCCTCACCCGGCGCGCGGGACGATGCTTCGCATCGCCCGGGACGCGCCGACCTCCCAAGGGAGAGGTGAACCTACTTGCCGCACCAGTTCAGCGCATCTCGTCGAGCTCTTAGTCGTGCCTACTTCTTCTTCGCCCCGACCCGCTCGATCCGCTCGATCTCCAGCGCCGGCCGGCCGCTCTTTTGCGCGATCTCGCGGTCCTGCTCCCTGATGAAGTTGCGCGCGGGTTCGTCGCCGTCGAGGCCGCCGAGCAGCTCGCTGGGCACGCGGCGGTTGGAGCGTTGGGAGCCGTCTTCGTAGACGACGTTGAAAAAGGCGAATTCGCCCTTCGGGTTGGTTCCGGGTTTTTTGGCCATGGCGGCTTGTCGTCGATCAGGGCGCCGCAGTCAAATGACTTCGCGCCGTCGAGATCGGCGACGCGGCTGACGTGCCGGTGGGCTGGTCGCGCAACCGTCTGATTGCGCTTGTTTTTGCGAGCGACGGGCCAACGTGCCGCGATCGACCTTCGCCTCGATAAACGGCGGGCCATGAAGCCCGCCGTTTATTCGGTCGTCAGCGTCGCCCGGGGCTGGCAGGGCAACAACCTGTGATAGAATTCTATCGCTTGCGCCACGACATGGCAAGGCAAATCGTTCTGGCCATGATGTCGCAGCAAGCGCACCAGATGCGGCAGATGTCATGACAGGTTCCCGCAATCTCGAAAAGCAGATGTTTGAGATATCGAAATAGTTTGTTCATCTTGCCGCGCTCTGGAGACGCAGCGAGAAGGCGCGCGTAATGGCCGGGACTTGCGTTGCGGGGTCAGGACCATGCGCAGCGGGAGCTCGTGTCGTCGGGCATCATGGTGGATCGCACGACGCTCTTGCGGATGCGGCTCCGGGCGGGCGCCGGCGCCGGAGTCTGCGATGCCAGCATAG
The DNA here is from genome assembly GCF_900113735.1 of Bradyrhizobium sp. Gha. GTDB lineage: Bacteria > Pseudomonadota > Alphaproteobacteria > Rhizobiales > Xanthobacteraceae > Bradyrhizobium. Next base: position 22,217 of record NZ_FOQM01000018.1, read on the forward strand.
TACCCCTGTTTTGCCCGACGGGTCAAGCATGATTCGGAAAAAGCGCAGACGCTGGTCTGTCGCGCTCCTACTGTGCATGGGGTTGTTTTTCGATTTTCGTTTCGGCGTCGTTGATCGCTTGTATCAGATATGATCGGGTCTATGTCGCTTTGACGCGACTCCCGTTCCCGGGCATGATCGCCAGCCATTCACGCCCACGCATGAGGAATCTTCGGCATGTTGAGATCGCTTGTCGCCGCCGCCTTCGTCGTTTGTCTCGTCGGCGGGCCGGCCGAGGCCGCGCGTTGCGGCGGCGACTTCAACAGTTTTGTGGCGCGCATGGCTGCGGAGGCGCAGGCGGCCGGGGTCTCGGCGGGCGTGACCAGCGCGGCGTTCAGCGGCATCACCCAGGATGGCGCCGTGCTCGCCTTCGACCGGCGCCAGCGCTACACCTTCAACAAGAGTTTCGAGCAGTACGTCTCGACCCGCGTCGGCGCCGGCCGCATCAATGGCGGGCGCGCGCTGCTGCAGCGGCATGCCGCGCTGCTCTCGCGCATCGAGCAGCAGTTCGGCGTGCCCCGGCAGATCCTCGTTGCGATCTGGGGGCTGGAGAGCGATTTCGGCAAGGGCGACATGGGCAAGCTGCCGGTGATCCGCACGCTGACGACGCTCGCGCATGATTGCCGCCGCACCGAGCTGTTCCAGGGCGAGCTGCTCGCCGCGCTCAAGATCGTGCAGCGCGGCGACCTGCCGCTGCGCGATCTGATCGGCGCCTATGCCGGCGAGATCGGCCAGACCCAGTTCCTGCCGTCGTCCTACATCAAATACGGCGTCGATTTCGACGGCGACGGCCATGTCGATCTCCGCCACAGCGTCGCCGACGTGCTCGCCTCGACCGCGAACCTGCTGCACTCCAGCGGCTTCAAGATGGGCCAGCCCTATGGCGAAGGCTCCGCCAATTTCGAGGCGATGCGCGAGTGGAACAGGGCGGTGATCTACCGCAAGACGATCGGGTATTTTGCCGACCGGCTGGTGGGGCAGTGAACAGACATCGTGATTGATGCGTCCCGTCGCACTGGGAACCGGGATTTACATTTCTTCAGTTTGGAACCGAACCATATCGTACCTTCTGTCCTTAACCCACCGTACTTGCGAGCATGCGAACATCTGGAGCAGCCCGATGGGACAGGCACAACCATTTCAAGCGACCGCGTTGATCGTTGAGGACGACGCCATGCAGCGGGAGATGCTGTGTGTCCTCCTCGAAGAAAGCGGGTATCAGGTCATCCAGTGCGAAAGCGCCGAAGCCGCCGAGCTCGTGCTGGACAAGAACGCCGGCGCGCTCTGCCTGATGCTGACCGACGTGCAGCTCGCCGGCCGCATGAGCGGCGTCGAGCTGGCGCACGTCGCCAAGGGGCGCAATCCGAAGCTCGATGTCGTCGTCACCTCGGGCCGTCCTCTGGTCCAGCCATTGCCCGACGGCGCCAAGTTCTGGGCCAAACCCTGGGCGCCGCTCGACGTGCTGCGGGAAGCCGAGATCGCCCAGCTGAACTGAAGCGTGTTCGCGCCTCGCTGACCGTGTCGTGACTTCTCGTTGAGCGCCGTGAATGATAGGGACGAGGCATGTCCTGGTCCTTCCTGCTCACCTCGCTGATCGTCCTCGCATCGCCCGGCACCGGCGTGCTCTACACCTTGGCTGCGCGTCCTCCGTGCGCGAGCGCGTCATTTCCCGTCCCGGCGTGATGGCCTGGCTGCGCCGCTCGTTTGCGGCCGGTTTCGCGCTGCTGGGTGCCAAGCTCGCCTTCGCCGAGCGGTAACCAATAAAAAAGCGGGCCTCGCGCCCGCCATCTTCAAATTCTCTCAGCCTGACCCGACGCCCGGGCGGAGCGCGCTCCACCCGGGCAAAGAATCGCTGCGCTACTTCTTCTTCGCGGCCTTCTTGGCCTTTTTCTTCGTCGCCTTCTTCGCCTTCTTCGCTTTCTTAGCCATAGTATCCTCTCAAGGGTTCATGGTTAAACGCGACACGAGGAACGCTCGGCGGAGGGCCAGCCTCGCAACATCCTCGATGACAAACTCAGCAGATTCGCGCGGTGCTGCCCCGTGCTGTCACATCTGCGTCATCCGCTTATCCACAGCTCAGATGCATTTTCAGGTGATTTTAGCCCGCGAATCCGCATCGCGAGGCGCGGTGACTCGACCGCGCACCGCGTGATCGGACGTGCCTAACGATCCGATAATCGAGACCGGCGTTCATGAATCCAAAACCAAAAGGCGCGCTTTCGACCATCGCAGTGAGGTTCCGTTAAGTGCAACCCGCGCATGATCCTCCGCAAGAACACGGGGACGGGTCATGGACGAACTTCTGCCGGAGACAGGGGGCGGGACGATCGGCGCGCCGCTTGCGCCATGCTGAACGTACCAACGCTTTGGATGGTGTTCGTCGTCAACTTCTCCGCGCTCGGCCTGATCTGGGCTTACGTGACGCGCTCCTATCCGAAATTCGAGGCGGCGCGGTACTGGATGGCGTCGGCCTTCGTCGGTGCGGCCGGCGCGATGACGGCGCTGATCCGCCTGTTCACCGAGTCTCCGCTGCCGCTTCTGTTAGGCGCTGCAGGCATCATCGCGGCGAGCTGCCTCGCCGCCATGGGCATTCAGCGTTTCTATGACCGGCCGGTCCATCTGCGCCTCATGGCCGGCACTGCTGTCGCGAGCCTCGCCGGCGTCGCGCTGTTCAAGATCGGCTTCGACCAGTTGCAGCTGCGCATGCTCAGCTACACGGTCGGGCAGGGCTTGCCGCTGATGCTGTCACTGCGTCCGTTGCTGTCGCCGTCGGAAGGCCGCGCCAGCCCGGGTGCGCGGCTGTCCGGCATCGTCATTCTCACGATCATCGCGATCTTCGTGGCGCGTGCGGTCGGCAATTCGCTTGGCGGCGATTTCTCGGCGGTCGCGGGCAGCCAGGCCCATGCCGTCATGGTGCTGGTGCTGCTGTTCCTGACCATGACGCTCAATTTCGGCTTCCTGCTGATGGCGATGGACCGCTTGCGCAACGAGGTTGCCGACCTCGCTCTGCTCGACGATCTCACCGGCGTCGCCAACCGTCGGCATTTGTTGCAGCGCCTGTCCGAGGAATGCGCCCGTTCGGAGCGAAGCGGCGAGCCGTTTTCGCTGCTGGTGATCGACCTCGACGGCTTCAAGACCATCAACGACACCTATGGCCACGCGGCGGGTGATGGCTGTCTCCAGCATTTCACGCTGATGGCGCAGACGCGCTTGCGGCCCGGCGATATGCTCGCGCGCACCGGTGGCGACGAGTTTTGCGTCGTGCTGCCGTCCTCCTCCTTGCGCGAGGGGGCGCTGATCGCCCGCCGTATCCTCGATGTGTGCCGCAAGGATGCCGCCGGCTGCACCGGCAACGACATCCCGATCGCGATCTCGATCGGCGTTGCGGAATGGGACCGCGGCATCAGCCAATTCCCGGACAGGCTGATCGCTCACGCCGATCATGCGCTCTACGCCGCCAAGAAAAAGGGCAAGAACGATTTTGCGATCTACGATCCGGCCCCTCCGCTCTCGCCCGAACCGGCCTGTGACGTCGAGGTCTCGCGCAAAATCGCGTAAACCCTGCTAGGTTGGGGTTCGTTGTTGGACGCCTCTGATGATGCCTCGCCTGCTCGCGGCGGTTTTCGCCGCCCTCCTTCTGATCGCCCCTGCCGATGCAATTGACGCCGAGCTCGCCAGGCTGGCGCGTAGCACCGGCACGCCCGACTTTCCCGGACTGAAGATCGTCTGGCTCGCGCCGTGGGGCGATGTCGCGAGCGCGCATGCCTGGCGCAACATCATCGTGCACCAGACCGAGGGGCCGACGGGCTCGGCGCGTGGCGGCGCCGAGGCGCAGTCGAAGAATCCGACCCGGCGCGGCGTGATGGTCTGGGTCGAGACCGACGGCACGGTCTACTGGTCGGTCGCGGACAATCTGGTGCCGACCCATACCGACGGCGCCAACCGCAACGACAACAAATACATCGACAACGGCCTGACCTATCATCAGGTCGTGCGCGACAATTCGATCGGCGTCGAGTTCGCCGGCAACTATCCGGATGTGACGATCGGCCCGACCGCGGCCCAGGTCGCGGCCTGGAAGATCCTGGTCCAGGTCTTGCGCGCGCGCTACGGCATCCCGCTCGACCACGTCTATGCCCACAACTGGATCGACTACAAGGACGCCCGCTATTGCGAAGGCTGCTGGCTCGCGACGCTGGCGAGGACCTGGGGAGAGTAACGAGAGCGCGTTATACCGGCTGCGTCATCCAGCCGAACAAGCGCCGGATCAATCCTGGCTCCCGGGGCAATTCCGAACAAGCCGAGCTCATCACACACAACAAAAAAAGCCGGCGTTGCCGCCGGCTTTTCCTGTCTTGTCGATCCGCCAATATCTGCCGCTCGAAAACCCGCGCTTAATGCGCGGCTTCCAGCGCCGCCTGTTCGGCCTTTGCAATTGTGCCCTTGACCGCGGACTGCACCTTCTCGAAGGCGCGGACCTCGATCTGGCGGACGCGCTCGCGCGACACGCCAAACTCGGCGGCAAGGTCTTCCAGCGTCATCGGCTCATCGGCGAGGCGACGGGCCTCGAAGATGCGGCGTTCGCGCGGGTTGAGCACGCCCATGGCGCCGTTCAGGGCGTCGCGGCGTTCGTCATATTCCTCGTGCTCGGCCAGCATGGCTTCCTGGTTGGGCGAATTGTCGACCAGCCAGTCCTGCCATTCGCCTGCTTCGCCGTCGTCGCGGATCGGTGCGTTGAGCGACGCGTCGCCACCAAGGCGGCGGTTCATGTCGATCACGTCCTGATCGGTGACGCCGAGGCGCTTGGCAATGACCCTCACCTGGTCGGGGCGAAGATCGCCCTCATCCAGCGCGTTGATCTTGCTCTTGGCCTTGCGCAGGTTGAAGAACAGCTTCTTCTGGTTCGCGGTGGTGCCCATCTTCACGAGCGACCAGGAACGCAGGATGTACTCTTGAATCGACGCCTTGATCCACCACATCGCGTAGGTGGCGAGACGGAAGCCCTTCTCGGGCTCGAAACGCTTCACCGCCTGCATCAGGCCGACATTGCCTTCCGAGACGACCTCGGAGATCGGCAAGCCGTAGCCGCGATAGCCCATGGCGATCTTGGCCACGAGCCGGAGATGGCTGGTGACGAGTTGGTGCGCAGCGTCGCGATCATCGTGTTCGCGCCAGCGCTTGGCGAGCATGTATTCCTGCTGGGGTTCCAGCATCGGGAACTTGCGGATTTCGCCCAGGTAGCGAGAAAGGCCGGATTCCCCATTCAGGACCGGCAAAGTAGCGGTACGGGCCATGTTGAAGCCCTCCAAGGTTCAGGCCCCCGATAGCGGCGGGCCAGGCAGACGACCGCTTGGTTAAAGCCGGTCGTAGCTGCGATGTTCCACGTTGGTCACTTCCAACGCAGGCGCAATATACTCCATGAGGAGACAAAAAGGGAAGGATTGCTGACGTCACGTCCCCGTGTGGCTGCTATAACTTTTTGTAAGGTAAGGACTTTCTCAAAGTCCCTGCGTCATAGCGCCGCTTTCAGGACGCTTTCGAGGAGAAGCAAATCCTCGGGCAGGCCCGCCTCCCAGTGAAGAAGTTCTGCGGTTCGGGGGTGCTCAAGTACCAGCAAATATGCATGCAAGGCTTGTCGTCCAAGCGCCGTCAGGGCGCCTTGCGACTGCTGGCCCAGCTGGTTCGCCTTGGTCTTGAAATGCGGGCCATAGACGGCATCGCCCATCAGGGGATGGCCGATATGGGCGAGATGGACGCGGATCTGGTGGGTCCTGCCGGTCTCAAGCTCGCATGCGAGCAGCGCCGCGACCGGCTTGCCATCGCGTCCGGTAAAACTCTGCAAAAGCTCCCAATGCGTCACCGCTTCGCGGCCGCCCTGGCGCACCGCCATCCTTTCCCGCGCATGGGGATGACGGTCGATCGGCGCATCGATGGTGCCGCGATGGCGGCCGGGCAGCCCCCAGGCGAACGCCATATAGCCCCGCCGCATCGGCCCGGTGCGACCATGGTCGGCGAATTGGGCAGTGAGCGAGGCGTGCGCGAGGTCATTCTTGGCGACCACCATCAGCCCTGTCGTGTCCTTGTCGAGCCGGTGCACGATGCCGGGCCGGCGCACACCGCCGATCCCGGACAGCGAGGTACCGCAATGGGCGATCAGCGCGTTCACCAACGTGCCGGTCTCGTGGCCGGCGGCAGGGTGCACCACCAGGCCCTTCGGCTTGTTGATGACGACGATGTCGTCGTCCTCGAACACGATATCGAGGGCGATATCCTCGCCCTTCGGCTCCGGCGGGGCCGCCTCCGGCACGTCGATTATGATCGTATCGCCTGAACTGACGTGATAAGCGGGGTCGCGGACCTCGGCGGCCTTCAGGCGCACGGCGCCCGCCAAAATCAGGGCTTTCAGCCTTGATCGCGACAGGTCGGGAAGGCGCGCCGCCAGCACGCGGTCGAGCCGGGCCGAGCCCTCGTCGCCCTCGACCACGACTTCCAACCTTTGCGCAGAGCCAAAACTTTCCATGACGACGTCTGATACCGCTGTTCCCGAACCGAGCCCCGAGCAAGCCGCGCTGTTTGCGCGGGTGCGGCGGATGATGCTGATCGCGGGGTTGACCTCGGCGCTGGCCATCTGCGCCGTCCTGATCGCGGTGGGCTACCGCCTTTTCAAGTCGGAGGGAAGGGCGCCTGATGCCGGGAGCGACGTCACCGCGACGCTGCCGAAGGGGGCCAGAATCGTCTCCACCGGGATTGCCGGCGATCGCCTATTGGTCACGCTCGATATCGGCGGCGTCATCGAGATCCGCACCTTCGACGCCCACACCTTGAGCCCTGTCGGAAAGCTGAAATTTGCCAATGAGCCGTAAAACGGCAGTTCGGTCCTTGCAGCGGACAAATTTCGAGGTTATTGGCTAGCCCTCACGCTCCCTTCGTCTAGCGGTTAGGACGCGGCCCTCTCAAGGCTGAAACAGGGGTTCGATTCCCCTAGGGAGCGCCAGTAAATTCAGGCACTTAGCTAGCAATCACGCCCCGTTCGTGGACTAAGACGCTGGTGAACAGCGGCGGACGCTTGCGGAATTTGCCGCAGACAATAGGCGACTAGCCCCAGGCGCGATGCCTTCATTGTCGCTGGCGCATTCGCGAAAAATTTCCCCTTCACCCTTGGTGTCCGGAAATACTCAAACCGCCGCTGACGTGCGCTGTCGTACGCCAGCGCCCTCGGATGCATTGACCTTGCTCGTCGCACAATCAACTCTTGTCCTGTCGAGTTCTGTGCGAACAGGAGGGCCACGTGAGATACAATCGGCGAGAGAAAGCTGGCGAACAACAATCACAGGCCCGTCTATCCGCTCCGAACGTCGCAGAACCGAGCACGATGCCGTTCACACAGCGGCTCACCTGCACGATTGATGATGCATGCGAAGTGACCGGCTTAGGACGAACGAAGCTTTACGAGTTGATAGAAACTGGCCATATCGCCACGACAACGATCGGACGTCGGCGACTAGTAGTCGTGCGCTCACTTCTGGCGATCCTTGACACCAACATGGCGAACTAATCCACGTGCGACTTAAGGGAGCAACCCCCAGCAGCACGTCGCGCTCGCGAGGCGCGAGAACGAGCAAGGGCGACCGCCTCCTGAGGTGAGATTGACAGAAGAAAAAGGCCGCCAGCGAAGCTGGTCGAGGCCCTTGAGGATCCGATAATCCCTGCCGAAGCGCTCGTTCCAGTGGTCCGCGTCGATGTGCTTCAGATTCGGGGTCTAGCAAAGCGCTGTCTGGTTCGCTCAGGCATGAGCCATCGCCGCGCCGATTTCCTGCAGGCGCACTCGTGCCTCCCTGTCGTCTGGTTGCGGGGAGAATACTGCCATACGAAGCTGCTGCGGCGTCGCGCCGGTTGTCGCCTTGAGGAAGCGGCGGAGGCTTCGTGCGTCGGAATAACCAAGCTCCGCGGCAATCGATTCCACACTTTCATCGCTGTTACGCAGCCTGTCCACGGCGGCCGTTACCAATTTGCGCTCGCGCGCTTGGCGGAAGCCGCCATCGCTCAACAACCGGCGCCGCATTGTTGAAGTGCTCACGCCGGCTCGCACCGCCATTTCCTTCATGCGCAGGCCGCCGAGATCGCACAACGCGTTGCGCTCAGTCGCGCCACCTCGATGTTCGATGAAATCGAGCCACAGGCGGAAGCATTCCCAGTGCGGATTGGCGCCAGCGCGGTTGAGGCTTCGGCGTCCAAGCAGGGCGCGGGGGAACTGCATTCCCGTGACCGTGCCATGTCGCACGGGAGCATCGATGGCGAAATGTTTACCGTCCAGGCAGAAGTGAAGGGGATCCCGGGTCGATACAGATGTGACCGGCATTGCTCCGCCTAGAAAGTACATACAGTGCATGAATATCCAGCTGAGATAGATGTCTTCGAGAAGCAACGCGTCGGAACCCCGAAGGGACTCGGCGTGGACACTCACGACAGCGACATCGTGCTTCGCCTTCAGCTCGAAGTGAACGGCACAGGACGCGGCGCGATAAAGTTGCGCGACCGCGAGGATAGCCTCCTCCAGGGTATCGCAGCCAAGCGCTATGCGGAGTCCGAGTGCGGTGTAAACCGGATCGATGCGTGCGCGCCAGTCCATGCGCCGCGTCGTCGACACCGAGCGCGGTATTCATACATAACAACAGGTACTGTGCAGGGCCGACAATGTCGCGATTGTCGCCGTGGCGCAATTCGATCCGCGACGCCGCCATGAGATGCTCGAAGGTCAGTCCTTGGCGGACTGCTCCGTTGACGTGGCGGGTGACCCAGTCGAGCGGCATCCAGTGATGCATGACGTGTCCCGATGGGACGGTTTGCGAGACCGATTCTACTAGCTAACGCCCCCGCTCGCAATTTGGTCGTGCGCGTCCAATCAATCGGCTTGACCGATCTGGTCCCCCTCATGCGCATCTTTCGGTCCGTGTCCGACAGCGATCGATAACTTAGGTTGGCGCAATACAACGGAAGCCGAGGAGCGACCTGATGAACGAAATTGTTGCGTTGCGACCGCGCCGGGTCGAGCTGGACCGCGCCTTTTCGCACCTGGCCGAGCTCGCAGCTTCGGCGGATTTGAGCGCTCTGTCCGATCCGCTCCAGCAGTTTGTCGCGGTCATCCGGGCCCTGATGCCACGCTATGGTGATGTAGGTCCGGCGCCGAGCCTTGACGGCGTCACCTTCGTGCCGGTCAATGCGGGCGGACCAGCTGCAGAGTGGGTGATCGCGGCAAATTTTGATCCCGCGCGCCGGATTGTCTACACGCACGGTGGCGGCTGGGTCGGCGGCTCGCCGAGCGACTACCGGGACGTGACCGCAACCCTTGCCCGCCTGACTGGGACGGCCGTTCTTGTCGTCGATTATCGATTGGCGCCGGAACACCGATTTCCCGCCGGACTGGAGGATTGCGTTAGCGCTGTCCGCTGGGCCGCGTCCAATGGGCCTGGTGGTGGCCGGAATTGCGAGCCCGCTGACGATCAGGCTATCCATCTGAGCTTGGTCGGCGATTCCGCAGGCGGAAATCTGGCTGCGGCGACTTGTCTGGAGTTGGCAGCCAAGGGCGGCCGGCTTCCAGATCGTCTCGTCCTGATTGCGGGGACGCTCGACAATCTGTCACCGATCGAGCGCATCGGTATTGATGACCAGATCGTGACCCCCGAATCCCTGGCTGCGGCCATCGTTGCTTATCTCGGCCCAAACGACAAAGCATCGGACTATCGTGTTTCGCCCATGCATGCACCGCGCGAACTCCTGGCGAAGTTTCCGCCGACGCTCTTGCAGGCAAGCGCGATCGAAACTCTTTGCTACGACAGTAGGACATTCGCGGCTCGTCTCGATGAGGCAGGTGTGAAGACCACTCTCAGCATCTGGCCGGACCTCCCCCACGTCTGGCACGCGTTCCTTGGATTGTTCCCGGAAGCGAAGGACGCGCTGCACGAAATCGCAGATTTCGTAGGTCGGTAATCTCTCGGGCGTACCGCTCGCCGTTCCCTCCTAGTCCACCGCAACCGGCGGCACCGGCAGGGCCGTGATCGACTTGATCTTCTCCATCGCAAAGCGCGAGGTGACGTTCTTGAGCGGGACGGCGTGGATCAGCTTCTTGTAGAACACGTCGTAGCTCGGCATGTCCGGAATGACGACGCGCAGCATGTAGTCGACGTCGCCGGCCATGCGGTAGAATTCCATCACCTCCGGCATGGCGCTGACCGCCGCGGCGAAGCGCTTCAGCCAGGCGTCAGAATGATCGGAGCTTTCCACCGAGACGAACACCGAAAGGCCGAGGCCGATCTTGTTCTGGTCGACAAGGGCGACGCGCTTCAAGATCACGCCGTCGGCCTCCAGGCGCTGGATGCGCTTCCAGCACGGCGTGGAGGACAGGCCGACCCGATCGCCGATTTCGGCCACCGAGAGCGAGGCGTCCTCCTGAAGCACCGTCAGGATCTTGCGGTCGATGGCATCAAGGCGGCGGCCAGTCTCGGCGAGCTGCAACGCAGCGTCGGTCATTGTCTGATTACCTTTGTGTCAGTGGAAGCTTGGGGCCGGCGCTAGCGCAGAGTTCTCAGCCGTGAGGTCCGAACAGGAAGATCTCGTAAAGGTCGTCCTGATGGCCGCCTGGTTCATTGTTCGGGCCGCCCGTCTGTGGCCGCAGTGAGCGCTGGAACCATCCGCGTGCCTGTTCGAGCCAGCTGGCGATGCTTAGATGCAGCGAGACGATGTAGCTCATGTTCACTCCGGACAACATTGTAGGGCGAGAACTCCGCAAGGCTATCACGGGCGACAAGACGTTGAACATCGCCTGGCTTTGGCGACGATCAGTTTGGTTGGATCGCACTGACGCTGTCATCTGTCCGAGCAGAAAATTCCATGGCGACGTTTCGCAAGGAACGATTTTCATGCGGTACACCGGGCGGGAGCGTTGGATCAGTCATTTGTGAGGAGCGCGAGCACGTCGACGTGCCGCAAGGGCTGCATGGAACCGGCGCTGCGATCCCCTCACTTCATGTAGTCGGGCAGGGTGAACCCATCATAGAAATGATCGGTCCGGATCGCCGTCTTGAACGCCGGCGACTTGTAACCGGCGACAATGTCCTGGGCCCAGTCGGCATTTGCGTTGGCCTTCTTTACCGCGAGCACGTTGATGTAGGGCGTCGTCATCTTCTCCAGCGCGAAGGCATTGGTCAGCTTCAGCCCGCTGAAGATCGCAAAATTACCCTGGATGGCGGCGAAGTCGACGTCGTCGAGCGCGCGCGGCGCCTGTGCGGCCTCGAGCGGGACCAGCTTGATGCCGCCGGGATTCTTGATGACATCGAGCTCGGTGACGTCGACCGGCTTGCTGTCGCGGATCTCGATCAGGCCGAGATCGCGCAGCACCCACAGCGCACGCTGCAGATTGACGGGATCGTTCGGCACCGCGACGCTGGAGCCCGGCTTGATCGGCGTGCCCAGCGGGTGCTTCTTCGAATAGAGGCCCATCGGCGGCGTCGGCACGTGGACGATGCCGACGAGATCAGTCTTCTGGCGCTCGTTGTAGGACTCGAGGAAGACCGTGTGTTGCATCACATTGGCATCGATCTCGGACTTGAACACCGCGTTGTTGGCTTCAAGGCCGGTCGAGAATTCGACGTAGCGGATCTTGTAGCCCTTCTGCTTCAACTCGGGCTCGACGCCGATCTTGAACTCATCGATGTACGGCCCCGGCACGAAACCGACCCGCAGCTCGGGCTTGGCGGGTTGCTGCGCCATGGAGTTTTCGGCGGCGAGCGGGGAGAGAGCCAAAAGGCCGGAGAGCAGAAACAACGCGGTCTTCATGTCTTCTTACGATTTTCCATTTTGGAGGGGAGAACGGTGTCAGGCAATTGCCTTGACCTCGTTCGAGTAGATGCTCGCCGGGCGGGCGAGGCCGTAATGCTCGCGCAGCGTCGTGCCGGTATAGTCGTCGCGAAACAGTCCGCGCTTGCGCAGGATCGGGACGACCTGCTCGGCAAAGGCATCGAAGCCGCCGGGCAGCCACGGCGGCATCACGTTGAAGCCGTCGGCCGCGCCGCTCTCGAACCAGGTCTGGATGTTGTCGGCGATCTTTTCCGGCGTGCCGGCAATGACCCAGTGACCGCGCGCGCCGGCGAGGCGCTGGACGAGTTGGCGGATCGTCGGCTTCTCGCGATCGACGATGTCGACCACCAGCTTGAAGCGGCTGGCGACGCCGCGCGCACTGGCGGTGTCGATCAGATGGCGCGGCACCGGCCCCTCGAGATCGTAGCCGGTGAGATCGACGCCGATCATCTGGCGTAGCTGCGTGAGGGAATATTCCGGCTGGATCAGCTCATTGAACTCGTCCTGGAGGCGATCGGCCTCGGCCTGCGTGCTGCCGATGAAGGGGCTGATGCCGGGCAGGATCTTGATCTGGTCCGGGCTGCGATCGAACTGGCGCGCTTGCTTCTTGATATCGGCGTAGAACTCCTGGGCACTGGCGAGCGTCTGATGCGCGGTGAAGATGGCTTCGGCGAATTGCGCAGCGAAGGCGCGGCCGTCATCCGAGGAGCCGGCCTGCACGTAGACCGGCCGCCCTTGCGGCGACCGCGGGATGTTGAGCGGACCGCGCACGCGGAAATGCTTGCCGATATGCTTGATGGCGTGGATCTTGGCGGTCTCGGCAAAGACGCCGGAGGAGGGGTCGTTGACGACGGCATCGTCCTCCCAGCTGTCCCAAAGTCGGGTGACGACGTCGAGATATTCGCGCGCCCGCTCGTAGCGCTCGTGATGCGGTGGGTGCTCGGGCAATCCAAAATTCTGCGCCGCCTGCGGGCTGCTTGTCGTGACGATGTTCCAGCCGGCGCGGCCGCCGCTGAAATGGTCGAGCGAGGCGAATTGGCGGGCCAAATTATAGGGCTCCGTGTACGTCGTTGAGGCTGTGCCGATCAGGCCGATCCTCTTGGTCGCGGCGGCGATCGCCGTCAGCAGCGTGATCGGATCGAAGCGGAAGCGCTGGGCGTAGCGGACATTGTCGGCGAGCACCGGGCCGTCGGCGAAGAACACCGCATCGAACTTGTGGGCTTCGGCGCGCTGCGCGAGCTCCTGATAATAACGCATATCGAGGACGCGTTCCGTCGCCGAGCCCTTGTAGCGCCAGGCTGCCTCGTGATGGCCGTCGGGATAGATGAAGAGGTTGAGAGCGAGTTGCCGTCGATTGCTCATGCGAAATGCTCCGTGATCGGCCTGTGCAAAATCTATGTCGAGCCTCGCTCGATTGTCGATGGAATGGATTTGCGTTGTTGAGATGTGCGCGAGCATGAACTTGCGAGAAAGCCTGTAAATGGAGATCATGCGCGGTGCGATCGATGGTCAGTAAGCTTATGGCTGTCCTGACGAGCGTCGCCATGACCACGATATGGCGCAATCACGACGAGAGTGGTTCTGCATTTCGCTGTCGCGGATTTCGCGAATGCAACTATTCCCCCCGCCGTTCAAACTTTGGAAGCCAATTCCGAAAGCCCTGAGCTAGCATCCTCTGACTGAATGCGAGTCCGCATCGATGCGGCTACTGCGGAAAGATCCCGTCAGATGCGATCGCCTCCAGAGCCGGCGGCGATCGCGCAAGCGGGGCATCACCATCATCACTGTCTTTCACTCCGCCGTCGCAACTGCGATCGACGAACGGCGGAGCCTTGTCCAAACGGATCGCGGTCTCGGGGAAGATGACATGACTGACGGAATCACCATCGACAACGTCATTCCGCGTTCGGATATCGTCAAGCGATCGGCCCGTATCGGCGCCGAAATCAGGAACATCAAGCTGTCAGGCGATCTGCCGGATCGGACGATTGCGGCGATCAACCAGGTGCTGCTCGAGCACAAGGTGATCTTCTTCCGTGGCCAAGATCATCTCGACGATGCCGAGCAGGAGCGTTTCGCTCATCGGCTTGGCAAGCTGGTGCCGCATCCGACGGTCGGTGCCACCAAGGGCACGGCCTCGATCCTCGAACTCGACTCCGCCCGCGGAGGGGGTCGCGCCGACCAGTGGCACACCGACGTCACGTTCGTCGACGCCTATCCGAAGATCTCGATTCTACGCGGCGTCGTGATCCCCGAGTTCGGCGGCGACACGATCTGGTCGAATACGGCAACGTCTTATCTCGATCTGCCGGCGCCGCTGCGCAAGCTCGCGGACGAGCTCTGGGCGGTGCACAGCAATGCCTACGATTATGCGGTCAAGACCCGAGCAAGCGAAGCCGACCGCAAGCAATTCGAAGAGGTCTTCACGGCGACGGTCTATGAGACCGAGCATCCCGTCGTCCGGGTGCATCCCGAAACCGGCGAGCGCACGCTAGTGCTGGGCAATTTCGTCCAGCGCTTCGTCGGACTGTCGAAATACGACAGCCAAAAGCTGTTCGACCTGTTCCAGTCGCACATCACCGCGCCGGAGAACACCGTGCGCTGGAACTGGCGGCAAGGGGACGTGGTGATCTGGGACAACCGCGCGACCCAGCATTATGCCGTGAACGACTATGGCGACCAGCACCGCGTGGTCCGGCGCGCCACCATCGACGGCGAAGTGCCTGTCAGCATCGACGGCCGGAGCAGCGTCACTCGCGTCAAGGCGGCGAAGCCGCAGGCGAAGGCCGCCTGAGAAGGAGAGAACACAATGAAGATCACCATCTCAGCGCTGCGCCACTTGGTTGCCGGCCTACGGACAAGGGGCCGGCAACTCGCGCTGGCCGCCTTTGGGCTGACGGCTCTCGCCGGGAGCGCCCTGGCCGAGCCGCAGCTCGAAAAGACCGAGATCCGCTATCAGGGCTGGGCCGGGCAGGTCACCTTCATTGAGCTGGCCGATGATCTCGGCTATCTCGCACCGCTCAAGCTCAAATGGGTCGGCAACACCATCAGCGGTCCGCAGGACATCCAGACCGTGGTCACTGGCGACATCGATATCGGGGGCGCGTTCTATGGCGCCATCATCAAGCTGATCGCCGCCAAGGCGCCGATCAAGGCGGTGGTCGGCTATTACGGCTCGGACGAGAACACCTACAATGGTTACTATGTGACGGAGGACAGTCCGATCAGGACCGCGCGGGACCTGATCGGCAAGAAGGTCGCGGTCAACACGCTGGGGGCGCATCTCGAATTCGTGCTGCGCGAGTACCTCGCCCGCAACGGCCTGACGCCGGCGGAGGCAAAACAGGTGACGCTGGTCGCGATCCCGCCTGTCACCGGCGAGCAGGCGTTGCGGCAGGGACAGGTCGAGGTCACCACGCTGAACGGTATTCTGCGCGACAAGGCGCTCGAACGCGGCGGCATCCGCAGGCTGTTTGCAGACACGGACATCTTCGGGAACTTCACCGGCGGGTCCTACGTGCTGCGGGACAAGTTCATCAAGGACAACCCCAACACCTCCCGCAAGCTGATCGAGGGCGTATCCCGTGCCATCGCCTGGGCGCAGACGACGCCGCCGGAAGAGGTCCGCGCCCGCTTCGAGCGCATCATCGCCGAGCGCAAGCGCAATGAGGACGCAACGCCGATCAAGTACTGGAGGAGCACCGGCGTGGCGACCAAGGGCGGGGTGATCGGCGATGCCGAACTCCAGGTGTGGATCGACTGGCTGGTCAAGGACGGCTTGCTGAAGCAGGACCAGCTCAAGCCCTCGGACCTCTACACCAACGAGTTCAACTATTTCCGCCCTGGCAAAACCGCGGAGGCAAAATGACGACAGCCAAGATCCGCTTCGAGCATGTGCGCAAGGAATTCCTGGTTCGCGGCAAGGATGGCGGGCCGGCGCAGAGCTTCACCGCACTCGACGATATCACGCTGGACGTTCGCGCCGGCGAATTCCTGGCGCTGGTCGGGCCGAGCGGCTGCGGCAAGTCGACCTTGCTGGATCTGCTCGGCGGCCTCACGGCGCCGAGCAGCGGTCGCATCCTGCTCGATGGCAATGTCATCGAGGGACCTGCGCGCGACCGCGGCATCGTGTTTCAGCAATACGCGCTGTTTCCCTGGCGTACGGCCGCACAGAATATCGAGTTCGGGCTGGATATCGCCGGCCTGAAAGCCAGGGAGCGGCGGGAGAGGGCGCTGCACTATCTCGATCTCGTCGGTCTGTCAGGCTTCGCCGACCGGTACCCTCATGAGCTTTCTGGCGGCATGAAGCAGCGCGTCGCGATCGCGCGCAGCCTTGCCTACGACCCCGAGGTTCTGCTGATGGACGAGCCGTTCGCGGCGCTCGATGCACAGACGCGAGAGACGCTGCAAGGCGAGCTGTTGCGGATCTGGCGTAGCACCGGGAAGACCATCCTGTTCATCACGCACGGCATCGACGAGGCCGTCGTGCTCGGCCAGCGCGTGGCGGTGATGACCTCGCGCCCGGGCCGCATCAAGCAGATCGTCGACATTCCCGCCGAGCTACACAGCGAGACCGAGGACGTCCGCTCATTGCCGCAGTTCGGGCAGGTCAGACACGAAGTGTGGTCCTTGCTGCGCGATGAAGTGTTGAGGGCACAGGGCTCACAGGTACCAGCGCCGGATGGCGAGCGTGCAGCGAGAGCGAAGGAGTTGGCGCATGTCTAATCTGGAGCTTCTGACGCTGCTCGAACTCGCCGAGGGAAGCCCAAAGTATCGGGCAAGGCAACGCGCCGGCGCACTCGCTGCGGCGACGGGCAGCCTTGCGCGGTCGTTCGGCGCGATAGGACAGCGGTCGCTGCTGGTGCTGCTGTTCCTGGCCGTTTGGGAAATCGTGCCGCGGCTGGGGGTGGTGGACGTGACGTTCCTGCCGCCTTTCTCGGAGGTCATCGCGGCAGGCTGGCAGCTGGCCCAGTCGGGCGAGCTCTACGATGACGTTACCGCAAGCCTGCTCCGCGCGCTGAGCGGCTTCCTGATCGCGGTCGCGGTGGTAGTGCCGCTGGGATTAGTCACCGGATGGTATGCCCGGCTCGGCGATTTCCTGAACCAGATCATCGAGATCGCGCGCAACACCGCGCCGCTGGCGCTGCTGCCGGTCTTCATCCTGCTGCTCGGGATCGGCGAGCTCTCGAAGGTCACCATGGTGGTCTACAGCTGCGCCTGGCCGTTACTGCTCAATACGATCGCGGCCGTCCGCCAGGTCGATCCGCTCCTGATCAAATCCGCGCGGACGATGGGGGCGACACCAAGCCAGTTGTTCCGGAAAGTGATCCTGCCGGCGTCGCTGCCGACGATCTTCGTCGGCATTCGACTGGCAAGCGCCTCGGCGATGTTGGTCCTTGTCGCGTCCGAAATGGTCGGTGCGAAATCAGGGCTCGGTTATCTCATCATCAACAGCCAGTACAGCTTCCTGATCCCGCAGATGTATTTCGGTATCCTCGGAATCACCGTGATCGGCCTCACCTTCAACGCCATCCTCGAGGCACTGGAGCGCCGCCTGATGCGCTGGAAGGCGCCGGCCATCTAACCCGGCTTGTTGCGGGCGGTAGCCTGCGTCACGATGCTGTTCGGCGGCACGTCCTGGGTCACCCAGACGTTGCCGCCGATGGTCGAGCCCCGGCCGATCGTAATGCGCCCGAGGATGGTGGCGCCGGCATAGATCACGACGTCATCGTCAACGACCGGATGCCGGGCGTCGCCCTTGATCAGATGGCCGTCATCGTCAGTTGGAAAATGGCGCGCACCGAGAGTCACGGCTTGGTAGATGCGGACATTTTCGCCGATGATGGCGGTCTCGCCGATCACAACGCCGGTGCCGTGATCGATGAAGAAGCCGGACCCGATGCTGGCGCCGGGATGAATGTCGATGCCGGTCCTTGTGTGCGCGATCTCCGCGACCAGCCGCGCAACCAGCCGCGCGCCAAGCTGATGGAGAATGTGCGCAAGCCGGTGGTGGATGATCGCGGTCATGCCGGGATAACCAATCAGGATCTCCGGAAAGTTCCTGGCGGCGGGGTCGCCGACGAAGGCGGCGCGGAGATCGCTGATGATCAGCCCGCGCACGTCGGGAAGCTCCGACGCAAACCGGCGCGTCAGCTCGATTGCATCCTCACGTCGGAAGCCGGCCGTGAGTTCGTCACCGATGAAGAGCGCGGCGCGGTGGATCTGGTCGCACAAGCCGTCGAGCGCTACGCTGAGGCGGTTACCGACGAAATAGTCGATGTTCTCGCCGTCGAGGTCGAACTGGCCGTAATGGCGGGGGAATAGCGCTTCGGTCAGGCCATCCAGTATAGCTTGAAGAGCCTCGCGCGACGGTGCGCGGCGAGCCTCGCCATCTCGGCGGATGCTGTGGGTCTCCTCCCGGGAGACGCGGAGTGCGGCGACGAGTTGCTCGAGCTGCCAGCGCTTCTGCCTCGAGCTATCGGAACTCCTGTCGTCCGACGGGTCGCGGGGGAGTTCGTGCTTCATGCTGCCTCACCTCACATGCGCCAGCGGAATGCTGATCTCGGCGAGCAAGTCGAGGTCGAAGTCGTGCTTGATCTCGATGTACTGCCCGTTCCAATATACCAGCCCGGACAGTTCGCGCGATAGGTTGAAGCCCAGGAGACTGCCGACGATGATTCCATGGGAATAGCGCTCGATGATTTCCTCGACCCGGCATTCGACGGTCGCGAGAGAGTTTCCCAGCAGCGGTACCCCGGACGTTCCGGCCGACCACGGGATGCCTTCGAAGCGCTGAGAACCCTTCAGGCGGCGGTCGCTGAAACGGTCCGCCAGCTCTTGCTGGTCGGAACCGAGAATGTTGACACCGAACGCGCCGAGCCGCTCGATCAACGCGAAGGATGACGCCTGTCGGTTGACGCTGACCAGTACGCGCGGTGGGCTTGCACTCAGCGATGTCAGCGACGTGACCGTCATTCCCGAGATGTCGTCGTCACGACCGGCTGTGATGATGCTGACGCCGCCGGCAAGGCGGCGCATCACGGCGCGGAACTGGTGCTCGATCTCGTCACCGTCGGTGACGAGATGGATATCCGGCCTTCCCATGTCCTGACCTCCTTGTGTCTGGCCGTCGAAGGCGCCTTTCCTGATTAGAAGAAGCCCTTCGCGGGCAACGGCGTGCCGTTGAGTTCATATTGGCCGATCGAGCGCGCCTTGTAGGTGGTCGGATTGTGCGAGGACAGCGTCCGCGCATTGCGCCAGTGCCGGTCGAAATTGGTGACCTTCTTGGTCGCGGACGCGCCGCCGACGTCGAACAGCAGGCTGCCGCCGCGGATGGCGAAATCGTCGGCTATTATCTTGGCTTTGGCGGATAGAAGGGCGGCAGTGTGGGCGGCCTCTGCCGCATGAGCGGCGCCGGCATCGAACGCGTCAGTTGCGGCGTCGAGTGCCTCGGCTGCTGCCAGCACCACGGTTTCGGCAGCGAAGGCGCCGCTGGCGATCTGCCCGACTGTCTGTTGAAGCAGCGGGTCGTCCGTCGGGATTTCAGTCGGTGCGTAGTAAAAGGTGCGCTTGCGGGAATGGATCAGGGCAGTGGCGTCGCGCAACGTCGCGCGCGCGATGCCGGCAACGATCGCGGTCAGAAACAGCTGCGCGAACGTATTGGAATAGGGGACACCATAACCGCCATCCGACGTGTCGAACACCACTTCTTGGCGCTTGACCTTGACGTTGCGGAAGTGGGTCGTTCCGGTCGCCGTGAGCCGCTGGCCGAGACCATCCCAATCATCGACCAGCTCGATGCCTTCGCGCTTGGTCGGTACGATCGTCGCGCCGGTTGCTCCCGATGGGTCGGCCGCGCGTACCAGGACGTAATCCGAGTACAACGTGCCGGTGCTGTAATATTTGGTGCCGTTCAGCAGGAAATCGCCATTCGTATCCGGCGTGAACGTGGTGCCCGGCGTGACATTGCCGACGCGCGGGCTTTCGAGCTCGGTGGTGGCGAGCCCAATGATCGCGCCCTCGGCGACCGCCTTCTGCCACGCGCGGCTCTGCGCGTCCTTGGGCGTACGCACCAACCGCTCCACGACGCTGAAATGATTGCGCAGGATGTGCGCGACGTTGGCGTCAGCCTCGCCGAGCCGGATCACGAAAGCAAAGAGATCGCGGATCGTGCTGCCGGCGCCGCCGGCGCTCACCGGAAGCCGCAATGCGCCGAGACGGGCGCGGCGGATGAGATCGATGACCTCGAACGGCAGCACGCGGTCGCGTTCCCGCGCGCTCGCACCTTCGGCGATCTGGTTGAGCAGCGCTTCCAGCTCCGGCGAGCCGGTCTTGAGCGGCTCCGATGTGCCGAGAGAGGGGGCGGATACGGTCTTGTTCATGATCGGCCTGTTGGTCACGTTCCTAGAGCTGGGCGAGATGGTCGGTCACCTTGACCGGCTCGGGCAGAACCTTGCGCGCGACGAGCCAGTCGGCTGCCTTTTGCAGCTCGCTGATGAAGCGCTCATCGTTGACGGCGAAGTAGCGGTATTGCCGTTTCAGCGCGATGAATTGATCGCGAACCTCGTCGCTGTACTTGCCCACCTTCTGGGCGATGTACTCCGCCTCTTTCCCATTCTCCGAGATCCACTTGCCTTCGGCGCGGAACGCGTCGTTGACGGCCCGCACGAGGGCCGGGTTGTCGGTCGCGAATTTGCGGGTGGTCAGGTATGAGGTGTAGTCGATCTGGAAGTCGAGATCGCGACCCTCAAGGAAGATGTCATGCGCCTTGTATTCGAGCCGCGCGATATCGACGCCGGGGCTCCACATCGACCAAGCGTCGACCTTGCTGGAGGCGAGCGCGGGTGCCGCATCGGGCGGATTCAGATAGACGAACTTGACCTTCGACCGGTCAACCTTGTGCTTTTCGAGCGCGGCGACCAGCAGGAATTCGCCGAGGCCGGAGCGGTTGACCGCGACCGACTTGCCGACGAGGTCCTCGACCTTGTCGATGCCGGAACCATCCTTGGCGATGATCGCCGTGGTGCGGGGCTCGTAGACCACGAACTGGGTGAACACCAGCGGCGAGCCGGCAATGATCGCCGCCAGGGCCGGCGTCGTGCTGCCGCCGAAGCTGAAGTCGGCGCTGCCGCCCGTGACCGCCTGCAATGTCGGCGCATGGTTCGGGAAGGGGCCGAGCCATTCGACCTTGATTCCGTCCTTGGCCAGCACCTTCTCAAACTCACCGCGCTCCTTGGCGATGAGATTGAGACCGCCCAAGCCCCAGGTCAGGCGCACTGTGTCGGTCGTACGGCCAGTGGCGGCCTCGGCGAAATCGCCGATGTTCAAGCCGGCGAGGGCGCCGACGCCGAAGGCCGCGGTGCTGAGAAAGCTGCGGCGGGACGGCTTGGCGATTGGAGAGTCGGACATATTGGCTTCCGCTAAATTAGTGGGTGGAATGCGAATCCACGCCGAGCTCGCCAAGGAGCTCGCTACGTGAGATGGGTGTCGAGCCGTTGCGCGCGGCGCGGTGCTCGAAGGCAATGGCGCCGTTCCGCATCACCAGGATACGGTCGGCGAGCGCAATTGCCTCATCGACGTCGTGAGTGACGAGCAGAACGCCCGGCTGATGATTGGCGACGAGCTCGCGAACAAGCTCATGCATGCGGATGCGGGTGAGCGCGTCCAATGCGGCAAACGGCTCGTCGAGCAGCAAAAGCTCGGGCTGCTGCACCAGCGCGCGGGCAAGCGCAACACGCTGGGCCTGTCCGCCCGAGAGATTGCGCGGCCAGTCGTCGAGACGGTCGCCGAGGCCAACCTCGGTCAATGCTTCGGCGGCGCGTTCGCGTGCGTCCGGCACCTGCAAACCAAGCGAGACGTTGCGCCAGAGGCTGTCCCAAGGTAGGAGCCGGTGCTCCTGGAACACGACCGCCGGCCGCCGCGGAGCGACGATGCGCCCGCCCTGGATTGGGTCCAGACCTGCCAGCGCCCGCAGCAATGTGGTCTTGCCGCAACCGCTCTCGCCCAGCAAAGCAACGAACTCGCCTCGTTCGATACGCAGGTTCAGCTTTTCGATGACCACGCGACTGCCGTAGCGGCGTACGAGATTGCTGACGACGACAGCCGGGCCGGTTTCGAATAAAGCGGCCGACAGGGGGGCGACGTGAGCATTCATCGTGCTGCCCCGTAGTTCGGATGCCAGGCGAGAAGCCGTCGTTCCAGGAAGCGAGCAATTCCATCGGCGGTGACGCCGATGAGCGCATAGATCACGATGGTCAGTACGATCACGTCGGTGCGCAGGAATTCGCGCGCGTCCATGGCAAGAAAGCCGATGCCGGACTGTGCGCCGATGGTTTCAGCTACGACCAGTGCAAGCCATGCCGTCGCCAGCGCATAGCGCACTCCAGTCAGGATCGACGGCAATGCGCCGGGCAAGATGATCCGGCGGATCTGCTGAAGGGAGCTCAGGCCCTGGACTCGGCCAAGCTCGAGCAGCTTTGGATCGACCTGGCGAATACCGAGAACAGTGTTGATGTAGATCGGGAAGGTGACGCCGAGAGCAACAAGGAAAATCTTTTGGGTCTCACCGACGCCAAGCCAGACGATGACGAGGGGCAGCACTGCGAGGAACGGGACGGCCCGTATCATCTGCACGCTGCGGTCGATCAGACCTTCGGCGATGCGGGAGAAGCCGACGAGAATGCCCAGGCCGCCACCAACGGCCGTCCCGATCGCGAAGCCTGCCGCCGCCCGCAGCAAGCTCACGACGAGATCGTTAAGCAGTGTGCCCGTGGTTGCAAGCTTGAAAGCCGTGCGGATCACCTTGCTCGGTGCGGGCAGAACTTGCGGCGAGAGCCATCCTGCCTGCGCCAGCCACTCCCAGATGATGACCAGTACCATCGGCGCCAGCCATGACAGAAGCTGAAGGCCGCGCGCGCCTAGCTTTCTGTTTGCAGCGGTCGGAGCAAGTGCGCTGTTGCCGCTTTGCGCCGACGGCGCACTGTTAGCACCGATCGCGGCACGATCGATGCCGCTCAGTTCCAAGTTGCTCAAGACGCAAGACCTCGTTTTCACGCACTGCATTTGATGCAGGAAGCGTGACGGCAATCACCTGCCGTCTCCACAAAATGTCCCACGAAATCGGGTCGACAGAAATAGAGCGGTATTTCAATTGTCGTTTGATCCGCAGTGATCTGCTGTCGTCGCCGCGTGGCTGTACGACAAAGAAAATCTTTTGATGTTGGTCTGCTTGAACTTGCGCCAGCCATTGGCGAGAACGCTCAAATTCGAGAGAGTTACGGGAGAGCATGATGACGGCTGCACGTCTTCGCTTCGGCATCTGGGCCTTGGTACACGGGCCGCGTGCCGCGCATCAGGACCCTGAAGAGCCCTATGATGCCTCGTGGGTTCGCAATCGGGATCTCATTCTTGCAGCCGAGGAGCTCGGGTACGATTCGACGCTGATCGCGCAGCACACGATCAATCCGCATCAGGAGGATCTCGATCAGCTCGAAGCCTGGAGCGCTGCCGCTGCCATCGCGGCGCTGACTAAGCGCATCGAGATCATCGCTGCGATCAAGCCGTATCTCTATCACCCCGTTGTGCTCGCCAAGCTGGCGCTCGGCATCGAGAACATCAGCCGCGGCCGGTTCGCCATCAATCTGGTCAACGCCTGGAACCGTCCGGAGCTGGAGAAGGCGGGAATCGGCTTTCCCGAGCACGATGCGCGTATGCTTACGGCAAGGAATGGATCTCCGTCGTGTCCCGCCTGATGGAGGGCGAGCGCCTTAACTTCAGCGGCGACCACTTCAACGTCACGGACTATGCGCTGCGGCCGACCAGCCTCTATCGCAAGCGGCCGGCCATCTATGTCGGCGGCGAATCCGAGCCGGCGCGCGATCTGGTCGCTGCTCACGGCGACGTCTGGTTCATCAACGGCCAGCCGCTCGATGACGTTGCCGGCCTGATCGCCGACGTCGCGGCCCGGCCGCGCGGTGCGGCGCCGCCATTGCGCTTCGGACTGTCCGCCTTTGTCGTCGCACGCGAGACGCGGGAGCAGGCGCAGGCCGCCTATGAGCGGCTGCTCAGCCTTGCGGCAAAGGATGCGCCGATGAAGGTGATCCAGAAGCAGAACACGGACCCGAAGGTCGTGATGATGCAGACCATGCAGAAAACGCCGCGCGTCGGCAGCAATGGCGGCACGGCCGCGGGCCTGGTCGGCAGCTATGACGAGGTTGCGGCCCGCATGGAGGCGTTCCATGCGGCGGGCATTGAGCTCTTCATGCTGCAATTCCAGCCTTTCGAGGCTGAGATGCGACGCTTCGCAGAGGAGATCATCCCCCGCGTTCGGGCCAAACAATCAGCGGGACCTGCTGCGAAGCTGGCCCATTCCGCAGGATAGGTGGTCGCGACGATCAGGCCGAGGCGACGGCCGGCGGCTGCTTCGCATAGCGGCTCGTTGGCCGCGGCAGTCCGAAATGATCGCGCAGGGTCGTGCCCATATACTCGGTCCGGAACAGTCCGCGCTTTTGCAGGATCGGCACCACCGCGTCGACGAAGGTCTCGAGCCCGGTGGGCAGAACGTCCGGCATCAGGTTGAAGCCATCCGCGGCGCCTGCCTTGAACCAGGCCTCGATATCGCCCGCGATCTGCTCCGGCGTACCGACGATGATGCGATGGCCAACGCCGCCGCCCAGCGCGCGGATTAATTGGCGGACAGTGAGGTTGCCGCGGCGGGCCATGTTTACAGTGCCCTGGAACATGGTGTGATTGGCGTTCGCCGGAAGTGGCAACGGATCGGGCAGCGGCTTGTCGAGCTCAAGCAAGGTAGGGTCGATCTGAAGCGTGCCGGCGAGACGCGCCAAGCTGTATTCGATCGGGACCAGCTCCCAGAGTTCGTCCTGCCGACGCTTTGCTTCGGCTTCCGTGCTGCCGATGACAGTCGCAAGTCCCGGCAGAATCACAACAGCATCACCGGAGCGGCCGTAAGCCGCAGCGCGCGTGCGCAGATCGCGGGCATAGGCGACGCCTTCCTCGATCGACTGCGCCAGTGTGAATACGGCCTCCGCATGGGCGGCGGCGAAGTCGCGGCCGTCATTGGAGCCGCCCGCCTGCACCGTCACCGGTCGTCCCTGCGGCGAGCGCGGCACGTTCAGCGGGCCCGCGACTGAATAATGCGGGCCGCGGTGGGCGATTGGATGGACTTTCGACGTATCGACGAACCTGGCGCTCGCCTTGTCGCCGACAAAGGCGTCGTCCTCCCAGCTGTCGAACAGCGCGTGGACGACCTCGGTGAATTCCTTGGCGCGCTCATAGCGCGCCTTGTGCTCCAGTGCACCCGAGAGGCCGAAATTGCGGCTTGAAGCGGCATCGGCCGTCGTGACCGCGTTCCATCCAGAACGCCCGCCACTGGCATGGTCGAGCGTCACGAAGCGGCGCGCAATGTTGTAGGGCTCGTTATAGGTCGTCGACACCGTCCCGATCAGCCCGACATGCTTTGTCGCGGCGGCGATCGTCGCCAGAATGATCGTCGGCTCCAGCGATGTGAATGATCGATAGTCGATGCGATCGTTCAGGGCCGGGGAATCCGCGAGAAAGATTGCATCGAACTTCCCGCGCTCGGCGATCTGCGCCACCCGCACATAATGACCGAGATCGAAGAAAGCGCGCGGGTCGCTGTCTGGCAGCCGCCAGGCTGACGGATAGACGCCGGAGTGAAGCAGGTTGACGTTCAGGTGCAGTTGACGTTGCGGCATTGCGAATCCGAAGTTCAGCGGCCTGAGCCGCAGGGAGCAGTGATCAGGACCCCTTCGGGGACCAGATCTTGATGGCGGTGGTATCGATCTTCACGGGGATCAGGCCCTCGGCGTGAAAAGAATCTGCAATGCGCTGCTGCTCCGACAGGCCGGGACCGGTGACTGCGCCCACCTGATAAGAGCGATGGCTATTAGCTTCTTCGACAGTCGCCGCATCGATACCCCAGAGCCCGGCAAGCAACGTGGCGGCATCCTTCGGCTGGGCCTTCACCCATTTGCCAGTCTCCGAGAGCTTTGCGAAGATCACGTTGAGCACTTCGGCGTGCTTGTCGGCATAGGTGGCCGAGGCGAGGTAGTAGCGCTTGAAGCTTGCAAGGCCGTTGCTGCCGTCGGACAGGATGCGGCCTTTGGTCTGGTGCAGAGCGCTGGTCAGGAATGGATCCCAGGCGACCCAGGCATCGACATTGTTGCTGACGAATGCCGCGCGGCCGTCGGCCGGCGTCAGATAGGCGGGCGTAATGTCCTTGAAGCTCAGGCCGGATTTTGCCAGCGCCGCGAGCAGCAGATAATGGCTGCCGGCGCCCTTGGTCACGGCGATCTTCTTGCCCTTGAGATCAGCGATGGTCTTGATGGTCGACGATTGCGGCACAACGATCGCCTGCGCCGCCGGCGATGCCGATTCCTCGGCAACATAGGCGAGCTTGGCACCGGCGGCCTGCGCGAAGATCGGCACGGTGTCGGCGACATCGGCGCCGAAATCGATGCTGCCGATGTTGATGGCTTCCAGCAACGGCAGGCCACTGGTGAATTCGTGCCAGGAGATGGTGACCCCGAGCGGCGCCAGTGCCTTTTCCAGATCTCCATTCGTTTTTAGGATCGCCGTCAGCGTCGAGGACTTCTGGTAACCGATGCGAAGCTCTTCGGACTTGGCGGGTTCGGCGGATGACGCGACGAAAAGGCCGATCGCTGCAACGGCGATAGCTCGCAGACGAGAAGGAGGACGATGCATTTCGAGGAACCTGTGCAAGAGGCTGCCTTGCCGTCTCAACCACTGTTGGGAAGACCAAACATCTGCAATGTGCCGATGAACGCGGGCCCCTGGCAATTCCGGAATGAGACGCGGATTAGAGCGAACATTCTCTCGTTCGGTGCGAATTGAGAATGGAGTGCTCGTGCACAAGAATTGTGGGCAGGCGGCTACATCGTATCGCGGGGCTACGTGCCTACTCGGCTAGTCTTTGAACAGGAGTTTTTCGAGGAGGTCGATCCGCTCGATCCGGATCGTGCTGCCGTCGATGGTAATGATGCGTTTGGTCTGAAAGCGCTTCAGCATCATCGTAACCCACTGCCGGGTCGACCCCACCATGGCGGCGATCTGGTCGTGCGTGACCTTGCGATTGACAACGACGGCGTCGCCATCGGCGATGCCATAAAGCTCCGACAAGTTCAGGAGATACTGCGCAAGGCGCTCGATCACGGAGCGGGTCCCTAGCATCTGCGCCATCGAAGAGTAGCATTTACCCTTGGCGATCAGGCCGTCGATCATCGCGAGCGCGAAGCTCGGCATTTCGCTCAGCAGCCTCTGGAGGTCGGTGCTCGGCAAGGCCTGTATCTCGCATTTTTCCATCGCGACGCCCGACCACATGTGCGGGCCACCGCCCGTAATCTCTGGGCCGCCGATGAAATGTCCTGGCGTCCAGTAGGCAAGAGTGATCTCGCGTCCCGAGGGCGCGCTGTAAAAGACGCGGACCTGTCCCCGCCTGATGACGAAGATGCCATCGTGGTGCTCAAGGGCAAGACGATCTCGGTTCCATTTGCCTCGACGTCACACGGCATGTTGCTGCGCGCGATCGAGGCGCAGGGCTGGAATCCCGAAACTGACGTGAATATCATTACTCAGGCGCCCGAGGTCGCCGGGCCGGCCTTGCAGACGAACAAGATAGAGGCCCACGCCGATTTCGTGCCATTCGCCGAACTGTTCCCATGGCGCGGATTTGCGCGGAAGATATTCGACGGCTCCCAGGCGAACACTCCGACGCTGCATGGGGCTCTGGTCGATGGAGATTACGCCGAGAAATATCCTGAAATCGTCGTCGCTTATCTGCGCGCCGCGCTCGAAGCTGACCGCCTGATCGCGGAGGAACCAGAGACCTACAGCGAGCTGATTGCCAAGGTGACCGGCATCGAGGCCGAGGTCGTCTATCTCTTCCACGGTCCGCTCGGCTTGCAGACACGGGATGTAACGTGGAAGCCGGAGTACCGCCAGGCAGTGGCGACATCGATCAAGACTTTGAAGCTGCTAAAGAGGACGGACAGCGACCTCGATATCAACCACTTCGTGACCGAAAAGTACATCCGTGCTGCGCTGTCGCAGATCGGGCGCGACTACGATGCCGATCTAAAGAACTACGACCAGCTTCCGCTGTACGCCAAAGACGCGGCAACAGGTGAGCCAATCGAGGATTTCAGCCGGGTTGCCCAGATCTGGGTGAAGGATGAACCCAAGGTGCGGCATTATGCATCGCCTGAAAGCGCCTTGAAGGCGCTGGCCAGGCTCGAGAAGGATGGCAGAGCAGTTCGCGTAGTCTATGCGCAGGACCGCGAGAGTGGCATCAAGCTGTTTGCGAATCAGGCGTGGTTCGTGCGTTCGGAGCGGGGCGAGCTTGGCGCGTTTCTGCTCAAGGATGGCGCGACGCGCTGGGCGAATATCCATGGCGGCGAAGTGTTGGACTACGCCGGCGCACGTGAATCACTCGTGGCGGGCCGGTAGCGTGCCGATCGCAAGCAGGCAAGCCCGAATGAAGGTGATCCGGTGCCTGATCCGCGGCTGCTCGGTTCTTTCGTGCGTTGCGCTTTGGCAGCTCGCGTCGAGCCTGCATGCGAACCTGGGCGTGATCACGTTTCGCAATGTGCCGCCGCCGACGGAGGTCGTGGAGTCCGCTCTGGCTCTACTGAAATCGCCGAAACTGCTCGCGCATGTCGGCAGCAGCCTCTGGCGCGTCTTCGCAGGCTATGGAGCGGCTGCCGTCGCGGGAGTTGCATTCGGTTTCGCGATCGGTCGCTCCAGGGCCGCGGGCGATCTGCTCCTGCCGCCGCTCGAATTGCTCCGCCCGATCCCCGCGGTCGCTTGGATTCCCCTGTCCATCCTCATTTTCCCGTCGTCCGAACTTTCGATGATCTTCATCACCTTCATCGGCGCCCTATTCCCGATCATCCTGAACACGATCCACGGCGTCGCCAACGTTGATCGTCGCTTGGTGGCGTCCGCGCGCAGTCTCGGCGGAACATCGACGGCGATCCTGTTCGAAGTCGTGTTGCCTGCAGCCGCACCCAGCATTGTTACCGGCCTTGCGATCGGTATGGGGACATCGTGGTTCTGTCTCGTTACGGCGGAGATGATCTCCGGCCAGTTCGGCATCGGCTACTATACGTGGGAAGCTTATACCCTGCAGAACTATGCGGACATCATCGTAGGCATGCTGATCATTGGCGTGCTTGGCATGGGAAGCTCCTGGCTGCTGACGACCTTCGGGCAGGCTCTTATGCCCTGGCGCCGCGCGGTGGAAACGCGATGAACATCCGTGTCGCCGATGATTTAACGCACGCGGTGGGATGTATCGACGTCACTCATGTCTCGATTTCGCTTGGGGAGGAAGCAGAAGCGTTCGAGGCGGTAAGCGACCTCAGTTTTGCGGTTACGCCGGGTGAATTCGTGTGCATTCTCGGTCCGTCCGGCTGCGGTAAGTCGACGCTTCTCGGCGCAGTGGCGGGACATTTGAAAATCGGGGGTGGACAGCTCACCGTGGATGGCAAGCCGGTCCTTGGGCCAAGCCCGGACCGGGGAATTGTCTTCCAGCAGCATACGCTGTTTCCGTGGAAACGGGTGCGGGACAATGTCGCTTTCGGTCCGAAGATGCGCGGTGTCGGCAAGCAAGAGCGCCGCCGCGCGGCAGACCAAATTCTGCAGCTCGTCGGCCTGTCGGGCTTCGAGCATTTCTATCCGTCTCAGCTCTCCGGGGGCATGCAGCAGCGGGTCGAGATCGCGCGCGTGCTTATCAATCGACCTCGCGTCCTGCTGATGGACGAGCCGTTCGGGGCGCTGGATGCGCAGACGCGTAACATGATGCAGGAGGTCCTGCTCGACATCTGGACGGAAATCCCGACAACGACGGTATTCGTCACCCATGACATCGATGAAGCACTGTTTCTGGCCGATCGG
The DNA here is from genome assembly GCF_900113735.1 of Bradyrhizobium sp. Gha. GTDB lineage: Bacteria > Pseudomonadota > Alphaproteobacteria > Rhizobiales > Xanthobacteraceae > Bradyrhizobium. Next base: position 52,061 of record NZ_FOQM01000018.1, read on the forward strand.
ATCGTCGTCATGAGCGCGCGGCCGGGACGAATTGTCGAGGACCTTCGCCTGCCGTTTGCTCGTCCCCGAGTCTCTGACCTGGTGACTGACGTCGAATTTGTTCGCCTGAAGCGCCACGTGCGCGGTCTTCTGAGGCAGCCGGAGAAGGCACCGCAGCTGGCGCGACTCGACCCGCTTGGCGTTCAGGAGGCGTAGGCTGTTCTCGATCAACGCTCCATCGGGCGGAATGGCTGCGTGCTCCGGCGGCCAACATGGTTTGTCGGTTGGTTGCGTCGCCTATTCGGCAGCGCTGGACAGAGACGAACCCGTTGGAACGGAAGATTGACGACAGAAGCCCGCGCCCGAATGAGTCACGTGCAGTCGTGGGCCGCGACCGGGAAACAGCTTATGGCGAAGCGTTCCTTCGCCATAGCTGGTCTTGTAGACGCCGCGGGGTGGAAGCTCCGGGACCGCGAGGTCGACGGATGCATCGAGTGATTCCGGCACAACGAAGCGGAACAGATTGAAACCGTCGATGTCCGTGTCATCCGCCTAGGAGATCAATTCGGCCGCGACGTCTCGCGGTGAGCCGACCACGAATGGAGACCTGGCGCCGGAGCGACTCAACCTCGCGAGATCGCCGATATGAATCGGCCGATCGCTGCGCACCGCAAAATTTTCGACCATCGACTGGATGGCGTTGCTTTCGACATATTCGATCGGGTGGTCCGGACCGTAAGTCGAGAAGCCGATGCCGGCCCAGCCTGACAACAGGGCGAGCTGGCCGGTCTGATCGACACGTTGGGCGTAGTCTTCAGGTAGGTCGTTCGCTTCGCTGCGGGTCGGGGGCCACGATCACGGTAGCAACCGGCGAACAGGCGGATGTCATACGGATCGCGGCGGCAGTCCTTGGCCGCACGTCGGATCTCGCGGACGGCGTGCGCCTGGATACGCTTGGTCTGGCCGATGAAAAAGACCGGTCGCGTCGACGGCGTTGTCCTCCTAGCTTCCGTCCCATAGCTTGTAGCTCGCTGTGAGAAGTCTTCGGCCGCGTCATGGCGGTCGTCATGGGCGCAACCGGCCGCATCGCGTGGATGCGACCATAGGCCTGACCAATGATGACTTGGCGCGGTCATGTTGATGGCGTTGAAACGTAACTCTCGTGGTCGCGTCATAGTCGAGTCCCGCCGTCAATCGCGAAGCGATCCGTGTCTCGCTAACGACACCTACCATTTTGCGCGAGTGGATTTGTTTCCAATTCGACGAGCGATCGGGAAGAAACGATTTCTGAAACGGCGATGTTTCAGGACGTGTATCGCTATTTTTTCCAGCCGCTCGACAGCCTGGAAATCCAAACGCATCATTTCGATGGAGTTTCGGCGCGCATCGTGCGTGCTCTCGAAATCGGAGGATTGATACATGGCTTTTGAAACCCGGAACTTCGAGACGCTGGCGTTGCATGGCGGCTCGTATCGCACCGATCCTGCGACTGGTGCGGTAGCGGTTCCGATCTATCAGACGACGTCATTCCAGTTCGAGAACACGGATCACGCCTCGCGCCTGTTCGCGCTAGAGCAGCTTGGTCCGATCTATACCCGTATCGGCAATCCGACCCAGCAGGCCTTTGAGGATCGGCTTGCGGCACTCGAGGGCGGGGCGGCCGCCCTCGCGGTTGCCTCCGGACAGACTGCTTCCGCCTTCGCGATCTTCAACGTCGCGCAGGCCGGCGACAACATCGTGTCGTCGACCGATCTCTACGGCGGCACCTGGACGCTGCTCTCGCAGACCCTGAAACAGTTCGGCATCGAGGTCCGATTTGTCGACCCTGCCGATCCCGAGAATTTTCGCCGCGCGACCGACGCGAAGACGCGGGCCTATTTCGGCGAGACGCTTCCAAATCCCAAGCTGAACGTGTTCCCGATCAAGGAGGTCGCGGATATCGGCCGTTCGCTGGGCGTGCCGCTGATTCTCGACAACACGGCTTCGCCCCTGATCGCGCGCCCGTTCGAGCACGGCGCTGCGGTGGTGGTCTACTCCACGACCAAATATATCGGCGGCCATGGCACCGCGATCGGTGGCGCCATCGTCGACGGCGGCAATTTCGATTGGGCCGCGCATGCCGAGCGCTTCCCGCTGCTGAACAAGCCTGACGAGGCCTACCACGGTGCCATCTGGACCGAGGCGGCGAAGCCGCTCGGCCCGATCGCCTATATCCTGCGGGCTCGCGTCAAGCTGCTGCGCGATCTCGGCGCATCGATCGCGCCGCAAAATGCGTTCCAGTTCATCCAGGGCCTTGAGACCCTGCCGCTGCGTATTCGCCAGCACAACGAGAACGCGGTGAAGGTCGCGAACTTCCTCTCCAAGCACAGCTCGGTCTCGAACGTGATCTTCCCCGGGTTGCAGAGCGGGGAGAACCGGCGCAGGGCGGACGCTTATCTGAAGGGCGGCTTTGGCGGGCTGGTCGGCTTCGAGCTGAAAGGGGGCATCGAGGCCGGCCGTCGCTTCATCGACGCGCTAAAGCTGTTCTATCACGTCGCCAATATCGGCGACGCCCGCTCACTGGCGATCCACCCCGCCTCGACGACGCATCAGCAGCTGAGCGCGGCCGAGCAACTCGCCGCCGGCGTCACGCCCGGCTACGTCCGCCTGTCGGTCGGAATCGAGCATCCCGACGATATCCTGGCGGATCTCGATCAGGCGCTGGCCCACGCCGATGCAGGCGCGCGCAAGGCGGCCTGAGAGGCATTCGGCAGTTTGCCGAGCGCGCAACGCAAGGACATCGCGTCATGATCTATGTTGTCGACGTCGATCACATGAGCCTTGCGTTCGCGGCCGGTAGCGCGACGCAGGCCGCGGAGATTGCGGGCTCACGGCGGTTTGCCCGCGCGATCAGCCGGTCCTGCCCGGATCGACGGGGCGGCAAGGTTTCAAACTACCGGCCGCGCGTCGCGACGGTTCAGGAGCGTGTCGTCTTCCACGATATGTCCGCCGAATTCGCGGATTCGGCGGCCGACATCCTGATTGCCCGGATCGGGTAGCAAATGAAACGAAAAGCTTGAAGGAGACGTAGATGATGAAGCGCCGGTTGTTTTTGGCGATGGCCGCCCTTGCTCTGTTGACCGCGCCGGCCGCAGCGGATCAGAAGATCAAGGTCGGGATCTCGGGTGGCGATGCCGAAATCATCTGGGCCAAGGTCAAGGAGATCGCAGCCACAGACGGCCTCGACGTTCAGGTTGTCGTCTTCAACGATTATCTGCTGCCCAATGCCGCGCTCGATGCCGGCGATCTCGATGCGAATGCGTTCCAGCACAAGCCGTTCCTGGACAATCAGATCAAGACGCGGGGCTACAAGATCGTTGCCGTCGGCGAGACGATCGTCTCCCCCATCGGGCTCTATTCCCGGAAGGCCAAGTCAGTCGCCGAGATCAAGGACGGGGCCTCGATCGGCATTCCGAACGATCCGTCGAACGGCGGCCGTGCGTTGCGGCTGCTTCAGGCGGAAAAGCTGATCCAGCTCAAGGACGGGGTGGGAATCCTGCCGACTGTGCTCGATATCACCGCAAATCCAAAGAATCTGAAAATCCGCGAAATCGACGCCGCGCAGCTCCCGCGCAGTCTCGACGACGTCGATGCCGCCGTCATCAACACCAACTACGCCGTCCCGGCCGGTCTTATCCCGGGCAAGGATTCCATTGCCATCGAATCCTCGGTCAACAATCCCTACAACAACTTCATCGCGGTTCGCGAGAAGGACAAGGATGCGCCGTGGGTCGGCAAGCTGGTGCGCGCCTATCAGAACGACACGGTTCGTCAGCTCATCAAGGACAAACTGCCGGGCCAGATCCCGGCATTCTGAACAGCATCAATGCGGAGACGAGCGATGACAAAATCACTTGGTCGTGCCGAGAAACTGTCGAGTTCGGCAGGATCAGTCGTGTTCGATGCTGATGTGTTGGTGCTCGGCGGGGGTCCTGCCGGCGCATGGGCCGCGATCAGTGCCGCCGAGCATGGCGCGCGCGTCGTGCTGGCCGACAAAGGCTTTTGCGGCACGTCAGGCGCGACGGCGGCGGCCGGCACCGGCGTGTGGTACGTCGACCCAAGTCCTGAACGCCGCGAGGCCGCGATGGCCAGTCGCGAAAAGCTGGGCGGCTATCTCCAGGATCGCCGCTGGATGGCGCGCGTGCTCGATCGGACCTACGCCCAGAGCAATCAGCTCGCCGATTGGGGTTATCCTTATCCCAGCGATGACGACGGCAGGCCGCAGCGGAATTCGCTGCAAGGCCCGGAATATATGCGTCTCATGCGCAAGCGGACCAAGCAGGCCGGTGTCACCATCCTCGATCATTCACCTGCGCTTGAACTTCTGGTCGACGGGAATGGCGTCGTGGCCGGAGCCACAGGCCTTCGCCGCCAGAAGGGCGACCGCTGGGTTGTCAACGCCAAGGCGGTGGTGATTGCCACCGGCGGATGCGCCTTTCTCAGCAAGACGCTCGGCTCGAACGTGCTGACCGGCGATGGCTATCTCCTGGCCGCGGAAGCGGGCGCGGAGTTCACCAGCATGGAGTTCTCCAACGCCTACGCGATCTCGCCGGCGTTCGGATCGGTGACCAAGACCCTGTTCTACAGCTGGGCGAGCTTCACCGACGAACAGGGCAGCGTCATTCCGGGGGCGTCCTCGAAAGGCGGTCGCTCCGTGATCGCTCGTGCACTTCGCAAGGGTCCCGTGTACGCCCAGCTCGACGAAGCTGATGCCGAGACCCAGCGGCACATGCGGCTGTCCCAACCGAACTTCTTTCTTCCGTTCGATCGCACCGGGATCGATCCCTTTAGACAACGGTTCCCGATCACGCTGAGACTTGAGGGCACCGTTCGCGGGACAGGTGGTCTGCGGATCATCGACGATGGTTGTGCGACCACCGTGCCGGGTCTCTACGCGGCAGGGGACGCTGCGACGCGCGAGCTGATCTGCGGCGGCTTCACCGGCGGCGGCAGTCACAATGCCGCCTGGGCGATGTCATCAGGCTATTGGGCCGGCCAGGGCGCCGCGGAGTTTGCGCGACAGCTGGGCACAACAATCGGGCGCCAGGCGTTCCGGCGGGGCACCGTTGGTCTGCGCTCCGGCAGCGGCCGGGCGTTGCAGGGCGGCCCGCTCGCGCGGAGCGTTCAGGACGAGGTGTTCCCCTACGAGCTGAACTATTTCCGAGAGGCCGGACGATTGGGCGGGTCGCTCCGTCGGCTGGATGCATTATGGACGGATGCGTCGGACGCCGACGCGCCAGACGAGGAGGAGCTGCTGCGCGCGCGAGAAGCCGCCGCCATGCTTGCGACCGCACGCTGGATGTATCGCAGCGCGCTGGCCCGCCAGGAAAGCCGGGGCATGCATCGCCGGGACGATTACCCTGAACCGGATGACCGCTACCGTCATCTTGTGACGACCGGCGGGCTCGACGATGTCTGGACATCGGCGCGTCCGCTGGCGTCTTCACAATTTTCGGAGGCTGCGGAATGATCCAGGTCATCGATGCCGAGCGCTGCACGGCTTGCGACATCTGCGTCAACGTGTGCCCGACCAATGTCTTCGACAAGTCCGACGGCATCCCCGTGATCGCCCGCCAAGGCGATTGCCAGACCTGCTTCCTGTGCGAGCTCTATTGTCCAGAGGATGCGCTGTTCGTCTCGCCGTTTGCCGATGCGCCGCAAGCGATCGACGTGGCGGCGTTGAAGGAAGCGGCCTTGTTGGGCAGTTACCGGCGAGCGGTGGGTTGGGTCGAGGAAAGCAGGCACCTGCGGGCGGCCGATCGAAGCTTTCGGCTGTTCGGCCATTGAAATTCATGTCGTCTCAGGAGGCCGGCCATGAGCGGAGATCGCCTCTTTCTGTTGAAGCCGGGATTTGAAGATCCCGAACAGCCGGGCCGGTTCTTCGTCTGCCCGCACTGCAATGCGATCGAGGGATTGCTGGCGTCGTTTCCCGGTCTTGCAACGCAGGTCGAAGTACACCGTCTGCCATTCCCGCGCCCGCGATCAGCACTTGTCGAGCTTCTGGGCGAGCAGCACCAATCGCTTCCGGTTCTGGTCTTCGATGAGAACCGGCCGGTGCCCGAGGATGCGGATGTGGCCAACGGCCAGCGTTTCATCGATTCCTCGGATCGGATACTGCGCTATTTGGCCGACCGCTACGCATTCCCGCATGTTTTGGGATTGGAGATAAAGTGAGGCACAAGGTGGGTTCGTCGTCGCTGGAAGAACTGTCGCTGACGGCCGATGTGCTGATCGTCGGCGGTGGCATGGCAGGGGCTTGGGCGGCGGCCTCAGCGGCACAGGCCGGAGCGAAGGTCATACTTGCTGACAAGGGCTATTGCGGCACCAGTGGCGTCACGGCCGCTGCGGGGCCGGGCCATTGGTGGGTGCCGCCAGATCCTCCTGCGGCTCGCGAGGTCGTTGTCGCCAACCGCATCGCTGCCGGGCTCGGCCTTGGCGAAGCGGAATGGATGTATCGCATTCTTGACCAGACCTGGCGCACACTGCCGACGCTGGCGGACCAATACAAGTTTGGCGTGGACGACGAGGGGAGGGTGAATTATCGCGCGGTGCGCGGGCCGGAATATATGCGGGCGCTGCGACAGCATGCGCTGAGTCACGGTGTCACCATTCTCGATCACTCGCCGGTAGTTGAGTTGTTGGCGCGGCCCGATGGATCAATCGGCGGTGCGCGCGGCCAGCGCCGGCAGGACGGTGACCGGGCCTACCGGGTCGCGGCCGGTGCGGTCGTCCTGGCGGCCGGCGGCACCAGTTTCCTGTCGCACCTGTTGGGATCGCGGACCAACACGGGCGACGGCTACCTCATGGCGGCCGAGGCGGGCGCGGAGCTCTCCGGCATGGAATTCACGGCCGCGTACACGATCGCGCCGGCGCATTCCACGATGACGCGCACCATGGCCTACTCCTTCGCGACCTACTACGACGAAGAGGGAAACGAGCTGGATCTCCCGTTTGGTCCTGATCAGACCCTCCGTCTCGCCCGGGCGCTGCAGCGCGGGCGCGTCTACTGCTCGCTGCAGCGGCTTCCCGACGACATCAAGGCAAGGCTGCATACGATCTCGCCGAACGTGCCCCTGGTGTTCGACCGCTGGGGCATCGATCCCTATCGCGATCGTTTCGAAGTTACCCTGCATAACGACGGCACGATTCGTGGGATCGGCGGCGTGCGCGTGCTCGACGTGGATGGCACGACCTCGGTGCCGGGACTGTTCGTTGCGGGCGACAACGCATCGCGCGAGAAGGTCGCGGGCGCGATCTCCGGCGGTGGCAATGTCAATTCGGCATGGGCGTTGTCATCAGGCGTGCTTGCAGGCAAGGCGGCCGCTCGCGTAGCTCGCGGTACGAAAAGCCGCTCATCGGAGCTCACGCCACTTGGACAGGCCGGTCTCCGCCCGTGCGGTCGGCCGAAGGATGTCGACGTGGCCGCGGCCAGAAATGGCGTGCGCGCCGAGATGCATCCGTTCGACAAGAATTTGTTCCGCACCGGAGCAAGGCTTGCGACATCCTCACAAACGCTCGAGGATCTGTGGAGCGAGGTCGCCAATCACGGACAGGCTGGCTCGATCGCTTTGCGCGAGACGGCGGCGCTGCTGGCCACGGCGCGCTGGTCCGTCGCCACGGCGGCCTCGCGCAAAGAGAGCAGGGGGCTTCACCGTCGTGAGGATTATCCTGCACAGGATCCGCGATTGGCCGGGCGCCTGCTCAGCGGCGGACTGGACCGAGTCTGGGTTGCGCCGGATCGCCCGTCTGCGAATGTCCAACCTGATCAACTCGAGGCGGTGTCATGATCGAGCTCGTCGTCGCCGAGCGCTGCACGGATTGCGGGGCCTGCATCGAGGTCTGTCCGGCCAACGTGCTCGATCGCGGCCCTGGCGGCTTGCCGGTTCTCGCACGCGTCGAGGATTGCCAGACCTGCTTCATGTGCGAGCTCTATTGCCGGGCGGATGCGATCTACGTCGCGCCCGATTGCGACCGCCGCGTCTCCGTAACCAAGGACGAGGTTCTGTCATCGGGGCGCCTCGGCCAATATCGCAGGCATTCGGGCTGGGATGAATGGGCGGATCAGTTTCCCAACGAGCAATGGCTGATGGAGACCGTGTTTCGCCGCGCTGGCGAGGCCGCCGCGCAATCGAAGGCGGAGCGACCTGACGTCAGCGGCAGGAAATAGCAGCGCTGCGTGCGGAGAGGAATCCTTATGCTTCGTCCGGACGCCTCGTCCTGTTGTTGCCCGATGCCGATGATCTTTGAAAAGACTATCTTGCCCCGAGCGCCTAGCATGTCCGCATCAAAGCCATCGTGAATGCCGCGACATGAACACCCCTCGAATTGAAGGCCAGCGCGCTTCCACCAGCGTGCGATCGCCGATCATCGTCAACCAGCTCGGCGCGGAGGTTCGTGCCGTCCTGGCCGATCACTGGTCGCGCCCGCTGATTATCGATCATCCCGCCGATCGCGCGCCATGGGAGATCGCCCCCGAGGCCGACGTGCTGCTGACGCGGCCGCTGGCGGGCTGGCACGGCGCGCCCAAGGAGAAACCAGCCGGCTGGCCGTTCGGCCTGCGCTGGATCCAGACCGCTTCGACTGGTGTCGATTTCTTTCCGGCCTGGTTGCTCGACAGTCCCGTGGTCACGGTCGGCCGCGGCATCTCGGCCGATCCGATCGCGGAATATGTCCTCGCGGCGATCCTCGGCTTCGAGAAGCGGATCCACGATATTCGCCCGCGTAGCCGTTCGGAATGGAAGATCGCCCCGCTGGGCTCGCTCAGCGGCAAGACGATCGGCATCGCGGGATTCGGTGCCATCGGCCGTGCCGTCGCCGAGCGCGTCAAGCCGTTCGGTGTCAACATCAGGGTTTTGCGGCGCTCGGCCTGGCCTTATGTCCCGCCGGGTATCCAGCCGGTCGATAGCATCGAGCAGTTGGTCGAGATCTCCGATCATCTCGTTCTCGCTCTGCCGGCGACGACCAAGACGGCACATCTGATCAACGCCGATGTGCTGGCACGCGCCAAAACGTCGCTGCACCTGATCAATGTCGCGCGCGGCCGCATCGTCGATCAGAGCGCGCTGTTGCAGGCGCTCGATGAGGGACGGATTGCCGGCGCGACGCTCGACGTCACCGATCCCGAGCCGCCGCCGGAAGGCGATCCGATCTATGGCCATCCCAAGGTCGTCCTGACCCCGCACGTGTCGTGGACGGGGGGCGAGGATGCCAAGCGGCTGGCCGACACGACGTTGGTCAACCTCGACGCCTATGCCCATGGCGTGGCGCTGGCCGACGTCTTCGACAGGAATCTCGAATACTAAAAGGAGCCGCAACAATGAACAAGGTCGTCGAGAAGCCAAAAAGATATTCCCTGGTCGAGCGCACGCCGGCGGCGACGTTCGAGGAGGAGCGGCTGCACCGCAAGCAGCGGCTTGCCGGAACGTTCCGCCTGTTCTCGCGCTACGGTTTCGATCAGGGCCTCGCTGGCCATGTCACCGTGCGCGATCCGGAGTTTCCCGAACGGTTCTGGATCAACCCGCTGTCAAAGCATTTCAGCCAGATCAAGGTGTCCGACCTTCAGCTGGTCGATCACGACGGCAACATCCTGATCGGCGACAAGCCGATCAACCAGGCCGGCTTCGTGATTCACTCGGCGATCCACGCAGCGCATCCGGAAGTGATCGCCGCCGCCCATACCCACTCGACTTACGGCAAGGCCTGGTCCGCTCTCGGCCGCCTCCTCGATCCGCTGACGCAGGATTCCTGCGCGTTCTACCAGGATCACGTACTGTTCGATCCCTTCTCCGGCGTCGTGCTGGAGGCGGAAGAGGGCCGCAAGATCGCGCAAGCCCTGGGGTCGAAGAAGGCCGCCATCTTGCAGAACCACGGCCTGCTCACGGTCGGACCGACCATCGAGGCGGCCGCATGGTGGTACATCGCGATGGACAATGCCGCGCGCGCCCAGCTGCTTGCCGAGGCCGCCGGCACGCCAAAGCCGATCCCGCACGAGATCGCGAGCCTCACCTCGCGGCAGGTCGGCACGCACAAGGGCGGCTATTTCAGCTTTCAGCCGTTGTGGGACTGGATCACCGCGGCGGAGCCGGATCTGTTCAACTAGGAATCGCCCTTGAGCCGCGCCGCCAGCTCGGCACATTGCTGCCGGATGTCGGGAACGGCAATGATCTCCCAGAACGCGGCCCGCGTCAGCGGGCCGACAGCGTAGAGGCGGCGCGAGGGAGATCCGTCACGTTTGATGATCGCGCAATCGGGCGCGACGTCGATGCCGATCCGCAATGGATCGATGCGGGCAAGACCTTGGTCGAGCAGGCTACGCACGGCCGGGTTGGTCGTGGCGCCGGGATCGCGAACGATACCGGTGCAGTCGATGATGGCTCCGACCTGCAGCTCGGACGCCTCGCTCTGGCCGCGCCGGCGATAGCGAACGAGGGCGCCGCCGGCGTTCGGTGTGACGGCGGCGAGCTTGCCGGCGATGACCGTCAAGCGCTTTGCCGCGAGAGCCTCCGCAATGCGCGCCTCGACCTCCGGCGCGGTGCGGTGGCGATGGACATCCCACCAGGCGCGGGCATGTTCCAGGAATCGGCGCCTGGAGCTCAGCGGCAGCTCCTGCCAAAGCCGCTGGGTGAAGGGCCTGATCGCATCGATGGCACCGCGCCAGTCGCCACCCGCAGCGACATGCATCTCGATGCGGCGGCGAAACCAGCGCAGCAGCGTGCCGATCTCGGCGCCGAACGGAATCTCGCTCTCGGCAAAGCGCATCGGATCGACGCGCCGATGCGCTCGCGGCAGCAGGCCGCGCCGGGACATCGCGACGATCCGCCCCTGATGTCCGTAGCGGAGCAGCGACAGCACATAATCGACCATCGAAAGACCCGTGCCGAGGATGAGCACTGTAGCCTTCGTGTCGATGCCGGCCTCGGCGGGTGAGGCCCAAGGTTCGGCATGGCCCGCCAGCAGCGGCGCTGCGGCATCATGGCCGGTCGCGAGAATGGCCGTGCTCCCGGTGATGTATGTTCCGTCTGCAAGGGTGACTGCGACGTCGGAGGGACCTTCGCGGATCGATACGCACTCGCCGCGCAGGATGGTCAGGCCAAGCGATCCGTGGCGAGATTTCAGCGGTGCGATCATATCGGCGAGATAGTCGCCGTAGGTCTGCCTGGGAACAAAGCAATAGGGATCCGGACACAGCGGCCCGCCGGGCCGTGCGCACAGCCAGTTCCAGAAATGTTCGGCATCATCAGGCAGCGCGCTCATATTCGTCACGCGGACGTTGAGCAGATGTTCGGGATTGCCTGCATGATAGGCAAGTCCGCGTCCGATCTCGGGCCTCTTTTCGATCAAGGTCACGCGGAGATCGGATGGATCGCTCTTCAACATCTGAAAGGCGAGAAGGACGCCGCTGGCGCCCCCGCCGATGACGATCGCGTGCCGCCCCTCCGGATCCATCGTGCCGTCCCCGTTCCGATCGCTCAGTCAACGTCGCAGAGCCGGTTCATCCTGCGGTTCAAATGCGTTGAGAGTCAGACCAGCACGATTTTCTCTTCTCAATCGGTCAAGGGTTGTCGTCTTCTGTTATGTGGGCCGTCGTTGGAATGATCTTGTCAAAATTCCCGTGAGGAACAGCTAAGCGTCGGCGGCGGCACGGAATTGCCTGTGCGGCGCGGCTGCGGCGCCCGTGACACCTGACGGGATCGAGGCCAGCAATGACCTCGTATACGGTTGCTGCGGATTGTCGAAGATGTCGGCGACGGTTCCATGCTCGACGATGCGTCCACGGTGCATCACCGAGACGGTGTGGGCAAGCTGGCGCACCAGCGCCAGGTCGTGGGAGACGAACACATAGGTCAGATCAAGATTGGCCTGTAGCGAAAGCAGGACTTCGACGATGCCGGCCTGGACGCTGACGTCGAGCGCAGAGGTCGGCTCGTCCAGCACGATCACATCAGGCTTCAGCACGAGTGCGCGGGCAATTGCGACGCGCTGGCGCTGGCCGCCCGACAGGGCCGCGGGCTTGCGGGCAAGGAAGTGCTCGCCGAGCCCGACGTCGGCCAGGGCCTCGCGGACCCGCTCGCCGCGCTCCTTGCGCGTTCCGATTCCGAAACGATCGAGCGGTTCGCGGACCAGCTGCTCGATCGTCCAGGTCGGGTCCAGCGAGGTGAACGGATTCTGATAGACCAGCTGAAGGTGACGCCACGCCGAGCGCAGCGCCTCCGGCGAGCGACCGGTGATCTCTTCGCCTGCGACCGAGATGGTGCCGCTGTCGGGTTGCTCGAGACCCAGCAGCAGTCGGACCGCCGTCGTCTTGCCCGAGCCGGACTCGCCGACCAGCGCGTGCGTGGTGCCGGCGGGAACGGCGAACGACACATCGCTGGCGGCCGTCAGCGTCTTGCCGTCGACGGTGAAAGTTTTGGTGACGGCGTTGACCGCGATCTTCGGCGTCGCAGCCTCGCCGGTCTTGAGGGCTCGCAAGCCGACGTCGCGAAGCGCGGCGTAACGGTCGGGGTTGAGTGCCGGGACATCGGCGCGCAGCTTCCTTGTGTAGGCCGATGCCGGCGAGGAGAAGACGGCAGCGGTCCGGCCGGCTTCCTGAATGACGCCGTCCTTAAGCACCACCAGCGAGTTCGCGCGTTCAGCCGCGATCGCCAGATCGTGGGTGATGAGCAGCAGGCTGATCTTGAGATCGTGCTGCAGCCGCGTGAGCAGGTCGAGGATCCGCTTCTGGATCGTGACGTCGAGCGCGGAGGTCGGTTCGTCCGCAACCAGCAGAGCCGGCCGCGGAAGGATCGCGAGCCCAATCAGCACGCGCTGAAGCATGCCGCCGGACAGATGGTGCGGATAGGAGTCGTAGATGCGTTGTGGGTTGTCGAGCCCCACCTCTGCGAACGTCTCCAGGATGAGCTGCTTGCGGATCGCCCTGTCGGGCTCGTCGAGCAGTGCCGCGGCCTCGTCGGCCTGGGCACCGATCGTCCGCACCGGATTGAGCGAGTTGGCAGGATCCTGCGGCACGAAGCCGATGGCGCGTCCGCGTAGCGGCCGGAAGCCGCGTTCGGAGATATCAAGCACCTCCTGGCCGTCGAAAGCGACGCGGCCGGTGGCGCGCCCGCTGCTCGGCAGCAGCCGCAGCACCGCGCGGGCGATCGTCGACTTGCCGGAGCCGGACTCCCCGATGAGCGCGAGGCTCTCGCCGCGGCCGAGGTCAAATCGCACATTGGTCACGACCTCGTGCGGCCCGTAGGAGACCGAGAGGCCATCGACCCGGAGCAGCGGAAGCGGGCGCAGCGGCACCGGCGCAGTGCGCTTGAAAATGTTGGCGGTCAGTCCGTCTTGCGGAGCCATCGGCTGATCCTGTTCACGGAGAGGACGGTCGCGATCGTCACGAAGGCGGGCGCGTACACCAGCCAGGGCCATTTCAAATAGTCCTTGCCGATCGAGATCAGCAGGCCCCAGTCGGAGGCGGGCGGCGGGTCGCCGTAGCCGAGAAACGCAAGGCTCGCGATCACAAGGATCGACAGGCCAAATTGCAATACGGCAAGCGGGAGCACCGAGCGCGACGCGTTCGGCAACACGTGCCGCAACAGGATGTGCCAGCGCGAGCCGCCCATCAGGAACGCCGCCTCGACGAAAGTCGCCCGCCGGGTCTTGATCACCTCCGAGCGCATCACCCGCGCGAACACGGCCACCGCCGAGACGCCGGTCGCAATCGCAGCATTGGTGGTGTCGAAACCGATCGCGGTGACGACGATGACCGCCAGCAGGAAGTTCGGGATCGCCAGCAGCACGTCGACCAGGCGGGCGAGCAGGATATCCACCCAGCCGCCGAGGAAGCCTGCGAGCAAACCCATGAAGCCGCCTGCAACCGCGGCGATGGTGACGGCGATGAGCGCACTCGTCACCGAGGACGCCGTGCCATAGACGACGCGCGTATAGAGATCGCGGCCGAGATGATCGGTGCCGAACCAGTGCGAGGCATTCGGGCTGAGCAGCTTCTCGGCGGGAACACCGACGATCGGGCTATGACCGGTGAACAGTTCCGGCGCCAGCGCCCAGGCAACCACGATCGCGATCACGGCGAAGGACAGCGCAACGGTTGGAGGAACGCGAACAGCGCTCAGCCGGCTGATCGACGTCCGCGAGTCGGAGAAGGAAGCGAAGGTCACGATGTCACCGCCGCGGTTACGGTAGCCGGACTGTCGTCAGCGGTGGTCGGGCGATATTTGCGATCCCCGATCAGCTTCACGCGCGGATCGAGCAGGGGGTAGCCGAGGTCGGCGAGCAGGTTGACGATCACGAACACCAGCGCCGCCAGCGATACGACCGCCTGGAGCACGGGCAAATCCTGCGTGCTCACGGAGCGCTGCACCAGGCTGCCGATGCCGGTGCGTCCGAACACCGTTTCGGTGATGAGCGAGCCGCCGAGCAGCTCGCCGATGGCGAGTGCGATCACGGTGACGACCGGGAGTGAAGACGGCTTGAGCAGATGCCTGGCAAAGAGGCGCATCTGCGTCAGGCCACGGCCGCGCGCAACGGCGGCATATTCCTGCTCGGATTCCTTGTCGAGATTGGCGATCAACACCTCGGCGATCCGTGCGGAGATGGGGATTCCGAGCGCGATCGACGCAAACAGCGTGGCCCAGAAACTGTTCGGTTCGATCACGCGGAACAGGCCGAGCTGGAAGCCGAAAACGTGGATCAGGATCAGGCCGATGACGAAGTTCGGCACCGACAGGAACAGCGACGGCAAGCCGCGCAGCAGGCCTTGTCCCAATCGTTTCGGTAGAAATTGCGTGCCGTAGCCGATCGTGACCGCCAGCAGCAGCGCGATCGCGAAAGCCGCGGAGGCAAGCGTGAGCGTCGAGGGCAGAACCTCCGCGATCAGGGTGGCCACCGGCCGGCTGGATCGCATCGACAGGCCGAAATCGCCGGTGACGAAATGGGACAGCGACGTCCAGAGCTGGACTGGGATCGGCTGGTCGAGGCCTTGGGCTGCAATGATCGCCTTGATCTCGTCTTCGGTGAACCCGTTTTGTGGGTCACGCAGCACGTTGGTGATGGGATCCCCCGGCAGGATGCTGACGACGACAAAAGTGAGGATGTAAGCCAGCACGCTGACAACGAGCGCCTGCGCGAGGCGCTTCGCTGCATAGGCAAGGTAGGCACTGTTCATGCCGGTCAGCTCCTACTCGCTGATCGTCGCCGTGTAGTAGCTGGCGTAGGCGACGCCGTTGTAGACTTCGCCCTTGAGCTTTGGCGATTGCACGTAGATGCGCTGGACGATCTGCGTGCGCGGAATGAAGTAGCCCTGCTCGAGTACGTATTTCTGCAGCTCGTCGAGGAGGGGCGCGCGGATTTCGGGCGAACCGGCGCCGGCGATCTTGTCGCGGAGATCGTTGAGCTTCGTGTCGCTTTCGCCGAGAGCGAACCAGTCCTCGCCATTGTTGGCGTTGGTGAGAATGCTCGCCACCGTGCCGGCGTCGATGAAGCTGCGCGTCACCTCATAGGCCGCAACGCCGGTGCCGCCGAACCTGACCTTCTCGCCGAACGTGACCACGTCATAGGCGCGGATGCTGACCTTCCAGCCGATCTTGCCGAGTTGCTGGGCGATCAGCTCGTCGATCGACTTCGACGTCGCAAGATATGGGTTGGAGAAGAGCGTCAGTGTCAGCTGCTTGCCGTCCTTGGCGCGGATGCCGCCGGCGCCCTTGATCCAGCCCGCTTCGTCGAGCAGCCTCTCCGCCTTGCCCGGGTTGTAGGCCAAGAGGTCGCTGTGGTCGGTCGCGCCGGGCACGTTGCTCTGGATGAAGGACGTCGCCAGCTTCCAGTCGGGCGTATAGACGGTATCGATGATCTCCTTGCGGTCGATGGCGGCCTGGAGCGCCTGGCGCACCTTCACATCGTTATACGGCTCCAGCTTGGTGTTGATCGCAAGGCCGTTGACGAAGCCGAGATAGCGTGGGGTTGCGGTGGTGAAGCCGGCCTCCTTGAGCGATTTTAATTCCTGCGGCGAGGGGCTGTAGGCGACGTCGGCCTGGCCGGATTGGACGGCCGCGACCCGCAACGATGGTTCCGATACGATCTTGTAGGTGATCGAGTTGAGATAGGCCGGGCCGGTGTGGCCGACAGCTGCCGGACCCCAATTGTAGTCCTTGCGCTTGACCAGCTTGACGAAGTCGCCCTCCTTCCAGGACGCGACCACGTACGGTCCGCTGCCCGATGTCCTGGAGAGGTCGGCCTGCTGGGCTGCGGGCTGCGCGAGCGTCTTCGGAGAGATGAGGATCGAGCCGTGATAGCCGAGCGTCGGAATGAAGCCGAGTGTCGGGGCCTTGAAAACGACCTTCAGGGTGGTCGCGTCGACGGCCTCGGCGCGGTCATAGGTCTTCGGAAACAGGCCGACCGGGTTGATGCCTTCGTTCTTCCGCCCGGCGTACCAGATGTCGAGATTGGCGACGACGGCGGAGGCATCGAGCGGGGTGCCGTCGGAAAAGGTGACGCCCTTTTTGAGGTGCAGGGTGAACTGCGTGGCGTCGCTGCTCTGCTCCCAGCTTTCGGCGATCCAGGGACTGACCTTGCCGTCGGCGTCGACATAGACGAGCTTGTCGGTCACGTGACCCCAGATGTGGCCCTGGAAGCTGGAGATGGAGCTGTTGTTCGGAATCCAGGTGCCGCCGAGCGAGTCGATCAGGAAGGTAATGTCGCCGCCGTTTGGTGGAGCGCCCGCGCTCAGAACTGCAGACTGGCCCGCCATTGCCGTCAAGGCGACGCCTGCCATCAGGGAAGTTGCGACCAGCAGGCGGCGTCTGGAGAGCAAGCTTGAAGATAAATGCGCGAACATGAATGACCCCGGATGATTGATGCGTCGATCGGATCGCGATGTTTCAGCACGATCAGCCTTTCTTCGTAGAAGAGGCGAAACAAGGAGACCTTGCCATTCCAAAGTTCGGGTGAGGTGGGCAACAAATGCCTCGAGATCCGGGTTATGGGCGCAATAGCTGTTTTATCCTCGCGCAAACGCTTAAGATCGCGGTCTGGATTACGATCGAAGACCGTTGCGAACTCAATCGTACGCCCCCTCAACACGTCAATTCGCGTGGCGCATCGTCGCCGTAAAAAGACCTGCGGCGTGTGCACGCGCCCGCACAGGACGTCGCGATAATGCCGCTCCAGCGGATTGGCGCGGCTAAGGCCGTGATTGCCGGTCAGCGAAAGTGCGTCCTCGACCACAGCGACCGCGTTGTTGGTCACCGCGCGAACTGATTGATTTCACAGCCCGCTGGCTCTTGACTTGCCACACCTGGCTCGCGGAGCGCAGATTGCGCTGCGATCAGCGCGCGCCCCAGCATCGCCCCGGAATATCCGCTCGATTACGTGGTTCGCGGCACCAAGCGTCCGATCGGGACGGTTTACGGCGAAGCGACGCTCACCGAGGTCAACCGCCATCTGCTGAACCGGACTCTCGTCATCCTCGCGAGCCAGGTGGCCAGGACGTTTCTCGTCTCGCTCGTCATCTTCTCCGTCCCGCGCGCAGCCTCAGCAAGAGCTGCTTTGCGCCTCGCCCCGATCGCCCGCCTCATCGACGAAGCGGCCATGCGCGGTGGACGGCAAGATCGCCGCGGTCGGCTCCTCGCTCGGCGGCGCCGAGCGCGTGATCGACGCGACCGGGCTCGTGGTGGCGCCCGGCTTCATCGATCTGCACGCCCATGGCCAGTCGATCCCCGCCGACCGCATGCAGGCGTTCGATGGCGTGACGACGACGCTCGATCTCGAAGCCGGCGTGCTGCCGGTCGGCTCCTGGTACGAGCGCCAGGCGCGGCGAGGTCGCGTGCTGAACTACGGCGCCGCCACCAATTGGGCGTTTGCGCGCATCGGCGCGATGACGGGCTCCAACGTGGAAAGTTCGCTCGAGGCATTCGGCAACGCCATGCGCGACCGCCGCTGGATGGACAATATCGCGACGGAGGCGGAACTCGCCGGAATCACCGAGCGGCTCGCGCGCGTCCTAAACGAGGGCGGCATCGGCATCGGCATCTTGAACGCCTATGCGCCGGGCGCCGGCGTGCAGGAGTTGACCGCGGTGTGCCAGCTCGCCGCAACGCAGAACGTGCCGACCTTCACCCATGTCGCCTACATGGCGCGCATCGCCCCCGAGAGTGCCGTGGAGGCCTATATCCGCCTGATCGGCTATGCCGGTGCGACCGGGGCGCACATGCACATCTGCCATTTCAATTCGTCGAGCAAGACCGACATCGCGCGCTGCCGCGTGCTGATCGAGAAGGCGCAGGCGCAAGGCCTGCCGATCACGGTCGAGGCCTATCCTTACGGCACCGGCTCGACCGTACTGGCGGCTGCCTTTTTCAGCGATCCCCAATTCGTCGAGCGCAATGGCACGGCTTACGATTCCGTGCAGCGCGTCACCGACGGCCATCGCTTCCATGACCGTGAGGAACTGCTCAAGGCCCAGGCCGAAGAGCCGTCCTCACTGGTGCTCTGGCACATTCTCGACACCGAGAACAATTGGCATCATCGCGAACTCCTCGACATGTCGGTGCTCTATCCCGGCGGCGCGATCGCATCCGACGCGATGCCGTGGACCCTGTCGGACGGCACGACCTACAAGGGCGACGCCTGGCCGTTGCCTGACGATGCCACCTCGCATCCGCGCTCGGCCGGCTGCTTCACGAAATTCATCCGCGAATGGGTGCGCGAGCGCAAAGCGATC
The DNA here is from genome assembly GCF_900113735.1 of Bradyrhizobium sp. Gha. Classification (GTDB taxonomy): domain Bacteria; phylum Pseudomonadota; class Alphaproteobacteria; order Rhizobiales; family Xanthobacteraceae; genus Bradyrhizobium. The sequence continues at coordinate 70,791 of NZ_FOQM01000018.1, forward strand.
CCGCTTTTGGAAGGCGTGCGCAAATGCGCGCTGATCCCGGCGGAGATCCTCTCGCAGAGCACGCCGGCGATGCGCAGCAAGGGCAGGCTTGCCAAGGACGCCGATGCCGACATCGTCGTGTTCGACTACGAGAAGCTCTCGGACCGCGCGACCTTCACCGCGATGAACCGTCCGTCGGAAGGCGTGCGGCATCTCGTCGTCAGCGGCCAGGTTCTGATCGATGACGGCCTGCTTGATGTCGCGGCGCGGCCGGGCCGGCCGGTGCGCCGTCCTGTCGTCGGGAGCTGATCCATGCCGGTCCCTGTTCTCCTGGTGACGGGCTTTTTGGGAGCGGGCAAGACCACCGTCGTCAATCATCTGCTGGCGAATGCGGACGGGCGGCGGATCGCGGCCGTCGTCAACGATTTCGGCGCGATCAACATCGACGCGCAGTTGATTGCAGGTGAGCGTGACGGGGTGGTCAGTCTTGCCAATGGCTGCATCTGCTGCTCGCTCCAGGGCGACCTGTTGCGCACGCTGTCGACGCTGCTGCGCCGTGATCCGAGGCCCGATTACATCGTCATCGAAACCAGCGGGGTTGCCGACCCCGCCGACATCGTCCGCAATCTGATGGACCCCGTGATCCTGCGCGAGGCGCCGTTGGAAACCGTGCTTTGCGTCATGGATGCGGCGACGCCGCCGGCGGCCCTGGAGGATGCGCTGCAGCGCTCGCAGCTGCGCGTCGCCGATATCGTGGCGTTGAGCAAGCTGGATCTGGCGGACGAAGGCGCAGGCGTGCGGATGCGCGGGGTCATCCGCGCGCAGCGCGTCCCGGCCGTGGTTGTCGATGCCAGGCACGGCGAGATCCCATCCGCGCTGCTGTTTCCTGCGAGCGATCGCGCGCCCGTGCCGCGCGAGCCGGGACCGAAGCGCCCGGCGGAAGCACGCTTCGAGACGCTGAGCTGGACCGCGGACCGGCCACTCTCGCTGCCGCACCTGCAGCAGGCGATCAACAAGCTCGCGCCGAAGCTGGCGCGCGCAAAGGGACTGTTCGAGACGATCGAGCAACCCGGGCGTCAGATGGTGTTCCAGTTTGCCGGCGGCCGCGCGACACTGGCGCCGGCTGATGCGCCTGCGGCGGGCGTACCGCGCGCGCGGATCGTCTTCATCGCCGAGCTCGGGGTGCTCTCGAAGGCCGAGCTGCACGAGCTCATGGACGGGTGTGTTGCTTCAGGTTGACGTGAGGCGATAGAGTCATTGCGCCCAACGTCAGCCGCCGGCTGTCGCGTTGCTGTGTCGATCCGAGGCCAAGGATGCCCCCCAATAGCCCACCCGTCCCTGCCGACGCCGCCTTACGCCGCGGTGCCAAGCCGGCCATCGTCTATCCCGCCGGGACGATGCCCGGGCCTGACATGGCCACGCTCGAATCCGCGCGGCGGACGATGGTCAAGACGCACGAGCTCATCGTGCCGCCCCGCGATGCTCGCGCCTTTCGTGTGGCGCGCGGCCAGTTCTTCCGCATCGTCGGCGTCGAAGGCCCCCAGGTCGGCGATCTCAATCTCTGGAACGCGGATGATCTCGCCGAGCGCTTCTTCAGCGGCAAGACGCGGGCGCTTCACGGCACCCATGTCGGCCTCGGTGATCGGCTCTGGAGCACGATGCCTTATCTGCGGCCGATCGCGACCATCAGTCACGATACGTTGGGCTGGTACGGTTTCGACGCCGATGGAGCCGGCATTCACGACGTCATCGGTACGCGCTGCGATCCCTACACCAATCTCCTGTTGAATGGCACGGCCTACGATTTCTGCTGCCACTCCAACCTGTCGCGCGCGCTTGCCGCCGAATTGAACGTCGATCCCGCCGCGGCGGAGCACCATGTCCACGACGTGCTCAACGTCTTCATGTGCACCGGCTTCACTGCCGACACGCACCAGTACTTCATGAAGGCCAGTCCGGTCCGGCCCGGCGACTTCATCGAGTTCTTCGCGGAGATCGACCTGCTCGGAGCGTTGTCGGCCTGTCCCGGAGGGGATTGCAGCGCGACCCATTCCAGCGATGTTGCGGCGTGTCATCCGCTCAAGATCGAAATCTTCGAGCCGGATCCAGCGACACTGAAGGGCTGGCCCTGGCCGGCGCCGAGTGCGTATCACCGTCACCACGGCGTGCAGGCGCAGGCGGAATAGCGCCGAATCGAATCGAGCGGCCGGCTGCTCCAGAAGCTGCAATGCCGACCCAGAAGCTGCAATCGCTCGAGAACGAGGTCAGCGCCTTCGTGGCGGCGTGCGGGCGGCCTGACGTGCAAGCCTGTTCGGCATTTTTCCGCGTCACGGCATCGCCCTCGACGTGGGCGAACTGTTTGTCTTGACATGACGTTCGCCGTGCTCGACGTGTAAAGACGTCGGTCAATGGCACTTCTGTGCCCGAAAAGAAAAGCACGCGGGAAGGACGTCATGAGCGCAGGTCTCGACGAACAGGACTACCTCGCCACCTTGCACGGCTTGTGGGAGAAGGCCTGGCCCAAGGGCCTGCCGCGTTTGCCGACCTATCTGCATGGCGAAGTACCCTTGACGGAATATCTCCGCGCCTGGGCGAAGCAGAGCCCTGCACGGCCCGCGGTGATCTTTTACGGGCACGTCACGACCTATGCGGATCTCGATGAGCAGAGCGATCGCTTTGCGGCGCTGTTGCAGGCCAAGGGCGTGCGCAAGGGCGATCGCGTCGCCGTCTTCCTGCCGAACTGCCCGCAATTCCACATCGTGTTCTTCGGCATTTTGAAGCTCGGCGCGGTCCATGTTCCCGTCAGCCCGCTGTCTCGCGCGTTCGAGCTGTCCTACGAACTCAACGACACCAATGCCGAGGTGATCGTGGCGTTGGACCAGCTCATACCCATCGTCGAGCAGGTCAAGCGCGAGGTGAGCCTGCGCGAGATCATCGTCACAAGCTTTGCCGATGTCATCCCCTCGACGCCCACATTTCCGACGCCGGATTCGATCCGCGCGCCCCGTATCGCGATCTCAGGCGCGACCGATCTGCTGCCTGCGCTCGCAGCACAGCCGGTGCCTGTGCGTCTGCCGCCGCCCGGCCTCGATGAGGTCGCTGCACTCAACTACACCGGCGGCACCACCGGCATGCCAAAGGGCTGCGTCCATACCCATCGCGACATGGTCTATACGGCCGCGGCCAATTACGGCATCTCGGTGCCCGCGGACGAGAGCAGCGTGTTCTTGTCGTTCTTTCCCGAGTTCTGGATCGCCGGCGAAAACGCCGGCCTTATCTTCCCGCTGTTCTCCGGCGGGACGTTGGTGCTGCTGGCGCGCTGGGATGCCGTCGGCGCCATGGCCGCGATCGAAAAGTACAAGGTCACCGTCACGGCGATGCCGGTCGATAGCGCGGTGGAGCTGATGGATCATCCTCGCTGGAGCGAGTTCGACCTGTCGTCGCTGAAGGAGGTCCGCGTCGTCTCCTTCGTCAAGAAGCTCAACGCCGACTATCGCAAGCGCTGGAAGGATCTCACCGGTACCCTCCTGATGGAGGCGGCCTGGGGAATGACGGAAACCCACACCTCCAACACGTTCACGTCAGGTTTCCAGGACGACGATTTCGATCTCAACAATCAACCGATCTTCGTCGGGCTGCCGGTCCCCGGCGCCGAGTTCAAGATCACCGATTTCGAGACCGGCGCATTGCTCCCGCTCCCCGCGGAGGGCGAGATCCGGGTGCGCACGCCGTCGCTGCTCAAGAGCTACTGGAACAAGCCGGAGGCGACTGCGGAATCGTTGATCGATGGCTGGCTGCGCACCGGCGACATCGGCACCATCGACAAGGACGGTTTCCTACACTTCCTCGGCCGTCGCAAGGAGATGCTGAAGGTCAAGGGCATGAGCGTGTTTCCCCCGGAGATCGAGGCGATGCTGGGGCAGCATCCGAAGGTGCTGGGCTCCGGTGTGGTGGGGCGCGACGATCCCGACAAGGGGCAGGTGCCGGTGGCCTATATCCAGCTCAAGCCCGAGGCGGTTGGCACGATCACCGCCGAGCACCTGCGCGCCTGGTGTGCCGAGCGCATGGCCGCCTACAAGGTCCCCGAGGTGCGCATCATCGAGGCGCTACCCTTGACGGCCACGGGCAAGGTGAAGAAGCAGGATCTCAATCCGAACCAGCCCATTGCAGTCTGAGCGTGAGAGCGATGTCGTTCAAGAAGCTCCTGATCGCCAATCGCGGCGAGATCGCCATCCGCATCGCCCGCGCCGCGGCTGACGCCGGCATTGCCACGGTTGCGATCCATCCGGCCGATGACGCGCTGTCGTTGCATGTGCGCGTTGCCGACGACGCGATCGAAATTCCCGGTCGCGGCGCGCGGGCCTATCTCGATATCGATGCCGTCGTGAGGGCGGCGAAGAGCGCGGGCTGCGATGCCCTGCATCCCGGCTACGGCTTTCTCAGCGAGAACGCGGCGTTCGCAACAGCCTGTGCGGATGCGGGCATCGTCTTCGTCGGACCGAAGCCGGCCGCGCTGGAACTGTTCGGCGACAAGGTCGCCGCACGGCAACTGGCGAAGCGTTGCGGTGTGCCGATCATATCAGGCACCAGCGGGCCGTCGTCGCTCGACGAGATTACGGCGTTCTTCACCTCGCTCGGCAACAATGCGGCGGTGGTGATCAAGGCGATGGCCGGCGGCGGCGGACGTGGCATGCGCGTGGTCGAGAACGCCGCAGATCTGGTCGAGGCCTATGCCCGCTGCCAGTCCGAGGCCAGGGCGGCGTTCGGCTTCGACGGCGTCTATGCCGAGCGGCTGATCCGGCAGGCGCGCCACATCGAGGTGCAGATCATCGGTGATCATCACGGCGCGATCGCTCATCTCTGGGAGCGCGAATGCACCGTCCAGCGCCGGCATCAGAAGCTGATCGAGGTGGCGCCGAGCCCGTCGCTGAGCGATACCTTGCGCGGCCGTATCATCGAGGCGGCCAGGCAGCTCGCGGCGGCCGCCTCGTATGACAATCTCGGCACGTTCGAGTTCCTGGTCGACGGCACCGCCGAGGACAGCTTCGCTTTCATCGAGGCCAATCCGCGGCTCCAGGTCGAACATACTGTGACGGAGGAGGTGCTCGGCATCGACCTCGTCCGCGCCCAGCTCGCAATTGCCGCGGGCGCATCGCTGGCCTCGCTCGGTCTCGCGCAGGGCGCGATCCCGAAGCCACGCGGCTATGCCATGCAGCTCCGCGTCAACATGGAGACGCTGGACGCGACGGGTGCGACGCATCCGAGCGGGGGCGTGCTCGCCGTATTCGAGCCACCGTCAGGCCCCGGTGTCCGCGTCGACAGTTTTGGCTATGCCGGCTACAAGACCAGCGCGGCGTTTGACTCGCTGCTGGCCAAGGTGATCGTGCACACGCCGGGCGAAGCCTGGCATGACGTCGTCGCCAAAGCTTCGCGAGCCCTGCGCGAGTTCCGGATCGATGGCGTCGTCACCAACATCGCCTTCCTCCAGGCCGTGCTGGCGCACCCTGACTTCCGGACCAATCGCATCGCGACCGATTTCATCGATCGCAACATCGCCAGGCTGGTCGAGGCGGCGGATGGCGCGGCCAAGCCGCTGTACTTTGCCGCGGCTGAGCGAGGCGGCGCTCACGGCACCGAGACCCAAATCGCGCAAGCCGTGCCTGAAGGCGCGGTGATGGTCGCAGCGCCCCTGCAGGGCACCATCGTCACCATTCAGGTCAGGGAAGGCGAGGTCGTGCGCCCGGGCCAGCAACTCGCCGTGATCGAGTCCATGAAGATGGAGCATCTGGTCATGGCCGAGCAGGGCGGCCGCGTCATGAAGCTCGCAGCCGGCGACGGCGTCACGCTGCTACATGGCGAACCGATCCTCTATCTCGAGCCGCTCGACGTCGCTGCCGATGCGTCGTCTGTCGAGACCGACATCGATCTCGACCATATCCGCCCCGATCTTGCCGAGTTGATCGCGCGGCAGGCCAACACGCTCGATGCAAACCGTCCGGCCTCTGTCCAGCGCCGGCGCAACACCAACCAGCGTACGGCGCGCGAAAACGTCGCGCAGCTGGTCGATGACGGCTCGTTCATGGAATATGGCAGCCTGGCCATTGCCGCGCAGCGGCGGCGGCGCAAGCTCGACGATCTCATCAAGAATACACCGGCCGATGGCCTCGTCATGGGCATCGCCACCGTCAATGGCGAGAAATTCGGCGGAGACGCCGCGCGCTGCATCGTGGTGGCCTATGACTACACCGTGCTTGCGGGTACGCAGGGCCACATGAACCACAAGAAGATCGACCGCATGCTCACGCTGGCGGAAGACTGGCGTTTGCCGCTGGTGTTCTATGCCGAAGGCGGCGGCGGCCGGCCCGGCGACACCGACCGGCTCGGCATGACCGGGCTTGATGGGCCGTCCTTCGTGCAGTTCGCAAAGCTCTCCGGCCTCGTGCCCGTCATTGGGGTCGTCTCCGGCTATTGCTTTGCCGGCAATGCCGCGATGCTCGGCTGCTGCGACGTCATCATCGCCACCAAGAATGCTTCGATCGGCATGGGCGGCCCCGCGATGATCGAAGGCGGCGGCCTCGGCGTCTATCATCCCGCAGAAGTCGGCCCGGTCTCGTTCCAGTCGCCGAACGGCGTCATCGATATCCTGGTCGAGGACGAGCAGGAGGCGACGTCAGTCGCGCAGAAATACCTGTCCTATTTCCAGGGCGCCGTGACGCACTGGGAAGCCGCCGATCAGCGCCTGCTCCGTCGCGCCATCCCGGAGAATCGCCTGCGTGTCTACGAGATCCGCAGCGTGATCGATCTGGTCGCCGACAAGAACAGCGTGCTGGAGCTGCGCCGCGACTATGGTCTCGGCATGATCACCGCGCTGATCCGCATCGAGGGAAAACCGTTCGGCCTGATCGCCAACAATCCCCGCCATCTCGGCGGCGCGATCGATGCCGACGCCGGCGACAAGGCCGCGCGTTTCCTCCAGCTCTGCGACGCCTTCGATCTGCCTGTTGTCTCGCTCTGCGACACGCCCGGCTTCATGGTCGGCCCGGAAGCGGAGAAGACCGCGATCGTGCGCCACGTCTCGCGCATGTTCGTGACGGGCGCGAGCCTTACCGTGCCGCTGTTCGGCATCGTGCTGCGCAAGGGCTACGGGCTCGGGGCGCAGTCGATGATCGGCGGCGGCTTCCACGCCTCGTTCTTCACCGCGGCCTGGCCGACCGGCGAGTTCGGTGGCATGGGCCTCGAAGGCTATGTCCGCCTCGGCTTCCGGAAGGAGATGGAAGCGATCGCCGACCCCGAGGAGCGCGAGGCCTATTATCGCAACAAGGTCGCCGAGCTCTATGCCAACGGCAAGGCGGTCTCGATCGCCTCGGTGTTCGAGATCGACAACGTCATCGACCCCGCGGAGACGCGGCGCTGGATCATGGCGGGCCTGCGCTCGGTGCCGAAGCCGGCGCCAAGGACGCAGAAGAAGCGGCCGTGCATCGACACCTGGTGAGCGCGGTGCAGCAATAGCTGCGTTCCGGTTCCCGATTGACATCCCCGCCTTTGGTGCCAGACTTTGCACGAGAATACAGGGTGGAGACGTCCGCGATGGCCAGCCTTTCGGCCTCGAACCATGTCGCCCGTGTCTTGTCCGTCGCCAATCATATGGCCGACGTCGACGCGGAGTCGCGGATCGCGAATTCCTGGCGGCGTTGTCTGATCAGCCACAAGCTCGACCCTGCCCGTCAGGGTCCGCCGCAGACGCTCACTGAGGCCGAGATCCGGCACGTCGCCGAGCCGCTGGAAGAGACCATCCGGTTGCTCACGCCCGAACTCGACGATCTCGCCCGCGTGCTCCGCGACGCCGGCTATTGCGTCAACCTCGCTGACGCGAACGCGACCATGCTGTTCAGCCGCCTGCCCGGCGAGGCCGATACAGAGATCTTCTTGCGCTGGAAGGTCTATACCGGCTCGAACTTTTCGGAAGCTTTTGAAGGGACCAACGGGCTCGGCACGTGCCTGGCGGAACAAAAGCCCATCCTGGTCCATCGCGATGAGCATTTTCGCGAGCAGTGGGGCATCTTCTCCTGCGCAGTGACGCCCCTGTTCGACCAGGCCGGACGTCTCGCCGGCGCGGTCAACATCACCTCCTGCCGCGATGACCTCAGCCGTGCCGCGCATCAGCTCGCGCTTGCGGTGACGATGGAAGCGACGCGGCGGATGGAGCGTGCGATCTTCCGCGATCATTTCCGCAACGCCTGGATCGCGACGGTGCCTGATAGCAGCGGCGGCGGCTTGCTCGCCTATGACGACGACCGCCGCATCGTCGGCGCCTGCCGCTCGGCGCGCGCCTTGCTCGGCCTCACCGACGGATTGATCGCCTCCGGCATCGATCTGTCACGCTATATCAAGCTCGACCATTCGCGCGACGCAGACGACATCGTCGAGCTTCGCCGCGCCGACGGCCGGCCGCTCGGTCGCAGCCACCTTGCCCCGCCGCTGCGCGCGAGATCGTCCACGCTTCGCCGTGATGCTCCGATCGATCGCTTCGACGCGCTGCACCGGCTCGCCGGCCGCGATCCAGGCCTGGTCAAGAGCGTGAAGCGCTTGCGGAGCATCGGCGATCACAATCTGCCGGTGCTGCTGCGTGGCGAGACCGGCGTCGGCAAGGACGTCTTCGCGCGCGCCATACATGCCGCCAGCAATCGCGCGCGCAACAATTACGTCGCGCTGAACTGCGCGGCGATGCCGGAGAGCCTGATCGATGCCGAGCTGTTCGGCTACGAGGCCGGCGCCTTCACCGGCGCGCGCCGCGACGGCTCGAAAGGCCTGATCGTACAGGCCGATGGCGGCACGCTGTTCCTCGACGAGATCGGCGACATGCCGATCGCGCTGCAGACGCGGCTGTTGCGCGTGCTGGAGAACCGCGAGGTCTGGCCGCTCGGCGCGCTCAAGCCGGTGCCGGTGGATATCCGCTTGATCAGCGCCACCCATCGCGACCTCGGCCGCATGGCGGAGGAGGGCGCCTTCCGCGCCGACCTCTATTTCCGCCTGCGCGGTCTGGAGGTTCGGTTGCCTGCCTTACGCGAGCGCGCGGATCGGGATGACGTCGTCCGCCAGATCGCGCGCGAGGAAGCGCCGGATTGCCGTATCTCGGGCGAGGCATGGTCGCTGCTCGCAGCCTATTCTTATCCGGGCAACATGCGCCAGCTCCGACACGTGCTCCGGCTTGCCGGCTGCACGGCCGAGGATGGGGTGATCATGGAGTCCGATCTCGATCTGCCGCCGTTCGGCGGGAGAGCGACGGAGGCTCTCGGAGCCGCCGAGCGCGCGACGATCATCGAAGTGCTGCGCAAGCACGGCGGCCGCGTCACCGAAGCTGCGCGGACGCTGAAGCTCAGCCGCGCCACGCTGTATCGCAAGATCAAGCAGTTGAAGATCGAGACCCCGCAGTAGCTCGCACTTACGAAAAATCCATCCAGCTCAGATGCCGCGAATCGAGGTCGCCGACTGAAACGGTCTCGCGGATTTCGTGCGGGGTGTGGAAGCTGCTGCGCAAATACACCAGTGGCGCGGCCGCGGCTGAATGCGACACGCCGCGCACCTTGCCGACGAAGATCGAGTGCGTCCTGGTCTCGAATTCCTGCGCCAGTACGCAGTCGAACGCGGCGACCGCGTCGGTCAGCACCGGAGCACCAGTGACTCCGCGCGTCCATTGCCCGAAGGCAAAACGGTCGTCGCCGTTGACGCCTTTCTGGCCGCTGAAGGTCAGCGCCAGCAGCGCGTGATCCTCGTGCAGGAAGTTGATCGCGAAGGCGCCTTCCTCGCGGATGCGGGTGTGCGCGCTGGCTTTGCGGTTGACGCAGACGATCAGCGAGGGCGGATTGTCCGACAGCGAACAGGCCGACGTCACCGTCAGCCCGGTGCGCTTGCCGTGCTCGGCGCCGACCGTGACCAGCGCGACCGCGCCGGCGCATTGGCGCATCGCCTGCTTGAAATCCTTGGCATCAAAAGGATTGGCGTCGACGCTCACGCGGACATCTCCGAAACAGTAGCGGGTGCGGCAGGTTCGCGCCGCACCCGCCGAGCGTCAAGCTGCCTTCTTTGCGGAGCCGAGATGCTTCAGGCGCGGCATCACCTCGTTCATCAGCAGCGAGAGCGAGTGGTGCCAGGCCTCCGGCTTGTGCTTGTAGTCGAAGCCGAACACGCAGAGCACGCCGAAGCCGCCGACCTCGTCATAGATCTTCTCGATCTTCTCCGCGACCGTCGCAGGCGAGCCGACGATCCAGTTCCGTTTGGCGCAATATTCGACGGTGACGTCGCTATCGGGCACATCGGGGGCGTGCTTCAGATAGTCCTTGAAGCCGAAATGCCCGAGCAGCGGCAGGAAGTACTCGCTCATCATCCGGCCCATCATGTCACCGGTCGAGAGCTTCCAGGCCTCTTCGTCGGTGTCGGCGACGAAGACCTCGCGCACCAGGCGCCAGTCGGCGCGGTTCGGCTTGCGTCCGGTCTTGGCGGCGCCGATCTCCACCGAATCCCAATGGCTGCCGACATAAGCCGGGTTGAGGTTCAGGCTCATCGGGATGAAGCCGCGTTCGCCGGCGAGCTTCAGCGTGTCCGAGTTCTTCGACAGTCCGGCCACGCCGATCGGCGGATGTGGCGCCTGCAGCGGCTTGATGTGCGGCTTGAGGAAGTCGAACATCGTGTCGGGCTTGGTCACCGTCCAGAACTTGCCCTTGTGCGTGAACGGTGCGGGCTCGCTCCACATCTTCAGGATGATCTCCAGCGCCTCGCGGGTCATGTCGCGGTTCTGCCCGCTCATGCCGTCGACGTTGAACATCGCCCAGTCGCTCGGCAAGCCTGAGGCCGCGACGCCGAAATTGAGCCGGCCCTCGGAGAGATGGTCCAGCATCGCGACCCGGTTGGCGAGCTCGGCGGGATGGTGATAGGGCAGCAGGAAGCCGCCGGGGCCGATGCGCAGGCGCTTGGTCTGCATCAGGGCCTGAGCGATCAGCAGGTCCGGCGTGGGATTGGGTTCCCAGGGCGCGGTGTGATGCTCGCCGATCCAGGCTTCCTGATAGCCGAGTTCGTCGAGCCAGCGCAGGACCTGCAAGTCCCAATCGTGTCCTTCCTTCAGGCCGCACTCCGGCGGATGCGAAGGCATCGTGAAATAGCCGATCTCCATGGTTTCCTCATCTGATGTTGACGCGTCTTGCTGCGCGCGTCCCCTTGAACGGAAACAGCTTCAGCAAGCGGTGTGCCAGCGCGCTTTGCGCCCGGCCCCGTGAGAAAAGGCTGGTTTGGAGCGGTAATAGCCGATATTCCGGGGCAGATTTGCCGAGCGTCCGTCTCATTGTCGCGAGACGGCGTCCTGGCGGTGAGACGAGGGATACGATTCGAAATGACCGAACCCGCATTCGTCGCGGTGGACTGGGGCACCAGCAGCTTTCGCCTCTGGCTGGTCGATCGCACCGGCCAGGTGCTGGCCGAGCGCCGCAGCGATGAGGGCATGCTGGCGGCGGCCAAGGCCGGCTTCCCCAGCGTGCTGCAAGCGCACCTCGCCGCGGTCCAAGCGCCTGATCATCTGCCGGTTCTGGTCTGCGGCATGGCTGGCGCCAAGACCGGCTGGGTCGAGGCCGGCTACGTCGACACGCCGGCGCCGTTGTCCGCGGTCCTCCAGCAGGCCGCCCGCGTGCCGGGCGAAGTGCGCGACATCCGCATCCTGCCGGGCATCGCACAGCGCGACGCATCCGCGCCCGACGTGATGCGCGGCGAGGAGACGCAATTGCTCGGCGCGCTTGGCCTCGAGGCCGCGGGCGAGGCCCTGGTCTGCATGCCCGGCACCCATTCGAAATGGGTGCGGGTGAAGGACGGCAGCGTTGCGCATTTCTCCACCTTCATGACCGGCGAGCTGTTCAGCGTCGTTTCGCGCGAGACGATCCTGTCGCTTGCCATCGCCGGCGCCGATGATGCCGAGGATGTCGCGAGCTTCAAGGCCGCCGTGAAAGCCGCGTTCGAGGCGCCGGCCTTCGCGGCCAATCACCTGTTCACAGCGCGGTCGCGGCAGCTGCTGTTCGGCGGCACGCCGGCGGCGGCGCGCGAGACATTGTCGGGCACGTTGATCGGCGCAGAGCTCGCGGCGGGCCTCTCCGGCAGCGTGCCGAAGTCCGGCATCTCGCTGATTGCGTCGGGCCGCCTGGCGGCACTTTACCGCCAGGCTTTCGGTGCGCTGTCGGTTACCGTGAACCCGATCGATGCGGATGAAGCGGTGCGCCGCGGCCTGTCGAGGGCGGCTGCGGCGATCTGGACCAAGTAGAAGGATCTTTGAGATGAGCGTTCCCTTTCCGCCGATGAAGCGGCCCCTGGTCGCGATCCTGCGCGGCGTCAAGCCGGAGGAAAGCGAGGCCATCGTCGGCGTGCTGATCGAGGCCGGCATGACCGCGATCGAGATTCCCCTGAACTCGCCCGATCCGTTCCGCTCGATCGGCATGGCCGCGAAGCTCGCCCCTGCCAACGTGCTGATCGGCGCCGGCACGGTGCTGAGTGCGCCTGATGTCGATCGCCTCAACGAGGCCGGCGGCAAGCTCATGGTGGCGCCGAATGTCGACACCGAGGTGCTGGCGCGGGCGCATCAGCATGGCATGGTGACGCTGCCCGGCGTGTTCTCGCCGACCGAGGCGCTGCTCGCGGCGGGCTCCGGCGCCTCGGGCTTGAAGTTCTTTCCGGCGAGTGTGTTGGGTGCGTCCGGCATTGCCGCGATCCGCGCGGTGCTGCCCGCAGGCGTGATGATCGCCGCGGTCGGCGGGGTCTCCGACCAGAATTTTGCCGAATACATCAAGGGCGGCGTGACGGCCTTCGGGCTCGGTTCCAGCCTCTACAAATCAGGCATGTCGGCCGCCGACGTCGCTGCGCGCGCGAAAGCGACGATCGAAGCCTATGACCGGGCGATTGCGAAGGACTGAAACCCCATAAGGCCGTGATGCCCTAACGCTCATGCGTTGTCCCGTCTTGCTGCATTAGCGGGGTCAGGAGACCGACGAACAGCGCGTCTAGCCGCGCTTCGCCGACGGCGCAGGCAATTGCTCATGGCGGCGCTGGAAGCGCTGCCAGTGCAGCACGATGCCGATCAGTGCGGCGGGCGCGAAACCGAGCGCGATCAGGAACTGCGGCAGCTCCTTCGGCGAGATGAAGGCGATCGCGATGTCGGAGATAAGCCAGAGCGCAGCGAACATCACCGCGAAATCGGTGCGCGGGCAGCGCAGATAGTAGAACACGGCGGTGATGACCACGGCGGGTCCGATCGCGATGGCGATCATGACCGCCGTCAGCTCCTTCGGCGTCACCGCGTCCAGCACCATCGAGGCCAGCAGCCAGATGGCGGCAAACATGGCGATGATGTCGATCGGGTGTCGCAACCGAATACCTTTCGCGAGCTTGCGCTATCGTTGAGTCCCAAGCCTTCGACGTCGAGCCTTCGACGTCGAGCCTTCGACGTTAAGCGTTCGACATCAAGCCTTCGACGTCAGGCCCGTTCCGTCAAGTAAAATACGCCTGTCACTCGTCGTTTCCGGGCGCCGGACGCAACATGAAATGGCCGAAAGCGGAGGCGATCGGCTTGCCCGGCTCGTCCTGCCAGGCGCGTGCCTCAAAGGCGACGATACGCCGTCCCTGTTTCACGATCGAGACATTGGCAATGGTATCCAGCGCCCGGCCGGATCGTAAGTAGTTCACAGTCAGCCCGATCGGCTTCGGCAGCGTCGCGATTCCGAGCTCGCGCCGTACGCCGATGATCGCTGTGGTTTCGAGAAAGGCGCCGGTCATGCCACCATGGATGGCCGGCAGGATCGGGTTGCCGATGATCTTTGGCGAGAACGGCATCGTCAGCGTGCCGTCATCATTGACGCGAATGCCGAGGGCGCGCGCGAACGGGCTGTTGGCGAACGGACCGTCGGGATCGTCCGGCGCCTCCAGGGTCGGAATGCTGCGCTCCTCCATCGGGCGATCCGCGAGCATGTTGGTGCGGTTGGCGCCGATCATGAAGCAGGCGGTGGCGGTCGCCACCGGATCGTCCTCGGACTCCTGGTAGGCCGTGGAGCGAACGAACGCGATCGAGCGCGTGGTGCGATAGCAGACCGAATGCGCCTTGATGGCGAGGCCAGGCGTCGCCGGCTTCTGGTAGTCGATGCGCAGATCGAGCGTCGCGATCGCGCTGGTGCCGTCGAGCGCGAGCTGCACCGCCATGCCGCAGCTCTCATCCAGCATCGCGGTGACGACGCCGCCATGCAGCACGCCAGTGTCGGTGTCGCCGACGAAGACGGGGCGATAGGGCAGGCTCGACCACGCCTCGCCCGGTGCGAACCGCTCGAGCTGGAGCCCGCTGATACGGCCGTAATCGGAACGGCGGCACTTGATGGCGTCGGCGAGTTCCTCGAACGGAAGCGTGGGCGATGAGGTAGACATGGTGACGTTCTAGACCAGTGTCGCGCGCCGCGCAAAACCCCGCATGCAGCCTCTGCAAGCCCGGTTTTGCCTCGACAGATCAGGCTGAAGCAACGATGGTGGGCCTTCCATTGCCGCGAGGAGTATCCCATGGCAGCCCCCGAAACGCCCGCCAACCAGGGACCCGTCATCATTTCCAATTCAAGCTCCGAACGGGCGCCGATCATCTATTTCGACGGTGCATCCTGCTTCGGCCACCACAATGGTGCGATCCAGATCGAGCTTGCCGCAAACCTCTTGATGCCTGTTGGTGCCGCCGTCAGAGTGGACGTGGTCCAGACCGCGCATCTGCGCTGCAGCCCCGCCGCGGCGCTCGCCTTGCGCGAAGCAATCGACAAGGCGCTCGCGATGCTCAAGCTCGGACAGCAGGAGCGGGCGGAGACGATCCCGTCGGTGAAGAACTGAGGCTTATCGAATTGGGTATCGAGAGGATCACCAAATCTCAGCCGACATGCACTTTCGGCTTCTTCCCGTCATTCCACTTGCCGTCGAGCGCGCGCTCGATCTGGGCGGCGAGCTGCAGCAGCAGGCCATCATTGGCCTGCTTCGCGATGGCCTGGATGCCGAGCGGCAGGCCGTGATCCTGGGCTGCCATCGGCATCGAGATCGCGGGAATGCCGCAGAGATTGGCGAGCGGCGTGAAGGCGAAGAAGCGCCAGAGATTGCCGAACCAGTCGAACACGTCGGGATTGTCGGACGTGGTGAGATATTCCTTTGTGCCGACCTTCGGCGTCGGCAGCGCCGTGATCGGCGTCAGGATCACGTCCCACTGCTCGAAGAAGCTGCCGAAGCCGCGCGAGGTCGTATTGAACACGGCTTGCATTTTGGCCCGGTCGGCAAAGCTGGTGTGAAGTCCGGCTTCCCAGATCCGGATGTTCATCGGCTCGATCAGATCTTCCGGCGGCCGCTCCAGCCCGCGCGCCGCGAGCATGTTGGAGATCACGACCGAAAAATTCGAGATGTAGCAGGTGGTCTGGGCCGCGAAGGCGGCGCGAAAATCGAGGTTCGGCAGCGCGTAGTCGACGTGATGGCCGAGGCCTTCGAGGAAGCGGCCGGTCTTCTCCAGTTCGGCCGCGATCTCCGGTGTCGCGGTGTAGTCGCCCCAGGTGTGGGACAGCGCGATGCGCAGCTTTGCAGGATCGCGCTTGATCATCTCGCAATAGGGCTGTGCCGTGGTCCAGAACGGCATGAACTCGCCGGGTGCAGGCCCGCGCGCATGGTCGACGAAAGCGGCGGTGTCGCGCACCGAGCGCGACTGGCATCCTTGGATCGAGACGAGGCCGGTGAGATCGGACATATGCGGCGCCAGCGAGAACACGCCACGCGACACTTTCAATCCGATGTTGCCGTTGACGCCGGCGGGGATGCGGATCGAGCCGCCGCCGTCGGTCGCGTGCGCGATCGGCACCACGCCGGCTGCCACCATCGCGGCGCTGCCCGCCGACGAGCCGCAGGTGGTGTAGTCGGTATTCCAGGGATTGCGGGTGACATAGACGGCGGGATTGTCGGCCGAAGAGCACACGCCGAATTCCGGCGTCGTCGTGCGCCCGATCAGATTGAGGCCTGCCTGGCGGAATTTGCCTGTGAGGAACGTGTCGGCCGCGGCGCGATTGCCGCGCATCAACAGCGAGCCCATCTCCTGGAGCCGGCCTTTCATGGTCGGACCGAGGTCCTTCATCAGGAAGGGAAGGCCGGCGAACGGACCTGAGAGATTGGCGCCGTCCTTGGCGGGATCGGCAATGACGTCGTCGAACAGCTCGACCACGCCCGACAGCGTCGGATCGACCTTGGCGACGGCCGCCGCGGCCTGACGAGCCAATTCCTTCGCCGTCAGCTCGCCCTTGCGGACGCGCGCTGCAAGTCCGACGCCGTCATGCTGCGTCCATTCGTTCCAGCTCATCGGCAAGGTCATGACGTCAGATCCTCTTGAGGTGTCGCGTCACCTTTTTCGCAAGGGCCGGCATGAATCAACTGAGCCGGCGCGAAGGGCAGGGTTGCGCCGGGCGGAGAGGTCGGCGCGCTCTAGAGCAGGCGCGCGATGGCCGCAACCGGCCCGCCGCCGGCGGGCCCTTGATGTTCGGCGCCGCCCGAGACGTAGACCGCGCCGGTGCCGGCAAGGCCCGCGATCAGGCCGCCTACCGCTGCGCGGGCATGGCGTGTCGAGCTGATGTCGGTGTCCTCGAGCATGGTGTGGCGAAAGCCGCGCACGCTTCCATTTGGCGAGGCCTCGGCCTTGGCGAACACGTTCACGAACTCGCGGCCTGCCTTTGCCTGCGGGCCAAGCCCTACGCTGTTCAGCGCCGACAAGACCGCCGAGGCGTCGATCGCATCGCTCATCACGGCATGGCCGATTTCGAATTCGCTCGCCGACGAATCTGAATTGCCGAGCACGATGACGACGTTGTGCATCAGCTCGATCCCCGATGAGGTCGAGGCCACCTTCGAGAACAGATCATAGCGCCGCAGCACATCGTCGTCGTCGATGTCGAACATGACCTCGCCAAGCGCAACCGCAACGCCGAGCGCAGAGGCGCCGCGTGAATAGGCCATCGAGCTGTAGGCGCTGATCGTCGCCGTCTTGTGGCCGCGCGAGCTTGCTGCTTCGACACGCTCGCTGGTGAGCAGCGGACATTTGATCTGGACGAAATGGACGTCGGCAGCATCGGTGATGCCTGCATCTTCCATCGCGGCCTTCACCGTCTTGGCGGTCTCGGTGATCTGGGCGGAGCGGCCGAGCTCTTCGGGCAGAAAATCGCGGGTCTGCGCCATGCCGATGCTCAGGCGCTTGCCGGAGATGCCTGCGGGCCGCTGTTGAACGTCCTGGCGCGTGAACACCGTGATGTGCGGGCTGAGCACGCCTTCGGTACCGCCGGACATCACGAAGGCGATGCGCTGCTCGACTTCTTCAGGCGTCAGATCGAGCTTTGGCGCCAGCGCCATGCGCAGCGCTGCGACCGCATATTCCCGCGTAAAATCGTTGACGCCGCCATTGCCTTCGGTCTTGCCGAGGATCGCCAGGATGCAAGCCGGATCGATCGCGCGGGAGCCGATCAGGCTCATGAGGCCGGAAACATCGCCGGGACCTTTGGTGGCGATCTTGAAGACGCCAACCGACGTGGTGCGCATGGAGTATCCTCGCGGGAAGTTTGCTGATCCGGCGGAGGCTAACCAGCCGTGGAAGCGGGGCGGATGTCAAGTGCAAGGTCCGTAGTCCGGATCGAGAAGGAGAAGGCGTGTCTGCTGTTCGAGATGTGAATTGGAGGACGATGGCTCCCGCGCCTTGCCGTGCATCCTTCGAGGCTCCCCGCGCGGCGCGATGCGCCGTGCGTCACGCGCCTCAGGACGACGGAGCTAACATTGTCAGCGAAGCAAGAGGTGTTCCGCGACATCCCCACGATTGTGGCGAGATCGCATCGGCCCGACAAAAAATCCCCTGTCGACGGCCACCCGCCGCACCTTGATGAATCGACCTTGGTTGGTCCATAAGCGGCGTCCCGCGGCCGCATTTCGGTCTGCGTCGCGTGCTTGGACATAGAGGGATTCTCGCGTGGCAAATATCAACCAGAAAATTGCGCAGGAGCTTGGGGTTCGGGCGGAGCAGGTCGAGGCTGCGGTGACGTTGCTCGACGGCGGCGCCACGGTTCCTTTCATCGCCCGCTACCGCAAGGAAGCGACCGGTGCGCTCGACGACGCGCAATTGCGGACCCTGGAGGAGCGCCTGGTCTACCTGCGCGAGCTCGAAGACCGCCGCAAGGCGATCCTCGAATCAGTCCGCGAGCAGGGCAAGCTCGATGCTGCGCTCGAAGCCTCCATTCTCGCCGCCGACAGCAAGGCGCGCCTCGAAGACATCTATCTGCCATTCAAGCCGAAGCGCCGCACCAAGGCCGAGATCGCCAAGGAAGCCGGCCTCGAAGCGCTTGCCGTCAAGCTCATCGCCGAGCCTGGCAACGATCCCAAAGTCGTCGCCGAAGGTTTCATCAACGCCGAGAAGGGCGTTGCCGACGCCGCGGCTGCGCTAGACGGCGCCCGCGCCATCCTGGTCGAACGCTTCGACGAAGACGCCGATTTGATCGGCGTGTTGCGCGAGGAGATGTGGACCAATGCGCGCATGACCTCGAAGGTGCGCGATGGCAAGAAGACCGAGGGCGAAAAATTCGCCGACTATTTTGACTTCTCCGAGCCGCTGACCAAGCTGCCGTCGCACCGCATCCTGGCGATGTTCCGCGGCGAGAAGGAAGAAATCCTCGATCTCCAGATCCAGGCCGAGGCGGAGGCGCCGCCCGCCGGCGTGCCCGGTGCCTATGAGCTGAAGATCATGAAGCGGTTCGGCATCGCCGATCTCAAGCGCGCCGGCGACCGTTGGCTGATCGACACCGTGCGCTGGGCCTGGCGCACCAAGATCCAGGTGCATCTCAACATCGATTTGCGCATGCGGCTGTGGAACTCGGCCGAGACCGAGGCCGTGCGCGTGTTCGCTTCGAACCTGCGTGATCTCCTGCTGGCCGCCCCCGCCGGCACCCGCGTCACCATGGGTCTCGATCCCGGCTACCGCACCGGCGTCAAGGTCGCCGTCACTGACGCGACCGGCAAGGTCGTCGATACCGCGGTGATCTATCCGCATGAACCGCAGCGGCAGTGGAATGAGTCACTCGCGATCCTCGGCAAGCTCGCGATCAAGCATCGTGTCGAGTTGATCGCGATCGGCAACGGCACCGCCTCGCGCGAAACCGACAGGCTCGCAGGCGATCTCGTCAAGGGTCTCGCCGAATTGAAGATGTCCAAGATCGTGGTGTCCGAAGCCGGCGCGTCGGTCTATTCGGCCTCCGCTTTCGCCTCCGAGGAGTTGCCCGACCTCGACGTCACCCTGCGCGGCGCGGTCTCGATCGCCCGCCGTCTTCAGGATCCGCTCGCCGAGCTCGTCAAGATCGAGCCCAAGGCAATCGGCGTCGGCCAGTATCAGCACGACCTCGGTCAGGCCAAGCTCGCCAAATCGCTCGACGCGGTGGTGGAAGACTGCGTGAACGCGGTCGGTGTCGACGTCAACACCGCCTCCGCGCCACTGCTCGCACGCGTGTCGGGCGTCGGTTCCGGCCTGGCGCAGAGCATCGTGGCGCATCGGAACGCCAACGGCCCGTTCAAGTCGCGCAAGGCGCTGAAGGAGGTGCCGCGGCTCGGTCCGAAGGCGTTCGAGCAGTGCGCGGGCTTCCTGCGCATCCTCGGCGGCGAAGACCCGCTCGATGCCTCCGGCGTGCATCCGGAGGCTTATCCGGTGGTACGCCGGATTCTCGAGGCCACCAAGAGCGACATCAAGGCGCTGATCGGCAGCAGTGAGGTCGTCCGCACGCTGAAGCCGAAGGACTTCGTCGACGAGACCTTTGGCCTGCCGACCGTCACCGACATTCTGCGCGAGCTGGAAAAGCCCGGCCGCGACCCGCGTCCGGCGTTCAAGGCCGCGGTGTTCAAGGAAGGCGTCGAGGAGATCAAGCATCTCCAGAAGGGCATGATCCTCGAGGGCACCGTCACCAACGTCGCCGCCTTCGGCGCCTTCGTCGACATCGGTGTGCACCAGGACGGCCTCGTGCACATCTCCGCGATGTCGAAAACCTTCATCAAGGATCCGCGCGAGGTGGTGAAGCCCGGCGATATCGTCAAGGTGAAGGTGCTGGACTTCGAGGTTGCCCGCAAGCGCATCTCGCTGACCTTGCGCCTCGACGACGAGGTTGGCGCCAAGAAGGACGCCCCCGGCATGCAGCGCGACAACAACTCTCGTAACGCCGCCCGCATGACCTCGTCGGCCCCGCGCAAGCAGGAGTCGTCCGGTGGCGGCGGCGCGCTGGCCGAGGCCATGCGCCGGGCCGCGGAGAAGAACAACGGCAAGCGGGCGTGAGGGGGTGAGTAGCCCGTAGGGCGTGCTCTAACCACTCGTCATTGCGAGCCAACGGGTCCGCGCGAAGCGCGGCCCGATGACAGGCTCCGCGAAGCGATCCAGTATCCCTCCGCGGAAACAGTCCTGGATTTGCTTCGTCGCAAGAGCTCCTCGCAATGACGGGAGCGAGAGCGCTCCCGCTCCCTAACTTCCGCGTCAGAATCTGGCGCGCTTGTAAGTTGAAGATGCCCGTCCCTTCCTCTCTGATCCCTCCTGGCGCGGCAGCGATATCGCCGCGCAGCACGGAGGATGCTTCCATGGACAACAGGCTTCTCAAAGGCCTCACTGCGGTGACGATCGCCGCAGCGATGGCGCTCGCATCGCCGGTTCTCGCCCGAGGTGGTGGTGGCGGAGGCGGCGGTCACGGCGGCGGCTTTGGTGGCGGCTTTGGTGGTGGCCATTTCAGCGGTGGAGGAATGCATGCCGGCGGCATGGGTGGTGCCATGCACTTTGGCGGCATGGGCGGGGCTCATTTCGGTGGCGCGCGCTTCGCCGGTTCGCCGATGGCCGCGCACGCAGCTTTCGGGCCGCGCTTTGCCGGTGCACCGTTTGCGACCCGCGCGGCCTTCGGCCCGCGATTTGCCGGCGCCGGCTGGCACGGCAGGTCTTTCATCGGACGCCATGCCTTCTTCTTCCACCATCATCGCTTCCACCGGTTCGCCTTCTTTGGCGCACCTTTCTACTACGCCAATTATTACGACGACGGCTGCTGGCGCAGGAGTTGGACGCCCTATGGGTGGCAATGGGTCAATGTGTGCGGGGATAATTGGTACTAGCATCGCCGGACCGCACCATTGTCGCGATCGCCGCCGGGTGGTTCCGCTCAGCCCCGGAACGGGATAATCTGGTGGCGATCGTCGCGCGGAGTTCGTCATGACCGGAGGCCACCGCCGCATCCTCGTCGTCGAGGACGATCCGGAAACCGCAGGCCAGCTCGTCGAGGAATTGACGGCCTCGGGTTATGACGTCGATCTCGCGGCGACGGGGCGTGAAGCCCTCAGCCATGGCCTCGTGCGCGACTATGCCGTGATCACAATCGACCGCATGCTGCCGGATATCGACGGCATCACCGTGATGCGGCAGATGCGCGATGACGGCGTCGCCTCGCCCTTCCTGATCATCTCCGCGCTCGGCGAGGTCGATGACCGCGTGCGCGGGTTGCGCGCCGGCGGCGACGATTATCTGGTCAAGCCGTTCTCCTTCGTCGAGCTGCTCGCGCGCCTCGAGGCGCTCGGTCGCCGCAGCGAGACCATCGCCAAGGAGACGATCCTGCGCGTCGGCGATCTCGCCGTGGACCTGATCGCGCGCAACGCCAGCCGCCGCGGCCGCAAGATTCCGCTGCTGCCGCGCGAGTTTCAATTGCTCGAATACCTCGTGCGCAACGAGGGGCGTGTCGTCTCCCGCGCGATGCTGCTGCAGCACGTCTGGGACCTGCATTTCGATCCCTCCACCAACATCATCGACGTTTATGTCGGGCGCGTCCGCCGCAAGGTCGACGATGCCCAGGCCTATCCATTGATCCACACCATTCGCGGTATCGGATATTGCCTCCGTGCTCCTGGCTAAGACGCTTCGGTCCTCGACCTTCCGCCTGGCGCTGATTGCGATCGCGATCTTCGGCCTGATCGTCGCGGCGATCATGGCTTACGTCTATTTCGGCACGCTCGCTTATGTGCGGAGCCGGGTCGGAGATGCCGGCGATCATTCCGGCTTCGTCGCCATGCTCGAGCTCGCGATGATCGCGGTCGCCGTGCTGCTCGTGCTGCTGGCCGGTCTGGCCGCCGTGCTGGTGACGCGGCGCACGGTCGGGCGGATCGAGGAGATCAACGCCACCAGCCGCGCGATCATGTTGTCAGGCCTCGACCGGCGCATTCCCTTGCGCGGCAGTCATGACGAATGGGACCGGGCCGCCGAAAACCTCAACCAGATGCTCGATCGCATCGAGACCCTGATGGGTGAGGTCAAGCAGGTCAGCGACAATGTCGCCCACGATCTCCGTACGCCGCTGACGCGGATGCGCGGCCGGCTGGAAAAGGCCTATCACCACGAGCGCAACAGCGAGGCCGATGCCGCACTGATCGGCGACACCATCGCCGATCTCGACGCCGTGCTCGGCATGTTCGCCTCGATCACCCGGATCTCGGAGATCGAGACCCGCGCGCGCCGCAGCGCGTTTCGTACGCTCAACCTGGCTGAAATTGCCGGCGAGGTCGTCGAGCTCTACGACGCCGCCGCCGAACAGGTCGCGACGCGCCTGAGCCTCGGTGGTGACAGCGAAGTGGCAGTCACAGGCGATCGCGACCTCTTGTTCGATGCCATCGCCAATCTCGTCGACAACGCGATCAAGCACGGCCGTCCGGGCGGAAAGGTCACGGTGACGTGCCGCAATGCCGGCAACAGTGCGACGATCGCCATCGCCGATGATGGCCCGGGCATTGCAGCCGATCAGCATGACCATGTGTTCAAGCGCTTCTATCGGCTCGAGCAGAGCCGCTATACGCCGGGCAACGGCCTGGGCCTGAGCCTGGTCGCGGCGGTGTCGCGCCTGCATGCCGCCGAGATTGCGCTGCACGACAACGCGCCGGGCCTGACGGTGCAGCTCAGCTTCAGGAGCGCGCTATAGCTCGATCACGCCGCGGCGCGCCGCATGCGCCACCGCATCGGTGCGGCCGGTCGCATCCAGCTTGTCGAGCAGCGAGCCGACATGGAATTTCACGGTGTGCACGGAGATATTGAGCCGGCGCGCGATCATCTTGTTGGAGGCGCCTTCCGCCATCAGCGCGAGCACGTCGAGCTCGCGCTGCGTCAGCGCGATATCCTCGGGCATGACGCGCGGATCGCGTGCGACGACGCTCGCATTGGCGGTCTCGCCGGACGCGGCAAGGCGAAGCCCCGCGACACTGCCGAGCAGCATCGCGAGGCGGTCGGCCAACACGGGATCGTCGATCTCGATCGACAGCACGATGTCGGGCGTGGTGTCCTCGCTCACGCCTCGGGCCTCTCGCCAATTGTGACCCTGAAGCTCGCTGGCTCGCCGCCACGCCGGACCGCGACATCGACCACCCGGCCGACACTGGCGGGCCCCAGCGTTCGCAGCAACGCGCGCACGCCGGAAAGTTTCTCGTCGTTGACCGCCACGATCACGTCGCCCTGCCGGATGCCGGCCGTAGCGGCAGGACCAGCCTTGTCGACATTCATCACCATCGCGCCGATGCCATCATCGAGCCGCAGCGGCTGGAGCCCGAGTCCGAGATAACCGCGCGCGATGCGGCCGCGGGTCTCGAGCTGCGCCGCGACCCGCTCGATCGTGGCGGTCGGGATCACCAGCACGCGCCGTGGGCCGAGCACCGCCATGCCGAAGGCCTCGCCCGAGGCATCGATGGCAAGGCCGCCTTCCTGGCTCGGGCGCAGGCGGACATCGAGCTCGATCCGCGCATCGATCTCGCCGCCACGCAGCGAGCGCCAGCCCTTGCCTGAAGCGGACACCAATCCCAGCGAAGCGCTCGGTGCATCGCGGTTGGTGGAAGCCACGACCGAGAGCGAGCCGAGAGCAGGGATCGTCGCCGCCAGCTTGACCGGCGCTATGGCCGTATCGGCGCGCAGCAGCGCGATGTCGGTCGTGTGGTCGCGGCCGACCACCGTGGCGGCAACCGCGCTGCCGTCGGCATCGGAGATCTGGACGTCGCCCTCGTCGGCCAGCGCCTCGTCGGCGGTGACGATCAGGCCGCGCTTCCAGACGAAGCCGGTCGAGCGGGAACGATGCGAATGCACGGAGACGACGGACGGCGAGATACGCGCCACGACGTCCGCGAGCGCCGATGACAGCGAGGTGAGAGGGGTGAGGTCGGTCATGGAAGGCTCCTGTAAGTTGCCCACAATCTGGGATGTCGCGGCCGATAGCGAAACTGGCCGGGTGGCCAGTCCTCCCCAGGGACATGGCCGACGGACATGTGATTTGGAGCCCCTCGCGCGAACGTGCCGCAATCCCCAAACCAGGCTTGATGGCGTCGCAATCGATCTGTTGGAGCACGCGGCTGCAGTTGACGCAACGCAACGAAAGGCGCAACGCTGCAGGACAATTCCAAAGACCACAAATAGGCTCGAGGGCCGATCGCTTGCTGGCAATTATACCCCATGGTAGCACGCGATGGATCGCGCGCCCGCCAGACTGGACTCAGCTCCTGCGGATTTTATTCCCGACATGACCGAATTTCGCGGCGTCTTCCCCTACCTCGTCTCACCCGTCAGTGCCGACGGCACTGTGCGGACTGACGTGCTCGCAAGGCTCTGCGACGATCTGATCCGCGCCGACGTGCACGGACTGACCCCGCTCGGCTCGACCGGGGAGTTCGCCTATCTCAACGCCGCGCAGCGCATGGCGATCGTGCAGACCACGATCGAGGCTGCGAAGGGCCGTGTGCCCGTCGTCGCGGGCGTTGCGTCGGCCTCGACGGCCGATGCAGTGGCGCAGGCGCAGGCCTATCAGAAGCTCGGCGCCGACGGCATCCTGGCGATCCTCGAGGCCTACTTCCCGCTCTCTGATGCCCAGGTCGAATCCTATTTCCGCGGCATTGCCGACGCCGTGGACATTCCGGTCGTCATCTACACCAATCCGCAATTCCAGCGCTCGGATCTGACCCTCGACGTCATTGCGCGCCTCGCCGAACATCCGCGCATCGGCTACATCAAGGATGCCTCGACCAACACCGGCAGGTTGCTCTCGATCATCAACCGCTGCGGCGATGCCTTACGCGTGTTTGCGGCCTCTGCCCACATCCCGGCCGCTGTGATGTTGATCGGCGGCGTCGGTTGGATGGCGGGACCGGCCTGCATCATTCCGCGCCAGAGCGTCAGGCTCTACGATCTCGGCCGGGCCGGTCGCTGGGACGAGGCCATGGCGCTCCAGCGCAGGCTGTGGCGCATCAACGAGGCCTTCGCCCGCTTCAATCTCGCCGCCTGCATCAAGGCTGGCCTTTCGATCCAGGGCTATGACGTCGGCGATCCCGTCCCGCCGCAGGCGGCGCTCAACGCCGAGGCGCGGAAAGCCGTTGAGGCGGCGCTGCGGGAGCTGGCGTAAGCCCCTCCGCAGGCATCATGGTCGGGCTTGACCCGGCCATCCACGTCTCACAACGCGAAAGCAAGAACGTGGATGCCCCCGACAAGCCCGGGCATGACGAATCCGTGGGTTTATCGCCCAAATCCGCGACTGGTCTGGTCTGCCTCGATCCGCTAAAAGGCGGCCGCACTTTTGAGGCTTAGAGGACCCAGCGGAATGAATATTCTTCCCGGCAATTTGCGTTTCGGAGCGGGCCAGCCCGTCAAGCGTTTGGAAGACCAGCGGCTGCTCACCGGGAAGGGTCAATTCATCGATGACAAGCCGGAGGACGGCGCGCTGTGGTTGCACGTGCTGCGCTCGCCGCATGCGCATGCGAAAATCGTCTCGATCGACACCAGCGCGGCGGCATCGATGCCGGGTGTCGCCGCGATCTACACCGGCGTCGATCTCGTCAAGGACGACGTCGGCGCCATCCCGACGCTAAGCATCTTCAAGCGCCCTGACGGCAAGCCGATGACGGTGCCGCCACGCCGCCTGCTCGCCCATGAGGTCGTCCGTTACACCGGCGAGGCCGTTGCGGCGGTCGTGGCCTCGTCACGTGCGGAGGCACAGAGCGCGGCCGAGGCGATCGCCGTCGAGTACGACGTGCAGCCCGCCGTGGTCGATCCCGTCGAGGCCGTGAAGCCGGGTGCGCCGGTAGTGTGGCCGGACGCTCCCGATAACATTGTCGGCGCGATGAGCTATGGCGATGCCGCCAAGGTCGACGAAGCCTTCGCCAAGGCGGCGCATACGGTCGAGCTCGATCTCGTCAGCCAGCGTCTGGTGCCCTCGGCGATGGAGCCGCGCTCGACCATTGCCGAGATCGACAAGAAGACCGGCCGTCTTCTCCTGCACGTGCAGTCACAGACGCCGGCCTCGACCCGTGATCTCCTCGCGGAATCGATCCTCAAGCGTCCGAAGGACAGCGTGCGCGTGCTGGTCGGCGATATCGGCGGCGGCTTCGGCCAGAAGACCAGCCTTTATCCGGAAGACGGCATCGTCGCCTATGCAGCGACCAAGCTGAACAAGAAGATCCGCTGGCGCGGCGACCGTAGCGACGAATTCGTCGGCGGCACCCACGGCCGCGACCTCACTTCGACCGCCTCCTTCGCCCTGGACGAGAAGGGCAAGGTGCTCGCCTATCGGGTCAGGTCGATCGGCTGCACCGGTGCCTACTCCTCCGGCACGGGCAACATCATTCCGCTGGTGCTCGGTCCGTTCGTGCAGACCGGCGTCTACGATCTGCCGCTGGTGCATTTCGAGATCAAGTCGGTGATGACCCACACTGCGCCGGTCGGTGCTTATCGTGGCGCGGGGCGTCCTGAAGCAGTCTTCATCGTCGAGCGCCTGTTCGACGCTGCTGCGCGCAAGATCGGCATGGATCCGCGCGCGATCCGGAAAGCCAACTACATCAAGCCGGCGCAGCTGCCCTACACCAATGCAGCAGGCCAAGTGTACGACTCCGGCGCCTTCGCGCACATGCTCGACCGTGCAGTCAAGCTCGCCGACTGGGACGGCTTTGCCGCGCGCAAGAAGGCGGCCAAGAAAAAGGGCCTGCTCTACGGCCGCGGCCTCACCTCCTACATCGAATGGACCGGCGGCCGCGCGCATACCGAAAAGGTCACGCTGCAGGCAACCTCGCAGGGCCGCGTCGTGCTGCATTCCGGCACCCAGGCGATGGGGCAGGGGCTGCAGACCACCTACACGCAGATGATCTCCGACACGCTCGGCATTGCCATGGACAAGATCGACGTCGTCCAGGGCGATACCGATCTCGCCATGGGTTTTGGCAGCGTCGGCTCGCGCTCGCTGTTCGTCGGCGGTACCGCGGTCGCGGTCTCCTCCAACGATCTGATCCAGAAGGCGCGCGAAAGGGCGGCGAATGTGCTCGAGACCTCGGTCGAGGACATCGAGTATCAGGGCGGCATGCTGACCGTGGTCGGCACCGACCGCCGCATCAGCCTGTTCGACATTGCCGAGAAGGAGGCCGGTGAAAGACTTAGCGTCGATTCCGAGGGCGAGGTCGACGGGCCGAGCTGGCCGAACGGCACGCATATCTGCGAGGTCGAGATCGACCCCGAGACCGGCGTGTCCAAGGTCGTGCGTTACACCACCGTCGACGACGTCGGCGTCGCCGTGAACCCCATGCTGGTGACCGGCCAGATCCATGGGGGAGTCGCGCAAGGAATCGGCCAGGCGCTGTATGAGGGTGTGTCCTATGATGCCGACGGTCAGCTGCTGACCGCGAGCTATCAGGACTACTGTATCCCGCGCGCCGATGACGTGCCGCCGATCGTGGTGACGCTGGATGATTCCGCGCCCTGCCGCACCAATCCGCTGGGCGCCAAGGGCTGCGGCGAGTCCGGCGCCATCGGGGGCCCGCCCTGCGTCGCCAACGGCGTGATGGACGCGCTCGCCGAGCTCGGCATCACCCAGCTGAATACGCCGCTGACGCCGCAGAAGATCTGGCAGGCGATCCGGGATGCGAAGGCGACGGCTTAGCCCTTTCAAGTGCGGAGGAGAGAGCTAGATCCCCAGCATTATCTTCGCGATGATATCGCGCTGGATCTCCGACGTGCCGCCGAAGATCGTGTAGGCGCGGCCGTTGAGATATTCCGGCACCACCGTCAGCATGTCCTCCGGCAGCGCCGGCTCGTGGTTGAGCTCGTAGAGCGGACGCATCGGCTCGACCACGAGCGCGTCGTGGCCGATCACGTCGACGCCCAGCTTTGTCACGGCCTGCCGGATCTCGCTGTTGCGCAGCTTCAGGATCGACGATACCGCACCGGGATTTTGGCCCGTTTGCAGCGCCGAGAGCACGCGCAGCTCGGTCATTTCAAGCGCATCGATGTCGACCTCGATCTCGGAAATGCGGGACGCGATGTCAGGGCTCTCGATCGCGCGGCCCGTGAGATCGGACTCCGCAAGCTCGGTGATCGCGCGCAGTCCCTCGCGCAGCTTGGCTGATGCAATGCCGGAGCCGCGCTCGAATTCGAGCAGATATTTGCCGTAGGTCCAGCCCTTGCCTTCGTCGCCGACGCGGTTGGAGACGGGTACGCGCACGTCGTCGAAGAACACCTGGTTGACCTCGTGGTCGCCGCCAATGGTGAGGATCGGTCGCGTCGTGATGCCCGGTGCCTTCATGTCGATCAGGATGAAGCTGATGCCGTCCTGCTGGCGCGGTCCGTCGCTGGTGCGCACCAGCGCGAACATGCGGTTGGCGTGGTGCGCATGCGTGGTCCAGATCTTGGTGCCGTTGATGATGTAATCGTCGCCGTCGCGTACCGCGCGCGTCTTCAGCGAGGAGAGATCGGAGCCCGAGCCCGGCTCGGAATAGCCCTGGCACCAATAGTCCTCGCCGGAGAGAATCCGCGGCAGGTAATAATTCTTCTGCTCGGGCGAGCCGAAACCGATGATGACGGGCCCGACCATCTTCACGCCCATCACATTGACATTGGGCACGCCGGCGCGGGCGCACTCGCTCTCGAAGATCCAGCGTTGCGCCGGCGTCCAGT
This sequence comes from Bradyrhizobium sp. Gha, assembly GCF_900113735.1. Classification (GTDB taxonomy): domain Bacteria; phylum Pseudomonadota; class Alphaproteobacteria; order Rhizobiales; family Xanthobacteraceae; genus Bradyrhizobium. The sequence goes on from NZ_FOQM01000018.1 coordinate 99,787, forward strand.
CCGGGCCGCCGTGCTCGACCGGCCAACCCGGTGCGCCCCAGCCCTGTTTGTGCAACGCGCGCTGCCAGGCCATGCCGATCGGGGGATCGGAGAACACCGAGGGCGTCAGCGCGGTCGCGCGCCTCATCTCCTCGGTGAGATTTTTGGCGATGAAACTTCGCACCTCGCTCTGGAAGGCGCGCTCCTCGGCATTGAACGACAGCTCCATGATGCGCTCCTGTTTCAGGCAGTCGAAGCCGCGCGGCCGAGCTGGGCATGGCGGGCATAATGATGCGCGGCCCCGCCGAACAGCGTGTCAAAGGCGACGAGCCGCTTGAAATAGGCACCGACCTCGAGTTCCTCGGTGACACCCATGCCGCCGTGAAGCTGGATCGACTGCTCGCCGACGAAGCGCGCGCATTTGCCGATCTTCGCCTTCGCGGCTGAAGCAGCGCGGGCGCGCTCGACCGGTGCGCTATCTGCCTTCAACGCGGCGCGCAGCGCCATCGAGCGGGCTTCGTCCACCTGGATGGCCATGTCGGCGAGGCGATGGCGGATCACCTGGTTGGCCGAGAGCGGCCGGCCGAACTGTTTTCTGATCTTGGTGTAGTCAAGCGTGGTGTCGAGCAGCGTCTGCATGATGCCGACAGCCTCGGCACCAAGCGCAGCCATCACGCGATCGACGGCCCATTCGATCGCCGGCAGCGCGTTCGCGCCATCGCCGAGCAGGGCGTCCTCGGGCAACTGCACGTCGGAGAGTTCGATGTTGCAGGCCCGTCCCCCGCCGAGACGTTGGTAATCGGAAATCGCGAGCCCCGCTGCCGTCGCCGGCACCAGAAACAGGCCGACCCGTCCTGATGGTCCCCGATGATCATGCAGATGCGCTGACACGATGATCTCGTCGGCCGCATGGCCGTCGAGCACGGCGATCTTGCTGCCGGTGAGGTGCCAGCCTTGTGCTGTCTTGGTCGCCGATGTCGCGACCTTGGCGAGATCGAACCGCGCGGCACGCTCGGAATGCGCGAAGGCGAGCTTCAATGTTCCGTCCGCGATCTTGGGCAGGTTCGCCTGCTTCTGCGCCGGGCCGCCGCATCGCTCGATCAACGCGGCGCCGAGCACGACCGTTGCGATGTACGGCTCGGACACCAGCCCGCGGCCAAACGCTTCCATCAAGATGCCGATCTCGACCGGACCGGCGCCGAGGCCGCCGAACTCTTCCGGGATCGGCAGCGCCAGCCAGCCGAGCTCGGCGAACTGCTTCCAGACTTCAGGGCTGAAGCCGAGTGGGTCGTTCGCGGTCTTGCGGCGGTGGTCGGCGTCGTAGCTCTCGGCCACGAAGCGTTCCGCGCTCTCGCGCAGCAGTCGTTGCTCGTCGCTGAGATTGAGATCCATGTCTTTACTCCGCGGCCGCCGGTTTGCGCACGGAGGGATGCAGTCCGGACGGATCGACCACCATGCCGAACTCCTGCAGGTTGTGGGCGTGACAGAGTTGATGCAGAGCGAAGGCCTGGTCGATCGCGGCGGGTTGCCCCATGACGTCGACCGAGCGATTCACCGCCTCCTTGGTCAGCTTCAGCGCAAAGGACGGCTTTGCCGCGATCCGGCGCGCGAGCTCCAGCACGCGGGACGACAGCTCCGCGCGCGGCACGACCTGGTTGACCATGCCGAGCTGGTGCGCCTCCTGCGCACTCCACGAGTCGGCGGTGAACAGAAATTCCTTGGCCTTGCGGGGCCCGAGCTCCCAGGGATGCACGAACCATTCGACGCCGCAGACGCCCATGGTGACAACAGGGTCGCAGAACTGCGCATCGTCGCTGGCGAAGATGAGGTCGCAGGCCCAGGCCAGCATCAAGCCGCCGGCGATGCACTTGCCGTGCACTTCGGCGATGGTGGGCTTGGCCAGGTTGCGCCAGCGCCGCGTGATCTGGAGATATATCTCCTGTTCGCGCGCGAAGCGGCCGTGGGCGTTGGCTTCCGCAAAGCCGCCCCAATTTCCCACCGGCGGAAAATCTGTGCCTGCGGTATTCCTGGGCCCAGGGCGCAGATCGTGGCCGGAGGAGAAATGCGGCCCGTTCCCAGCCAGGATGATCACCTTGACCGCATCGTCCTGCACCGCCGCGTCGAAGGCGGCGTTGAGGTCGTAGGTCATCTGCAGGTTCTGCGCGTTGCGCGCGTCGGGCCGGTTCATCACGATCCGGGCGATCGCCGGCTCCGGCCGCTCCACCAGGATGGTCTCGAACGAGGACATGGCGCGCTCCCTGCATTTTCGCCTTGTTGGCTGCGAGTTGACTATGTCGCGTGATGGCAGGCAAGGGGCTTGCGTCAGCCGGCTGCTTTTCGCGCCGTCCGCGCCGGATATCTGGCGCTTTATGCGCTCGATCTGGTAGCTTGCGGCCGATTCCACCGGGAGAAATTTGATGCGCAAGATCCTGACCGTGCTGGCGGCGCTGGCCTCGCTCAGCCTCACCAATTGCGGCTACAACGCGATCCAGAGCCAGGACGAGCAGATCAAGGCCAACTGGTCCGAGGTGGTGAACCAGTATCAACGCCGTGCCGATCTCATGCCGAATCTGGTCAACTCGGTGAAGGGATTTGCGCAGCAGGAAAAGGACGTGCTGCTCGGCGTCACCAATGCCCGCGCCAAGGTCGGCAGCATCCAGGCAACGCCCGAGGTACTCAACGACCCCGCTGCCTTCCAGAAATTCCAGGCCGCCCAGGGCGAGCTCTCGAGCGCGTTGTCGCGGCTCCTCGTGGTCACGGAGAACTATCCGCAGCTCAAGTCGGACGCGCTGTTCAGGGACTTGATGTCGCAGCTCGAGGGCACCGAAAACCGCATCACGGTCGCGCGCAACCGCTACATCAAGTCGGTGCAGGACTATAACGTCACCATCCGCTCGTTCCCGACGAACCTCACGGCGATGATGTTCAGCTATAAGGAGAAGCCGAACTTCTCGGTCGAGAACGAGAAGGAAATCTCGACCGCGCCGAAGGTCGATTTCAACCCCACGCCCGCGCCGTCGAAGTAAGCGTTCGTCCCAGATGCGCGCCCCACCCACCGCTGTCATTCCCCGCGAAAGCGGGGAATCCGGTACGCCGCGGCCTTTCAGGACCGCGCTGGCGTCTCTGGAATACTGGATCGGCCGTTCGAGCCGGGCGATGACACTGAGCGTGTGGCGCGCAACGATCGTGGCAACGCTTTTCCTTGCCTTTGTCCTCCCCGCCGCGGCCGACGTTGCCATTCCGCAACTGACCGGCCGTGTCGTCGACCGGACCGGCACGTTGTCGAGCGGCGACATCGCCGCATTGTCGCAGAAGCTCGGCGATTTCGAGGCGCGCAAGGGCAGCCAGATCGCCGTGCTGATCGTGCCGACGACGGAACCGGAGACGATCGAGCAGTTCTCGATCCGTGTCGCTGAAGCCTGGAAGATCGGCCGCAAGAAGGTCGACGACGGCGCGATTCTCGTCGTCGCCAAGAACGACCGGCACTTACGCATCGAGGTCGGCTACGGCCTCGAAGGTGCGCTCACGGACGTGACCTCGCGGCGGATCATCGATGAGGTCATCACCCCAAAATTCAGGGACGGTGATTTCGCCGGCGGCATCTCGGCCGGCGCGGAGCGGATGATGCGCGTCGTCGACGGCGAGCCATTGCCGGCTCCCTCGCGCAGCGTGAATTTCGCCAATCTGGATGATATCGGGCCGGCTGTTCCGTTTGTCCTGTTTGCTTCGCTCGTCGTCGGCGGATTCTTGCGCGCACTGCTGGGGCGGTTGCTGGGCTCGGTCGCGACGGGCAGCATGATTGGCCTTCTGGCGCTGCTGATCCTCGGATCCGGCGTGTTGGCCCTGCTCGCCGGAATCATCGCCTTTGTGCTGTCCTTCATCGCCGATCTGTTTCCGGCGTCGACGGGGTCGTCGCGCGGTGGTTCCTGGTCGGGCGGCTCCTCGTCGGGCGGCTGGAGCAGCGGATCGTCGTCCAGTGACAGCGGCAGCTTCAGTGGGGGCGGCGGCAGCTTTGGTGGCGGCGGCGCCTCGGGGAGCTGGTAGTCATGAGCATCGGACGTATCATCAGGCATCTCCTCCAGCACCATTGGCGTGTGCGGCAAGTGTTCCCGAAAAGTGTGCTCGATCGCATCGAGCAGGCGATCAAGCAAAGCGAAAGGACGCATTCCGGCCAGGTGCGCTTCGTCGTCGAAGGTGCGCTCGACGGCCGCCCGCTGTTCCGCAATCAGCACGCTCGCGAGCGCGCGCTCGATTTGTTCTCGCATCTGCGGATCTGGGACACCGCGCACAACAACGGCGTGCTGATCTATCTGCTGCTCGCCGACCGCGATGTCGAGATCATCGCCGACCGCGGCATCGATGCGAAGGTTGGTGCCGCGGGCTGGGAGGCGATCTGCCGCGCGATGGAGGCCGCGTTCGGCTCCGGCGAGTTCGAGCGTGGCGCGATCGATGGCATTGCGGCGGTGTCGCGAGAGCTCGCAAAGCACTATCCGCCGGGCGGGGCGCATCCGAACGAGCTGCCGGACACACCGGTGGTGATGTGAGAGTGCGGCTCTGTCCGTCGTCATTGCGAGGAGCGAAGCGACGAAGCAATCCAGAATCTCTTGGCAGCGGCAGTCTGGATTGCTTCGCTGCGCTCGCAATGACGGGGTTGGCAGAGGCGCCCGCGCCTTCAGTCGTCCAGCTTGTTCAAATCCCGCACCGACTGCATGATCGGCTCGAAGTTCGATCGTGCATCCAGCGCTTCGAACAATTCCGCGGTGTCTTCCAAGAGGCCGTGTGATCGCGCAATCGCGATGCGCACGTCTTCCTGCGGTGTGTCGGACAGCCTTCCGTGCCCGGACAGCAGGATCTTGGTGTTCAGCCCCTTGATGCGCTCCAGCGACTGGATGTAGTCGGAGATGCTGCCGGAGCCGAACACGCCGCCCATCACGCCGCCGGGCATCAAGGTATCAGCGGCAAACAACAAGCCCTTATCCTGCTCGAACAGCGTGATGCAGGCCGAGGTATGGCCCGGCGTGTACATCACGTTGAGGCGGAAATTGCCGAGGTCGATCAGGTTGCCCTCCTCGAGCCAGATGTCGATGTTGATAGGCACGTTCGGTTCGTTGAACATCTTGCGCAGCATCGAGAAATCGTCGCGCAGCATGATCTTGTTGGCGGCAAGGCGATGGGCGGCCACATAGGTGCGGCGCTCGTTGAAGTGCCAGGCCGCGCCGATATGGTCGAGATGCTCATGGCTCAGCACCACCATGTCGATCTTCTCGGGCGGGCATCCGGCGAAGGTCAGGCACTCGGCCATCGCCGGATAGTTGGAGGACAAGCCGACATCGATCAGGATGGTTCGCGCCGAGCCGCGTACCAGATATGCGTTGGCGGCGCGGTTGAAGAAGCGGATCTGGTAGACGTCATCGGCCGCCTGGATCAGCGAGCAGACGTCGTTCTTCATCAGGATCGGGAATGCGGTCGGCTTGCGCTCACTCATGATTGCGCCGCCCGGTAGGTAACGGCGTTGGAGGCGCGCAGGCGCTTCGATAACGCGTCCATCACCATCAGCGCAAACGCCGGCTGCTGGCTGACGAGGTAGACGAAGCGCGCGTGGTTGATCCGCATCACCTTCGTATCGGGCGCCGATGCAATCGCGGTCGCCGAGCGGGCTGAGCCGTCGATCACGGCCATCTCGCCGAAGAACTCGCCCTTGCCGAGCTTGATGATGCTGGTTTTGCGGGCGCCGTCGAGTTTGGCGATCTCGACCTCGCCGTCGAGCACGACGAACAATTCGCGCCCGGTGGAGCCCTCCTCGAAGATGACGTCATCGACACCGAACGTGTTGATGCATTTCTCGATTGTCATGGCACCCCCAAACGCCTTCTGGCTGACGGGATGGCCCATGTTAACCGGGGAACGGTCACGGGCAAACACCGGCCGTCCCGGCCGTTGCTCCGCCGTTCATCTTCATCCGGTTACAAATTGTTTCATGCCCGCCACGCCGGTTCCATTTTCCCGACCCAATTCGGCCCCGGACGAGTTCCTAAAATTTCGGTAAGCGGGTCCCGAGGTAAGGAATTCGCAAGCAATGAAAGTTACCAAAAGGTCAACCGAGACTGGAGTATTTGAGCCGTGAGCGAACCAATGCCCGAACTGGCCGGCCAGGACAGCGCCGCAGACGCCGCCGGAGCAGCCGTGCCGCCGGCCGTCGAGGCTGCCGCCGCCATCGATGCCCCTTCGATCGCCCCCGACCATGAGACGCCGCCCAAAGCAGATGCCCCGGCGGTCGAGCCGCCGCGGATCGTGGTCCCGAAGTTTGAGGTCGGCGCTGAACCCAAGGCTGAACCCAAGGCTGAGCCCAAGGCTGAACCCAAGGCCAAGGCGGAGCCAAAGCCCGGCAAGCTCATCGTCATGGCGCCCCCGGAGCAGTCGTGGGAGCGCGAAGAGTTCGCCCCGCATGTGAAGGCGGACGAGGTGCGGGACACTGCCGGCAAGCGTCGACTGTCGGCGATGGCCGCTGTCGTCGCGATCGCGGCTTGCGTCGGCGCCGCCAGCGGCGCGCTCGCGACCGCCAGCATGATGCATTTCGCCAGCCCGGCACCGGCGCAGGTCGCCGATACCAGTGCGCTGGATGCGTCCGTCTCGCGGATCGACGCCGACATCGTCGCGCTCAAGGCCAATCTCGAGCACAGCTCGAAGAATGGCCTCAGCCAAATCAACCGGGCCAATGATCGTCTCGACAAGCTCGAGAAGGCGCAGGCCGAGCCGATGGCCAAGCTCGCCAAGTTGTCCGAGACCGTCGACAAGCTCCGTGCCACGCCGCCAGCCGCCCCTGTGCAAGCTGCCGCCCCGGCGCCCGCCAAGGAAACCACCGGCACGGTAGCAGCACCGGCCCCGACCCAGGTTGCGACGGCTGCTCCTACGGCGGCTCCCGTGCCTGCTGCGCCCAAGACCGAAGTCGGCCGCCTGCCGACGATCGAGGGCTGGAGGCTGCGCGACGTCGCCAATGGCGGCGCGCTGGTCGAGGGCCGGAGTGGCCTGTACGAGGTCTATGCCGGTGATCCCATCCCGGGAATCGGCCGCGTCGACGCGATCCGCCGTCAGGATGGCCGCTGGGTGGTCGTCACCAGCAAGGGCCTGATCGTCGCGCGCTAAGCGTCCGATATCTCAATGCGAAGAGGCGCTTCACCACCGCGTGAAGCGCCTTTTTACTTGAATAGGCTGTCGTCCGCGGTGTTAGTGGAGGCATGAGCCGCGCGCTGCGAATTCTCCTGGCTGCCGCCATGTTGTCCGGGAACATCATGTCGCTCTCGGCAGCAGAGCGCCCGGCGCTCGCACGCGGCACCGCGATCACCGATCCCGATCTCCTGCGCAGGCTCGACCAGAGCGATGCGCTGTCGATCCCCCGCCTGCTGCAGCCCGAGCGCAACGCGAATGCTCCGCTGACGAGCGACCTGCTGTTCACATCACTGTCACAGCTCAAGGAGATTCCGCCGGCGATCGATGCCGAGTTCGATCGTTACATCGCCCGGCACAAGCAGGCCTCGCCGAGCGAGACCATCGGCGTCGGCGACGGTTTCGATGTCCAGCTGTTCGATCGGGCCGCGCTGAAGTCGGCCAACACCCGCTTCGTGCTGGCGGGCATCGTCAACCGCATGGACCGCGCCTATGTGTCGGAAGAGTCCTGCGGCGAGATCCGCCTGATCTATCGTCTGGTGCGGTTCGACACCAAACCGGATGGCGCTAACGCCGCGACGCGCCTGCCGATGACGTTCAATCTGGTGATGAAGGCACGCGATGCCCGCCGGATCGATGCGAGCGGCAAGCCCATCACCTGTGCCGAAGTCGCGCGGCGCTGGCTCGGCAATGGCGACTGGCGGGGGCTGATCGGCAGTCGCACCGCGCCTTACGATGCGATGCTCGACCGCGTCGAGACCAACATCCAGATCTCGATCTCGCCAAAATCGGCGCTGCACGATTTCCGCTCCGACTATCTGCTCAAGGTGTTCAAATACAACGCCGTCGACAGGACATTCGAGGAATCGACGCTGGAGAACCAGATCGATCGCGATCGCATCCTCGCCGATGACACGCTCCGGCGCGACTTCAAGGCCTGGCTGCTGTCAGCAGTGAATCTTCGCGAGTTCGATCGGGGCACCGTGCTGATCCCGGAGCAATATCTCGCCAAAGCTGCCGTGGCACCAACGCCTGCGGGCCTCGACGCCTCCGCGTTGCAGCCGGAGTTCGGCATGATGCAAGGGGAAGAAGAAGGCGAGGGCAACGATCCCATCTTCACGGAGGATGACGTCGTCGGTGCGCTGAAGCAGGCGGCGGCGCGCGGCATCACCATGGAGAACATCCGCTCGGTCGCAGGCTTCCAGCGCCGTCTCAATGACGTCACCTGCTCGGGCTGCCACCAGACCCGCGGCATCGGGGGCTTCCATTTTCCTGGCGTGGACTGGCTGACGGAGGGGGCTTCAAATTCGACCATCGTGCCGGCCTCGCCGCATTTCTTCGGCGACCAGCTCCGCCGCCGCGACATCCTGGCCGCGTTCGCAGCCGGCAAACGCCCTGATTTTTCGCGCGGATTCGCCGGCCGGCCGCAGACCCGCGGCGTCCAAGAGCTCGCCGGCACCGAATATCTGGACGGCTGGGGCGCCCATTGTTCCCTGCAAAACATGGGATCGGGAACGCCGGATCAGAGTTTTACGTCATGGACCTGTGCTAACGGTCTCACCTGTCAGCCTGCGGCGGCCTCGAGCCGCATTGGCATGTGCTTCATCAAGACGCGTTAGGCCCGCCCCCAACCGGTTCGGATGACCCCATGACGGACACCAGCGATGCCAACAAGGAGCGCAATCGCGAGATCGCGCGCAATGAGGAAGCCAAGCAGGTCACCGGCAGCATCCGCGTCAGCACCTGGGCGGTCGCGGTCGTCGTCATCATCGGCGGCATCCTGTTCACGCTCGGCTGGCTGGCGCTGAGGTAGCCCCCGCTCTTTCGTCATGCCCGGGCTTGTCCCGGGTATCCACGTTCTCTATCCGCGCTCAAGATCGTGGATGGCCGGGCCAAGCCCGGCCATGACGGCGCTGAGGCTTTGGCGCGCGCACCTCACTTCGCGTAATTCGTCATCCGCTTGCCGGGAAGCAGCTCATAGGCCGGCTTCCAGCCGGGCAGCGCGGCCATGCGGCCGAGCCAGGCGTGGACGGCAGGATGGCTTGCGGCGAAATCAAAGCCGTGCTCGTCGCTCGGGTAGTGCAGATAGGCCATCATCGAGATATCTGCCACAGTCGGCTTGCTGCCGATGGCGAACGCGTTGTTCTGGAGATGCCCGTCGAGAATGCCGAGGAAGTCATCGAGCCGCCGGCGAAAATGCTTCAGCACCTGCGGATCGTTCTTCTGGGTGAAGGCCCGCATGAAGCGGTAAGTCGCCATGTAGCCGGTGAGCTTGTGGTTGTCCCAGAACAGCCAGCGCAGCAACTCGAATTTTTCGGCTTCTGACGCGGCGCCGAAGCGGCCATATTGTTCGGCAAGCACGAGGAGAAGGGGCGCCGTCTGCGTCATCTTCACGCCGTCGACTTCGAGCACGGGAATCTCGCCCATCTCGTTGACGGCCTTGCGCCATTCCGCGGTGCGCGTGACCCCGCCGCCGAAATCGGTCCACACAGGCTCGAACGTCTCGCCACAAAGCGTCAGCATCAGCGCCAGCTTGTAGCTGTTGCCGGATTCGGGGAAGTAGTGCAGGCGATAGGCGGGCATGAGACCTCACGCGGCGTTGGGCTTTGTCAATTGTTATACCGTGCCGGCCCCACATCGTCATTGCGAGCGTAGCGAAGCAATCCAGCAATGCATCCGCGGCGGGATTCTGGATTGCTTCGCTTCGCTCGCAATGACGGAGAAAGAGCGAGTGCCCTCTTACCCCACGGCGCCCTTCGACCGCAGCTCTTTGATCGCAGCCTCGTCGTATCCCGCGCCGCGCAAAATCTCGTCACTGTGCTCGCCGACGCCGGGCGGCTTGCGCGGCTGCACCTTCTTGGTGCCGTCGATCCAGATCGGCGAGTTGATGGTGAGCATCGTGTCGTTCTCGAACGGGACCAGCACCTCGTTGTCGAGCATCTGCTTGTCATCAGGGATGTCGTCCAAAATGCCGACAATGCCGAACACCAGCCCGTTGCCATCCAGGATCTTGCGCCATTCGGCGAGGTCCTTCGTCGCGAAGGTCTCGTCAAAGATCTTGATCAACTCGATCGAGCGGGCGTGACGGTCGGGCTTGGTGGCGAAACGCGGATCGTTGATCAGGTCCTCGCGCCCCAGGCATGTGGCCAGCGTCGGCCACTGCTTCTCCTCGTTGAGCAGCGACAGGATGAGCCAACGGCCATCCCCGCATTGGTAGTGGTTGGCAACAGCGTTGAGCGCGCGCTCGCGCGGCCGTCGCTCGCTGAACTTGGCGCCGCACAGCTTTGCCTGCGCCAGCACGCTCGCCGCCCACACCCCGTTCGCCATCAGATTGGAGGCGACATGAGAGCCCTTGCCGGTCTTCTCGCGCTGATACAGTGCGGTGACGATCGCGCTGTACAGCGCCATGGCGCAGGGATGGTCGCCCATGCCGGCGATCGAGCGCGCCGGCGTCGTGTCGGTGTCGGCGCGGACGAGGTCCATCAGGCCGGAGCGCGCCCAATAGGCGTTGCTGTCGAAGCCGGGCTTGTTGGCTTCCTCGCCCTTCTCGCCATAGCCGGTGAAGGAGGCGTAGATCAGCCGGTCATTGAGATGGGCGAGATGGTCATAGCTGATGCCGAGCCGGCCGCGCACCGGGGGCGGCATGTTGGTGATGAAGACATCGGCCTCCTCGACCAGTCTGTAGAGCACGGCCTGCGCCTCGGGCTTGGAAAGGTCGAGCGCGAGGCTCTTCTTGTTGCGGGCCTCTAACAGCCAGGCGTAATTGTGCTCGCCGGCGGGATAGCCGGGCAGGTTGGGCAGATTGCGGTAGGGATCGCCGATGCCGGGCGGCTCGATCTTGATGACGTCGGCGCCGAAATCGGACAGCACGGTCGCAGCCGCGGGCGCCGCGATGAAGCTCGCGCAGTCGAGAACCCTGAGCCCTGCAAAAATGCCTTTTTCCATCGCGGCGTTGCTCCCTCGCTCTTGTTGTTTCCCGCCGGCTGGAATTTCCGCGGGTCGCTCGTGGAGGCATTAGACCGATGTTTCAGCGGGATGCAACGGCCCCTCGCGGGCCTCACTCCTCACCTGCAAGCAACGCTGCGTTGCCGCCGGCTGCGGCGGTGTTGATGCTCACGGTCTGCTCGGTGGCGAAGCGCGCGAGATAGTGCGGGCCGCCGGCCTTGGGGCCGGTTCCGGACAGGCCGTTGCCGCCGAACGGCTGTACGCCCACCACCGCGCCGATCATGTTGCGATTGACGTAGATGTTGCCGACCTGGACGCGGTCGATAATGGCCTCGATCGTGTCGTCGATGCGCGAGTGGATTCCGAGCGTGAGTCCGTAGCCGGTCTGCTTGATCGACTGCAGAACATGTTCGAGCGTCTCGGCGCGGTAGCGCACCACGTGCAGGATCGGGCCAAAGACTTCCTCGGTGAGCTGGCCAGCATCGCGCAGCTCGAAGATATGTGGCGCGACGAAGCAGCCCTCCGGCGCGATGCCGGCAAAGTGCAGCCGCGCCTCCGACTTCATCCGCGCGATATGCGCATCGAGCCGCTGCTTGGCATCGGTGTCGATCACCGGGCCGACGTGGGTGGCGACCTCGGAGGGATCGCCGACTTTCAACTCGCGCGCCGCGCCCGCGATCATTTCGATCATGCGGTCGGCGACGTCGTCCTGCACGAACAGCAGCCGCAGCGCCGAGCAGCGCTGGCCTGCGGAACGGAACGCGGAGGTGACGACGTCGTCAGCGACCTGCTCGGGCAACGCGGTGGCATCGGCGATCATGGCGTTGATGCCGCCGGTCTCCGCGATCAGTGGCACGATCGGTCCGTCCTTGGCGGCGAGCGTCCGGTTGATGTGGCGCGCGACCTCGGTCGAGCCGGTGAAGACGATTCCGGCAACGTCAGGATGCGCGGTCAGCGCGGCGCCGATGCGGCCGTCGCCGGTGACGAGCTGGAGTGCGCTCTTGGGGATGCCGGCCTCGTGCAGCAGGGCGACGGCCTCGCGCGCGATGCGCGGCGTCTGCTCGGCGGGCTTTGCAACGACGGTGTTGCCGGCCATCAAGGCCGCGGTGACCTGGCCGAGGAAAATCGCCAACGGAAAGTTCCACGGCGAGATCGCGACAAAGACGCCGCGGCCACGCATGGCGAGCGCATTGCTCTCGCCGGTCGGGCCCGGCATTGCCGTCTCGCTGCCGAACAGCTTTCGGCCCTGGGCGGCGTAATAGCGGCAGAAATCGGCGGCTTCACGCAACTCGGACAGCGCATCGTCGAGCGTCTTGCCGCCTTCGCGTTGAAGCAGTGCGATGAAATGCGCGCCGCGCCTCTCCAGCAAATGCGCAGCCTGCTCCAGCGCCGCCGCGCGTGTCGAGGCCTGCGTCCGGCTCCATGTCGCAAAACCGGCGCGGGCTGCAGCGATCGCGGCGCCCGCCTGCTCTGGCGTCGCGTCGGGGACGGGTTTGAGGTTGAGCGTCGCGGCATTGACCCCGGCCAGCATCCGCTCGAGCGCCGCGCGCTCGCCGAACTCGATTCCGGCTGAATTATGCCGCTCCGGCGCGAACAAGTCACCCGGCAGCGGGATCTTGGCGTGATGCGCATGGTCAGGCCGGACGATGAGATCGACCGGACGCTTCAACAGCGCCGGGACCGGCACGCGATAGTCGGCCGCCTGCGCCACGAAGGACGAGTTGGCGCCGTTCTCCAGGAGCCGCCGCACCAGATAGGCGAGCAGGTCGCGATGGCTGCCGACCGGCGCATAGGTGCGGTAGGCGATGTCAGGGTGATCCTTGGCAAGCTGCTCGTAAAGCGCCTCGCCCATGCCGTGCAGGCGCTGGAATTCGACGCCGCCGCTATCGCCGGCGAGTTCGAGCACGGTTGCGACGGTGAGCGCGTTGTGCGTGGCAAACTGCGGGAAGATGCGCGGCCGCAAACCCAGAAGCTTCGCGGCGCAGGCGACATAGTTCATGTCAGTCATCGCCTTGCGGGTGAATACCGGATAACCGTCGAGCCCGCGCTCCTGCGCGCGCTTGATCTCGGTGTCCCAATAGGCACCCTTGACGAGGCGCACCATCAGCTTGCGATCATGCGCGCGCGCGAGTTCGTGGATGTAATCGATCACCGCGCTGGCGCGCTTCTGATAGGCCTGGATCGCAAGCCCGAAGCCGTCCCATCCCCCAAGCGAGGGATCGGCCAGCGTGGCCGCGATCACGTCGAGCGACAGTTCCAGCCGGTCGGCTTCCTCGGCATCGACGGTGAAGTTGAGGTCATAGGTCTTGGCGCGCTGCGCCAGGTCCAGCAGTTGCGGCACCAGCTCGGCCATCACGCGGCCGCGGCTGATCGCCTCGAAGCGCGGATGCAGCGCCGAGAGCTTGACGGAGATGCCGGGCCGGTCGGGCAGGGGATGGTTGCCTGCCGCCTTGCCGATCGTCAGAATCGCGCTCGCATAGGCGTCGAAATAACGCTTCGCATCCGCTGCGGTGCGCGCGCCTTCGCCGAGCATGTCGAAGGAGTAGCGCGGCCTCTCGCCGGAGCGCGGCTTGCCGCGTTCCAGTGCCTGCTCGATGGTCTCGCCCAGCACGAAGTGATTGCCCATCAGCCGCATCGCCTGGCGCGTGGCGGTGCGCACGGCGGGTGCGCCGAGCCGCTTCACCAGCCGGCCGATGGTGCCGTCGGGTGTCTTGCCGGGCTGGATCACCCGCGCCGAAAGGCCGAGCGCCCACGCCGAGGCGTTGACCAGGAATGCGGTGGACTTGGTCTCGTGATGGATGAAGTCGCCTTCGCCGAGCTTGTCCTCGATGAACTGGTCGGCGGTGCGGGCATCAGGCACGCGCAGCAGCGCCTCCGCCAGCACCATCAGCGCCAACCCCTCCTTGGTCGAGAGCGCGAACTCGCGCAGCATGTCCTCGACGCCCCCAAGACCACCTCCAAGCCGGTCGTCGCGCTTGCGAATCGCCTCGATCAGCCGGGTTGCGGTGCGGTCGATCCGTGCTTCCTGTGGCGGGGCGAGATGTGCCGATGGAAAGAGCCGCGCAGCGATGTCGGCATCATCAGGCGCATAGGGGGCGGAGAAGGGAGGCGGGATGTTCGGCATGGCGTGTCCTGTGCTGAGATCAGGATAAGGCCCGCGGGACCGTAGTACGATAGACAAGATAATGATTTTGCCTTAGGAAATGAAGATCAATGGCATATTGACCAGATAAAATATGGAACTCGATCGAATCGACCGGAAAATCCTCTCGATTTTACAGGAGGATGGGCGCATAGCCAATGTCGAGCTTGCCGAGCGCATCGGGCTGTCGCCGACCTCGATCGGCGAGCGGCTGAAGCGCCTGCAGCGCGAGGGGTTCGTCGAAGGCTATGGCGCGCGGCTCAATCCGCATCGGCTTGGCCTCGGCCTGCTGGTGTTTGTCGAGGTGCTGCTCGACAAGACCACGCCCGACAATTTCGAGCGCTTTGCGCGCGCGGTGAAACTCGCGCCCGAGGTGCTGGAGTGTCACATGGTTGCAGGCGGCTTCGACTATCTGGTGAAGGCGCGGCTGGCCGACATGGCTGCCTATCGGCGCTTCCTCGGCGAGACCCTGCTATCGATGCCGGGCGTGCGGGAGACGCGGACCTATGCGGTGATGGAGGAGATCAAGCGCGACGCACCGTTGCCGGTGGGCTGACGAAATGCGGTCGCGATTGTCGCTGCTGCGGCGTTGATCGGCGATCTCTCCAGGCAAATAGCCTATCGCGTGCAGTCGCAACGCCCGTCGTCGAATGCACTGATCGTCTTCTAAAATCTTGTTGGCCTCACTCCCGGACTGACCCGGGAGGCAGCAAGAGCTGGCGGCTTATACTTTGAGGTTCTCTGCGGAGGTCTTGCCCCGGTTTGCGATCTCTTCGTATTCCACCGTCTGTCCTTCGTTCAGGGACGACAGACCGGCTTTCTGCACTGCCGAGATATGCACGAACACATCCTTGCCGCCCGACGCAGGCTGGATAAATCCATAACCCTTGGTCGGGTTGAACCACTTGACCGTACCTTTAGCCATCACGACTTCTCCGCGGGTCTTCCTCCGAGATCACGAACCGCCAGTCCCCGCCAACCGGCCGGTTCGGTCCTATAGGATACGCGGAATGAGGCGGGCTTGGTAGATCAAACCACATCAGCATTTCTCCGAAATTCGCTCAACTTCGCAGCGTTTTTGCCTGTTTTGCCCGTTTCGCGGTCAATTGACCCTGACACCGTCAATAAGTCGCGGCCAGATAGTCCACGATCTTGCCGACGTCGGCATCGTCGATCGGTGCCCCATAGACCTTGATCATCTTGGTGACCTCGGCCTGCCAGAAGGCTTTCTTGTCCTTCATCGGCGGCTGCGTCGCGATGTAGTCGGACGAGTGGCAGGCGGTGCAATTGCCTTGAACCACTTCGAGATTGGGCCCAGCCTTGAAGGCCGCGACCTCGTCCGGCGTCTTGTAGTCGATCGGTGCTGCAAGGGCCGAACCCACCATGGCGGCGACGGCGAGCGTAATGGCGCCGAGAACGGTGCGCTGCATGATCATTCTCCTCAGGCCACGCTGGCGCGGACGGTTTCGACGACATTGCGCAGATAACCCGCCGGGTTCCAGCGCGGTGTGTCGGGCTGCGTCTCGCCGGAATTGCTGGTCGCGCGCACCTTGAGCTCGACCTGGCCCGCGGCAAGCTTCACCGGCAGCCTCCATTCGCGGAAGGAGTAGTTGCCGAGATCCTTGCCGAGCTTGGCGGAGGCCCAGGTCTTGCCGCCATCCGTGGAGACCGACACGTCCTTGATGCCCTTGCCACCATCGAAGGCGATGCCGCGCAGCATCGTGCGGCCGGCCTTCAGCTTGGCGCCATCGGGCACATTGGTGATGAAGGAACGGATGGTGAAGCGGTTGATCGGGATCGTCGCCTTCGGTGCCGTGCCGGGCGCGACCGAATTGTCCGGCGTATCCGGAATGCGGTAGGCCGACTTCATCCAGAATCCGTCATAGACGGTGTCGACGACGGTGATCTCGTTGAGGTGCTTGACCCAGTAGGTGCCGTAATAGCCTGGGACGATCAGGCGCAGCGGAAAGCCGTTGAGGAACGGCAGGTCCTCGCCGTTCATGCCATAGGCCAGCATCACCTCACCGTCGGTGGCGTGATCGAGGTCGAGCGCCTTGGCGAAGTCGGGGGTCTTGTCGCTGACCGGCCCGTCCATGCCGCCGAAGACGACCTGCTTGGCGCCGGTCTGCACGCCCGCCATTTCCAGCACGGCCTTCAGCGGCACGCCGCGCCAGCGCGCATTGCCCATCGCGCCATTGGCGAGCTGGCCGCCGGCGACGCGCGGCTCGAAGAAGCCGCGGCTGTTGCCGGAGCACTGGTTGACGGCGACGATCTCGGTCGCCTTCATCTTCCTGATGTCCTTCAGCGACAGCTTCAGCGGCTTGTCGACCTTGCCCTTGACCTCGAGCGTGAACTTGTCAGGGTCGAGATCGTAGGGCAGGCCGGCGAGGTGGTAGCGCACGAAGAACGCGTTATTCGGCGTGATAGGGCCGTCGTTGAACACCGCGAATGGCGTCTCGAGCTGCGGCGGCCGGCTGGTGAGCCCGATCATCGGCCGCTTCTGGGGATATTTCACCAGCGGTCGCTCGCCATTGGCAAACGGCAGGGTGACGGTGTCGAGAGCCAGTGCCCCGGTTGAATTCAGTGTGGCCGTCAGTGCGGCAAGACCCGCTCCTTTGAGCAGGTCGCGTCGGTCGAACATGTCGTCTCCTCCCGGAGCTTTTCGTTGACTCGCGGTCATCACCGCTACACCCACGCTCATCTGTCTCAACCGTCAGGTTGAAGTCAATTCGTGCTTTCGCAGCAAGCCCATGCCGCTGCGCCGCAATACACCGGTGTTGCGCGGATGACTCCTTCTTCACCTCTCCCGCTTGTGGGGGCCGGCAGGGGGCTTTTTCCTCTAGGGGATTGTCCCCTCGTGGAGACACCCTCTCCACGACCCTCTCCCGCAAGCGGGAGAGGGAGCACACTTTCCGTGTGGCTCGCTTTACGCGGCGACGCGCGCGTCGCCGGCGATGAGGGCGGACAATGTCCTGGTGTCGGCGACGACGCGCACGACCATCAGCTCGTCGCGACCGCGGATCGCCACCTCCTGCTTCGGCAGTGCCTCCTCGTGAAGGCCGGCGGTGCGGCGGACCTCCTCGGAGACAACAGCCTCGCAGGCGAGCGTCTTGGTCATGTCCTGAAGGCGGGCGGCGACGTTCACGGCATCGCCGAGCGCGGTAAAGACGATGTGGTCGCGATAGCCGATGTCGCCGATAATGACCTCGCCGCCATGGACGCCGATGCCGAAGCGGATCGGCTGGCGCAGGTCGTGGCTCAGCAGCTCGTTGAGCTCGTCGACATGGGTTGCGATGGCGGCCACCGCCTTCAGCGCCTGCCGGCAGGCGTTGTGCGGATCGGTCGCGAGGCCAAACAGCGCCAGCATGCCGTCGCCGACGAACTGGTTCGGCTGCCCCCCGTTCTCGATCACCGCCTGCGACACCGCGCCAAGGAAACGATTGACGATGAAGACGGTATCGAATGGCAGCCGTTTCTCGGCGAGCTGGGTCGAGCCGCGCATGTCGACGAACAGGCTGACGAGATAGCGCTCCTGTCCGATTCGTGCCGGCGAGGACGCTTGCGCGTTGCCCGACAGCATTTGTGGCATGAACAGCTGGAAGAAGGAGAGATCGCAGTTCGGCCGCAGCTGGCAGGCGAGGCGGATCGAGGGATCGGCAGTGCCGACGCGAGCCAGCACGAAGGCCTCGCGCTGCGACGGCTCAGGCAATGTGTCGTGGTCGCCGATGATGCGGATCCGGCAGGTCGAGCAGCGGGCGCGGCCACCGCAGACGCTGGCATGCGGCACGTTGTGGCGCAGGCTCGCTTCCAGCACGGACAGGCCTTTGGGCACGCGCACCGTCTTGCCGTTGCCGTAGGACAGCACGATCATGCCGCCACGCCGCTCGCGCCAGCCGCGCACGCCGCGCGCGAGCAGCGCCAGCCCGAGCAGCCCGAAATAACTGATCGTCAGTCCACCGGTGATGCGGTCGAGCGTGTCGGCCTGTGCGAACGTGCCGACCTCGCGCTGCGTGTAATTCTGCCGGCGCCAGTCGCTGTCCTCGCTGTCGGCGGCGACACTGCGGCCACCCTGGTAGATGCCGAGCAGCGCCAGCGTCGGGATCAGCACGGCGGCCGCCAGCAGATACGGTGCCGCGCGCATGAAGAACGGTTTCAGCCGGAGCCAGAAATAAATGCCGATGCAGCCGTGCACCCAGGCGACGATCAGCAGGATCGTCATCGTCCAGAGCCGGCCGGGCGCCACGACGAAAAACAGATAGAGCTCCTGCGGATAGAGCTTCTCGTGCCCGTACAGTGTCTGGCCGAGCCGGATGCCGATGACATGCGCCATGATCAGCGCCGGGATGCTCAGCCCCAGCACGAGCTGCAGCGGCTCGATCGTCCGCCAGCGGAACTCGCGGCGCTGGTACAGCGCATAGACGCCGAGACCCATATGGGTGAGGGCCGCACCATAGAACACGATCGCGACGGGCAGGAACTGCCAGAACGCGATGTGGTAGTAGACGCCGACTTGCATGGCGTCGACCGAGATGTTGCCGAGCGCGTGGTTGAGGAAATGGCTGATCACGTAAGCAAACAGGATGACGCCGCAGGCCAGCCGCACCTGCCGCGCGCTGGTCGAGCGGACGAGTTCGGGCAATCGTGAAAGTGCGGTGGCGGCCATGATTCGCTTGTACCAGTTCACTGAGGAGAACAGCCAGCGGAGAGTTAAATTCCTGATGTAGACGGCCCTTCCGATCACATGCGCGGCAAGGTTACCTGATGGTAAGTCTTGCAGGGTGGCAAAGCTCGCCGCCAAGCGCGCCCTAAGCGCGCGCAGATCCGTGGCCCCATTGCCACAGGGAGCTGTTTGGCGAACATTCGGAGTTACCAGCTCGTGCTGACACTCATCCTGTGCTGACGGGCGCGCTTTGCTTGCCCGGGACGACGTGGCCACATTGACTCCCCCTCGCAAGTCAGGGAAAAGCGCGGCCGTGACGATCGCTCCCGATATCACCATGAAGCCCAGCGGCGCGTTGCGCCGGCCGCTGGTCATTGCCGCGTTGGTGATCGCCGCGATGACGGTGCTGCGCATCGTCTATGCCTCCGCGATCGAGCTGCGCACCGACGAGGCCTATTACTGGACCTGGTCGAAAGAGGGAGCGCTCAGCTTCCTCGATCATCCGCCCGGCATCGCCTGGCTGATCCGCTTCGGAACCGCGATCTTCGGTGACACGTTGCTCGGCGTTCGCTTCGGCGGGATCGTCGCAATGCTGGTCACGCAATTGTTGCTCGCCGATATCGTCCGCCGCCTCACCCATGATGTGCGCGCGGTCGTTGTTGTGGTGCTGATGCCCGAGGCCGCGCTCTATTACGGCCTGCTGATGGCCAAGGTTGCGCCCGATGTCGCGATGATCCCGTTCGCGGTGGCGATGATGTGGTCGCTGGTACGGCTCGCGCAGAGCGGTGACGGGCGTTGGTGGCTCGCAGCCGGGCTGTTCGCGGGCCTGTCGTTGCTGTCGAAATTCACCGCGATCATGTTCGCGCCGGCGGTCGCCGCTTTTCTGCTGGTGCCGGATTGGCGCTGGCGCTGGCTGCGCAGCCCCTATCCTTATCTCGCGGTACTGGTCGCCATTGCGGTGTTCTCGCCGGTGCTGATCTGGAATGCGCAGCACGATTGGGCCTCGTTCCGTTTCCAGGGCGTGCGCGCCACGGCCAATTACGGCATCTCGCTGCGCACCATCGGCGACTACATCGGCCTGCAATTTGGTCTCGTCGGTTTCGTCATGTTGCCGGTGGTGCTGTCCGGCCTCGCGATGACGGCATGGCGTGGCTATCGCTCCCGTGAGCCGGTGGCGATCCTGCTGTCGACGGCGGTGCTGGTGCCCTTCGCCTATTTCTTCTTGAAGTCGATGACGCTCAGGGTCGGCGATACCTGGCCGATGTTCATGTGGCCGGTCGGTTTCGCGGCCGCCGCCGTGAACCTCGCAATGCTGTCGAAGGAAGGCTGGTCGGCGCAGACGATCCGGTCGAGCCTGTTCTGGGTCGACACGGCCTTGGTTTCGGGGATCGCCTTCGTCGTGATCGTGTTCCTCTATTACGTCGCGGCACCCTGGAATTTCCTCGGCAAGATCGATCCAATCGGTGCCGAAGCCGGCTTCGAGCAGGTGGCCGCGCGCGCGCAGGCCGCGCTGGATGAGACAGGCGCGACCTGGATCGCAACCACCGACTACCGCACCTACGCCATGATGCGCTGGCTGTTCCGCGGCCGCGTCCCCGTGATCGAGATCAACGAGCGCGGCCGCTTCCAGGATTTTCGCGATCCCGGCATGGACCGGATCAGGGGGCACGCCGGGCTCTATATCGGCCGCCAGCCCGACGATCATTCGCCTCTGTGGGACCGGATCCCCGCGACTCGCGCGCCCTTGGCGCAAGTCGAGCGGCGCTGGCGCGGTGTCCTGATCGATACCTACACGATCGACGAGCTCACCGGATGGACCCCGGAGCTTTCGCCGCCAAAGGATTCGCCGCTGTTCCGGTGGAAGGTGCTGGCGTGGAAATTCGAGAAGCGCTCGCTCTCCTAGCGCTACTCCTCGTCCTCTTTCTTCCGCAGCAGATCCGTCGCCAGATCGGACAGCTTTGGCGGCGGCAGGGCGGCGAATGGCAGCGGCCTCGTGACGTCTATCGCGGCCAACCCCAGCCGCGCCGTCAGCAATCCGTTGAGCATGCCTTCACCCAGCCGCTGCGACAGTTTTGCGGCGATCCCGTGCCCGAGCATCTGCTGCACCAGGCTGTCGCTCGCGGCGAGGCCGCCGGTGATGGCGAGATGGGCGATGACGTGGCGGAGCAGGCGGATCATGCCGAGCGCGCCGGGTCGGCCGCCATAGAGCCGCGCGAGCTGGCGGATCAGGCGCAGCGAGGCCACGAGCACGAACAGCACGTCGAACAGCGCGCGCGGCGACACCGCCGTGACGATCGAGACCCGCTGCGCGGCCGACGACACCAGCCGCCGCGCCTCCGTATCCAGCGGCGACATCAATTCGCGTTCGGCGAGCCGGATCATGTCGGCGCCGTCGATGATCTCCCCCGTATGGCTCTCCAGCGTCGCGCGGGCGCGGGCAAGCTGCGGGTTCTGGTGCGCGATGGCGATCAGATCCCGCACGATGGCGCGGCTCTCCTTGCGATCGTCGCTCAGGAGCACTTCGGCGGCACGCCGGTGCAGCTTCTCGATCGTCGCAAGCCGCGCGAGTCCAAGCGCTTCGCGCCCGATCACCACGGCGAGCGCAAGCGTGGTGACGAAGGCGAGCGCGAGCCCGGCAAAGCCGAGGCTCTCGCTGCGCGCAAACAGGTCCTCGATCAGATTGACGACCCCGAGCCCGGTGCCGAGCAGCGTCAGGCCGGCGAGGCCGGACCAGAACAGCGCGCCCCAGGGAAAGCCGCGCCGCGCCGGCAGCGCGGTTTGAACCGGTACCGGCAGCAATGATGCATCGGGCTCCGGCGTGATCTGGATCGTGGCGCGGCTGAGCCGGCTGATCTCGTCGGCCTCGGTCACGACGACGCCGGGATCGTCAAGCCGGAACGTCGCCGGCCGCCGTGGCTTCGATGGGTCGCTCATGCCAGCTTGTCTCCGATCAGGAACTGCAGGGCACGGTCCAGGCGAATGTGCGGCAGCGCGGGCTCTTCATTGCCTTCACGTTCGAGCATTGGCGGGCGGAAGCGCAGAAAGCGAAAATCGCTCGTCTCGCCGGCCTGCGTCGACAATCCGCGGAATCCATCCGTGCCATTGAACAGCGGTTCGGGATCCAGTGGAAGATCGCCCGGAAACGTCGCGACCTCCGTGTTGCCGTCGAAGAACTCGCCGCCGGCACTTTCGCCCGCCGCCGGCGTGCCCAGGATCGAGGGCAATTTGTCGCGGCCATTGCTGACCTGAGCTTCGCGGGTGGCGCGGACGGCGGCAAGCGCCACGACATCGATCTGCGCGCCGGTATCTTCCGCGCGCGCTACGGCGCGGGTCACCGCGCGGCGCAGCACGGCCTCCAGCCGGTCATGGCTGGAATGATGCAGATGATCCGCTTTGGTCGCGGCGAACAGGATGCGGTCGATACGCGGCCTGAACAGGCTGGACAGGAACGTGCTGCGGCCGATGCGGAAGCAATCGAGAATACCTGACAGCGCCGCTTCGAGATCGTGCAGGGCTTCAGGCCCCGAGTTGAATGCGGCGAGCGCATCGGCGAGCACGATCTGTCGATCGAGCCGGGCGAAATGATCCCTGAAGAAGGGCCGCACCACGACGTCCTTATAGGCCTCGTAGCGGCGCACCATCATCGCCCAAAGCGATCCCTCCGGCGCCTGTCCGCCTGTGGGGACGTCGAGCGGAGCGAAGGTCAGCGCGGGCGTGTCCGCAAGATTGCCGGGCATCAGGAAGCGGCCGGGTGGCAACAGGCTCATCGCAAAGCGTTCGTCGCGGCAGGCGCGCAAATAGCTGGTGAAGAGCTTTGCAGCCGTGAGCGTCGCCTGCTCGTCCTCGCGGGCCTGGGGCTTGAGCGTTGAGAGATGCGCGTGCCAGTCTACGGCCAGATGCGCGCGCGGCGCTTCGCGCGACAACGCCAGGCTTTCGGCGGACCATTGCTCGAAACTTTTCTGGAGCAGCGGCAGGTCGAGCAGCCATTCGCCAGGATAGTCGACGATGTCGAGCGTGAGTGTGCGGTCGGCGCCATTTGGACGCTGATAATCGATGACGAGACGCAGTTCGCTGATGTCGACGGTCGAGCTCGGCCAGCGCCGCTCCTCGATCAGCGCACGCAGATGGTTCTCATAGGAAAAGCGCGGCACGGCGTCATCAGGCTGCGGCGCCAGATGGGCCCGCGCGATCCGGCCAGAGGCATAGGCCTCGAACACCGGAAGCCGCCCGCCGCGGGTCAGGCCATGGATGAGCGCGGTGATGAATACGGTCTTACCGGCCCGCGACAGGCCCGTGACACCTAGCCGTACCGTGGGATTGAAGAAGTGCTCGCCATAATCGATCAGCGCCCGGGCCGACACGCGCGCCTCCTCGACCATATCCTGGAAACTGAATGCCATATGAACGTGATTGGTCTCGGGGCGCGGACGGAACGGTGAAGCCGTTCACAAAAGTGGCAATTGCGCGGGGAAAATCAAGCTTCATACTTCCACCGCCTTTGTCGGCAAATCAGCCGATCGAACGACGCGCCGGTCCCAAAACACCCACACAAGAGGGCATTGCCCCGCTCAGCGGATTGCCATGACCATCTTCGGATTGAAACAACTTGCATCCACCTCGGTCCACGCAGCGGCCGATGCAATTCGCTGGAACTACGATCGCGCCGAGCTGATCGCAGACGGCGTCATCCATGCCATCGGCGTGCTCGCCGGCATCATCGCGGCGACCGTGCTGGTGGTGTTGGCAGCGGTCTATGCTGATGCGACCAATGTCGTCGGTGTCTCGGTCTATGTCGCCGGCCTGCTGTCGATGCTGGTGCTGTCGGCAACCTATAATCTCTGGCCGGTCTCGCCTGCCAAATGGCTGCTGCGCCGCTTCGATCATTCCGCGATCTATCTGCTGATCGCGGCGACCTATACGCCGTTCATCCTCGAGGTGAGGGACAGCGTGTTCGCGCTGGTGCTGCTCGCCGGCGTCTGGTGCGTGGCCATATCGGGCATCGTGCTGAAACTCTGCTGGCCCGGCCGGTTCGATCGTGTCTCGGTCGGGATCTATCTCGCCATGGGCTGGAGCGGTGTGATGCTCTATGACGCCGTGGCCACGGCGTTGCCGGCCCTGGCGCTGGGTTTCATCGTGGCCGGCGGACTGCTCTACAGTTTGGGCGTGATCTTCCACGCCTGGCGGCGGCTGCGCTTCCAGAACGCGATCTGGCACGGCTTTGTCTTGGCCGGTGCGGCATGCCATTATACCGCGGTGCTCGACCTCGTGTTGAACTGAGCACGTCCCGCGACACGGGATAAGACCATCTGAGAAAACAGGAGACGTCGCATGCAGGTGACCGGCAAGGTTGTGGTCGTCACGGGCGGCGCAAACGGCATCGGCAAGGCGCTGTGCGAGGCCTTTCACAAGGCGGGCGCCGCCAAGGTCGTCGTCGCGGACATGGACGCCGCCAATGCGAGGACCGTCGCAGCGACGGTTGATGGCGCGGCTTTCAAATGCGACGTCGCGCAGGAAAAGGATATCTCGCACGTCATCGACGAAACCGAGCGGCAGTTCGGCCCGATTGCATTGTTCTGCTCCAACGCCGGCATCGGCGGCGGCTTCGATCCGATGTCGGTCAATGCCGGCGGGGCCTCGGACGAGCCGTGGCAGCGCAGCTGGGCGATCCACGTCATGGCGCATGTCTATGCGGCGCGACATCTCATTCCCCGCATGAAGGCGCGCGGCGGAGGCTATTTCCTCAACACCATCTCGGCCGCGGGCCTGCTGTCGCAGGTCGGCAGCCCGGCTTACTCGACGACGAAACACGCCGCGGTGGGCTTTGCCGAGAACCTCGCGATCTCGCACAAGGCCGACAACATCAAGGTCTCGATCCTGTGCCCGCAGGGCGTCGACACCAACATGCTCCGCTCGATTCCCAAGGGCCCGCAATCCGGCGACGGCGACCTCACGCCAGAGCAGGTGGCGAAGGACGTGCTCGCCGGCCTCGAGCAGGAGACCTTCCTGATCCTGCCGCACCCCCAGGTGCTCGGCTACATGCGCAAGAAGACCGAGAATTACGACCGCTGGATCGGTGGCATGGCCAAGATTCAGGCGAAGATGCGGGAGGAGTTCGGGAAGTGACCGACGGGTCAGTGCGATTGAAGCACGTTTCCGCCAAACCCTCGCTGTCGTCCCCGCGAACGCGGGGACCCATAGCCACAGGGAGGAGTTTGGCGAAGACTGGCAGTTATTCGGTATCGATCACGGCGCTTCATCGATAAATCACGCGGTATGGGTCCCTGCGTTCGCAGAGACGACAAGTTCAATGCTTCTGCCCGTACAGCACCGGCACCGCCGAATCCACGATGACCTCCACGAGGCTCGCGCCCTCGAACGCCATTCCGCGCTTGAGCGCGTCGCCGAGCTCTGCCGCCTTGCTCACCCGCACCGCATGGCAGCCCATGCCCTCGGCGAGCCGGACGAAATCGATCCCCGGCAGCTCCAGCCCGGGCACGTTGCGCACCTGCATCACCTGGCTGAACGAGCGCATTGCGCCGTAGCCGGAATTGTTGATGACGACGACGGTCAGCGGCAGCTTGCGTTGGGCGGCGGTCCATAGCGCCTGGATCGAGTACATCGCGGAGCCGTCGCCGATCAGGCAGACGGTGCGCCTGCTGGGCTTGCCGAGTGCCATGCCGACCGCGGCGGGCAGGGAATAGCCGAGGCCGCCGCTCGCCATGGTGTAGAAACTGTCCTGGCCGCGCATCGGCAAGAACTTCTGCATCGCGGGCCGGTGCGAGGGCACTTCCTCGACCAGCGATGCGCCTTCAGGCATCGCCTGCGACAGCGCGTGCAGCAGGAATTCGACCGGCAGCGGATCGGCCGCCTGGGGTGGCGGCGGCAACGTGCGGCCCTTTGGCGTGGCGCGTTTGCTCACCGGCAGCAGGTCGAGCAGCAGGCTGAGCGCCGGCTTCATGGTCGCGATGATGCTGGTGCCCACAGGCGTGACCGCCGCCGCGTCCGGATCATCGGTGATCTGGAAGATCGCCGCGCCGCCGTCGAAGATCGCGGCATGGCCCTCGACATGGAAGGTGAACACGGGCGCACCGATGACGACGACGAGATCGTGCTCGCGCAGCGCGTCGGACAGCTGCGCCGGCGAAGCGTGCAGGAAGCCGGCGAATTGCGGATGCCGCTCGGGGAACGAGCAGCGCGCCGAGAATGGGCTGACCCAGACGCTGGCCTTCGCCTTCTCGGCCACGCGCACCATCAGATCCACCGCACCCGCACGGTCGACATCAGGGCCGACGACGAGGGCGGGGTGTTTTGCCGAGCCGAGTGCGGCGACCAGTGCCTTCATGGCATCAGGCTCGGGTCCGATCTCGCGGCTGACCTTGCGGGCCCCGATGGGAGCGCAGGCATGCGCCCAATCGTCGATCGGGATCGAGACGAAAGTCGGCCCGCACGGCGGCTGCATCGCCACGTAATAGGCGCGGGCGATCGCGGCCGGCACGTCTTCGGGCCGGGCCGGCTCGACGCTGTATTTCACATAGGGCCGCGGGAATTCGGACGCGCGCTCCGCATAGAGAAACGGCTGCAATGGCAGGATCGAGCGCGCCTGCTGACCCGCGGTGATCACGAGCGGCGTCTGGTTGCGATGCGCGGTGTAGATGTTTCCGAGCGCATTGCCGACGCCGGCCGCCGAATGCAAATTGACGAAGCTCGCATTGCGCGTCGCCTGCGCGTACCCGTCAGCCATTCCGACAGCGGAGGCCTCCTGCAGCGCCAGCACGTAATCGATGTCGTCAGGCCAGTCGCTCAGAAACGGCAGCTCGGTCGAACCAGGGTTGCCGAACACCTTGTCGATGCCGAACGAGCGCAGCAGATCGAGCGTCGCCTGCTTGACGGTGACGGACTTGTTGCCGGTCTTGCCGTTTTTTGTCATCGTTTCCGTCCCTGCTATTTATGTCGCGCCATCAGCCCCCGTCATTGCGAGCGCAGCGAAGCAATCCAGACTATCACCGCGGAGGGACTCTGGATTGCTTCGCTGCACTCGCAATGACGAGGAGAGCGTCTTACCACACCGCCGTACCCTTCATCGTCGGCTGCCCCTCCGCATTGGCGGTCCACAGCTCCATGCCAGCGTCAGTCTCATTGGCGTTGATCGAAAATTCAGTACCCTCGAACAACGGCTGCAAACCGCGATACGAAAACTTCTTCGGCGCCTTGCCACCGTGCAGCTTCGCCGCCATCTCCACTATGAGCGCCGCCTGCAGTGGCCCGTGGAAGATCAAGCCCGGATAGCCTTCGACCTGCGTGACGTAGTCGCGATCGTAGTGGATGCGGT
The DNA here is from genome assembly GCF_900113735.1 of Bradyrhizobium sp. Gha. GTDB lineage: Bacteria > Pseudomonadota > Alphaproteobacteria > Rhizobiales > Xanthobacteraceae > Bradyrhizobium. The sequence continues at coordinate 127,006 of NZ_FOQM01000018.1, forward strand.
GGCCGTTGAAGGTCAGCGCGGAGTAACGAAACAGCAGCACGGGATCGGAGACATGGGTCTCGCGATGCTGTGCCTTCGGCGGCGGAGGCGGGGCTTTGGCCGTCGCGGTGGTCGTCATCTCGCGATAGACGATGTCCTGACGTTCACGGATGACAACGCCGCGCGGCGAGGAGATGCTGTGCTCGACCGAGACGAAGGACAGCGTGCCGGTCGAGCCTGATTTCACCTGCACGTCGGCAATGCGCGAGGTCCGCGTCGATTCATCGCCGACGCGCAAGGGCTGCAGGAATTCGATCTCGCCGCCAGCCCACATCCGGCGCGGCAACGGCACCGGCGGCAGGAAGCCGCCGCGGGTGGGGTGGCCGTCTGGACCGAGCATCGACATCGGAAACACCGGCTGCGCCAGGCACCAGTGCACCGTGAATGGCGCGGCGTCGCCCGCCTTGGGCTCGCCCACATCCTGGAACAGCGTCGCGCGCAGGCCCTTGACCAGCTGCGACGTGACGATGTCGGTCGCCTCCGCGCTGCGGCCGATCCATTGCCTGAGGTGATCGATGTCGAGCTTCCCGGTCATGACGCCTCGCTCTGTTATTTCTTGGCTTGCGGATTTTCGCCGATTGCAGGCACGGCGCCATAGCTGCGGGTCTCGCCGACGATGATCGGTGCCGGCGCGGGATAGCTGACGCGGCCATTCGGTGTATCCACCTCGATGCGGCGCAGATGCGGATGGTTGGTGAGGTCGCTCATGGTGTTGACCTCGGCAAAGGCGATGTCGGCATCCGACAGCCGCTTCAACAGCTCGTCGCGTGTCATCTGGCCGAAGATATCGGCGACCGTCGTGTCGGTGAAATCGCGGTTGCGTACGCGCTCCACCATGTTGGCGACGCGGGGATCGGCGGGGAGATCAGGCTGGTCCAGCACCTCGGCGCAGAGGGTCTTCCACTCGCGCTCGCTCTGGATCGAGATCAGGATGTCCTTGCCGTCTTTCGAGGTGAACACGCCATAGGGGGCGATCGAGGGATGACGCAGCCCCATGCGCTTCGGGGGGTTGCCGGCCTCGGCATTGAGCAGCGGCACGGTGCACCAGTCCGCCATCACGTCGAACATGGAGATGCGGATGTCGGCACCCTTGCCGGTACGCCCGCGCGCGATCAGCGCCTCCAGAATCGCCGCATGCGCCGTGGCACCGGTCGCGACGTCGACGATCGACATGCCGACGCGCGAGGCACCATCGGGGTTGCCGGTGATCGAGGCGAGCCCGCTCTCGGCCTGGATCAGGAGATCATAGGCCTTGCGATGCGCGTAGGGGCCGTCGTCGCCATAACCGGTGATCGTGCAGGAGATCAGCTTTGGATAGTCCTTCAGCAAGCGCTCGCGCGAAAAACCGAGCTTGTCCATCGAGCCCGGCTTGAGGTTTTGCACGAGCACGTCGGCGCTCGCGATCAGCTTTTCGAGCTCGGCGCGCCCCTGCTTGGTGGCGAGGTCGATCACCGCCGATTGCTTGCCGCGGTTGAGCCAGACAAAATAGCTGCTCTGGCCCTTGGCCGCCGCATCATAGCCGCGGGCGAAATCGCCTTCGGGTCGTTCGATCTTGATCACCTCCGCGCCCGCATCGGCCAGACGTGAGGAACAGAACGGTGCCGCCACGGCCTGCTCGACTGCAATCACCCTGATCCCGTCAAGTGCTCCCATGATGATGGCCTCAGTACGAGCGGGGCATGCCGAGCACGTGCTCGGCGACAAAGGACAGCACCAGGTTGGTCGAGATCGGCGCGACCTGATACAGCCGCGTCTCGCGGAATTTGCGTTCGACGTCGTATTCCTCGGCGAAGCCGAAGCCGCCATGGGTCTGGATGCACGCGTTGGCCGCTTCCCATGACGCATCGGCCGCCAGCATCTTGGCCATGTTGGCCTCCGCGCCACAGTCGAGCCCCGCCTCATATTTGCGCGTCGCTTCCTTCACCATCAACTCAGCCGCGCGCATCGAGGCATAGGCCTTCGCGATCGGAAATTGAATGCCCTGATTTTGGCCGATCGGCCGACCGAAAACGCTGCGCTCCTTGGCGTAGTTGGTCGCCTTGGCGATGAACCATTTCGCATCGCCGACGCATTCTGCCGCGATCAGGATGCGCTCGGCGTTCATGCCGGAGAGGATGTAACGAAAACCCTTGCCTTCTTCGCCGATTAGATTCTCCGCCGGCACCTTCATGTCGGTAAAGAACACTTCCGTCGTGGCGTGGTTCATCATGGTGCGGATCGGGCGGATCTCCAGCCCGTTGTTCTTGGCCTCGCGCATGTCGACGATGAACACGGAGAGCCCATCGGTGCGCTTCTTTGCCTGCTCCTTCGGCGTGGTGCGTGCCAGCAGCACCATCAAATCGGAATGCTCGGCGCGACTGGTCCAGATCTTCTGGCCGTTGACGATGTAGCCGGCGTTGCCGTCCTTGCGCGCGAAGGTCTTCAGCGAGGTCGTGTCGGTGCCGCTGGTCGGCTCGGTGACGCCGAATGCCTGCAGCCGCAATTCGCCGCTCGCGATCTTTGGCAGATATTTTGCCTTCTGCTCGGCATTGCCGTGCCGCAGCACGGTGCCCATCGTGTACATCTGGGCATGGCAGCCCCCGCCGTTGCACCCCGCGCGCTGGATCTCTTCGAGGATCGCAGCGGCGGCCGAGAGCTTCAGGCCGGCGCCGCCATATTCCTCGGGGATCAGCACCGAGAGATAGCCGGCCTCAGTCAGCGCGTCGACGAAGGCCTTGGGATAGGCCATCTCACGATCGAGCTTGCGCCAGTATTCGCCCGGAAACTGCGCGCAGAGCTTTGCGACGGCGTCGCGGATGTCGGCGTAATCTTCGGTCTGGTGTTCGTCTTGCTTGTCTTGGCTCATGGCGTTTCCCGTATCAAGCGGCAGTCAAGATAACGCCGGCCAACCCTCTGGCGTTGTGAAAACATCGCCAGCCCCCTATGCTCATTTGCTATAGCGTATGGAGTAGCCTTCCAGGATTGGCAAGCATGGATTTCCGGCAGCTCAGGACCTTCAGTTGCGTGGCGGAGCTCGGCAGCCTCTCGAAGGCGTCCGACACGTTGCGCGTGGCGCAGCCGGCGCTCTCCAGGCAGATCAAGCTCTTGGAGCACGAGCTGCGCACGGAACTGTTCACGCGCAATGGCCGCGGCATGGTGCTGACCGAATCCGGTCGCCTGCTGCTCGCGCGCACCTCCGGCATCGTGCGGCAGATCGACCAGATCCGCGACGACATCCAGTCGTCCAAGGGGCCGCCGTCCGGCCAGGTCGTGCTCGGCCTGGTTCCGACCGTGAGCTGCGTGCTGTCGGCGCGGTTTGCGCGGCGCTGCGTCGAAAAATATCCCGGCATCTCGCTGCGCATCGTCGAGAGCTACAGCGGCCATATCGTCGAATGGCTGCATCGCGGCGAGATGGATCTCGCCATCCTCTACGGCCGCTCGGCGGATCTGCATCTCAATGTGCAGAGCCTGGGGCGCGACAGCATCGTCGCGGTCGGCCCGCGCGGCTGTGGCCTGGCGCGCAGAAGGACTGTCGACATCGGCTGGCTGCTGCGGCAGCGGCTGGTGCTGCCCAGTCATTCGCACGGCCTGCGCGCGCTGATCGAGCACGCGGCCGCCCAGCGCAAGCTCGAGCTCAACGTCCAGCTGGAGGCGGATTCATTCCGCGTGTTGACGAGCCTCGTCGAGGAGGGCCTCGGCTTCGCACTGCTGCCGCCCTCGTCGGTCCGCAGCGAGGTGGCGGACGGACGGCTGGAAACCGCAATCGTCTCCAAACCGATATCGCGCGAGCTCATTTTCGCCTCTCCGATCGACCGCCCGGCCTCGACGGCCTCGCTGGCCGTCACCGCGCTGCTGCGCGACGAGGTCGCCGCCTGCCGCAAGGAAGGCGTTTGGGACATCAAATTGAGTTAGATGCGGTATGTCGTAGAACAGTCAGGCGCCGCGTTGTCTTCGCATCTGGCGCGACCTGTCATGCCGGAATTTTATATCCGGGGAGCTCGCAGCGTAAGTCGCTGCGACTGTAACGCGCAAACGCATCCAGGATCTTGTCATTGCGAGCGCAGCGAAGCAATCCAGGGTCTTTCCGAGGAGGGATTCTGGATTGCTTCGCTGGGCTCGCAATGACGGAGTCTGCTGCGACAGGGGAGCTCAGCCCGGAATCCGCACCGGCAGCGATTCATATCCCTTGATGAAGCTGGAATAGATCCGCCGGGGCTCGCCGACCACCTCGATGCGGTCGAAGCGCTTCAACATTTCCTCCCAGACGATCCGCAGCTGCAGTTCCGCGAGCCGCATCCCGACGCAGCGGTGGATGCCGAAGCCGAAGGAGAGATGGGTGCGCGGGCGCGGCCGGTCGATGATGAAATCGTTCGGTCGCTCGAACATCTCCTCGTCGCGATTGCCCGAGACGTACCACATCACGACGCGGTCGCCCTTCTTGATGTGCTTGCCGCCGATCTCGGTGTCGGCCAGCGCGGTGCGGCGCATATGCGCCAGCGGCGTCTGCCAGCGGATCACTTCGGGCACCATCGTGTCGATCAATGCAGGATTGGCGCGCAGCTTGTCGTACTGGTCGGGGTTCTCGTTCAGCGCCAGCACCGAGCCGGTCATGGTGTTGCGGGTGGTGTCATTGCCGCCGACGATGAGCAGGATGATGTTGCCCATGAGGTTGTCGGGGTCCATGAAACGGGTGGCGTCGTTGTGCGCCATCAGCGACAGCAGATCGTTGCGCGGCGCGGAGTTGACGCGCTCGTTCCACAGCTTGGACATGTAGGCGTAACACTCGTCCATCTCGCGGCGGCGCTCCTCGGCCGAGGCGACAATGCCGCTCTTGGGTAGCGCGGTCGAGACGTCGGACCAGCGCGTCAGCTTGCGCCGCTCCTCCCAGGGAAAGTCGAACAAGGTCGCCAGCATCTGCGTCGTCAGCTCGATCGAGACCCGCTCGACGAAATTGAAGGTCTCGTTGCGGGGCAGATTGTCGAGCACGGTCTGAGAGCGCTGCCGGATCAGCTTGGCCAGCTCGTCCAGATGCGTCGGCGTGAACATCGGCGACACCGTCTTGCGCTGCGACGAGTGCCTTGGCTGGTCCATCGCGATGAAGCTCGGCCAGTCGTAGCCCTCAGGCACGTCGCGGATCGAGATGCCGCCGAGCGTCGAATCCGAGGAGAAGATGCCGTGGTTGGTGTCGACATGCATGATGTCGTTGTATTTCACCACCGACCAGTACGGCTCGATCGGCGCGTTGGTGCAGTAATGCACCGGCTCTTCCTTGCGCAGCCTCTCGAACCATGGCCACAGCGTGTCGTCCTGGAACAGCCTGGGGGCACCCGGATGAAAATTCTTCAGCGGAGTCGCGTAGGCTTCCTCGCGCGCGCGCCGCATGCGTTCGGCCTTGTCCACTTTAACCGGCGCTTGGATGTTCATGGTGGAGGCTCCAGTTGCTTTTTTCACCTCTCCCGCTTGCGGGAGAGGGCGGCGCGTAGCGCCGGGTGAGGGTTTTTTCCTCGAGGGGACCGTCCCGTTGCGGAGAGACCCTTTCCTCAACCCTCTCCCGCAAGCGGAGAGGGGGCGCAGCATCTCCGTGGGTGTAGCTCGAACTATGCCGCAATCTTGACCGGCAAAGTTTCCAACCCCTTCACGAAGCTCGAATAGACCCGCTTGGGTTCGCCGACCACGTCAATATGGTCGAAACGCCTGAGGATCTCCTCCCAAATAATCTTGAGCTGGAGTTCGGCAAGGCGCAAGCCGACGCAGCGGTGGATGCCGAAGCCGAAGGAGAGATGCGTGCGTGGGCGGGCGCGGTCGATGATGAAGTCGTAGGGCTTCTCGATCGCCTCCTCGTCGCGGTTGCCCGAGACGTACCACATCACGACCTTGTCACCTTTCTTGATCTGCTTGCCGCGGAACTCGAAATCGGCGAGCGCGGTGCGGCGCATATGCGCGAGCGGCGTCTGCCAGCGGATCACCTCCGGAACGAAACTGTCGAGCAGCGCGGGGTTCTCGCGCAGCTTGCGATATTGCTCCGGATGCTGGCTCAGCGCGAGCAGCGAGCCCGACATGGTGTTGCGCGTGGTGTCGTTGCCGCCAACGATCAAAAGAATGAGATTGCCGAGGAAGTTCCTGGCATCCATGTCGCGGGTCGCGGCGCCATGCGCCATCATCGAGAGCAGATCGCTTTTCGGCGGCTGCTCGATGCGCTCCTTCCACAGCCGCGCGAAATATTGCGCGCATTCCGTCAGCTCGACCTGCCGCTCCTCCTCGGTGGCGACCAGGCCATCGGGGCCGGGAATGGTGGTGGCGATATCGGACCAGCGCGTCAGCTTGCGCCGGTCTTCCCAGGGGAAGTCGAACAGCACCGCGAGCATCTGCGTGGTGAGCTCGATCGAAACCCGGTCGACCCAGTCGAACACCTCCCCACGCGGCAGATTGTCCAGGCATTCGGCCGAGCGCTTGCGGATGTTGAGCGCGAGATTGTCCAGATGCGTTGGCGTGAACATCGGCGCTACGGTCTTGCGCTGCGCGGCATGCCGCGGCGGATCCATCGAGATGAAGCTCTCGCGGCGCAGATCGGGATCGATGTCGCGGATGGTGATGCCGCCGAGAGCGGAGGCCGAGGAGAACACCGCATGGTTGGTCTCGATCTCCATGATGTCGTTGTAGCGCGTCACTGACCAATACGGTCCGAACATCGAATCCTTGCAATAGTGCACGGGTTCTTCCCGGCGCAGGCGATCGAAGTACGGCCAGAACGTATCGGTCCTGAACAATTCGGGGTCGCCGGGATCGAATTGCTCCAGCGACAATGACGAAGCGCGCTCGCGCAATGCCTCGAGCTTGGCCGCGCTCTCGATGGTCCCGTGCATGACCGCTCTCCCTGGCGTGAACCGCGCGATTTTTGTGAATTCTGCGCTGCGGTATTTGAGGCACAATTACAACGCGTTACGTGCGTCAGAGCAAGCGGCAGTTTTGCCGCAAGATATGTCATCCGGGCTTTGCCACGTCGACGAACGTGACCTGCCGCGCGCCGTTCGTCCCGAAATCCTGTCAGAAATCGCGCGAAACCGAGGTAAATCGAACCCGCCGATCTGCGTTCCCTCGCTCACAAGGGGGAGGGAACGGAAGGAGCGTGCCTACCGTGCCTACCGCGTCCCGTAAGCGCGGTCGCCGGCGTCGCCGAGACCGGGCAGGATAAAGCCGTTCTCGTCGAGACCTTCATCCACCGCAGCCGTCCAGATGTGCACGTCCGGATGCAGGCCGCGCAGGCGCTCCAGTCCCTCTGGCGCGGCGATCAGGCAGGCGAGGCGGATGTCCTTGGCGCCGCGCTCCTTCAGCCGGTCGACTGCGGCCACGGCCGTGTTGGCGGTCGCGACGACCGGCGTCACCACGATCGCCAGGCGCTCGCCGAGATCCGACGGCGATTTGAAGAAATACTCGACCGCGGCAAAACTCTGGGGCTCGCGGTAGAGGCCGATATGGGCGACGCGGGCGGTCGGCACCAGGTCCATCATGCCATCGACGAAGGTGGTGCCGGCGCGCAGCATCGGCACGAACACCAGCTTCTTGCCGGCGATCTTGGCCGAGTGCATCGTCGCCAGCGGCGTGTCAATCACGGTATCGGTGAGCGGCAAATCGCGCGTCACCTCGTAGCACAGGAGCATGCCGATCTCCTTGATCAGCTCGCGGAACGACTTTGTCGAGATTGACTTGTCTCGCACCAGCGTGAGCTTGTGCTGCACCAGCGGATGATCGACGATCGTGACGCCTTCCATGATCGGATGCTCCTGAAATTCATCGAGTCGCAATGACGGGAGTGGTCGCAAATCTTTGATCATATCTAAAACACGGTACCGTCGCTGATCACCTTGAGCGGCGGTGACCCGTCGGGGCGGCGGGCGAACGCGATGGCGCGGCCGGCGCCCCAGGTGCCGCCTTCCAGAATGCTGGCGAGCGGCAGCGATTGCGGCGTTCGGCCGAGCTTGGCGCGAACACGTTCGGCAACGCGATCCAGCAGCGCGACCGTCAGCGCGCGCCACTCAACGACGAGCAGGGAGTCGACCGCATGCGCACGCTCCGCGTCGGCGGCGTCGCGCAGACGCAGCACCTCGTGATCGACGAACAGGCCGCCGTTGCGATACTCGGCGAGCCCGGTAAGGCCGTCGATGTCGGTGACGTCAAACCCGGCGCGCTGGAGCGGCTCGATCAGCGAATAGCTCAGCCATTGCGAGAGCTTGTGCAGCGGCACGAGGCCGGCGGTCGCATCGTCGGCCCTGATCGCCGGATGACGCCAGCAATCGCCGAGCGGAACGCCCGCGAGCTCGAGCCGTGACGGCCAGATCGGTCCGAGCTGGTTCAGCACCCCCGACAGAATGGCGGGGGCGGGAATGGCGCCGTCTGTTGCCTGCGCGGCGATGTGGTCGAACAGGCCGCCCGGTCGCGGCGTGTCCTGCATGCCGAAGACGTCGGCGCGCGCAGCCATCAGTCTGCCCAGACGTTGCAGCAGATCCGTGCGTCCCTCGAGGCCCAGCAGCGGATTGGCATCGCTCGCCTGGAAGGCCGACGTCAGCACCGGGAGCGGCAGCTTGGCGAGCACATCGGCATCGACCCGGAACGGCGCGCGCGCATCGGCGGAAAAGAGGCCGCCGGCAAACATGTCGAGGCTCGCGAGCGCCAGTCCCTCGGATCTGCCAATGCCCTGTTCCGTCACCGCATCGCGATATCGCCATGCGGCGCCTGCGCCGGCATCGAGCAGCACGCTCACGATGGCGAGGTCGAACTCCGCGCGGGCCCACGCCGCGCGATCAGGCCACGATGCCGCGCCAGCCAATTGCGCCCAGCGGTCGACGCCGCCGAACACAAAATGCCGCCACCGCGCGTGGAAGGGAATGTCGAGCGTCGGATAAGCCTTTCGCGTGACATCAAGCACGGCGTCAGCAACGCCGTCCATACGATCGAGATCGATGGTGAAATGCGTGAGCCCGCCCTGGAGGCCGACGTCGAGCATTCGTCCGGCGCGCGCGCGAACCGCCTTTGCGGTCAGCAGGGCGCGCGCCTCTCGTTCCAAAACGTCCGTCATCGCCAGATCAGTATTTTTCCAGCGAACGCCCGACCACGCCGTCGACGTCCTTCTCCGGCGCGATGTCGGTCGAGTAATAACCGGCGGCCTTCTTCGCGGCGATCTCGACATAGGCGTCGGCCGGGATCAGCTCCGGCGGAATCGGCACGCGCTCGACGATGTCGATGCCCTGCGAAGTCAGCGCGTCGTACTTCATGTCGCTCATCGACAGGAAGCGGTCGATGCGCTTGAGGCCGAGCCAGTGGATGGTGTCGGGCATCAATTGCTGGAATCGCGCATCCTGCACGCCGGCGACGCATTCGGTGCGTTCGAAATAGGCGGCTGCCGCATCGCCGTCCTCCTGGCGCTTGCGCGCATTGTAGACCAGGAATTTGGTGACCTCGCCGAGCGCGCGGCCTTCCTTGCGGTTGTAGACGACGAGGCCGAGCCCGCCTTCCTGCGCGCCGCGCGCGGATTCCTCGATGCCGTGGATCAGATAGGGCCGGCAGGTGCAGATGTCGGAGCCGAATACGTCGGAGCCGTTGCATTCGTCATGCACCCGGCAGGTGATCCTGGTGCGATGATCAGGCAGCTTGGTCACATCGCCGAACATGTAGACGGTGGTGCCGCCGATCGGCGGCAGGAACACTTTCAGGTCCGGCCGGGTCACGAGTTCCGGGAACATGCCGGCGGTCTGCTCGAACAGCGTGCGGCGAAGCTCCGTCTCGTTGGTGCCGAAGCGCTCGGCTAGGCCGGGCAAGTACCAGACCGGATCGATCGCGATCTTCACCACGGAGACGCTGCCATTCGCGTGCACGACCTCGCCGTCGGCGCGCAGGCGCTTGGCGGCCAGCGCCTCGCGGATTTCGGGCAGATCGAGCCGTGCGCGCGTGATCGCGATGCTCGGGCGGATGTCGATGCCCTCGGCGATGTCCTTGCCGAAATTCTCGGCAACCAGATGACCCCAGGGATCGAGCGCGACGATCTTTGCGGGATCGCGCCATTGCTCGAACGGCCCGATGGTCGCGGCCGGGAAGGTGTTGGTGAGGTCGGGCCTGCGAATCGGATCCAGCGCACCGGCGGAGACGGCGAGCGCGCGGTACATCGCATAGGAGCCGCCATGGCTGCCGATCACGTTGCGATCTCCGGCGCGGGACACCGTGCCGATGATCGGTCCGCGGGCGCGCGCATCAGCGGCGCCCCAGTGAATCGGAAAGGCTGCCTTGCGGCCCGGCTCGGGATGCGAGGTGAGGCGGATATGGTCGGTACGGTTCGCGCGGCTCATGGCCAAACTCCCAAAAAACCAATGGCCCGCCGCTCGGACGGGCCTGGCTCATCAGCGTTGCCGGACCAGAGCCCGGCGACGCAATCCAACATATTGTAGCGGCCAGGCACGACAGACAAGTTAATCGTGGTGTGCCGCCTGCGGAGGCCTTCGTCGTCGTCCGGATCGACGAAAGGCGCCTGAAACCTCCCTATATCTATGTAATCGTTCGAGTTTTTGAAGGGGGCGTCAGGCGACTGGATAAACCCGGCATATTCGGACATATCGACCGGACCGGCTCTGCCTCAGGAGTGCACCATGTCTGCCGCCAGCTACATCGATCCCCGCAATGGAAAGCGCTATCCGCTCAATGAACCGCGCTGGTGTTCGGATGAGCGCACCCCGCTGCTGGTGACGCCGGGTGCGGGGATCTCGCGCGCAGATATCGACAGCGGCACGCGCTCGCTCTGGCGCTACCGGGCCGCGCTGCCCGTGGAGATCAAGGATCCGATCTCGCTGGGCGCGGGCTGCACGCCGCTGGTGCAGCAGGGCTGGGGCGATTTGCGGCCGTTCTTCAAGCTCGAATGGTTCAATCCGACCGGCAGCTTCAAGGACCGCGGCTCCGTGGTCATGCTGTCCTTCCTGCGCCAGATCGGAGTCGACGCCATCCTGGAGGATTCCTCCGGCAATGGCGGCTCGTCCATGGCCGGTCTTGGCGCCGCCGGCGGCATGCGCGTGAAGATTTTGGCGCCGGCCTCGACCTCGCCGGCCAAGATCGCGCAGGTGCGCGCTTACGGCGCCGAGGTGCAACTCGTCGAAGGCCCGCGCGAGGAATCGGAGGCCGAAGCCATCAGGCAGTCGAGCCAGACCTTCTATGCCAGCCACAATTGGCAGCCGTTCTTTCTCGAAGGTACAAAATCGTTCGCCTACGAAATCTGGGAAGATCTCGGCTTTCGCGCGCCCGACAACATCATCGTTCCCGTCGGGGCGGGTAGCAGCCTGCTCGGCTGCGCCTTTGGCTTCCGCGAGCTCAAGAAGGCAGGGCAGATCGCGAAACTGCCGCGCCTGTTCGCGGCACAGCCGCTCAACTGCTCCCCGATCGATGCGAGCTTCAAGGCTGGCGTCGATTCGCCTGTCGCGCGCGAGGTGAGCAAGACCATCGCCGAGGGCACCGCGATCAAGTCTCCGCTGCGGCTGCGCGAGATCATCGGCGCGCTCCGCGAGAGTGGCGGCGCCACCGTTGCGCTCACCGAGGACGAGATCGTCACCGCGCTGCGTCGTCTGGCGCGGCAGGGTCTGTTCGCCGAGCCCACCAGCGCCAGCGCGGCCGCGGCGCTGGACAAGCTCGCCGCGGCCGGCGCCATCAAGGCGAACGAGACCACGGTCGCGGTCCTCACCGGCACGGGGTTGAAGGCCGCGACCACGGTGGCCGATCTGGTGCAGTAATCGGAGGGTGGGTTAGCCATGCGGATGCGCGAAGCGCAGTCGCATGGCGTAACCCACCATCTCCGTCGACGCGGAAGCCGAACAGGTGGGTTACGCTGGCGCTAACCCACCCTACGAGTTCTCGCAATGACGACCGGCTCACTATTCCTTCAAACCATTCACCCGCCTAACCCACGTCCGCACATCCGCGAGCACGTCGGGCAGCACCGCTCTCACCTCCAGCACGGTCATGCCGGCCTTGATGCGGGGATCGTAGAGCAGGTTGAGGATGTACTGGTCGTAGACGTCGAAATAGCCCATCGACACATTGTCGTTGAACATGGTCCAAGGCACGCTCGCCGTGTCGTTGATCGGCCCGAGCGATTGCAGCACCTCCTCATAGGCGCAGTCGAGAAAGGTGAAGTCGCCGACGTCGACGGTGAGGATGACGTCGGAATGCTCGATCTCGAAATTGTCGTTCTTGCGGAAGCCGGACAGACATTGCGGATCGAGCGAGGTTCGGATCTCGCGCGCCTTCTCGGCGCCGTAGAAGCTCGTGATGGTGCGATAGAGGTCGCGGTCGCGCACGAGCTTTACCCGCACATTGGCCGCCTCGGCGGTGTCGGTCATGGCGAGGTCGAGATGCTGCACGCGCTTGCCGATATCGGCGACCACCTTTGCCAGCTGCGCCTTGCGGTCGGCGCGGTCGGTCTCGGCGAACACGCGCACCGGTCCGTCGAACTTGCGGATGCGATCGACGCGGCCGGCGAGGTGGTATTCGGCGCCGAACGCAGTCTTGAAAAAGCCGTCGGCGATTTCCGCGTCGGTAAAGCTCTTCTTCTCGGCACGCTGGCGCGAGACGATCGCGGGCAGCTCGCCGGCGCGCGCCATGCGGGCGGTGTCAGCCACACATGTGAGCGCCGCAAGCGTCAGCAGGGCGAAGCGAAGGGCAGCCGAGGCCGGGTCGAAAGCGCGCATCGTCACGCAACGCTGCCGTATTCGCCGGCAGCGCACAAGTCCGCAATTTCACGCCCGAAGCAGGTTCCTGCCGTTTCCCCGGTCAGTTGTTCAGCACCACCACTGTGGTGCCTACGCCGACACGGCCGTAGAGGTCGGTGACGTCGTCATTGGTCATGCGGAAGCAGCCGGAAGACACCGCTTGGCCGATCGTCTCCGGCTCGTTGGAGCCGTGGATGCGGTAGAGCGTCGAGCCCAGATACATCGCGCGCGCGCCGAGCGGGTTCTCGATGCCGCCCTTCATGTGGCGCGGCAAATCGGGCCGGCGGGCGATCATCTGCGCCGGCGGCGTCCACTCCGGCCATTCCTTCTTGGCGGTGATCTTGTGCACCCCGCCCCAGCGGAAGCCGTCGCGGCCGACGCCAATGCCGTAGCGCAGGGCCTGGCCGTTCCCGAGCACGAGGTAGAGCCGGCGCTCGGCGGTGTTCACCACGATCGTGCCGGGGGCATAGTTCCCGTTGTACATGACGGTGGCGCGGGGAATCGGGCTCGCGCCGCCACCGAGATAGCTGGAGGTGCTGGTGCCGGTGAAGTCGTACATTCCCGCCGCAGATGCGTCGGCGGCGCCAGCCAGCAGGAGCGCGATTGCGGTCAGGTGTGCGGCAAAAAACCGGATCATTGTTTCCCCCAGCAAAAAAGAATCAACAGAAGCCACAGGCCATATTTGCGGGCATTCGGCAAGCCACCGCCCCGTGAGGCAGGGCATCGATAATCGGCAACCGTACCAATTGGTGGAATACGTTAGAGTGTTTCAAGCGAAGTGGATACCGGTTCGCATTAAGAAAACGCGTCAAAACGAGAATCCAATGCCCCGCGGAACGGGGCATTGGCCAAGCGGGCGCATCGTGATGCGGGGCAGGGCGGCGATGCCGGCACTTGCTTTGACGGGCCGAGCGAACAATGATTGATCGCAAGACCACTGAAAATGGCCGGTTGCGGGAGCAGACAGAATGAACGGTGCGGAAAGCCTGGTGCGGACGATGGTCAAGGGCGGGGTGGACGTCTGCTTCACCAACCCGGGCACCTCCGAGATGCATTTTGTCGCGGCGCTCGACCGCGTGCCGGGCATGCGCTGCGTGCTCGGCCTGTTCGAAGGCGTGGTCACCGGCGCTGCCGACGGCTATTTCCGCATGAAGGGCCAGCCTGCCTCGACCCTGCTGCATCTCGGCCCGGGCCTCGCCAACGGCCTCGCCAACCTGCACAACGCCAAAAAGGCCAATTCCGGCATCGTCAACATCGTCGGCCAGCACGCCGTCTACCACATCGATTACAATGCACCGCTGACCTCCGACATCGAGGGCCTGGCCCGGCCGATGTCGTCCTGGGTCCGCACTTCGCCGAATTCCAAATCGGTGGCCGCTGACGGCGCTGCCGCGATCGCTGCCGCCAAGAGCGCCCCGCCGCAGATCGCGACCCTGATCCTGCCTGCCGACACCGCCTGGAACGAGGCCGACGGCATCGCCGAGGTCCCGGCCGAGCAGCAGCGCGCCAGCTACTCCCCGCAGGCGGTCGAGCAGGCCGCAAAAATCCTGCATGCTGACGGCGAGGGCACGCTGCTCCTGATGACCGGCAGCGCGCTGAGCGAGCAGGGCCTGGCGCTGGCCGAGCGCATTGCGGCCAAGACCGGCTGCACCGTGATGGGGCCGACCTTCCGTCCCCGGATGGCGCGCGGCCGCGGCCGCTTCTCGATCGACCGCATCCATTACGTCATCGAGAACGCGCTGCCGATGCTGGCCAAGTTCCGTCACATCGTGCTGGTCGAGTCCGACGATCCCGTCGCCTTTTTCGCCTATCCGAACAAGCCGAGCATGCTCAAGCCCGAGGGCTGCGATGTCCATCGGATGACCTCCTGGGGCGAGAATTCGGTGGCGGCGCTGGAAGCGCTCGCGGGCGCCGTCAAGGCCAGCGCCAGGGACGTCAAGCCGCAGGCCTTGCAGCAACTCGTCAAGCCGACCGGCGCGCTCACCTACGCCTCGATCGCGCAGGCGATCGCGTGCGCGATCCCCGAGAACGCGATCATGGTCGATGAATCCCTCACCACCGGCCGCGGCTTCTTCCCGCCGACGGCGGCGGCAGCGCCGCACGACTGGCTCCAGAACATGGGCGGCTCGATCGGCTTCTCCACGCCGCTGTCGATCGGCGCCGCGATCGCCTGCCCGGACCGCAAGGTCATCACCATGGTCGGCGACGGCAGCGCGATGTACACGATCCAGTCGCTATGGACGCAGGCCCGCGAGAATCTCAACATCGTCACCATCGTGTTCGCCAACCGTATCTACCAGATCCTGCGCGGCGAGTTCGACAATGTCGGCGCCGGCGAACCCGGCCAGCGCGCCAACGACATGCTCAGGCTCGATCGCCCGACGCTCGATTTCGTCGCTCTCGCCAAGGGCATGGGCGTGCCGGGCCGCGCCGTCAGCAATGCCGACGAGTTCAACAAGGCGCTGGCCGAGGCCGTCGCCGAGCCGGGACCGCGGCTGATCGAAGTGCAGATGTAGGGGGCGCGCGATACGGAGTGCCAAAAGCCCGGAGCCAGAATGCAGACCGAGCTGAACAAGGTGATCGCGGCGCTCCGGGACTTCTATGCCCACGAGGTCTTCCTGTTCGAGAAGGATATCGGCGAACGTGCGATCACGCACCGCTTCGCCGTCTATCTCGAGCGGCAGTTTTCGGGCTGGTCGATCGATTGCAATTACGACCGGCTCGGCGAGCGTACGCTGCATTTGCCGCGCGGCACCATCATCTCCACCGACGATCATCTCGGCAAGTCGATCTATCCTGACGTCGTCGTGCACCAGCGCGAGATCCCTAACAATCTGCTCACCGTCGAGATCCGCAAGGCCAGCAATCACACGCCGCTGGAGCACGACCAGCACAAGCTGAAGGCGCTGACAGACCCGCATGTCTGGTTCGCCTATTGGATCGGCGTGCTGCTGGTGCTGGACAAGCACAACGTGACGACGTCGGAGGTCTATGTCAGCGGCATCCTCGATCAACCGGTCTCGCTCTGGTTCGCAGAGCGGTTAAGGGAGAACGGTCTCGGGTCCGCCCATTAGGGCGTGCACTCACGAGCATCAGCGCCGGGCCTGGAGCCGAGCGATTGCCTCGGCTTATGAGTTCCCATTGATTCATATCAATGGTGAGACGCAATGTGTCGTGTCACGTCGTGTTTGATCATCGCCTAATAGGGAGAGCAACATGACGGGAAATGCCAGGCTTCTTGGGTTGATTGCGACGGCTGCGGTGTTTGTGGTGGCTCCGTTGTCGCCTCGTTACTCGCCGGTGACGGTGCTATCCGCATCCCTTGACCGTGCCGAAGCGAGAGTTGGGCGACCGCTCACACCGATGAGCGTAGCTGGCGTCAATCGCCGGGTGCATCGGCGGGCTTACTATGGCGCGGCAGCGGCGGGAGCGGCGGCTTATGGAGCATATGGCTATCGCAGAACCTGTGGATACTACCCCTATCCGCCCTGCTATTGAGGCACCTTTTCCGTCGGGGTGAGCGACAACCCAATAGCTTGGTCTCATCACTTTCAGCGACAAAGGCCGCCCGCATGGCGCGGACGGCCTCGCATCATCTCTCGTCACCCGCTCAGTGCAGCGGCGCGCCCTGGCCGAGCGCCCGGCGGCCATGTGATTGTGGAAGCGTGGCTGCCGGTCCTGAGCGAAGGAGTACCAGCAATATATTCCGTTTCGAGAAGCAATGACGGATCCAGCCTCGGCGCGAGATCCACCCGCGTTGCGCCGTGGTGGAAACGGTTGGGAGCCATGCAGGAGTGACGGCGTGGTCTGATCGGCAGCCCTTGTGGCGCTCTCCTGTGCCGGTGTTACATTGGGCCAGGGCACTGGGGAACGTTGAGATGAGTGACGATGCGAAGGATGCTGGCCTTGTCGCCATGATCAGCAGCATCCTGGGCGGCAACAAGCGCGCAGAGGCGGCCAGCCCGCCGTCGCTCGCCGAATTCCTCCCGGTCGCGCCGGTGGCCGACCCGCTCGCCGAGGTGCCTGAGATCCCGCAAGCCGAGTCGCCGAAGCTTCAGGATGGTCCCGATGAAACCTTGGCTGCGGCGAAGCCGGTCGCGCCTCCCAGTCAACCCCTGACACCGGATGGCAAGCGGCTCCTCCCGGCGGAGGCCATTGCCGATCTCGTGCTCGGCGAGTTGCGCAAGATCGAGAGTTGTCCGGCGTCCGGCGTCTCGGTCACGGTCTACGGTTACAGGCACTGGAATGCGATGATCACCTTCGCGCCGTTCTCGACCAGTTTCCAGAATGCGGCCCGGCTCCGCCAGGCGCTGCCCGACCTCGTCGTCAAGCTGCGCCGTTTCGTCGAACTTGAGATATAGTCGGGGATGATCGCCGCAGGCTCGCGGTCATGATGGCGCGGCGGTCACTGCAGAACCGTTCGACAGGATTTACGAATTGAGCGTTGCCTTTACCAAGGAAGAAAGCGCGGAGACCGCGTCCGAGACGCTGCTGCCGGATCGTCCGATCTCCCCGCATCCAAACCTCGTGACGGAGACGGGCTTGCAGGCGTTGCAGACACAGCTCCAGCAAGCGCGCGAGGCCTATGAAGCCGCGCAAGCCGTCGATGACGTCAATGAGAAGCGCCGGCAATCCGCGGTACCCCTGCGCGACATGCGCTACCTCGCCGAACGGCTGCGCACGGCGCAACTGGTTCCCGATCCGGCTTCGACTGCGACCGTCGCCTTTGGCAGCACGGTGACGTTCAGTCGCGCCGACGGCCGCGTGCAGACTTACCGCATCGTCGGCGAAGACGAAGCAGACCCGAAGGCCGGCTCGATCTCGTTCGTCTCGCCGGTCGCGAAGTCGCTGATGGGCAAGGCCGCCGGCGACGTCGTCGGCTCCGGTGCGCAGGAGCTCGAGGTCATCGAGATCGCATAGGGTCACAAGCCCATTGGTCAGCGTCGGACCGCTCCGGCCATTCGCGCAGACGCCGCCGAGCATGCCTGCAATTTCACCGCCTCCGCGGTCGAGGCATCCTGTCTTTTGCGAGGGGCAGACGCGATGTGCACTGCCTGGACGCCACCGTTTGGGGCATTCATCCTTTCTCCTCCGCGCTTATCGTTGAACGTCGGCAAGGCGGCAATCGTCCATGGCCTCGGGCAAGCTGCGGACCTCAGCTTGCGGCCGGTTCAAGGATTGACCGCTCGTAAAATAATCTTGACCGTATGTTAAAAAATGGCACGCTGCTTGCTTGGTCGCCGGCGTGTTCAACAAGGAGTCGAAACAATGAGCGGATCGCATGCCACCCCGCCCGTCGTCGTCATCACGGGCGCCCATCCGAAGCTCTACAACCACGACCTCGCGCCTACCGCGCGCGAAGGCAAGACCTGGGGCGCTTTCAGCATCTTTGCGATGTGGATGTCGGACGTGCACTCCGTCGGTGGCTACACCTTCGCGGCCAGCTTGTTCTTCCTCGGACTGACCGGCTGGCAGGTTCTCCTGTCCATGGTGATCGGGATTTCCGCGGTTTACTTCTTGATGAACCTGATCGGCCGGCCCTCGCTGAAATATGGCGTACCTTTTCCGGTGGTGGCACGCATGTCCTTCGGCGTCATGGGCGCCAATCTTGCTGCCTCTTTGCGCGGCATCGTGGGGATCGTGTGGTATGGCGTGCAGACCTATTTCGCATCCAAGGCCGTTCAGGTTCTGGTGCTGACCTGGTTTCCGGACGCGGTATCGTTGACGCACGACAGCATCGCCGGCCTGTCGACGCTCGGCTGGCTGAGCTTCGGATTCATGTGGGTGTTTCAGCTCCTGATCTTCTTGAATGGCATGGAAACCATCCGGAGGTTCATCGATTTCTGCGGTCCGGTCGTCTACGTCGTGATGTTCGGGCTGGCGATCTGGATCCTCGCGCAGACCGGAACCTCAAGTCTCGACCTGCAGCTTAGCCCGCCTGCCGGTGGGTCAATCGGCGCTCATATGGCGAATGCCTCGATGCTGATCGTGGCGTACTTCGCGGCGCTATTGCTCAATTTCGGCGACTTCTCACGCTTTGCACGCGATGAGAAGGCAATGAAGCTCGGCAACTTTCTCGGGCTGCCGGTCAATTTCATCGTCTTTGCCGTCATCACGGTGGTGGTGACGGCCGGCACGGTGCAGGTCTTTGGCGAGGCGATCATGGATCCGGTCTTGATCGTCGAGAAGATTGGCAACCCATGGATCGTCGCCCTGGGATCGATCACCTTCATCGTCGCAACGATGGGCATCAACATCGTCGCCAATTTCGTCTCCCCCGCTTACGACATCTCGAACCTCAATCCGGAACGCATCAACTTCCGGACCGGTGGCCTCATCACCTCGATCCTGTCGGTCATGGTCTGTCCCTGGCTGTTCGTGTCGAGCCCCCAAGCGATTACGATCTTCGTGGGCATTTTCGGCGCTGTTCTCGGCCCGATGTTCGGCATCATGGTGAGTGACTACTATCTGGTGCGGAAGCAGCACGTTATCGTCGAAGATCTCTACAGCATGTCAGCCTCCGGCTCGCTCCATTTCGAGAACGGCTGGAATCGCAGAGCGCTGGTCGCGTTGGTGCTGTCCGGTGCTGCCTCGATCGGGCTCTCGTTGCTCGGCACCTACAAGGTCATTCCCAATATCGGCGACTGGGGCTGGCTGGTCGGCGCAAGCCTCGGAGCGGTGCTGCACCTCGCACTGATGTCGCGCGAGACGCGGGTTGCGCCGGCACCCGCGGAGTGATGGTTTTTCACCGGAAGGGCGGTCTTGTCCAAAGCCGCCCGACATCACGTTCGAGCAAGGACCGCGGCTCCGGCGAGGCTGGGCGACGATCCCATCGACGTCCCGCAGCGCGCGGCCGCGGTGTTCGCGGACCGCGCCGATTACGCAAGGCAGTCGCGTGACCGATCGTCGTGATCGGCAAGGAGGGGCGACAGGATCGCGACGGCCTCATCGCCGTCGGTTCGCGACGTCCGCAGTGAAGGGTTCGTCCCTTGCCGTCTCGGTCATCGCGCTGTTGGCAGGTCCGCGTTCGGCGGAGATCTTGCTCATGATCAGCCGTGCCGCATGGACGCGCCGGAAACCGAGTAGATCGGCGTCGAGGGTAGAGCGCCGATGATCGCTGCTCCAGAATAGATGCGCCGCGAAAGCCAGAGCTGCGAGGACGACGGGGGCGGCGAGATAGGGGAGTAGGCGTCTCATACTCTTCATGTCCTCGTCGGCAGCTGCGATGTTTCCCTTCCGGCTCGGAGGGGAGCAGCAATATCTCAGGCCTGGCTTAGGTACAAAACGATCGTTCAAGAATGTATAACGATCGGTCAAAAGTGGAAAGCGCCGCCGTCAAAGGGGCGAAAGAAGATTGGCGTCGGCGCATGCGCGCGCCGGCGCAAATACCCGGACGATTGCTCAATTGTTATGCAGAGTGCCGCGCAAGACGCCGCTTCACGCTAACCGTTCAGGCGCAGATGCTTTGGGACGCCGACAATTGTCGCCTCGCGTGGCGGCGATCAGCCGGCCCTGGTGCTCGGTGCTGCCTTGCGATCGGACGTCGAAAAACCAAGCCCGCCGAGCACGAGCTGGACGATCGTGGATTTGGCGGCTTCGTAGTCAGCCTCTTCCAGCTGACGCTTGCGCTTCATGATGGCCATTTGGCTGGAAAAATCAGCATAGGCCTGCGTCATTGCCCAGATACAGAAGAACAGATCGGCCGCGCTGATCGGCCGAATGGCTCCGCCCGCGGCCAATGCCTCGATGGTCTTGATCTTCTCTTGCAGCTTCGGCGTCGAGACCTTCTCGATGAAGCTGCCGATGAAAGGTGCACCACTGATGATCTCGTTGGCGTAGATGCGCGACAGATGCGGATGCTCGCGGGAGAAATCGACCTTCTTGTGGATGTACCGGACGAGAACGGTCTCGATGTCGGTCGTGGCGTCGAGGGAGTCCATGTCTCTCGCCCATTTGTTCATCGCGCGCTCGAGGATCGCGCGATACAGATCCTCCTTGTCCTCGAAATAATAGTAGATGTGGGCCTTCGCCACCGACGCCTTCTTGGCGATGAGCGCGGTCGTTGCCCCGCGGAAGCCGAAATGCCCGAACACGAACTCGGCCGCATCGAGAATCTTCTCCTCGATATCAGGCGCAGCCGCGGCCCTGCGGCCCCCCTTCGCGGCGCGGCGGATGCGAAAGTGCGGTTTGTTGGTTGCTTCCACTGCCATGAAAGTTCCGGGAATATGGCCGCGTGAGCGGCAACTGATGCTCACATCAGGTACATCAGGGATGCACGGCATGCAATTGGCCCTTGGCCGCGTCAGATTTTCCCGGAATCGATGCTTCGGAAAAGTATCGTCCTAACCCATCAATACGGCTGGCGCCGGGTACTGTGCATGGGGTTGTTTTGGCTTTTCGTCGGAGCGGGAGCAAGATGCCCCAGTCCGTCTACGCTCGTCGAGCTACGCCGGACACGCTTCGCCAGCATTGTGCCTGGCTGCGCCACGCGAAGCCTTTTGGCGAAGCGTGGTGGGCGCACAAGGGATCGAACCTTGGACCTCTCCCGTGTGAAGGGAACGCTCTCCCGCTGAGCTATGCGCCCGGGACCATCATGCAGACGGCCGGACTTTTCGGCCGGCCGGCGCATCAGAGCCCGCGATTTAGAAGTGAGAGCCCGAGGTGTCAAGTTTTCAGGCGCGTTGAGGCCCGAAAACCTTGCCTCAATCCTTCAAATTCGCGGCGAGGCCGGATTTCGGCCCGCTTACGCGCCCTGCTGGCGGGCGCGGGAGGCGTGGGCCTGGAGCGCGCGGATGCGCTCGGCCAGCGTTCCGCCGCCTTCGGGCAGGGCGGCTGCGGCGGCGCCATTGGTGGCAACGCCGTTGGCCGCCCGCGGGCCCTGCTTCGCCGACTGGCCGGCTTCGGCCGCCAGCAGCGCCTCGATCGGCGAGTTCGGGCCCTCGAGCTGCATCGCGAGCTTTGCCACCTCGGCGGCGATGTCGTTGATGCGCTCGCGCAGCAGCGCGTTCTCCATGCGCTCGGTTGCCCAGGAGCTCTCGGCCTGCTGCTGGATTGCGTTGATGTCGCGCTGAAGCTTGGCGCGTTCGTCGCGCGCGGTGCGCAGCTGCTCTTCCAGCGCGGCCTTCTCGGTGCGCAGCGTCTCCATCGCGGCCGACGATTTGCCGCCGCTCAAGGCGGCGATCTCGACGCGCAGCTCCTTGATGATGCGCTCGGAGCCTTCGTTGCTCTGGCGCAGCTGGTTGTTCTCATAGTCGCGCTCGGCGAGCAGCTTGCCCTGCGTGGCAAGACGCCCTTCGAGGTCGGCGACGCGCCCCGAGAGCATCTCGGCTTCCTTGACCTGCACGATCAGCTGGCGATCGAGCTCGGTGACGCGTTGGCTCAGATTCTCGACGCGGCCGCGGGCGTCGCCGAGCTCGCGCGAAGCGGTCTCGGATTCGGTGCGCTCCTGCGTCAGGCGGGCCTGCGTCGCGGTGAACTCCTTCTCGGCATCGCCGACGCGATTCTTCAGCTCCTCGATCTGGGCGCGCACCGCGACCAGTTCGACCTGACGGCTCTCCGCCATCATCGAACGGTCGGACAGTTCGGAATTGATTCTTGCGAGTTCGCTCTGCTTGTCGACCAGCGCAATCTCGGCCTCGCGCAGCGCTTCGGTCTTGGCGCTGAATTCCTCCTCGGTGGCGCGGAGCTGCTCCTTCACCGCCTTCTCGCGCGCCTCGAGCGCGAAGATCGTGGCGTTCTTCTCGCCGAGCTCGATCTTCAGGCGGTTGATGGCGTCGCTCTTCTTGCCGAGCTCGGCAAGCTGGCTCGTGGTCTTGCTCTTGAGCTGGTCGACGCTCATCTCGAGCCGGCGCGCCGACATGGCGAATTCGGCGCGGAGCTGGTCCTTGTCGGCCTGGATCTCCGCCATCGACAGCGGCGTCGCGGCCTCGAGCCGGCGCGTGGTCAGGCGGACCGCGCGGTTATGCACCAGCGGCACGATGGCCAGCCCGCACAGCATCGACAGCAGGAAACCGATCGCCAGGTACATGATCGGTTCGACCATGGGGCAGAACTCCGCGAGCTAAGGAAAAATTTACCAAGGACAATGCATGGCGGGCCGGCAAAAAGCCAGCCCCGCCCTCAACTGGATCGGAGGAGAGAACCCTAGAACGGGTTCCAGGTCGCGCGCGGCGTGTATTTCAGATAGCCGATATTGGCGCCGAGGCGTAAGCCGAGGCCCGAGCGGATCGGCACCAGCACGATGTTGTTGGCGGTGAGCGCCGTCATGCCGAAGCCGCCGATGATATAGGCCGAGCCGTCGATGCCGGCGAAACGCTGGTAGATCGCGTTGGTGGCGGGCAAATTATAGACCAGCGTCATGGTGCGCGCGCCGTCGCCGCCCCAATCGAAGCCGAGCGATGGACCTTGCCAATAGACGCGCAGATCGCCGGCGTTCTTGGTGTAGAGCGTGCCTTCGCCATAGCGCAGGCCGGCGACGAACGCGCCGGAGCCTTCCTCGCCGAGGATGTAGCCGTTGGGCAGACCCCATTGGCTGACCGCCTTCTCGATGATCGAGGCAAGCCCGCGGGAGACGTTGCCGAAAAAGTGGTGGCCGGCGGTGACGAGCTCGTCCGGCCCATAGGTATTGGGCGACGGGGTCCGCTGTGGCGGCGGCAGGTCGGGCGGCGGCGCGGCTGTCTGGGCGGAGGCCGGCACGATCCAGCCGGCCAGCGCGACGAGCGCCACTGCGGCAAGGCGTGATGCGAAAGTCATAAAAGAACCCCTGGTATCGATTCCGGTCCGCTTCCCTTAACCTGACGCCAACAGGCACGGCTCTAGGTTGCGCCGGATGTCCCCTCGACTCGGATGTTATCCGCAGCAACTATGACGGCACAACGGCAGGAAGATAGCCCTTTGCGCCCCGGAATCGCCTTGATCGGCCGTCTGGTCTGCCTGCTGGCGGGCGTTTGGCTGATCTGCTCCGGATCGCCGGCCCACGCGGCCACCACCGAGCGGATTGTCGTCAATCGCTACTCGGGCGTTGCCATCGAAGGCTTCGATCCCGTGGCCTATTTCGTCGATGGCGTGGCCGAGTTGGGGACGGCGGAGTTCGAGGCCAATCTCTGGGGCGCTGTCTGGCGCTTCCGGAACGACGGCGACCGGGCGGAATTCCTGGCCCACCCCGAAATCTATGGACCGCAGTTCGGAGGCTATGATCCGGCCGATATCGCCCGCGGCGTGACCGTTGCCGGCAATCCCCACTTCTTCGTGATTTCGGCGCAGCGGCTCTATCTGTTCAGCCGCGAAGACAACCGCGATGCCTTCGCCAAGGATCCGGAGCGCTTCCTGAATGAAGTCGGCAAGCGCTGGCCGGCGCTGCAGGACAAGCTCAGTCAGTAAGGCATGTCCGCGCTGGCATCGCCCCAGGCGATGAACGCCGGGATGATGAAGCCGGTGTCGCCGCGCTCGCCGAACCGGAGCTCGCCGCCCTTGCCGTCGGTCACCTTGCCGCCGGCCGCGGTCACGACCGCGCAGCCGGCTCCGACGTCCCATTCGCAAGTCGGCCCGAAGCGGGGGTAGATGTCCGCGCTGCCCTCCGCGATCCGGCCGAACTTGACGGCCGAGCCGCAGGTCTTTCTGACGGCGTTCGGCCTGCTATCGATGAACGCTTCGCTTGTGGGGTCGCCGTGCGAGCGGCTCACCGCCGCAACCCAGGGCTCGCCAGGCCCGGGCAGCTTGCGGGTCTGGATCGGCTCGGCGGGGCCGATAGTCGTTCCGTCAAACCGCACGCGCTCGGCACCGCGGCCGACGATGCCGCGCCAGAGCAGCCCGAGCGCGGGCGCGCTGACGATGCCGAGCAATGGCACGCCCTGGGTCACGAGGGCCAGGTTGACGGTGAATTCGTCACGGCCGGCGACAAACTCCTTGGTACCGTCGAGCGGATCGATCAGGAAGAAGCTGCCGCGAAATGGCGGCGAGGCGAGCTGGCACCGTTCTTCCGAGAGCGTCGGCACGTCGCCCGCAAGCTTGGCCAGGCCCTCGGCAATGATGCGGTCGGCCGCGAGGTCGGCCTCGGTCACGGGAGAGCCGTCCTGCTTGCCGTCGACCCGCATCGCCGCGCGGTTGACGGCCAGGATCGCCTCGCCGGCCTGGACCACAAGGGCGGTCAGGGGCTCCATTAGCGGGGATGCAGCCTCGCCGTCGATGATCCTCACCAGCATGCCCCATTCCTTGGCAAGTCTCGCCTCCGTCACGTGATTCGTCCGCGCTCCTTACGGCCGCTTCCAGCCTATCGCAAGCTAGCTGGCACGGGCTGGCGAGTGATAGAACCCGCAACATCCGTCAAGCATGCGTGATTCGCCGCGTCCGCGCCGTGCAATTCCAGGAACCCTTTATGTCTGACGCTCCGTCTTCAGGTACCGCTTCCACTCCCGATATGCTCGAACTCGCGGCGCTGCTGTGCTCGCGGGTCTGTCATGATCTCATCAGCCCGGTCGGCGCCATCGTCAATGGGCTCGAGGTGCTCGATGACGACCCCAAGCCCGAAGACCGGGAATTCGCGCTCGAGCTGATCCGCAAGAGTGCCAAGACCGCTTCCGCCCGCCTGCAGTTCTGCCGCCTTGCCTTCGGCGCCGCCGGCTCATCCGGCGCGCAGATCGACCTCGGCGACGCACAGACGATGGCGCGCGGCCACATCGAGGACGGCAAGTGCACGATCACGTGGAATCTGCCGCGGCTGCTGATGCCGAAGAACCGCGTCAAGCTGCTGCTCAACATGCTGGTCGTGTCGCAGCACACGATCCCGCGCGGTGGCACGCTGACCGTCGATCCGATCGGCGAAGGCGAGACGATGAGCTTCCGCATCACCGCGACCGGACACAACGCACGCCTGCCGCAGAACATCTCCGAGCTTCTGAGTGGTGAACGCGGACCGGCGGCGGACGCGCACGCGATCCAGCCTTATTACACGCGGCTGCTGGCGCAGGCCTGCGGACTCACCGTGACGCTCAGGCTTGAGGGCGAAGCCATCATGGTTACCGCCTCGTAAACGCGCGCACCGCTTCCAAGCCTTAATCGTTTCTTTACAAGGCGCTTCGGCTTGTCCGGAGCGCCTTATCTCTTTGTTGGTTCCGTTCTTTTGCACATACTCAACCAATATTAAACGCTTTGCGGTGAAGCTGGCCCCATTCTGAATGGCGCATCACACCTCGTGCGCGCCCTCCCTGTATGAAGGCCTGTTTTCATGGATGATCTGTTGCGGGAGTTTCTGACGGAGACCAGCGAGAGCCTGGACACCGTGGACAATCAGCTGGTGAAGTTCGAGCAGGAGCCGAACAACGCCAAGATCCTGGATAACGTCTTCCGCCTGGTCCACACCATCAAGGGTACGTGCGGCTTCTTGGGTCTGCCGCGGCTTGAGGCGCTGGCGCATGCCGGCGAGACCCTGATGAGCAAATTCCGCGACGGCATGCCGGTGACGGGTCCGGCGGTGACGCTGATCCTGTCCTCGATCGACCGCATCAAGGAGATCCTCGCAGGTCTCGAGGCCACCGAAGCCGAGCCCGAAGGCAACGACCGCGATCTCATCGACAAGCTGGAAGCGATGGTCGCGCAGGGCATGGCCGCCATGGCGGCAGGTAGCGCTGCTCTCGTTGCCGACGCGCCGCCGCTGGTGCCGGAAGCACCGGCCGCGGCTCCCGCCAGGGAGATGACCACGGGCACGCTGATCGAGCAGACGCTGGAGCGCCCCTTGCGTCCGGGCGAAGTCTCGCTCGACGAGCTCGAGCGCGCCTTCCGCGAGACCGCGATCG
>NZ_FOQM01000027.1 GCF_900113735.1 Bradyrhizobium sp. Gha
CTGCCAGTTCCGCCTTCAGACCATGCAGCGTCAGGTGCGGCATCTGAGTGATCCGCTCGACAATGAAGGCGCGGTGCGGATCAAGCACGGGCTTACGGTGACCGCCCATCTTGCCAGGCGCAGCCGAGCCGGTCGCCCGCTGTCGCTGTGACCACTTCACCACTGACGAGACCGCAACACCAAACCGTTCCGCCACAGACCGGCAGCTCTCGCCCGCCAAAACCGACGCCACCACACGCTCGCGAAGATCTAGGGAAAGTGGTCGGGTCATGCGATGCTGGCCTCCAATCCAGCCAGCATCTTGAATCACAATCCGCCAAAAACCGGAATCCCTCCGATTCAATTAAGCAAGGAAATGCTCTAGTAAAGCGAATTGTTTTTCTATGTTGTCATGGACCATCAGGCGGTGTTTCGCCCGAGCGGCAGCGCAAGCTGTTGTAGCGCGCCGAGCCGCAAGCTGCCATCGAACCTGGAGAAGCACGAGCAGCTAGGCCGGCGTGCGATCTCCGAGGCCGGCCAGTACGGCCGGCGCGATCTCGTCGATGTGCGCGAAGACGAGATCCGGCTGCCGCGCCCGCAGCGCCGCCGGTGCGGCGTAACCCCAGCTGACCGCGCCGCAGGCAATCCCCACCGCACGCGCCGCCTCGATGTCGCGGACCTCGTCGCCGATTGAAATGACGTTTTGCGGTATCATGCCAGCACGCCGGATGACGCGGCGAAATTTCGCGGGCTTGCCGAACATGGAAGCCGCGCCCTCGAAATACCGGAATAGCGCGGCTAATGCGCCGAGCTTTTGCCGCGCATTGACTTCGCTGTCCGACGTTACCAGCGCGAGCTGCACGTCGTTCTCGGAGAGCGTCCGCAGCATCGCTTCAGTGCCCGCAAACAGCGAAATCTCCGAGGCCGCTTCGGCCTTCAGACGCCGCGCATAGCGCGCGATCGCCGGCAGCTTCCACACGGGCACCTCGAGCCGTGAGAGGATCTCGCGCGTCGAGGCATGCCGTAGTCCCTCGACATCCTCATCGCTAACGCGCCGAAAGCCGAAACGATCGGCAACGTCATTGATGGTGCGCAGGAACCAGGGGAAGCTGTCGACGAGAGTGCCGTCGAGGTCGAAGATGGCGAGGGAGTAGGGCATGAAGGAGGGGAGGTTGCTAGCAGCAAGCCGGGCTTGCAGATGATTTGGCCGAGGTGTCGGAGCGCAGTAATGCCGCGCGTCGTACATGCTCACTGGCCCACTCTGCAAATGCAACACGAGAGGCTGGGTCGGCGAAAACCCTGGCTGGAATAAAAAAGCCAAACCGTGCGTCGTACCAGAGCGCGACCAGCGTATCGGTATCCTTCACCGCTGCAATCGCATTCCAGAGCATCCGGCTTTCGATGCCCGGAGTCCTAATGATTATCGAAACATCGTCAAAGGCAACCTGCCACGTCATCTGCGCGGCTCCACGCAGCTCGAACAATCTGTCAAACATTTGGCGAATGCACCATAGCATCACGAAGAATGCGAAGAAATATCCCAGCATGAACCACACTAACGATCCGAAGGCCGCGCCCGATGTCGACCAACCTCGATCCACGGCTGTGCAGGCCCAAACGATGATCAGGAAGATTGCGACGAGTGGGGCAACAGCGCTGATGCGCGGGTCGATGTGAGCCTTCAGATTTTTGCCAGTGAGAGTTCCAAAGACTCTGTCTTCGGCTCTGGTGACTTGAAATTCGAAATGAAAGCGGCTTGCTTCAGTTGCGTTGCTCAAATCTGACCTCCCGACGGCGAAGTCAGAAAAGTACAGCAAGGATCAGCGACAAACCAGAGGTTGCCGATAAACGAACTAAGTATCGTCTCTTGGAAGAAGCGAAAATGCACCGATCGGCCAATGCGACTGGCCGATTCAAGATCCCGTAGACACACTGCCAAGACTGCAGCGACAGGCTACTCCGCCGCCTCGCTCGTGCTCCGTCGCTTCGGCTTCCGCGCCTTCTTCAGCACCGGCTCCAGGAATTTTCCCGTATAGCTGCGCTGCGCCTTCACGATATCCTCGGGCGGGCCCCAGGCGACGATCTCGCCGCCGCCGTCGCCGCCTTCGGGGCCGAGGTCGATGACCCAGTCGGCGGTCTTGATGACTTCGAGATTGTGCTCGATGACGACGACCGTGTTGCCTTGCGCGACCAGCTCGTGCAGCACCTCCAGGAGCTTCTTGACGTCGTGGAAGTGCAGGCCGGTGGTCGGCTCGTCCAGGATGTAGAGCGTGCGGCCGGTGGCACGCTTGGACAGCTCTTTTGCCAGCTTGACGCGCTGGGCTTCGCCGCCTGAGAGCGTCGTGGCCTGCTGGCCGACATGGATGTAGTCGAGCCCGACCCGGTGCAATGTCTGAAAAGTCTCGCGCACGCGCGGCACCGCCTTGAAGAACTCGGCGGCTTCCTCGACGGTCATGTCGAGCACGTCGGCAATGCTCTTGCCCTTGAACAGCACTTCGAGCGTCTCGCGGTTGTAGCGCTTGCCCTTGCAGACGTCGCAGGTGACGTAGACGTCAGGCAAAAAGTGCATCTCGATCTTGATGACGCCGTCGCCCTGGCACGCTTCGCAGCGGCCGCCCTTGACGTTGAAGGAGAAGCGGCCGGGCTCATAGCCGCGCGCCTTGGCTTCGGGCAGGCCTGCAAACCATTCACGGATCGGCGTGAAGGCGCCGGTATAGGTCGCCGGGTTCGAGCGCGGCGTGCGGCCGATCGGCGACTGATCGATGTCGATGATCTTGTCGATATGCTCGAGGCCCTCGATGCGGTCGTGCGGAGCGGCGCCTTCGCTGGCATTGTTCAACTTGCGGGCGATGGCCTTGTAGAGCGTGTCGATCAGCAGCGTCGACTTGCCGCCGCCGGAGACGCCGGTGACGGCGGTGAACAGGCCGAGCGGAATTTCGGCCGTGACGTTCTTGAGGTTATTGCCGCGCGCGTTCACCACCTTGATGGTGCGGCGATGGTTCGGCGGCCGCCGTTCCGGCACCTCGACCTCGAGCTCGCCGGTGAGATATTTGCCGGTGAGCGATTTCGGGTTGCGCATGATCTCCGCGGGCGTGCCTTCGGCGATGATGTTGCCGCCGTGCATGCCGGCGCCCGGGCCGATATCGAGCACGTGGTCGGCGAGCAGAATCGCGTCCTCGTCATGCTCGACCACGATCACGGTGTTGCCGAGGTCACGCAGCCGCTTCAGGGTGTCGAGCAGGCGCGCATTGTCGCGCTGGTGCAGGCCAATCGACGGCTCGTCCAGCACGTAAAGTACGCCCGTCAACCCCGAGCCGATCTGCGAGGCCAGGCGGATGCGCTGGCTCTCGCCGCCGGACAGCGTGCCGGAGGAACGGGAGAGGGTGAGATAGTTGAGGCCGACGTCGAGCAGGAAGGTCAGGCGCTCGCGGATCTCCTTGAGGATGCGCCCGGCAATCTCGTTCTGCTGCGCGTTCAGCGTATCAGGCACGGTCTCGAACCATGCGCCGGCGCCTTTCACGGACAGCTCCGATATTTCGCCGATGTGCTTGCCGCCGATCTTGACGCAGAGCGCCTCGGGCTTCAGCCGGAAACCATTGCAGGCGCCGCAGGGCACGTCGTGGAAATATTTGGCGAGTTCTTCCCGCGCCCACTCGCTCTCGGTTTCGCGGTAGCGGCGGTTGATGTTGGTGATGACGCCCTCGAACGGCTTCTTGGTGTCGTAGGAGCGCACCCCGTCCTCATAGGAGAACTTGATCTCGTCGTCGCCGGAGCCATGGAGGATCGCGTCTTTCGTTTTCTTGGGCAGATCCTTCCACTTGGTGGTGAGCGTGAACTTGTAGTGCTTGCCGAGTGCCGTCAGCGTCTGCACGTAATAGGGCGACGACGACTTGGCCCAGGGCGCGATCGCGCCCTTGCCGATGGCGATCTCCTTGTCGGGAATGACCAGGTCCTCGTCGACATGCTGCTCGACGCCGAGGCCGCCGCAGGCCGGGCAGGCGCCATAAGGGTTGTTGAACGAGAACAGGCGCGGCTCGATCTCGGGGATGGTGAAGCCGGAAACGGGGCAGGCGAATTTTTCCGAGAACAGGATGCGCTCGGGTCCGCTCTTGTCGTGGATCTTTGCAGTCTTCTTTTTCTCTTCCGCCGGTGCGGCCGCGGGTGCGTCGGCGAACTCGACCACGGCGAGGCCCTCGGCGAGCTTCAGCGCGGTCTCGAAGCTTTCGGCAAGGCGCTGGCCGATATCGGCGCGCACCACGATGCGGTCGACCACGACGTCGATGTCATGCGGGAATTTCTTGTCGAGAACAGGCGCTTCCGCAAGCTCGTGGAAGGTGCCGTCGATCTTGACGCGCTGAAAGCCCTTCTTGAGCCATTCGGCGAGCTCCTTGCGGTACTCGCCCTTGCGGCCGCGCACGACGGGGGCGAGCAGATAGAGGCGGGTGCCCTCCGGCAGCGCCAGCACACGGTCGACCATCTGCGAGACGGTCTGGCTTTCGATCGGCAGGCCAGTGGCTGGCGAATAGGGTACACCGACGCGCGCCCAGAGCAGGCGCATGTAGTCGTAGATCTCGGTGACCGTCCCGACGGTCGAGCGCGGGTTCTTCGAGGTCGTCTTCTGCTCGATCGAGATCGCCGGCGACAGGCCGTCGATCTGGTCGACGTCGGGCTTCTGCATCATCTCCAGGAACTGGCGCGCATAGGCCGACAGCGATTCGACGTAGCGGCGCTGGCCTTCTGCGTAGATGGTGTCGAAGGCGAGCGAGGATTTGCCGGAGCCGGAAAGGCCGGTGAAAACCACGAGCTTGTCGCGGGGAATCTCGACGTCGATGTTCTTGAGGTTGTGCTCGCGCGCGCCGCGGATCGTAATCGCGCGCAGGCTGGAGCCCACGTTCTGCTGGTGGCGCCTCGCCTTGATCACTTCATCCATCCGAATTGCCCTCAAGGAATCCCAAAGCTACGCGCTCGCGCCAACGTTAAGGCGCGCTTCGCCCGGAACCGGGATCGGCGCCAATGGGGTTGTGAGCGAACGTAGGAAGAACGGAGACAGATTTCCAGAGGGACTTGCGAATCGTCAACGGATTGTTGTGGCGCTGGCGGGACTTGGCAGCAGCTGATAACAATTGCACTGAATGGAACAGCAAAAAGGCCGGCGCGAGGCCGGCCTTTCGTGACGTTGTGACGTCGGTTGCGAGGATCAGTACTTCGCGACGACCGGGCCACCGAAGGTGTAGTTCAGGCGGACGGTGCCCATGTCCACATCCTGCTTGATGTTGTCGGCGCGGAAGGGCACGCCGACAACCGTGAAGCTGTCGTTGTGCTTGCCCATGAACAGGTGGTTGTACTCAAAACCAACCGACCAGTTCGGCGCGAAGCCGAACTCGATGCCGGTGCCGATGGTGCCGCCCCAACGGGTGTCGCTCGCGTCGCCGAAGGTGACACCCGCCAGAGTGCCGCTGAACTTGTTGTGGGTGACGGCCGCACCGCCCTTCACATACCAGAGAACGTTGTTCCAAGCATAACCCACCTGGCCGGTGAAGAGGCCGATGGCGTCGATCTTGGTATTGTTCACCAGCGGGAAGAAAGCGGCGGGCGAGCTTGTGTTCGAGCCCTTCAGATTGGCCCAATCACCCTGCGCTTCGAGGCCGAACACCCAGGCTGCGGACTGCCAGCGATAGCCGATTTGACCACCGGCGACAGCGCCGGTCGCATCATGGCAACCTTCGCTCGTCGTGGCGACAGCAGCGCCGGCGACGCTGGTCGTGTCCCAGCAATTGTGGCTGGAGCCGCCACCAGCGTTGGCGCCAATGTAGAAGCCGCTCCAGTTGTAGATCGAGGCGATAGCTACCGGGGCCTTGGTGTAGGGGCGAGCCGCCAGGTCGGCAGCCGAGGCGGCGCCAGTGAGGGCGAGCAGACAGGCCGAAGCCAACAAAACCTTTTTCATTTTCAACTTATCCCAGTCCCAGTTTCTGTGGTTGCCTTCCGTACGTCGGAAGGGCAGCGGACGCTATGGTCCAACTGACGTCTTGCTTACACCACTGAAGCCGCAAGTTGTGTCTCTCAAAAGTCACAACAGACGCGAAAATAGCGCTTGCTGGCCTTGGGGTTCCCACCTGGAAGAAGCAGCAAAGGGCCGGCGCGAGACCGGCCTTCGATTCTCAAAAGATGTCAGAGGATTAGTGCTTGGAGATCAGTGCCTTATCATCGGTATTGGCGATCACCGGCCGAAGCGGTAATTGACGCGGACGAGACCCATGTCGACATTCTGGCTGATC
Organism: Bradyrhizobium sp. Gha; assembly: GCF_900113735.1. Lineage (GTDB taxonomy): Bacteria > Pseudomonadota > Alphaproteobacteria > Rhizobiales > Xanthobacteraceae > Bradyrhizobium. Next base: position 6,255 of record NZ_FOQM01000027.1, read on the forward strand.
GGGTCAGTCTGGAATGCAGAGCCAGCGAGTGGGTTCAGCGTGACGGTCCGATTCCCAGGAAGATGTGGTCATCCTCCACGCCGACCGTCCGTTCGGCGCGAGACCGACGCGAGACCGGCACCGACCGCGCCGCCCCAGCGGGTGTCGCTGGTCAAGCGAGCAGGGGCCGGCTCCAACCGGGCCGCGCGCGGTGAAGGTGTCGTACGCTTGGGGCGCAGCGATTTCGATGGGAACAAATCTGGAACGAATGTCCGATCGGTGCTATATGTGGGGATAACCGAGGGCGTGGTGGGCCGATCGGCGCTTCTAAGCGTATAGGGTCGGCCCAACAGGCGGTAGCGCGGGCGCGCCTTTTCGAAATTCAGTGGCATTTGGAGTGGAGAGCGGCGATGGCGGGTAGCGTCAACAAGGTCATTCTGGTTGGAAATCTCGGCAAGGATCCGGAGATCCGCCGCACCCAGGATGGGCGGCCGATCGCGAATCTGAGCATCGCCACCTCCGAGACCTGGCGCGACAAGAACAGCGGCGAGCGCAAGGAAAAGACCGAGTGGCACCGCGTCGTGATTTTCAATGAGGGACTCTGCAAGGTCGCCGAGCAATATCTGAAGAAGGGCGCCAAGGTTTACATCGAGGGCGCGCTCCAGACCCGCAAATGGACGGACCAGAGCGGCGTCGAGAAGTACTCGACAGAGGTCGTGCTCCAGGGCTTCAACTCGACCCTGACGATGCTCGACGGCCGCGGCGGCGGCGGAGGAGGCGGCAGCTTCGGCGACGAGCCGGGCGGCGATTTCGGCTCCTCGGGTCCCGTGAGCAGCGCACCGCGCCGCCCGGTTGCCGCCGGCGGCGGTGGCCGCAACAACGACATGGACGACGATATCCCGTTCTAAGAATGCTCCGGGCGATGGGGGGCGCTGGTCGGGTTGAGCAACACCTTTCACGCCGCGTCAGTAAACCCAACTGATCGACAGAAGGGGCTCGGAATTTCCGGGCCCGCTTCATGTTCGGGAGAACGGGCGCACTTGCCCGCGGCTTGACTGTCCCCTCCGAGGCGATTTCGCAAGGTTGATTCCAGGCTCATCCAAGATGCCCGCTTCAGGGGCGTAAGTTATTGGAAAAATGGACGGAAAAAGCGCTTCCAGGCCGCCGCCAAGGGTGGTTATCAGGGCCTCGATGCGCTATATGATTCCCAGATAGAATCTCACCGGATTTCCCTTTGGCAGACGACGACAACAAGCCCGGCGACCAGCCGGCGCAACCCTCGGACATTCGCCCCGTCTCGATCTACGAGGAGATGAAGAAGTCCTACCTCGATTACGCCATGAGCGTGATCGTATCGCGCGCGCTGCCCGATGCGCGCGACGGGTTGAAGCCGGTGCATCGCCGCATCCTCTATGCGATGAACAATCGCGGCGACACACCGGACAAGAAGCACAAGAAGTCCGCCGGTGCCGTCGGTGAAGTCATGGGTAAGTACCACCCCCATGGCGACCAGGCGATTTACGACGCGTTGGTGCGCATGGCGCAGGACTTCTCGATGCGCGCGCCCCTGATCGACGGACAGGGCAATTTCGGCTCGGTCGACGGCGATCCGCCAGCGGCCATGCGCTACACCGAATCCCGCCTGACCAAGATCGCGCTGAAGCTGCTCGAGGACATCGACGACGACACGGTCGATTTCCAGGACAACTATGACGGCTCCGAGCGCGAGCCGGTGGTTCTGCCGGCTCGGTTCCCGAACCTTCTGGTCAACGGCGCCGGCGGCATCGCCGTCGGCATGGCCACCAATATTCCGCCGCACAATCTGGGCGAGGTCATCGATGCCTGCGTAGCGCTGATCGATAATCCGTCGCTGACGATCGACGAGCTCAACAACATCATCCCGGGCCCGGACTTCCCGACCGGCGGCATCATCCTTGGACGCCAGGGCATCCGCAGCGCCTATCACCTCGGCCGCGGCTCCATCGTGATGCGTGGCAAGGTCGAGTTCGAGACGATCCGGAAGGAGCGCGAGGCGATCGTCATCACCGAGATCCCGTATCAGGTGAACAAGGCGACGATGGTCGAGCGCATCGCCGAGCTCTACAAGGAAAAGAAGATCGAGGGCATCTCCGACCTGCGCGACGAGTCCGACCGCGACGGCTACCGCGTCGTCGTCGAGCTCAAGCGCGACGCCGTGCCCGACGTGGTGCTGAACCAGCTCTACAAATTCACACCGCTGCAGACTTCTTTCGGCGTCAACGCCGTCGCGCTCGATAGTGGCCGTCCGCAGACGATGAACCTGAAGGACATGCTGACGATCTTCGTCGGCTTCCGCGAGCAGGTCGTCACCCGCCGCACCAAATACAAGCTGCGCAAGGCGCGCGAGCGGGCGCATGAGCAGGTCGGCCTTGCGATCGCGGTCGCCAATATCGACGAGATCATCAGGGTCATCAGGCATTCGCCGACGCCGGCCGCCGCGCGCGAGACCCTGATGACGCGCGACTGGCCCGCGCGCGACGTCGAGGACATCATCACGCTGATCGACGATCCCCGCCATCGCATCAACGAGAACGGCACCATCCGCCTCTCGCTGGAGCAGGCGAGGGCGATCCTCGAGCTGCGCCTCGCACGCCTCACCGCACTCGGCCGCGACGAAATCGGCGAGGAGCTGGCAAAGCTCGCCGGCGAGATCGGCGAGTATCTCGAGATCCTGCGCTCGCGCGCCCGCATCCTCGACATCATCAAGACCGAGCTTGCCGAGGTAAAGGCCGAGTTCGCCACGCCACGCAAGACAGTGATCATGGAGCAGGAAGGCGAGGTCGAGGACGAGGACCTGATCCAGCGCGAGGACATGGTCGTCACCGTGTCGCACGCCGGCTACGTCAAGCGCGTGCCGCTGTCGGCCTATCGTGCCCAGCGCCGCGGCGGCAAGGGCCGCGCCGGCATGCAGACCCGCGACGAGGACTTCGTCAGCCGGCTCTTTGTCGCATCCACTCATACTCCGGTGTTGTTCTTCTCGTCGCGCGGCCAGGTCTACAAGGAAAAGGTCTGGCGGCTGCCGATGGCTGCGCCCAACGCGCGCGGCAAGGCTTTGATCAACATTCTGCCGCTGGAGCAGGGCGAGCGCATCACCACCATCATGCCGCTGCCCGAGGACGAATCCACCTGGGCGCAGCTCGATGTGATGTTCGCAACGACGGGCGGCAACGTCCGTCGCAACAAGCTGTCCGACTTCGTCGACGTCCGCCGCTCCGGCATCATCGCGATGAAGCTCGACGATGGCGAGGCGATCGTCGACGTCCAGATTTGCACCGAGCGCGACGACGTGCTGCTGACCGCGGCCGGCGGCCAGTGCATCCGCTTCCCGGTCCCCGACGTCCGCGTCTTCACCGGACGCACCTCGATGGGCGTGCGCGGCATCGCGCTCGGCGAGGGCGACAAGGTGATCTCACTGGCGATCCTGCGCCATGTCGAGACCACCTCGGACGAGCGTTCGGCCTACCTGAAGATGCGCCGCGCGGTCGCCGGTGAAGCTGCGGCCGAAGAGCCGGCAGCGGACGCCGAGGCCGAGGAGACTTCCGGCAGCTTCCAGCTCCCGCAGGAGCGCTATGCCGAGATGTCGGCGGCCGAGCAGGTGGTGCTGACCGTCTCGGTCAACGGCTATGGCAAGCGGACCTCGTCCTACGAGTACCGCACCACGGGCCGCGGCGGCAAAGGCATCGTCGCCATGAGCGTCAACAACCGCAACGGCAACCTCGTCGCGTCCTTCCCCGTCGAGGATGCGGATCAGATCATGCTGGTCACCGACAAGGGCCAGCTGATCCGCTGCCCGGTGGAAGGCATCCGCATCGCCGGCCGCTCGACGCAAGGCGTGATCGTGTTCGACACCGCCGAGGACGAGCACGTCGTCTCGGTCGAGCACATCACGGAAGAGGCCGAGAACGGGAATGGCGCGAATGGAGAACAGGCGAATGGCGAATAGGGAATAGCGACTGAACTTCGCTGCTCTATCGCTATTGGCCACCCACCATTCGCTAAATCTCCAGCTCCGTGCCGAACTCCACGACCTGCTTGGTCGGCACGCCGAAGAAGGCGGCGGAGCGTTCGGCGTTGCGCTGGAGGAAGGCGAACAGGCCTTCGCGCCAGACCCACATGCCCGGAATGTCCTCGCTCGGAATGATGGTTTCGCGGCCGACGTAATAGGTGATGTCGGAGAGATCGACGCCGGGCAGCTTGCCCTGGCGGCAGGCGAGCGTCAGACCCTCATAGATCGTTGGGTTCTGCATGAAGCCATAATGCAGGATCACGCGGGTGATGCCGGGAATGATCTCGATGATCTCGACCCGGTCCTGGTCGGCGATGTGGGGCAACTCCTCGATCAGCACGGTGACGAGGACGACGCGCTCGTGCAGCACGTGATTGTGCTTGACGAACTGCGTCAGCGCCAGCGGCACGCCTTTCGGCGCGGACGCCAGGAACACGGCGGTGCCGGGCAGGCGCGCGCTGCATTTGTTGACCGCGGTCTCGATCAGATCTTCCTCCGGCTGGCGCAGCTTCGCGCGTGCGGCTTCAACGAGCTTCACGCCGCTGCGCCAGGTCAGCATCAGGAAGGCGACGAAGCCCGCGAGCAGCAATGGAAACCAGCCCCCCTCGAACAGCTTGATCGAATTGGCCGAGAAGAAGATCAGGTCGATCACGAAGAAGAAGCCGTTCACGGCCACCACGATCCACGGTGAGTAGCCCCACTGGATCGCGACCAGGGCTGCGAGCAGCGTCGTGATCGCCATCAAGAGCGAGACGGCGATGCCATAGGCGCCGGCGAGCGCGTCCGAGGTGCCGAAGCTCAAGACCGCGCCGAGCGTGGCGGCGGCGAGCAGCCAGTTCACCAGTGGCACGTAGATCTGGCCGATCGCATGGCTCGTGGTGTGTCGGATCTGCATGCGCGGCAGGAAGCCGAGCTGGATCGACTGCTGCGTCAGCGAGAAGACGCCGGAAATGATCGCCTGCGAGGCGATCACGGTCGCGACCGCCGAGAACGCGACCAGCCCGTAATGCAGAAAGTCGGGGCAGAGCTGGAAGAACGGATTCTCGATCATCGAGGGATCGGTGATCAGCAGCGCGGCCTGGCCGAAATAATTCAACACCAGCGCCGGCAGGCAGATCGCGAACCAGGCGAGCCGGATCGGCAGGCGGCCGAAATGTCCCATGTCGGCGTACATGGCTTCGCCCCCGGTCACCGCCAGGAAGGCGGCTCCAAGGATCGCGAAGGAGACATGGAAATCCTGGTGGATCAGGAAATCGAACGCATAGAGCGGGCTGAGCGCCGCCAGCACCGACGGCGCCTTGAGGATGCCGTGGATGCCGAGCGCGGCGAGCACCACGAACCAGGCCACCATGACCGGTCCAAAGATGCGGCCGATGAAGCCGGTCCCTTGCTTCTGCATCACGAACAGGCCGACCAGGATCGCGACGGTCAGCGGCACCACCACCGGCGAGAGCGAGGGGGCGTCAACCTTGAGGCCTTCGATGGCTGACAGCACCGAGATCGCCGGCGTAATTGCGCCGTCGCCGTAGAGCAGCGCCGCACCGATCAGGCCGACCACCAGGAGATGCGCGCGCCAGGTGCCCGCTTTCGCGTGGCGGGCGTGGAGCAGCGCCAATAGCGCGACGATGCCGCCTTCGCCGCGGTTGTCCGCGCGCAGGATCAGCAGCGCATATTTCAGGGAAATGATCAGCAGCAGCGCCCAGAGGATGAGCGAGGCAACGCCGAGGACTGCATCTGAGGTCACCGTGCCGCCATGGGCGGCCGCCTTGGCGGCTTCCTTCAACGCATAGAGGGGACTGGTGCCGATATCGCCATAGACCACCCCGAGGGCGCCCACGGTCATGGCAAGCGGAAGCGGATCGGGATGATGGCCGGAGACGACGGCGGGCGTACTGGACAATGGCAACCCCTCAATGGGCCCGCGACCATCGGGCCATTCCGAGGGTGCGCGCATCACATAGTCTGCGACGACACGTCGCAAATATCCATGGGATTTATCTGGGGTTTACAGCGAAGTGTACGCTGACAGATCGCCTACGGAGTGCGGTCTGCCGTCACGAGGCGGGCGACGCGGATGTCCGCCCTGGTGCCGGCGCGGCGCAGGCAGGATGCCTCGAAGTTTGGCCACGCTCGTTGCGAGCAATCCCTGCCGATGGCCTTGATGTCGAGCCGGTCACCCTTGGCGAGCGGCTGCGGCACGCTGGCTTCGACTGATGGCGCAAAGCCGGGCAGCAGGGTGAGGATCGCGGCAACACATGCAGCCACAGCGATAGCGGAAAGAGCCTTGATCATTGACGGTCCCCTGTGATGCGGCCGCTACGCCCAGTGCGCGGCCCGTCATTCGTTGGCTGGAGTAGTAGCCACGCCCAGTTTCCGGACGTCTTCGCCGATGCCGGAAATGGTTTCGTTCGCGCCTCGTTGTGTTTCGTGGATGCCCCGAGGACGAAACAAATCGCGGCCTTCCCGACAGGGAGTGGAAAAATCGGCAGGCCTGACGCGGAACCGTCCGGCTTGCCGGGCAGGGCCAGGCGCGGTAGGACGTGGCATGCCGCGTATTGCCTTCTACCCCGGTTCCTTCGACCCCATCACCAACGGCCATCTGGACGTGGTCCGGAACAGCGTTTTCATGTGCGACCGGCTGGTGGTCGCGATCGGGGTCCATCCCGGCAAGAAGCCGCTGTTTTCGACCGAGGAGCGGCTCAAGATGCTTCATGATGTCTGCGGGCCGGTGGCGGCCCAGGCCGGCTGCACGCTCGAGGCTGTGACTTACGACGATCTCGCGGTCACCGCGGCGCGCAAGTACGGTGCGACCATCATGGTTCGAGGCCTGCGCGATGGCACGGATCTCGACTACGAGATGCAACTCGCCGGTATGAACGGCACCATGGCACCGGAGGTGCAGACCGTCTTCCTGCCTGCCTCTCCCGCAGTTCGCCCGATCACCGCCACGTTGGTGCGCCAGATCGCCGCCATGGGCGGAGACGTTTCGGCCTTCGTCCCGCCGCTCGTTGCATCCCAGCTCAAGGCTAAATTCGCCTGAAAACGGCGCGTTATTTCATCTCACCTGATCCGGAGTCTCCATGATCCGTCGTCTCGCAATATTTGCCACGATGTTCGTCGCGCTCATTGGCGTCGTTCCGGCGGTGGCGCAACAGCTGCCGGCCAATCTCGACAAGGCCAATGCGCTCGTCATCGACACGACCAAGGGCCGCATCGTCATCAAGCTCCGCAGCGACCTTGCGCCGCAGCATGCCGAGCGCCTCAAGCAGCTCGCGCGCGAAGGCTTCTATAACAACGTGCCGTTCCACCGCGTGATGGACGGCTTCATGGCGCAGACCGGCGACGGCCAGAACGGCAACGGTACTGGCGGCTCGAAATATCCGAACCTGAAGCAGGAATTCTCCAAGGTTCATTTCACCCGCGGCATCGTCGGCATGGCTCGGCGCGGTGACAGCGTCGATACCGCCAACTCGCAGTTCTTCATCATGTTCGCCGACGGCGGCAGCCTCGACGGCCAGTACACCGTGGTCGGCGAGGTCGTGCAGGGCATGGACGTTGTCGACAAGCTTAAAAAGGCGCCGGCCGGTTCGCCGAGCGGCACCGTCACCGATCCCGACAAGATGGTGAAGGTGCAGGTCGCCTCCGACATCAAGTAGCCAGGACGATGGCGCGCCGTGGCGACAGGCTCCTGTTCGCTGCCGCGGCGCTCCTGTTCGGCATCACCGGTGCGGCTGCAGAGGACGCGCCTGTCAACACTCTCCGGGACCTCTTCGAGCGCTTGCAGACCTGCTGGAAGCCGCCACCGCCCAACAAGGCCCGCCCACTCGACATCACCGTCGTCGTGAGCTTTAAGCGTTCCGGAAACATTCTGGGGCATCCACGGATTACCTATGAAACTCCGGGGGCCTCCGAGAATGACCGGCTGCAATACCGGATCGCGGTCATGGAGGCGTTGCAACGCTGCACGCCGATGCCATTTACCGATGCAATGGCCGGCGCCGCCGCGGGACGTCCGTTCGCGATCCAGTTCCGTACCCGCAAAACTTCACCTCCAACGCAAGAGAGACGAGCATGAGCGTCACCGAAAACACATTGATCCTCGAGACCACGCAGGGCCCCGTCACCATCGAGATGCGGCCCGACCTGGCGCCTGGCCACGTCGCACGCATCAAGGAGCTGGTCCGTGAAGGTTTCTACGACGGCATCGTGTTCCATCGTGTGATCGACGGCTTCATGGCCCAGACCGGCTGTCCGCATGGCACCGGCACCGGCGGCTCGGGCCAGAAGCTCAAGGCCGAGTTCAACAAGGAGCCGCATGTGCGCGGCACCGCCTCGATGGCACGCGCCGCGAGCCCCGATTCCGGTGACAGCCAGTTCTTCATTTGCTTCGACGACGCCCGCTTCCTGGACAACCAGTACACGGTGTGGGGCAAGGTCACCGAGGGCATGGAGAATGTCGACAAGATCAAGCGCGGCGAGCCGGTGCAGAACCCGGACAAGATCGTCAAGGCGCGGATGGCGGCTGATACGGAATAGGCCTGCGTCGTCGTTCCGGGGCGGCTCGTAGAGCCGAACCCGGAACCTCCGGGCTCGCGCCTTGCGCGCCCCGGAATGACGTCATAGAGACCATGCGCACCGATCTCTTCGATTTCGACCTGCCACCTGAGCGCATCGCGTTGCGCCCGGCTCAGCCGCGCGACTCCGCGAAGATGCTGGTCGTCGAGAACGGCGCGCTGCGTGACCAGACCATCACCGAGTTGCCGCAATGGCTGAAGCCGGGCGACCAGCTCGTCGTCAACGACACCAAGGTGATCGCCGCGCAGCTTAGAGGCCGCCGCATCGGTCGCGAGACCGAGCCGAAGATCGAGGCGACCTTGATCAAGCGCCTCGACGGCTCGCGCTGGCAGGCGTTGGTGAAGCCCGCGAAGAAGCTCGCTGCCGGCGACCGCATTCGCTTCGGCAATGAAGGCAAGGTCTGCCTGCTCGGCCATCTCGATGCCGAGGTCGAGGCCAAGGGAGAGGAGGGCGAGGTGACGCTGTCATTCTCGTTCCACGGCCCGACGCTGGATCAGGCGATCGCCGATCTCGGCAGCCCGCCGCTGCCGCCCTATATCGCCTCGAAGCGCACGCCCGATGATCAGGATCTCTCCGACTACCAGACGATGTTTGCGACGAACGAAGGCGCAGTCGCGGCCCCCACCGCGGGCCTGCATTTCACGCCGGCGCTGGAGCACGCGCTGCACGCGCGCGGCGTCGGCGTTAATCGCATCACGCTGCATGTCGGGGCAGGGACCTTCCTGCCGGTCAAGGTCGATGACACCGAAGGCCACAAGATGCATGCCGAGTGGGGCACGATCTCGGCGCAGACCGCGGAGACGCTCAACGCCGCGCGAAAGAGCGGCGGCCGCATCGTCGCCGTCGGCACCACGTCATTGCGGTTGCTCGAAAGCGCGGCGAGCGAGGACGGCACCATCCAGCCGTTCACGGCCGAGACCTCGATCTTCATTACCCCCGGCTATCGCTTCCGCGCTGTCGATGTCTTGATGACGAATTTCCATCTGCCGAAGTCGACGCTGTTCATGCTGGTGTCGGCATTCGCCGGCCTGGACACGATGAAGCGGGCCTATGCGCACGCGATCGCGAATGGATACCGGTTCTACTCATATGGCGATGCGTGTTTGTTGTTTAAGCGGAGTCGTAGGGTGGGTTAGCCGTAAGGCGTAACCCACCATTTTTGTCTCTGCGGATAGGGAGCCTGGTGGGTTACGCCGAGCAGATGCGCTTTGCGCATCTGCGGGGCTAACCCACCCTGTACCCTTCTTGTCGTTCGGCGCCAGTCCAATGATGTAGACTGGCAGCACGGGCCGATCTGCCGGGAGCAGCCTTATCCACCTGTGCCTGAGCACCTGCGTAGGAACCGCGCCCCGACGGAGCGGCCGCGATCGAGATCCAGTAGGAGGTCATTGCGCCGAGAGCGCCAGTACAGGGATCGATCAGGATCGCGGTGGCCCGCTTCGAGAACGAGGAGGAGATCCCTACCTACGCACCTTCCGTTACGCCATCACCCGCTGCGGCAGCAGCTCGGCGATCTGCACCGCGTTCAGCGCTGCGCCCTTGAGCAGCTGATCCGCCGCCACGAACATCGAGATCGAATGGCCGGAGGGGTCGCTGAGGTCCTTGCGGATACGGCCGACCAGGACGTCGTCCTGGCCCGAGGCGTCGATCGGCATCGGGAAGTAGTTCCTCACGCGATCGTCGACGACCTTCACGCCCGGGGCCTGCGCCATGATGGCGCGGACCTGATCCTCATTGATCGGCTTCTCGCATTCGAAGGTGATGGCCTCGCAATGCGCGCGCAGCACCGGCACGCGGACACAGGTGACGCCGATCGCAATTGTCTCGTCCTCGAAGATCTTGCGGGTTTCCTTGATGACCTTGGTCTCTTCGTCGTTGTAGCCGGTCTCGGGATCGATGGCCGTATTGTGGTTGAAGAGGTTGAAGGCGTAGGGGTGCGGCATCACCTTCGGCGTATAGACCTGCCCGTTGAGATTGGCGCGAGTGGACTCGACCAGCTCGTCCATCGCGGCAGCGCCGGCGCCGGAGGCTGCCTGGTAGGTCGAGATGATGACGCGCTTGATGCGGTTCTTCTGGTGGATCGGCCAGAGCGGCACCAGTGCGGTGATCGCAGCGCAGTTCGGGTTGGCAATGATGCCCTTGTGGTCGCGGATGCGGTTGCCGTTCACCTCGGGGATGACAAGCGGAACGTTCGGGTCCATGCGGAAGGCGGAGGAGTTGTCGACCACGACGGCGCCCGCCTTCACCGCAACAGGCGCGAACTTCTTCGAGATGCCGCTGCCGGCGGAGAACAGTGCGATGTCGACGCCTTCAAAGGCGCGTTCGGTCAGCTCCTCGATGACGACGTTCCGGCCGCGGAACGACACCGTCTTGCCGGCGGAGCGGGCGCTGGCGAGCGCCTTGAGCTTGCCGACGCGAAAGCCGCGCTTGTCCATGGTGGCGATGAATTCGGCGCCTACCGCACCGGTGACGCCGACAATCGCGACGACGGGATCGTTACTCACTTTGTCCTCCATTGAGATCGATTGAGACAACAAAAAAGCCCCGGACCATCTTGGGCGGGGCTTCGGCAGAGCTTGATGCGTTTCTAGTCGACGACTATGCGCGCACGCCTCCCCGGGCCCCGAAGGCCGTGGTGGTTTTGGTCGTGCGTTTGGTGGTCGTGAACATGGCGGCGACTTATGCGGGAGAGTCCGGCGCGCGTCAATGGCTTTCCGGCGGGATCGTGGCGTTTGCGTTATTTGCCCCGGGCACCCGGCGGCTCGAGGATGACCTCCTTGAGGTCGTCGCCACTGATGACGACGATTGCGAAATTGAGCCGTCCGCGCTCGCGCACCAGCCCGCCGCTGATGGCCTTGCCGGACGCGGCCTGTTCGGCGACGCGGACCGCATCGGCGAGGCGATGCGTGATGGTGCCGAGCGCTGCGAGATTGCTGCGGTCATCATGGTCCAGCTCAGCCAGGGGCAGGGCAGCTTCGCCGCCCTCGACCGCGCCGGTCTCCGCATTGATGGTGTAGCGCCAGATCCGGTCCTTGTGCAGGGTCTTCACCCGGTAGACCGGCACGCCCGAGCCGCCGTCGAAGCTGATATCGGCGGTCGTCGCGCCGGCATGACGGGCTTCCGCGATCGCCATGGCCTGGCTGATCGAAATCGAGGAGCTGCGGAAACGCTCGATCTCGCGGCTGACGGCCTGGCGATCCGCCGCGGCATCACCATCTGCCTCGCTGTGCAGGGCGGCGGGCGTGCTTCCCGCCGAAACGGTCGCGCGCGCCGGCACTGCGATGAGCAGCCCCGAGAGGGCGACCGCGAACCACCCGTACATTCCTGGTCTTGTCGCGCTCATGCTCGAAACCCTCGGCCGGCAAGCCTTGAACCAGCAAGTTTGCCGGATGTTCGTAAAGAAATCGCGGCCGACCTTGGGCACCGGCCGGCCGCGGAACGTCGTGACGGGCTGCACCCGTCGCGGCGGTCTAAGCAGTCCGGTCCTCCTTGGGGCTGGTGAAAAAGCGGCCCGAACTGCTCTATAACAAAACCATACCGTATCGTTTTATTTTGGTCAACGAACAGGCCATCGTCCCCGGGAGAGAAATCGCTGATGTCACGGAAATGTCAGCGGGTGGGGCGACGCCGTTGCGGGGCTTTTTTTGCGGTGCTCTGGACGCGGTCGGCAGGACCGATTGCGCCGGCCAGGAACAGCTTGATTGCTGCGCGCATCCGCTTCTCGGCGCCTTTCAGTTCCATCGGCGTGCCGAACGTCGCCATGCGGTGCGTGTGGCCGACGACGACGTCGAGGAACACTTCCGCCGCGATCGTTGTGTCGTCGACGTCGAGTGCGCCTTGCGCCACGAGATGGTCGAAGAAGCGCGCGGTGGTGGCGACCGCCTTGAGCCAGCCTTCCTCCTTGCCGAGCTTGGCGACGTCAGGGAAGTTGATGGCCTGCGACGTCATCATGCGGCTGAAGGCCACGGCGTCGGGTCCGCAGGTGAAGGCCAGCATCTCGCGCCCGATCTCGACCAGCCGCTGTTCGACCGGGATATCGGAGGCGCTGCTGAGCTGCGTTTCCGCCGCAGCCGAGAGCGGCGCAAGCCAGCGCGCGATCTCGCGGCGGAGCACGGCGGCAAACAAGCCGCGCTTGTCGCCGTAACGGGAATAGACTGTGGGCTTGCTGACGCGGGCCGCTTCCGCCACCGCATCGAGCGACGTCGCTTCAAAACCGCGATCGAGGAACAGGCGGGTGGCGACCTCGATCAGCCGTTGGTCGCGCTCGATCGCCGCGCTTTTCGTCGGCCGGCCGCCGCGCGATTTCGACACCTCGCGCCGAGGTGCCGCCGTTCTTGTCTTGGTCGCAGCCAATCCCATGCCCGATGATATGCCCAATGATTCCTGCGCGGTCCTGCCAGTGTGCATTGCTGTATAACGCGCAGCAACCGGGGCGTCATCGCGATTCTGGCCGAATTGGCCGGATCGTCAACGGTCTCCGACCGGCGCCGTTCCGCTGCGCGGATATCAAGGCATCCGCCCGGTCCAGGCCCCGCCGCCGGCCGCTTTCTCGTATCCGTACTGGTACAGCGCCCGCATGTAGCCGGTGTCAAAACCTTCGGACGGCGGCGCCGGATAGTCGCGCTCGATGTAGGAGAGATGGAAGCCGAGATGATTGCGCTGGGCGAACTCGTAGGTCGAGAAAACGATCGAGCGCGTCTGCGATTGGGTGATGGCGGACAGGCTGCGTGAGGCGAGTCGATCGTGCTGTTGGCGACGAGCTCGAAGTTGCGCTCGATCTTCTTGTTGACGAGGATGTAGATGTCCATCCTGGCGTGGCCGGGCAGGCGCCCCTGGAACAGCAACGCTTCAGGCAATGTCAGCACTGGCGCCGTCACGCCGCCATCGACGTGCATCTCCTGAAACCTGTGGCCCTGGCCTTCAGCCTCGATCAGGATCGGCGGAAACACCAGCGGGATGCTGGCGGAGGCCGCCATCACGTCGCGAAACAGTTTCAGCGCTTCGGGCGTGCCGACCGCGGCGATCTTGCCCATGTCCCAGATCGCGGTGCGCTGCGTGTCGAGATCCGTGGTGACCACCAGCAGCCGTCGGCCCTTGGCGTGCTCGCGCGCGACCTGTGCCATGATCTCGGGCCCGACATAGCGCGCCACCAGCTCGCGCAGCCGTGTATTGCCGAACAGACCGGAGCCGAACAGCACGCGGATGATGCTGGGGTCGTTCAGCAGGGTTTCGGCGATGCCGCTGGTGTAGAGCTCGCGAAGCGTGTCGTCATATTGCGATCCGAGGAACGCAAAGGGTGCGATCAGCCCGCCGGTGCTCACCCGTGATACGACGGAGAAGGTCGGGCGGTTACGCGCCGCGGTCCAGCCGTTCAGCACGCCGACGCCATAGGCGCCATCCGCGCCAACGCCGGACAGCGCCAGATAGGTTCGGCTTCCTGTCGCCTCGTCATGCTCGAAGCCGAACTTCGTGATGGGCTCGTCGGCGTAGCGCCTGAGGCCGTCGATATCCAGCACACGCGATGCGCTGGCATCGGCAGCCGTATAGGGCGTGCGGGGGAGCGAGGTACAGGCGGCGAGCGCCAGGCTGCACGCGAGTGCCAGCGACCTGATCAGGCGGTCGGCTGTGCGCTTTGTCCGGCCATCGGAGGCGGCGAACGTATCCGTCGAGCGTGTGGGGAGGGGCATTTGGTCGGTGGCTGACGATCACGCATCTGCAGCCCCTGGCAACTTGCCGCGGCTTTCTCGTTTCAGGCCCCGCTATTAAACTATACTGTATCGTTTTATTTGGCGAGCGTGAGCGCATCACGTCCGCGTCAGCGGTGTCCCAGTCTGGAACATTGCGGCCGAGCGGGTTGATCGGTCTCGCGCGACACGCAATAAGCACCGCCATGAATCTGCCCAATCATTTCGAACTGCTCGCCACCGATGGCGCCGCCCGCACCGGCCGCCTGACCACGCCCCATGGTGTGGTGCGGACTCCTGCCTTCATGCCGGTCGGCACCGCCGGCGCCATGAAGGGCATGCACTGGCGCGAGGTGCGTGATGCCGGCGCCGATATCGTGCTCGGCAACACCTATCATCTGATGCTGCGTCCCGGCGCTGAGCGCATCCACGCGCTCGGCGGGTTACAGCGATTCACAGGCTGGAACGGGCCGATGCTGACGGATTCCGGCGGTTTCCAGGTGATGTCGTTGTCTGATCTGCGCAAGGTCAGTGAGCATGCCGTGACCTTCCGCTCGCATATCGACGGCGCCAAGGTCGAGCTGTCGCCGGAGCGTTCGATCGAGGTGCAGCGCTACCTCGGCTCCGACATCGCGATGCAGATGGACGAATGCGTGCGGCTGCCGGCCGAGCGCGACGACATCGAGCGCGCGATGCTGCTGTCGTTGCGCTGGGCCGAACGAAGCAAGCGCGCGTTCGAGAGCGCATCTGACGGCTACATGCTGTTCGGCATCGTGCAGGGAGGCGACGTGCCCCAGCTGCGTCACGCCAGCGCACAGGGGCTCGTCGAGATCGGCTTCCACGGCTATGCGATCGGCGGCCTTGCCGTCGGCGAGCCGCAGGCGGTGATGCTGGCGATGATCGACGAGACCGCGCCGGCGCTGCCGAGCGACCGGCCGCGATATCTGATGGGCGTCGGCACGCCGGACGACATTCTCGAGGCAGTGAAGCGCGGCGTCGACATGTTCGATTGCGTGATGCCGACGCGCAATGGGCGGCACGGCGTCGCGTTCACGCGCTTCGGCCAGGTGAACTTGCGTAACGCACGCCACGCCGACGATCCGCGTCCACTCGACGAAGAGAGTACGTGGCCGTCAGCGCGAAACTACGCACGCGCCTACCTGCACCATCTCGTCAAGGCGGGCGAGACGCTGGGGGCGATGCTGTTGTCCGAAATCAATATTGCCTACTACCAGTTCCTGATGCAGGGCATCAGGGACGCGGTCGTGCACGGAACGTTCGACGAGTTCTACCAGCGTACACGCGAGGACTGGGCGAGGGGCGACATCGCCCCGCGCTAGATCAATTGCGCACGATCCGCTGCTTCACGGCATGCTTGGTCACGAAACCGTAGCCGCAATTGTCGCAAGTCCAGAGATAGCTGATCACGTGGTCTGAGACGTAGGCCGAGGCTTCGGCGGCGACCATGGAGTCGGCGCACACGGGACAGCTCGGCAAATCGCTGCAACGCGGCCTTGGTGCTACGGTCGACAACACTTCAGCGGCAGCTGACATCGTGGTGACCTCCCTGCTTCGAGACCTAAGTCTAACATAAGCCGAATCAGTTGACGAGGTCGCAACACAAATGCGTTGGTTTTCTGCTAATTACAACTCACGCGATTTTTGCGATGCAGCGTATTTGACATGTGCCGCATTGTCGCTTGCGTGTCGTCACAACCTGTCCGTAACTGCACATGCGCTGCGATAGGAGCGCAAATTGTCGCCACAGGGAGTCCATCATGGACGCATCGTCAAACACGGGTGCAGCGCACCAACCCGGCCGCGGCCGAATCTACTCGTCGATCGTCGAGGCTTTTGGCGACACGCCGATCGTGCGCTTGCGCCGGCTGCCGGGCATGCACGGCGTGAACGCGACGATTTTGGCCAAACTTGAATATTTCAATCCGGCCGCGAGCGTGAAGGACCGGATCGGCGCGGCCATGATCATCGCGATGGAGAAGGCCGGCATCATCAAGCCCGACACCGTGCTGATCGAGCCGACATCCGGCAATACGGGTATCGCGCTCGCCTATGTCGCGGCCTCCCGCGGCTACCGGTTGAAGCTGGTCATGCCGGAATCTATGTCGATCGAGCGGCGCAAGATGCTCGCCTTCCTCGGCGCCGAGCTGGTGCTCACGCCGGCCGCCCAAGGCATGAAAGGCGCGATCGCCGCGGCGGAAGAACTCCTGAAGACGACGCCGAACTCGGTGATGCCGCAGCAGTTCAAGAACCTCGCCAATCCCGAGGTGCATCGCCGCACCACGGCGGAAGAAATCTGGAACGACACGTCAGGCAACATCGACTTCTTCGTCGCCGGCGTCGGCACCGGCGGCACCATCACTGGCGTCGGCCAGGTCCTGAAGCCGCGCAAGGCGTCGCTGCGCGTAGTCGCGGTCGAGCCGGAAGAGAGCCCGGTGCTATCGGGCGGCCAGCACACGCCGCACAAGATCCAGGGCATCGGCGCCGGCTTCGTGCCCGACATTCTCGACCGCTCCGTGATCGACGAGATCGTGAAGATCAACTCGACGACCGCGATCGAGACCTCGCGGGCGCTGGCGCGGCATGAGGGCATTCCGGGCGGCATCTCCGCTGGAGCTGCGATCGCGGCCGCGCTCGAGATCGGAAAGCGGCCGGAAGCCGCGGGAAAAACCATTTTGGCTATCGTGCCATCCTTCTCCGAGCGTTATCTTTCGACAGTTCTGTTTGAAGGAATCTGAGAGATGACGGATCAACCGAGACGGCCGCGCACGCTGGGCGATGCGCGGTCCGAAGCCGAGGCAGCGTTCAAGAAGGTGACGGCCAAGGTCGCCGCCGCGCCGCCGAAGCAGAACGTCGCGCCAGGCATCAAGGAGCAGGTCACGCTGCGCATCGATCAGGACGTGCTCGAGCATTTCCAGGCGGGCGGCCCCGGCTGGCAGGACCGCATCAACGAGGCGCTGCGCAAAGCGGCGGGGAAGTAGACTGGCCGTGATCTTGCCGCGCGGGCCGGGTGGTCCGCACCAGGCGCATCTCTGAGCTCGTCATCGCGAGGAGCCCGCGACAAAATTGCGAAGCAATTTTGCGCTGGTGCGACGAAGCACTCCAGACTCGTCGCCGCGGAGCGGAGGCGAGCCTCAGCGGCGGAACATGCCGCCCATCATGCCGCCGACCACGCCGCCCATGAAGGCCGCGCCGGCATCGCCGCCACCGCTGTGGCGGGGGGCAGGCGCGCTCTGGGGAGCGGCGCGCCGGGCCGGCTTCGGGCTGTCTTCGCTCGCGGTTGTCGTCGAGGCGACGATCTCGGAGAGCAGGGCCTTGTGCTGGAGCTTGTTGAGGAAGCCCGTCGACGGATAGCCGCGGGCGGCTTGCCAGCGCTTCAACACCGAGCGGGTTTCGTCGTTGAACACGCCTGATACCTTGGTATCGAAGCCGAGTCCGTTGAGGCGGCGCTGCACGTCGCGACGCTGGCCCTTGTCGAGGCCGATCTGGTCTTCGGTCAGCTGGCTGGCCTCATCGGTGAAGGTCGCGGGATCGACGCCCGCATTGAGATTGCGGGTCGTGGTCGACGGACCATTCTGGATTGCCGCGAGGCGCGCCATGGCCAGCGGCTTAAATTGGCCGTTGGGATAAGCGGAGAGATAGGCGTTGAGCTCTTCCGGCTTGTTGGATTCCTTCACCGAGCGCCAGAACTCGACTTCAGCTTCGGAGTTGCCGGCCCCCGCGGTTGGCGCGGCCGTTGCCGTCGGTGCCGCGGTGGCAAGCTGGGTCGTCGGCGCCTGGTTGAGGTAGACGGCGCCGATCAGATTGGTGTGGCCCCAGGGCAGCTGGCCCTTGTGGGTCTCCTCATTCACCTGTGCGCGCACCGAGGTCATCGCCTGCTGGATCTCGACGCCCGGCTTCGTGATGTTGTCGATCAGCGCGCGGGTGAAGGGGCTGTTGTTGCCCTCCTGACCGTCAAGTGCGGTTTGGCCCGGGCCGGTGGCGAAAGCGATCAACGTGCCTTCGCCGGATTTCATCTCCGCGAGACCGCTGCCGACATTGACGCTGCGGGTCGCGGAGTTCGACTTGATCTTGGCAGCGAACGGATTGTCGCGACAGGCGTCGAGGAACACCAGCTTGACCTTGGCATCGCCCATGGTCTGGTCGAGCGTCAGGTCGATGTTGATGGCGGCGCCCAGCTTGACGTCCATCTCCGACTTGATGTCGGCATCGACGGGCAGGAGATAATTGGTGCCGCCGACGGCGATGCCATGGCCAGCGTAATAGAAAACGGCAATGTCGGAGCCTTGGGCCTTGCGACCGAACTCGAGCAGCTTCTCGGTCATCTGGTCGCGCGAGAGGTTGGATCCTTCGATCACCTCGAATCCGACATTCCGCAGCGTCGACGCCATCGCCTTGGCGTCGATCGGCGGGTTCGGCAATTGCGCGACGTTCCTGTAGGCACCGTTGCCGACGACGAAAGCGACGCGGCGGTCGGCCTTGGCGGCGCTAACCGACAGCGCCATGCACATCAGCGAAACGATGATGGTGAGAGTGCGCATCTGAAATCCCCAACAGAATCGACAGGCAGCAACAAATTGGTGCCGAAGCTACACGAAAGCGCCCGACCTCGCGCCAGCAAAACGACTGACCCCACCAACGCCCAACCCGATGCTCTCTGGCCGAGCGTGCCCGATGGAATGCCCCTCCAACGTGATCCAAATCACGCTTGACCGCCTTGATCTGTCGCATCAGGCCGCGCCCCGGTTCATTGCGCGCGAGCTGGAATCGGCGCGACCGGCTTCAAATTCAAGAGATTGCCGAACAGGATCAGCGCCGCGCCGAGCACGGTCCAGGCGTCGAGCCGTTCCGAATACAGGAGCCAGCCAGCCGTGGCGGTGAGGGGAACCCGCAGGAAATCCATGGGAACCACAATGGTGGCGTCCGCGTAGCGCAGGGCGCTGGCGAGGCAGTAGTGCGAAAAAGTGCCGCAGACGCCGATGACGAACAGCCAGCCCCAGAGATAGGCCGACGGCGAGGTCCAGACGTAGAGGGTCGGCACCAGGCCGACGACCATCTGCACCACGACCATCCAGAACAGGATCGCCAAGGCGCTTTCGGTCCGTGTCAGCGATTTCGCCAGGGCCATGGAGATGCTGAAGCCGATCGCGGCCGCAAGCGCGATCAACTGACCCGGATTGATCTCACCCGTCGCGGGGCGCACGATCATGACGACACCGATGATGCCGAGCACGATGGCGCCGATCTTCCAAGGGGTCATGCGCTCGGACAGGAAGGTCGCCGCGAGCAGCGCGGTCCAGATCGGCATCGTGAATTCGATCGCGACGACCTGGCCGATGCCGATCAGCGTCAGTGCGTAGAACCAGCCGAGCTGAGCGAAATAATGGACTCCGTTGCGGGCGAGGTGCTGGCGCAAGCGTTTGGTCGCGACCGCCTTGAAGCCGCCGGAGCGGTAGATGATCGGCAGAAGCAGCGTGAAGCCGATCAGCGAGCGAACTTCCATGATCTCAAAGACGTTCAGATCGCGCGTGGTCTCGCGGCCCGCGACAGCCATGATCAGCATCAATGACAGCCAGCCGGCCATCCACAGTGCGGCCATCGGTTTGGACGTTGTCGTGCTCATCGGGCGAGTGCTGGAGACGAAACTTGCGGGGACGGTCGGTATCGGCGACATCGCGGGTGTTTGCAACGGCCAAATCTGCGGATGCAGCGATGCAAGACGGGGTGCTAAGGCATCGGCGTACAACGACAAAACGGGAGGACGTCCTCATCCGCCGCATCTTGCAGCTGGCCGGTGGTTTCTCGCATGGCGTAGTCGTGGAGCCGGGCCGCTGCGTCGTGCTGGCCGGCAGACCGGCGGCGACGAGGCAGGCAATTACGAGACTGATACGGCGACCCAGGTGAACGCATAAAAAAGACCCGGCGATGTGTCGCCGGGTCGCTTGGGCCGCGTCCGTACGGGGCTTAGCGCGACAGCGTGATGTCGGCGCCGCGGAACTGGCTGTCGGCGCGCATCCTCACGCTCTGCTTGTTGCCGGAGGTCTTCAGCGAGATGTTGGCGTTGAAGCCTGCGGTCGAGGCGACCAGTTCGTAATTGCCGCCGGCACCGCGGCCCTGAAGTGCGCCGCTGATGTTGCGGCTGGTCTCGCTCCAGCTGCCGGCGATGGCGCCGCCCTCAGCCCTCACGTCGGCGCCGAGGTTGAACTTATAGGCATCGCTGGCGCAGGTCAGCGACATCTCCATGGTCGGGCCAACCGGGGCGTATTTGGCGCGGCATCGGATCCGCTCGGTCGAACCGTCGTCCAGGGTGACCGTGCCGGCGCCGCTCCAGGTGCCCGCCAGTGACGCGAAGGGACCCGCCTGCGCCTTGCTCTCCGAGCTGGTGGCAACAGCTGTCACAAACAAAACGGCGGCCACCATGAGCAGCCGCCGGTTGAGGAGGTTAGTCCAGAATCGTTTATTGGCGCGATGCTTCCCACCGCCCGCTGCACGGTATGCCTGCAGATGCTCCATTCCACTTCCCCGATCCGGCGTTGCCGCTGAGTTGACCGTTAGCATATGCACCATTGATCGAAACTTTAACAAGACCCCCACTGCCGATGGTGCCGGAAACGTTAGCACCGGGCGCCGTGATCTTGCCGTCGGCAACGGTGAGCATGGAGCTCGCGGTCGGCTCGCAAGAGCCGGTCTTGGTCACGATGGTGACCTGCCAATTGCCATCAAAGGGGGTTTGGGCGACCGCCGGGGCGGCGAGGCTGGCAATAAAAACTGAAGCGGCACAGAACGCCGCGATGCGACCAAAACGCATGAATTCCGTCCTTGAATGTGTCTGATATGCTGACCGTTATTCCGGCGAAATGTGACGGAAGTTTGGTGCGCTGCAAAGTCGAAAATTGTTCCTGCGGAAACAATGGTTTATTTGCGTTTCTGGTTCCCATTTTCGAAGTGGAATCAAGGCCGCCTGACGTTAATCCTTAACGTCGGTAGGGAAGTCGGGACCGATTCACGGCAGACATGTTCAAGACAGGCTCGGCGCGGACGTCGCGAACTGCTCGTCCTGCGCCTTCGACGGCAAGGTCTTGTGAACCTTGGCGTAGTCGATCACATCGGCCAGCAGCTTGAGGCCGAGCGGCGCCAGGGCGCGCTCCCAGAGCTCGCGGGCGGTCTCGCCCTTCCTCACGAAGCACCAGTCCTGGGCAGCGATGGCGCCGGCGTCCATGCGGTCGGCGAGGTGATAGATCGTGCCGCCGGCGATCGGATCGCCTTCCTTGATAGTCCATTCCACCGCAGCCTTGCCGCGATGGCGCGGCAGCAGCGAGGGGTGATAGCCGATGCCCCCGAGCTTGCTGGCTGCCAGCGCGTCCTTGCCGATCCGGGCGTGGCTGTGGGCGGTGATGATCAGGTCGGTGTCGGGGGCGATCTCGGAGGCGACCACCAACTTCGGATTGGCCTGCACCACCACCTCGATTCCGGCGGCCTTGGCGGTTGCGGCCAAGCGGTCGTCCGCGTCGGCAACCACGACCCGCACGACGCCGACGCCGTGTTCGCGGAGCATGTTCAGGGTGGTCACGCCGAAATGGCGGGAGCCGACGAGGGTAATGCGCATGGGTGTCTGATCCGTCTCGCAGCTACGTCATCCCCCGATAACACGTCAGGCCGCCCTGTCACCACCTGCGCGGCATTTGCGCCGGTTATCAACAATGCGCGGGGGCAGCGGGCCGCGATGAATCCGCGATTGCGCTGCTGGCCCTTCCGGGACTTTCCGGGAAATCATTGCGACCTGCGTTGCCCCGCGGCCAGGGCGAACCCGGCTTGTTCGAGCGCGCCATCGGGAAATCATCAAGCGGTAACGCGTTTTCAACCTTGTTGTCGTATCGACGAATCCGTCGCGGATTTGTATCGCGTACCGCGACACCAAAAATGTCTCGCCGGCGTGGGTGCGCCGCGCGGGCATTTTTGCCGGGACCGATTTCATGCCAAGTGCAATTGAGCAGATCGTGGATGCCTATGTGCGGCTGAAGAACCGCCGGGGCCTCGACGAGCTGATGATGCACAGGCAGCGGCTCGCGGTCGATCTGAAGAGCAGGTCGTCAGGCCGGTACGATTTCAGCGTCCCGATCGACAAGATCGACGAGGAGATCGCGATCATCGAGGAAGGCCTCAGCCGGCTCACGGCTGAATCCACCGACGATGGCACGACACGTGCGACCTGACGCGCTCAGTCGCGCCGGCCGCCCTGGATCACGGTGAACAGTGGCCGCGCCGCGGTCGGCTCCTCGAGCAACTCCTCCACCAGCGCGGTTGCCGCATCGACGTATTTGCGCGTGGGCTTGTCGAGCTCCCGCTTCGCCTCGTCGTCGAGCGCGATCTTCGCGGCTTCGACCAGCTTGCGCATGCGCGCACCGTGCTCGTCCCCGGCGGTCAGCGTCGCGCGCGCCAGCGAGCGCAGCACGAACAATTCGCCCTCGAGGCGGAGCAGGCGGTCATTGAGCCTGCTGATGACGGCGTTGAGATCGGCCATGGCACATTTTTCGTTGCAGAAGATCCTGTCCGATCTAGCGATGATCGGTGAACGGAGTCCAAACGCGACAGGCGCAATTGAGGCGATCGTCCGTCACGCCGCCGTTCGTGCCAGATAGTCGCGCGCGAAGGCGAGATACCAGTCGAGGCAGGCCGGATTGGCCATCGCCTCCCTGTTGATGACCTTTTCGACGGGCTGGCCGAGCAGCAGCCTCTTGATCGGCAGCTCCTGCTTCTTGCCCGAGAGCGTGCGCGGGATCTCGGCGACGGCAAAAATCTCGTTGGGCAGGAAGCGGCGGGACAGCCCGGCCTCGATCGCCTTGTTGATCTTGGCCTGCATCGCGCCGTCGAAAACGACACCCTCACGCAGCACCACGAAGAGCGGCATGTAGCTATCGCGGCCGAGATATTCGAGGTCGACGACGAGGCTGTCGAGCACCTCCGGCAGCGCCTCGATCGCGGAATAGAGCTCGCTGGTGCCCATGCGCAGGCCGTGCCGGTTGATGGTGGCATCGCTGCGGCCGTAGATCACGCACGACCCATCTGGATTGACCTTGAGCCAGTCGCCGTGCCGCCACACCGGTCCGCGACCGCTGCCGTCGAAATTGTCCGGATAGATCTCGAAATAGCTCGCCCGATAGCGCGCATTGCCCTTGTCGTTCCAGAAATAGAGCGGCATCGACGGCATCGGCTCGGTGCAGACGAGTTCGCCGACCTCATCGATCACGGCACGGCCCTGTTCGCTGAAGGCTTCGACGGCAGCGCCGAGCAGGCGGCACTGCATCGCGCCCGGCGTCTGCGGCAGTTCCCTGTTGCCGCCGATGAAGGCGCCGGCGAAGTCGGTGCCGCCGGAAATCTTCGCCCACCAGATATCGGCTTGCGCCTTGCTGCCGTTCATCCTCGACAAGCCTGCGAAGCGATCGTTGAACCAGGTTTGTGTATCGGCGCTGAGCGGCGAACCGGTCGAGCCGAGACAGCGCAGTTGCGACAGATCGCCGGCGGCGGTGAGATCGATCTCCGCTTTGGCGCAATTGGCAAAGAACGCCGCGCCTGCGCCGAAGAAGGTCGCTTTCGACTGCGCCACGAAGCGCCACAGCGTGGACCAATCCGGCTTGTCCTTGGGGCCGCCCGGACTGCCGTCGAAAATGCAGCAGGTGGTGCCGCTCAGCAGGCCGCCGACCTGTGAGTTCCACATGATCCAGCCGGTCGAAGAGTACCAGTGATAGCGTTCGCCGAACGAGTTTGGGTGATAGGAGCAGCCGATGTCGTTGTGCAGGCCGAGCAGCGCCAGCACCACGATGAGGATG
The DNA here is from genome assembly GCF_900113735.1 of Bradyrhizobium sp. Gha. Taxonomy (GTDB): domain Bacteria; phylum Pseudomonadota; class Alphaproteobacteria; order Rhizobiales; family Xanthobacteraceae; genus Bradyrhizobium. The sequence goes on from NZ_FOQM01000027.1 coordinate 30,383, forward strand.
CCGCCATGGCCGTGGACGATCGGCTTCGGCAGGCCGGTGGTGCCGCTGGAATAGACGATCCAGAGCGGATGATCGAACGGCAGCCACATCGGCTCGAACGCGTCGACAGCATCGCCCGCCCTTGTGGTGATGTCGGAGAGCAGGGCGTCCGGTGCGGACGGCGCGACGGCCTCGCTGTGCATGATGACATGCTCGACCGTCGGCAGTGATCGCCGCAGCTCGGCGACGACGTCCTTGCGGTCATGGCTGTGGCCGGCATAGGTGACGGCCTCGCAGGCGATCAGCACCTTTGGCTCGATCTGCTTGAAGCGGTCGATCACTGCGGGCGCGGCCATATCAGGGGCACAGAGGCTCCAGATGGCGCCGATGCTGGCGCTCGCGAGAAATGCGATGATGGTCTCGGGGATGTTCGGCAGATAGGCTGCGACACGGTCGCCCGGCTTGATACCCCGGTCCCTCAGATACAGCGCGAGCGCAGCTGCCTTGCGCCGCAATTCTGGCCAGCTGGTCTCGGTGAGCTTGCCATCCTCACCGCTGCTGACGATCGCGGGCAGGCCGGCGGCGTGCGCCGCGTCCCCATGCCGGAACACCTGCCGTGCGTAGTTCACTTGGGCGCCGGGAAACCAGATCGTGCCGGGCATCTTGCGCTCGGTGATGACGGCCGCAAACGGCGTCGGCGATTGCAGATCGTAGTAGTCCCAGATGCTGCGCCAGAAACCGTCGAGATCGCGCACCGACCATTGCCGCATCTGCTCGTAATTCGCGAAGGTGAGGCCGCGCTGCTGGGCGAGCCAGTCACGATAGAGGGCGATCTGGGGCAGGAAAGGAGCGGTCATTGCGGGTCGGGTTCGGTTACGGAGAGAAGGAGCCTAACCGGTGTCGACGCGCAGCAGAAGCCGCAGTTCTCGTTAACAGCGTTGAGCGAGAGTTGGGTCAGCGCGCGCTGTAGAGCGTCGAGAACGCGGCTGCTTGGACGAATGACGGAGAGGCTCGGCCTACCAACCCACGCCCGCCCATCGTCTCCCGAACACCGGCGGCCTGGTCTTCACCGCCTGCCAGCCGAAGAAATGATGCTTGCCGGACCAGCTGTGTACCAAGCCGCTGCAAATGCTGCATTTGAAGTGGCCTGAATGCGGCTCGGCATGCTCCTCCCGGGTCGCGGTGTAGGTCATGCCGCAACCGGGGCAGGTGAATTCTTCGATCGTCCAGATGCTGTTGGCCATTGCACCGCAAGTGTTTTCAGGGACCTGGCGTGAAGCGTAGATGCGAGCCTTTGCATCGGCGTAAACCCATCAGGCGAAATCCGGTTAATCGTCGTTAGGCAAACCCCCGCGGCGGGGGCGATATTGCAGATTTGCTCGTTTGCCGGCGCCGCCGTCAGTCCAGATGCGCAGTGCCGCCGGTCCGGGCGGGCCCTTGAGCTCCCGCTCGTCTTGACGCCCGGCCCGGGGCTGGCAATAACGCGGGGCCCGCGCAAGTGCCGGAACCCGCGTTGAGGGCCGCAAGGAAAGCCGTGCCTGTGAAAAGTCTGCGTCAACTCCTGACGGGCGAGGACGTCATCCAGCTCGTGATCCGGCTCGGCCTGCTGGCGCTGCTGATCATCTGGACATTCCTGATCATCCGGCCGTTCGTGCCGATTCTGGCCTGGAGCTTCGTGCTCGCGGTCGCGTTCTATCCGGCGTTCAGCTGGGTCGCCAGGATCCTGGGCGGGCGGCCAAAGACCGCGGCTGTCATCCTGACCTTGATCACCCTCGGCATTGTGCTCGGTCCGGCGACTTGGCTCGGCGTGAGTGCGGTGGACGGGGGGAGGGAGCTGGCGCACCAGCTGGCTACGGGTGACCTCGCGCTGCAGTCGGCTCCAGAGCAGATCAAGTCATGGCCGCTGATCGGTCCGACGCTGTTTGAGCTGTGGGACCAGGCCTACAAGAACATCCGCGCAGTGCTGCGCGAGGTCGCGCCCTATCTGCAGCCGCTGGCTGGGCCGCTGCTGTCGCTGGCTGGCGATGCCAGCCTCGGTACGCTGCAATTCCTGGTCTCGGTGTTCGTCGCCGGCTTCCTGTTTCCGCACGGGCCCCGGCTGGTTGCGGCCGGGCGCGGTTTCCTGTCGCGCATCGTGCCCGAGCAGAGCGAGCACTTTCTCGAGCTTGGCGGCGCCACCATCCGCGCCGTTGCGCAAGGCGTGATCGGCGTCGCCATCGTGCAGGCGCTGCTCGCGGGCATCGGCTTCAAGCTCGCGGCCGTGCCGAGCGCGGGCCTGCTCGCCTTCATCGTGCTGCTGCTGTCGATCGTGCAGATCGGCGCGTTCCTCGTGCTGCTGCCCGTCATCATCTGGATCTGGACCGCCAAGGATGTCACCACGGCGCTGGTGCTCACCGTATTCTTCGTCGTCGTCGGCTTCATCGACACCATGCTGAAGCCGCTCGTGATGGGACGCGCTCTCAACACGCCGACCATCGTCATCTTCGTCGGCGTGATCGGCGGCACGCTTGCCCACGGCATCGTCGGCCTGTTCATCGGGCCGATCATCCTGTCGGTGGCGTGGGAAATGGCGGCAGCCTGGATCGGGACGGCGGAGAAGCGGGCAGCCGAATTGCCTCCAGCCGACGAGTCCTGAAAGCGCGTCGCGCTGGCCAAACCCAATTCGCAGCATGTGGACAATTAGGGATGGCGGCAGGACACCGAGCCGCCATGGAACTTGTCTCATGACATAGACAAGTTACGATGGTGCCAGATTCTTTTTCTCGGTTTACGACAGGTATGGCGAAGTCTTCCAAGCTGGTTGCCGCAAAACGCGGCAAGGTTCTGTTGGTCAGGCGACGGTCGGATGGTCTGTGGATGTTTCCGGGCGGCCGCAAGCGTGCGCGGGAATCCGACAAGGATTGCCTCCGCCGCGAGATCAGGGAGGAACTGCCGAAGCTGAAGCTCGGCAGGATCAGCCTCTGGAAGGAAGTGACAGCCAAGAACAAGCGCTCGGGGCGCAAGATGAGCGATGCGATCTTCATTGCCAAGAGCGCCAAGGGGCGCCTGGCCATCGGCGACAAGAAGGAGCTCGATCGCGCCGCTTGGCAGAAGCCGCGCGGGATCCGCCTGACCGCGACGTCGCGCTACATCAGGGATCGCCTTTTTCCGAGGAAGCCGCGGCGGGGCTGAGCTCGGCGCCCGTGGGTGTGACAAATCGTCCGCTCCGACCGCAGCGGAGCGTGAACCAGCTCACAAGCTGCCTTCCGAACGCTGCTATCAAGACGCCATTGGCTTACCAATTCATCTTCGTTGAAAACGCCCCGGTGCCCCCACGCACCGGGGTTTTTCGCATTCTGCGCCGGACTGTCAGCCCTGCCGTCGCAAGAAGCCCGTGATGGTGACGCTCTCCCAGATGCCGGCGGCTGCGAACGGATCGGCGCGATTGAAGGCCTCGACCTCGGGACGGCCCGGGGCCTCGATCAGGAACAGGCTGCCGATCATGGTGGCTCCATCGTCAGCGACCAGCGGTCCCGACATCACGATCTTGACGCCGAAGCGCGAGGTGTCGCTGAGGAACGTCTTGTGGGCCTCGTAATTGGCCAGCCGCATCGGCAGTGCGCCGGTGCGGTCGACGGCATGGATGGCGAACAGCATTGATCTCTCCGGTGGTCGTGGGAACGGCTTGTTGTACGTTGGCCGCTATCCCGCGGCGTGCCCTTGCCGTTCGATCTCCCGCACCAGCCGCTGGCCGGATTGCGCGAGGTGTTCCTTCTTCTGCGCCAGCCCGTCAGCCAGCAGTTTCCCGTCCCGCTTTCTCCAGCGGCCTTCGATCATCACCGACTCGATGTTCGCGAGGCTCGTCTGCATCACCACTGATGCAACGGGATCGTGCACCGGAAAGAGGTTGACCTCGTCGGCGTTGATGATCACGAGATCGGCACGTTTGCCTGGAGTCAGCGAGCCGATCTCGCTCTCGCGACCGAGCATGCGGGCGCCCGAAGTTGTGACCCAGGCCAGTGCCTCCCGCGCGGGGATTGTTGTTGTCGCAGGGATCGTGCCCTCGCTTTTGCGCATCTCGGCATTATCGAGCGCGCGCTGCATCGACAGCGCCACGCGCGCGGCGGAGAACAGATCGCCGGCCAGTACGGATTCCAGGTCGATGCCGATGGTCGGGCGGACGCCGCGCTTGAGCAGCCGTCCGGTGATGGGAAAGCCATGGCCCTGGATCATCTCGTTCTCCGGCGTCACCGAGAAGGTGACGCCGAGATCGATCAGCCTTTGCAGGAGATCATCGGGCAGATCATTGCCATGGACGATGTTGACGTGGGGCCCGACCAGGCCAGCCTCGATCAGCTTCTCCCAGCCGCCTGGCGTCTTCGCACGGCCGCCGCCCTGATGCATCGAGGCGATCAGGCCGAGTTCCCGCGCCAGGCGGAAATCATGCAGGGACACGTCGAGCGTCGAATAATGCGGACCGAGAATGGCAAGTCCGAGCGTGACGAGGCCGTGGCGGTCGGCGAGGGGGCCGGCCAGCAGACGCTCGACCTCGTGGCGCGGATGGGGCACCTCCGAGAAATGCGGTTCACCCGGCTTCGGTTCGGGCTTCGGCGAGCCGTGGAAGAAGGCGGCGCGGATGCCGCTTTCGATCAGGCCGCGCACGGCAGCGTCGGTATGGGCAGGCGTCGGGTTGTTGTGGCACCAGTCGACCAGCGTGGTGGCGCCGCAATTGATCTGGTTCAGCGCGCCGACGAGAGTCGCGATGTAGATGTCATCGGGGGTGAACAGGGTCCCAAGCCCCGCATGCATGCGGCGGAAATACTCCAGCAGCGTCCAGTTCGCGGCATACCCGCGCAGCGCCGTCTGCCAGGTGTGCATATGCGCATTGACCAGACCGGGAATGACGATACGGCCGCGCCCATCGACGATCTCGGCGTCTGCGGCGTCGATACCCGGCCGCACCGCAGCGATCCGCCCGTCCTCGACCAGCACGTCACCATTCCTGACATCGCCGATGCGATCGTCCAGGCTGATGATCGTTGCTGACTGGATCAGGGTACGCTTCATTGTGGTCACGCTGCTTTGATTGCGACCGGCGGCTCGCCGGCCCAGGCGCGCGCAATGAGGTCGCGGATGGCACCCCGCTCGAGCGGGCGCGGATTCCAGTAGGCATTTGTGACGGCGAGGTCGGCCGCCTTGTCGATTCCGCTCTCGGGCATGCCGATGTCACGAAGCGCGACCTTGGCGCCCAACCGCTTGGCTAGTTCGAAAAGCCCCTGCGATGCGTCCGACACACCGATTGCGCGCGCGATCCGCGCCATCGCGTCGGGCACCGTAGGCGCGTTGTAGGCCAGCGCATGCGGCAGCACGATGGTGTGTGTCTCCGCATGCGGCAGATCGAACGTGCCGCCGAGCGTGTGGCAAAGCTTGTGATGCAACGCCATGCCGACGGTGCCGAGACACACGCCGCACAGCCAGGCGCCGTAGAGTGCATCGCTGCGCGCGCCGCGATCGTCGCGCTTGGCGGCAATCGCGGGCAGGGCACGCGCCAGCGCGCGGATGCCTTCCTCGGCCATCAGCGAGGTGACAGGGTTGGTGTCTCGCGCATAAAGCGCTTCCACGGCGTGGGCGATCGCGTTGATGCCGGAGGTGGCGGTAAGCCCGACCGGCAGCGTCATCGTCAGGTCGATATCGTAGATCACGGTTTCCGGCAGCACGGCTGGATCGCGCACCGTGGTCTTCAGCCCGTTCTCGGTTTGCCCCACGATTGGGGTCATCTCCGAGCCGGCATAGGTGGTGGGAATGCAGAGCTGGTTGACGCCTGTGCGCAGGGCGAGCGCCTTGCCCAATCCGGTGGTCGAGCCGCCGCCGAGCGCAACCACGCAATCGGCGTCATACTCGTTCATCGCCCCCATCGCGCGCTCGGTCACTTCGACCGGCGTGTGCATGGTGGCGCCGGCGAAGAGGCCGGCATAGAGCGGGCCGAGTGCGGCGCCCAGGGCCTTGCCCCGTGCTTCCTGCTGCGGCGTCGTCAGCACGAGCGCGCGCTTGCCGCCGAGCCGCTCGACCTCGGCCCTGGCTGCGGCAAGCGTCCCGCTGCCGAACACGACGCGGCAGGGCAGGTTTTCGAAGGTGAACGAACCGATCATGTGCCGGCCTCTTTGACGGGATAGTCGACCTGGAAGCGTCCGATCCGCAAGTCGACGAGTCTCTCCCTGACACGCAGGTGTTCCGGATGGATGGCATAGGCCTTTAAGGCGCTGCTGTCGGCGAACTCGGAGACGAGGACAACGTCGCAGGCATAATCGACGTCGCTGACATCGACGCCAACCTCGATATGGGGGAGGCCGTCGATCCGGCCCTGAAGCCCTTCGAACAACGTCTTGACCTTGGTCCGGGCCGCCGAGCGCTCCGCGGTCGTCTCCCCGCGCAGCCGCCACATCAGGATGTGCTTGATCGGACCCGACATTTTCCAGATTTCCTCGCCTGCTTGGGGCCATTCTGCCTTGCAGAAATCGGAAAGAAAGCTGAAAAAAATCGGTAAGTCTCTTTCCGTATTGAGGAAGAATGGACCGGCTTCTCCAGTTGCGGCGCCGAACGGGCAGGGCTCGGCACGCTGGTCCAGCCGCTCTAGATCCGCGGCCGACGATGAACGTGGCCTACCAGAACCCCGTCCGGCTGCCGGCGAAGATCAGCGCGTTTTTCGGACTTTCTGGTCGAGCACATCCGCGCACAGTCCGATGCCGGCATCTGCATCGAGGCGACGTAAACAGCGCAGCCGGCGCTACTCGGAACGTTCCTGCACCCGCACCCGACCGATGGATGACCGCGACCGGGGGGCCACCCGCGGTTCCTGCGGCGCAGCGCGCCTGACAGCCTCGGCCTCGCGCTGTTCTTTCCGGACTTGCCGCGCGCTTCGCATGGCCCGCTTGATGAAGGGATGTTGCGCATCCTCGGCGAAGAACAGCACCACCTCGCAGCACGGGCATTGCCTGGAATAGCCGTCCTGCACCCGCCCAGCGCGGTCGCGAAACATCGCCTTGCAACGCGTGCACTGAATCTGGACTGAACTCATGGGCCGGCAACAATGAACACTGGAGATCGGCGGTCACGCTGAGCGGAATGTCTGAAGAAAGGCTGAAGGCCCGCGCGCGGTCTCATCGCGCGCCGGCAGCACCGTCGCGCGGTCCGTCCGAGCCGGAGTGACCTCGGTCACTTCGGAACGTGGTCGATCTTGTGGCCCAAATGCCCGGTCTGATGATCGCGCCGCAACTGGCTCAGCGACGTTTCGTTCAGCTGTTGCAAGGCTTCGCTGAGTTTCGTCGTATCGGGATACCCGGCGGCAAAACTCTTTCCATAGATATGGCGCAGCGTGCCGATCAGCGTGTTGCCGTGCTTTTTGATGATCTCGCCATCCTTGTCCCGGTGGCGACCATCCAGGCCATGTTCCTTCATGGCTCACTCCCTGTGTGAGGGCGGCTAGGCTGCCTGCTCCTCAAACGAGGTGTAAACCCGGCCCTGGGGATCGACGATCTGAACATCCCGGCATCCGTCCTCGATCAGCTCCCTGGCCTTCTTGAGGGCGGCAGTCAGTGACTCCCGCTTGAGGTTGACCACTCCTGCCGTGTCGAAACCGGTGATTTCAAACATGCCGCTCCTCCCATTTTGTCGAATCCTACACCTTTCCGACGGGTTGTCTCCTGGCTTTTTTGGAGGCGACGCATGGAACGGGAACAGAGTGCAGGGCCGATCGTCCATCGGGCAGCCCCGTATTCGGCCGGGGTCACGGGGCGTGCCGGGCGGTCACGCCGCTAACGTGGAATTAATCCGAAATGCTCACAATTTGAAGCAGTTGTGTAAGTGAGTGCTGCGTAAGGGAGACGTCGCGATGACGTTCCGGCGACGGCCTCCTTTTGCTCGCTCATGAGGTCAATGCGCATGACCACGACATCCGAAACGCTGGCCTTCGCCGAGCACCTCGACGGTGCTGCACTTGCAGCCGCGGCATTCCAATCCGAAGCCGAACGCGAAGCGCCGGAAGCTCCTGAAACGCTCAAGCGTTCGAGCCGGAAATCCGTACTGGCATTGGCGGTGTGTGCCCTGGCGATCAATGGCGCGGCCGCTATCTATACGTTGCCGGTTGATCTCAGCTTGCCTGACATCAGCAACCTGGCCGCGCTGTTTCCGCGCCAGGATGAGGTCACGCCAAAGCCGGATCCGATCGTTGCGGCCTTGAAGGAGATCCAGTCGACCCAGCAGCAACAGGCCGCCGCCCTGCAGGAGATCAATTCCTCCTTGCAGCAAAGCACGGCTCTGCGTCAGCAGGATTCGACCACCCTCCTGTCGCTCCGCCAGACCATCACCGACGAACGGGGCGACGTGAAGAAGATCTCGCCGCAGCTTTCGACGCTGATCGCGAAGATCGACACCCTGCAAAGTTCGATGATGTCGGAAGTCACGTCCTCAATCCCAAGATTGCGCGCGCGCGATCGGTTGTTGATGCGCAAGCGGATGGCTCGGCAGCCGAAATCGATCGGGCCGGTTTCGGTCGGAGGTGCTCCGCTCACGGCGCCGGCGACGGTTGCGGTTCCGGAGAGCTGAGGGCAGGTTCAGCTCTTTAGTTCGGTGGTCGGATAGAGCTCACGAGGAGTTTTGGAAGCCGCGGAATTTCAGTGCCTGGCGGCCCTTTCCAAAAACTTGAGCAGCGACGGTGATACATCGCCGAGCTCGACGAAGCGTCGGCGGAGCTCATCGGCAATGTCCGCGGTCACATCGCGCGACCATCCCTCTGCCGTGTTGAAGGCAACGATGCGAGCGGGATGTTCGTACTGGCCTTCAGTCAGGTGCCGCACCAGCGTGGCGCGACCCGTATCCTCTTCGGCAGTTTCGCACCAGGCGCGGCCGAGCCGTCCCCCAAAGTCCTCAAGCACGAGATAGACATCACGGTCGGTTGGGGCGATCGGCACGATTGAGGGCGACCTGCTCACGAGACCCTCCGCTTTCTGGCTTGGTTTCGGTGCCGGAATCTTGAGCTTCCGTGACCGAAAAGTCGACTAGCGAAAAGGAGTTAGTCCATCGCGCGAGCAGGGTGGCACTGCCGCCCGGCACTTGCACCCACGCCGGACGCCTGGCGGCACACGCTCGGCGGGAGCAAGCGCCAAGGAGACACCGCTTGGACGGCTGGGCACGGAGCCAGCAGCCCGCGCAACAGCAGCAGGCGATCGTGACGGCGGAGATCAGGCGCATACTGGGGGGATCGCACGTGAAACGCCGCCGCCGAACCCACAGGAAGCGTGACCGGCAGCGGCTCATGGCGCACCGGCGACGGCTGAAGCGATATCGACCAAGGGCCCGCCGGGCATCCAAGTCTGCGGGCTTCTCTCTTGCGGCCCTCTTAGCTGACCAGTTTAATGCTCTCGATCACTGGGAGGATTGCGATGCAAAAATTGATTACGGCGGCCGTACTGGCTGCCGCGCTTGTACTTGCAGCATGTGGCAGAGATCCGGGGCCAAAGGGTGATCCTGGACCCCAGGGGCCGGCCGGCCCGCAAGGTGCCCAAGGGATTCAGGGTGTGCCAGGACCCCAGGGGCCAGCAGGGGCGCAAGGACCCCAAGGACCGCAGGGGCCAAAAGGTGACAAGGGAGACAAGGGCGATCCGGCGCCGGTCAATATCCGAGCGGTGCAGGCCGACGGCGCGGTCAATTGCGACGGCAGCGAAACGCTTGTGTCGGTGTTCTGCCCCAGTGGTGGCAGCGCGGATGGCGGAAAGTGCAGCACTTCGCCGACAATTGGTCTTTGCCTGAAAAAGTGAAACTGGAGTAGGGCCCGCCGGTTCGCGCTGGCGGGCTACTTGTCATGTAAGGCAGGACATAATCGCTAAAGCAACGTCGGCGCGCAGGTCTGCGGAATACGCTGAAAACACAACGCCGGCGATGAGCGCGACAGCAATCACTTTGAAAAAAATCATTTGGAATTCCCCTCTTCAATTCAGGTGCCGAAGGGTAGGCCGGATTCATTTCCGTAGTGCTTCACGGGCATACTGAACGATTTCGTACACGTGGTCGTGATGAATCGGGAAAAAGCGGCAGTTCATCGAGGCGCGTGGACCATGCAACCTGCTTTAGAGGTTTGCATCAGGAGCTACCCCATTGCCAGCAAATATCGACTCGATTGTTTCTGCCCATGTGCCAGACATGCGAGAGCTTCGGCGCCAGTTGCTCAACGCGCTTCACTCAACATCCAGCATCAACACATCAGTCTCGAGATTCGATACTCGAGGACCTCCGCGTGATAGAGGATGGACTAGAGCAGCTCGAGCCGCGCTAGTCGAAAAGCCCCGAAGCGCCAGAGTGCGATCAAGCGCACAGACCAATGCCGCTTCAGGACAGACAAAAAGGCCCCAGCTTCACCAAAGGAAAAGTGAGCTGGGGCACAAGTCACCTTCGCCCAGGTTCTTGATCCCGGGTATCTGGAGAACTTGGCAAGCTCACCGTCGTTCCGCGACCGAGATTTGGCCTTAGGAACGCACACAACAAATGTTAGTTGAAGGCTGCAGATATGCGCAGCGGGGTGGCCGTGTGTGACAAGGGCACCGAGCTAGACAGCAAGATCGCACACTACCAAGCGATGCCCAGAACCAACTACGTGGGCGTGCGACAGGATTTGAGGGAATTATCGGTTGAAGCCGATGAACAGATGAATGATAGCCATGCCGAAACGTCTGGTGATCTGGAAGGCGCCCGAAATTTCGGCCAGCCCGATAAAGAACAGCCCATAAAAATAAGGCGTATAGCGTGGCTCCAACGCAAGGATCGGCGCTGCGAACCGTCGCCTGACCGGTTCGCGGTTGATAACGATGCTGGTTGCGATGCCGATCAGGGCGCCGACAAGCACGTCGCTCGGATAGTGGATGCCGAGGTAGACCCGCGCCACCGCAACCAACGTGGCGAATAGTCCGAAGAACAGGCCCCACCATCTCGAAATCAGCCAGAGGCTGGCGGCGATGGCAAAGAGATAGGTTGCGTAGTCACTCGGGAAGCTGCTCCAGTGTTCGAGGTCTGGGTGCCAGGGCGATGCCATGCTCGGCGGGTTGGCCCCGATGCTGTACATCGGGCGGTCGCGGAAGGGCTCGAGCGTGGATAGCGTGCGATTGATGATTAGCGACGCGGCGACCACAAGCAACATGGTCAAAACCGTTTCGCGCCGCCGCTGCATTTCCTTGTCAGGCCAGTACCACAACAGCCCGACGATGCCCATGAAGAGCGCGCCCTTGAGTATCTCAATACTGTTAACGACGATCCGGTCCAGTGCCGGACTCCAGCCGCAGAAATCGTTCAAGGCTCGGAAGATCGAGACGTCAAGTCCGACAAGAAAATCTGTCACAGGTGCCTGCCTCCGCGTCGACCAAGTGATCTAGATCAACTCGAATGAAAGCACCGACGGCGCTCCCGTGCGCACTGGTCGAGCACGAACAGCCGGATCGCGGACGACAGGTGCCCTGCTGGCGGTTGCGGTCAATCTCACTAACTAGATCCGACAGCGTCATGTTGCGCTGGCTGGAAATCTCCTTCATGCCCGTCCAGAACGCTTCTTCCAGGCTGACTCTGACTTGTGGCCGCCGACCACCATCGATCGTTTAACGATGGGCGATCTCATGCCTATTCCTCGCGCTCGGCGGCCGGCGCACCGTGCCGTCAGGGGCGGGCGTCTGTTCTGGCTCGGCGTTGCAGGGCTTCGGTGGCTTTCCGAAAATACTCTGCCACGCTGAGAAGAGCCTCTCGCTCGAGATCGAGGGAAGCGATGAGCGCATGTTCTCTGCATGCCGTTTCGAGCCTGCGGAATTCCTTCAATTCCCGCTTCGACGCTAGCCCCCAAGCCCGAGGCGACACGTTTAGGATCGAAGCGTCAATCTAGCCAATTGCCGAAAATTCCCGCAACACATATGTAAACCTCGCGCGAAACGTCGCACCCCTAGTTCCGGCTTTGGAACGGGGCGAGCCGTTCGCGCTGGCGGGCCTTGTTCTCGGCGCCGGAACCTTCCTGTAGAGGAGCCGGTACTGGCCTGTTTCCGAGCGCGGTGGCCTGGTTTGATTTTGGGAGTGGCCTAATTCGCCCGCTCACCACAGTCCGGCACCATGACGTGGATCAGGCTTTGGTCCTGATAGAACGAGTCCCGTGAACCCATCATTTGTGGTATTCCAGTCGTTGGCGACCTGCTAATGCGCCCGGGATGATCGGGACGGCTCCATGAAAGACATCCTTGCCCACCTTGAGACTCTTCGGGTGAACATCGCCAAATGCGAGGAGCTTGAGCGGTCGGCCAAGAGCGATATCAAGCGAAGCGTCTTTCGCCGCACGGCGGCGCACTACAGGGTTTTGGCTGGCGAACTGGAGCGCGCATTAGCTGAAATGCAGGCCAAAGACGCCGCAGAGTAAGGCCCTCAGTCGGCCTCTCTCGCCTTTATCGCTCGACCCTGGTCACCTCGCTCGAAGTCGGGTCGGATGTCGGCACCGCGGCTGCCGCAGCCTTGACAGATGAAGCGCGGCTCGACTCGGACAGCCTAATTTCGTCGGGACAGCGATCACATGCCCGCCGGTTCACGCTGGCGGACCTTTTTTCCCATGTGGGGACACAAAAGCTTTTGTACACGTGGTCGTGATGAAGTCGGGAAAAATCGGCAATTCCTCAACGCACGTGCTACCATGCAACCTATTTTAGAGATTTGTATTAGGAGCTACCATTGCCAGCAAGTATTGGATCGATTGTTTCTGCCTATGTTCGATTGAAGAACCGGCAAGCTCTGGAAGATATGCGAGAGCTTCGGCGCCAGTTGCTTGAAGGGCTACAGTCCACATCTGCGTCTCAGTCTCGAGAGTCTATACTCGAGGATCTCCGAGCGATCGAGGAAGGGCTAGAACAGCTCCAGACGCGCTAGCGGCTTCTCGATTGCACTGACTACAGTTGGGAAAACATGGCACTGGCACGAACTGCACATGCTTCGGGTCTTAACCTGGATTAGATTTCGAAAATGCGCAAAGAGCTGGCTGCTTGGGCATTCGCGATCGGGGCTGGTGTCTTCACCGTGGCCGCCGCCGCGATACTCATCTTCGGGGCTTGATCTACCTCAAATCGCTTGATCCCGCACGGATGCCCTTTTGCCTAAGGCAGGACACCGAGCGGGTGCAGCGATGCAGCGTTGGATATTGCACCTGTCGCCCTCGCAGCCATCCTGTCGATGGCGCTTGCTGCTTAGCCCGACGGCCATCCTTGGATGATGCCCCGCATGATCCGAGCGAACATTCTCGCCAAGCGGAGCGCTGGGCTGCGAAGCATCTGCTCCGGCCGCAGCCGACGCGATGGAAGATCATCAAAGTAGAAGTAGACGTCCCGCTGGCGGACGGTCCGATCCAAGCGGACCCGCACGACCGCAGCGCGAGCAAGCTGAGAAATCGTGCGTTCGTGCAGTCGATCCAAATTGTACCGTGCTGAAACCGAGCATCCAAAAGAGCCAAGCGACGCCGACCTCGAGATCGCGTGCGTCGCGACCTTTTCCTCGTGGGCGACCTAGAAGTTCATTCAGAATTGCAAGACCGGCATCGAAAGCTTCAGTTACAACGCGCCGTGGTCGCTCCGTCTACAATCTAACTTTGTTATCGAGCTGCAACGAGCTCCAAAAGAGGGGGTTGTAAACGGCTATTCTGGCTTCTTGGCGAGGCCAGGGAGGTGCACGCGCTAAGTAGCGGTTTCTTTGTAGAGCTCGGCCTGGGCGAGCGTCTCCCAGCCGAAGATCGCCATCAAGTTGGTGCGGCGTCGCACCGTTCTTGGCCGCTATGGTCGCGCCGGCCCTGCGGAGCCGGTGGGCGCGTCCGGGCACCTCGGCTCGAGACAGCGGCTCGTACCAGTTGCCCAGCCCCTTAGTGCTGTAGGGTTTGCCGGACTCGGTTTCCAGGCCTTGGTGGCGGCGAGCTCGGCCTCGAAGCATTGGAATGACCATGGCCATGCGTGCCTTCGGCATCCCAGAAGACAGGATCAAGGTGCTTTGGCGCCAAACCGAGATCGAGGCAACGCAGCCCTGTCCGACGCTGGTCGCTTGAGCAAATCCAACTCAACCATGAGTTTTGCACTTGGGCTCGGGTTGAGTATGATCTCTATTATTTGGCCGTATGATCCTCTTGGGAGGCTGCAATGGATTACAATTTAAGATGCCGAATAGAGAGAACTGAAAAAGCCTAAAGCCGATGGGTCATCTTGACCAGCATCAAGGCATCGCAGATTTCTTTGCGTATAATGCGATCATGGAAGCGAACCTAAAACACCGTGCAATCAGCAATCCGGGCGCGGCAGGACCGCTACTGCCACTGCACCAGAAGCGTGCGGCAAAGGCTCCTGCTCGAAGGTGGACACGCATCAGTCCCACGGTCTCGTGGTATGGAAAAATACTCATCATCGGGGCCCTGCTGGTCACGTTCGGGTGGAGCTGTTTCACCTGTTCATAGCCCTTACGACCCTGGACTGATCCGGTCGGGAGGCGAAAGCATGCGTCGCAATTTCACTTTGCCAGAGCTTGAGCACAGGCTGGATGAGCTCAAAGCCGGAACGCTTGTTCAGATCAGTCGTCAGGACTACGAGCGGCTGTTCGGGCTCAATGACGCAGCGCTAGGCCGCGTGCGCAACTTCGCCCGTTCTCACAGATGCACCGCGAGCTTCGCAGACACGGCGGTTCTGTTCAGAAAGCACGTTGCCGCAGCAGGACCGCAGATCGAGCCGCTCGGGGAGCAATAGATCGGCAAGAGATTGGTCCGATAGAGCGGCGCCACCGGTCTCCGCCATCGTTCAAGCAACTACCGCATCAAGACGGGAAGTCAGCCGGCTGCACATCAATGCAATGAGCGTGTAGCGACCAATCCCGAATTTCGCGCAGTTGGGCAGAACTGTTGCGTTGCCAACGCGGTGCATCGGGCGCATCAATGTCAATGACGCGCTGGCAGGCCTCGCAGGGTTGCCCCTGATCGCCGAGTACGTCTTTGAGGAAGCAGACGGTGAAATGGGCCATGGCGCACCTCGTTTCTCCGCGCCGAATCCGGCTGCAGTCAATAGACAAAGACCGGGGTTTCAAGCAGGTGGTCATTAACGGCCTGGACGCCGGGGATTGCCTCAGCGGCTATGCGAATTGCCGTCCGTTCCGCCAGTGACGGTGCGAAACCCCAGAGGTCGACCACTCCGTTCTGGACCGTGGCGTTCACATTGAACGTATGAGCCCACGGTTGCTTTTTGAGCTCGTCGAAGAACCTCTTCCTGATGGCTGCATCGGGAAGCGAAATCTCAAGCTTAGGCTTGGCGCTCGCAATTGCTTGAAGCAGGTTGGATCGGCTGACGATCCCGACGAGCTGACCTTCTCTGTTGACGATCGGGACGCGTTTGATCTGCCGTCCTTCGAGAAGCATTGCAATGTCGTTCAATGGTGTCTCTGGCAACGCGGTCGCGACGTCTTGCGTCATGATGTCCTGCACTTTGATCGAATGCGATCTGATGTAATCAGTTGCCAGTTCGGCGTCGCCGGTAAGCCAGCTCAGCCACCAGGAGTAGGAGCGTTCGGTGCCGCTTTCCGCCCGGTGCATGAGATCGCCTTCACTCACAATTCCGAGAAGCTTGTTGTCGGAATCGACCACCGGTACCGCGCTGATCCGACGTTCCAACAGGATCTTCGCCACCTGTTGGACGGATGCGTTCGGGCCAACCGTCACGACCGGGGACACCATGATATCGCGCGCTTGCATGACAGGCTCCATGTCGGCTCATCAATTTCCGCGATCCTGCCGGATAGTGAGCCCTCCAGCTTGATCCGGATCAATCGGCTCGGTCGAAGTAGCGATAGCAATTGGCAGTATTCACGGAGGAGGCCGGAATGGTCAGGATCCCGCATCGCGCAGTCGTGTTCGTAGGTGATGGACGGAAGGCGCTATTTCTGCGCAACGAGGGCGACGAAAAGTTTCCGAGCTTGAAGACGGACCGGGTGTTTGAACACGAAAATCCTTCGACCCATTCACAAGGGAGCGATCGGCCGGGTCGTGTCAGCAAGGCTTCCCATTCGTCCCAAAGAAGTGCCGTCGAGACGACCGATTGGCACGAGCTCGAGGAGAGCCGCTTCGCAAAGCAGGTCGCGGCGGCCGCTGAACGTCTCATCCGCAGCGAGCAGTCGACGCGGCTCATCGTCGTTGCACCACCGCGGACCTTGGCAGAGCTTCGGTCCGCTTTCCATGACGATGTCAAGCGCCGGATCATCGGCGAGCTAGACAAGGAGCTCACCAAGCACCCGGTCGGCGAGATCGAAAAGCATCTCCAAGGCTAGTGCGGCGGATAGATCCTCGTGGACGCGGTTTGGTCTTGCTCAACCGGCCATCAGGCAAATTGGCCCCGCTCTCGGGGAAGACTGTCAACTTTGTGAGCAAGTCGACAGGTTTGAATCGCTTCGAAATGCTATTCACGGATTAAGATCGGCCGACCATCAGTGTCTCGCCATCGACCTGGTCGACCCGGAAGTCTTCTATTGAACGCGCAGAGGCTGCAGCGAAGAGCGGAGCTCCGTAGAATCTGGCTTAGCTTTGCAGATCGGCAGTGCGCCGATCTGCCTCCGGCAGTTGACGCTCTAGCCAATCGGCAATGGCTTTGTACTCCCTTTTCATTTTTTCGAGTTCTTCTCTCGTTTCTTTGTGCTGCGTAAGGGCCACCTGCACTTGGCAAGTCCGCTCCAACTCGCGGTACACGCGATGAGGCATGGCGACCTCCCTGTCACTAAGGCTGCCGCAAGTAAGCACCTATTTCTGGATTCAGGAATTTACCCATGTGAATCATCGGACGATTTGTGCCTCTCGGGAAAGGCTCTTGTGTTTTCCTCCCGAGGAACGCGTCGGGCACAGGAAATCGCATCAGGATGTCTCGGGCTTTCCTGACGATCTCTCGTAACCGTCCAATCTCGTCGATTTCTTGTTAGGACGGCAGATGAAGGACAGGTAGTGGGGTAACTCGGCGGGCTACTCCTGCTCAAGCGCTCGTCGGAGTTTCCGCACGATCACACCTCGCGCGCGCTCGTCCGCCGCAGCCTCAATCTGGTCATTGATATCGAGGATCAGTTTGGACATGTCATTGTGCCAATCGAGGTTGACGACGGCATCCGGAGAAAGCCTTCGCGGTCGAGCCACATCGACCGGCGTTGGTGCGGCTGTCGACAGGTCATAGGCATCGTCCAGCATAGGCGTGAAGATCTGGGCGGTCGGAACGGTTCGCTCCGCGACCCGGTTCAAGAGACCTCCTAGCGCTCTCTCTTCACCATGGACCATGAAGAGGCCGCGACGGATGGGGCGCCTGGCGGCGATCCACCGAGCGAGTTCTGGGCCGTCAGCGTGCCCCGAGTATTCGTCGATATATCGAATTCTTGCTCCGACCTTGACCTCCTCGCCCTGGATCCTCACTGCCTTCGCGCCATCGCTCAGGAAGCGGCCGAGGGTGCCTTGCGCCTGGAATCCCGTGAGCAGAACCGTGCATTCCTTGCGCCACAACCACCGCTTCAGGTGATGGCGGATACGGCCAGCATCGCACATTCCGCTCGCGGCAACGATGATGTGAAAGCCGGAGAACCTGGCGATCGCCTTGCTCTCGTCGACAGTTTCCGTGAAGTGCAACTGGGGAGAGGTCAGGAGCCGCTCGATGTCGATGTGCGGATCGAGGCTGGCGGCGTGGTTCCGGAAAACCTCGGTGGCGCGAATGGCCAAGGGTGAATCCAGGAAGATCGGTGCCGCCGGGATCTCGTTGCGCGCCATCAGATCGGTCAGGTCAGCGATGAGCTCTTGAGTTCGTTCGACTGCGAAGGCCGGAATCAGAAGTGCGCCACGCGCCGCGGCGGCGTCGCGCACTTCCTGAGCCAGGTGCGAGCGGCGCACGGCCGGCGTCGTCGCTGGCCGATCGGTGTCACCATACGTGGATTCGCAAAATACATAGTCCAGGTCGGTAGGCCCTTCTGGAAGGGGCTCCAACAATTTGGCGTCGGGGCCGATATCCCCTGACATCAACACTCGCAACGGGCGTTCACCTGCGCCTTGATCCGGGATTTCGAGTTCAATCGATGCCGAGCCAAGCAAATGGCCTGCATTCCAATAGCGAGCGCGCACGCCCGGTATCACCGGGTACCATGACTGGTACTCGACTGGCCGAAACGCATCGAGCGCCGCGATGGCATCTGCTTGCGTATAAATAGGCGAGACGGCGGCTCGCCGCCGTGCAGCATTCCTGCGGTTCAGGGCGAGAACTTCGGTCTCCTGAATGTTGCCAGAGTCGGGCAGCATGTAGGAGCAAAGATCTATGGTGCCGCGAGTGGCGAAGATCGGGCCCGAGAAGCCGTCTCGCTTGAGCTTCGGTAACAGGCCGCTGTGATCGATGTGAGTGTGTGTAAGTAATACGGCGTCGATATCAGATGGATGAAATGGGAATGCGCCGTAGTTTAGCGCTTTCAGTGTCTTCGGTCCCTGGAAGATTCCGCAATCCACGAGAAATCGTCCGCTGGGCGTATTGAAGAGATAGCAGGAGCCGGTCACGGTGCGGGCGGCCCCGCAAATCTGGACTGTGATGCTCACATTAGCCTCTCATTCTCGTGCACGCCGACCACCCTCCTGCGCAGCGCGCGAGCGAGGAGAGCGTTCAAGCTGATGGCGTTTGTGGGATGCGGTACGCTGTTCGTGGACCTCATGGAACGGATACCGGCGCCGCCGAATGTCTTCATAAGCAAAGGAGGAAAAAGCGCATGCACGACGATCACGTCGATGGACGAAGATCCCCGCGCTCTAAGAGCCCGCGCACAGGCGGTGAGCGTTCCGCCGGACGACACAATGTCATCGATGAGCAGCGCCCGGCGACCGGCAAACATCGCCGGGTCCATAAACGCGATCTGCACCTCTTGATCGCCTCGGCGTACCTTCTTTGCAACGCTATAGGGAAGTCCGAGCCGACCAGCGATGTCGGCTACCCATGTGCGAGACTCTTCATCTGGCCCAACTACTACGGTTTCCCGAGATACTTTATCGGCGCGAAGCAGAGCTTCGATCGCAGGAGCGGCCGACAGATTGTCCGCTTCAGCTCCAGGGAAGACGCTGGCAAGGCTGGACGTGCGATGGAGATGTGCATCGAATGTTATCACGCGATTGAAGTTTGTCGCCAGAAGATCGCCGATGGCACGCTGGCTGATTGCTTCACCCGGATGGAATGCTGCGTCCTGGCGCATGTAGCCCAAATAGGGCGAAGCGAGCACCAGCCGTTCGGCTCCATTGCGTCGCAAGGCCACCGCGGCGAAAAGCAGAGCGATTAATTTTTCGTTGGGTTGATTCAGCGAGCAACAGACGATTGTGGTCTTCCCCGCCGGACCGACAGTTGTCCGCAACTCGCCATCCGGAAATCGGTGCAGATCGATCGCGTTCCCGTCAATGTCGAGTGCCTTCGCAAGCCGGGGTCCAAAATGAGCTGAGCTCGGCATCCATTGAACAGCACAGGAGTTCACGCTGTTCCTCCAGCCTGGGCATTGATCTGGTAACCAGTGTCCAGCTTGGCCATGCCGACTGCGAGGTCAAACCCCGATGGCTCGAACGCGTGGATCCGAAACAGCGGTTCCCCCTGCTGGACGCGGTTGCCGATTTTCTTGAACAATTTGATGCCGGCTCCCTTGTCGAGCGGTGCGCCGGCAGTCCTCGCCAGCCGGTTGAGGCGCAGACAATCGATCGAGGAGACGACCCCATCTCGTTCGGCCTGCACGTCGATGACGAGGTTGCCGAGCTGGCTCGTGGAGGGCGCCGGTCCTTGCACCTCGATGATCTTCACCATTTGCCGGAGCGCCGCCCCGCTGTTCAAGAGCTCGCAAGCACGCACATAACCTGCTCCGCCGCGCAGGCCGGGATCCTGTTCCAGGAGATGAGCTGCAAGCCGCAGCGATTTTTCGCGAAGGTCGCGCGGTGCACTGGGCTCATTGGCGAGCACCGCCATCACATCCTGCGCTTCGAGCACCGGGCCGATCCCGCTGCCGATGGGCTGTCGTCCATCGGTGGTCACGACCTCCACTTCAAGGCCGAACCGATCGCCGACGAACTGGAAAAGCTTGCGGAGCCGCATGGCTTCCGATGCTGTTGTGACCTTCGCGTTTGGTCCAACAGGGAGGTCGACCAGAAGATGGGTCGACCCGGCCGCGAGCTTCTTCGACATGATGGAGGCGACCATCTGCTCGTGGGTATCGAGCGCAAGGGGACGCTCGACACTGATCAGGATGTCGTCTGCCGGAGACAGATTGACGTGGCCGCCCCACGCGAGACAGCCGTTGCATGACGCGACGACCTCCTTCATCGCCTCAACGCTGAGGTCGACACGTGCCAACACTTCCATCGTGTCGGCCGTTCCAGCGGGCGAAGTAATGGCCCGCGAGGACGTTTTCGGTATCGTCAGCCCGTGCGCGGCCACGATCGGGACGACGATCATGGACGTGCGGTTGCCCGGGATGCCGCCAATGCAGTGCTTATCGACGACGGTCTTCGAGCTCCATCTGAGCTGCGTGCCGGCTCTTGCCATGGCCTCCGTCAGCGCGATCAGCTCTCCGGATGTCATGAAATTGGCGGAGCTGACCAGGAATGCGGCGGTTTCCATGTCTGAATAGCGATAGTGCGCGAGGTCGTCCACAATTGCGCCGATCTCGGCAGGCTCAAGCGTCTTCCCCTGTATCTTGGCGCGCACTGCGTCCAGGCTGGGCGGTGAGGGAGCAGGCGCGACCGAGATGTGGGTGCCGGCCGGCTGTCCAAAGCGTCGAAAGGCGGGCTCTGCCATACCGAGTTCGTCCGGCCCGACCAGGCCGTCGTCGTCGGTTAGGAGCACGGTTGCAAGTTGAGTATTCGAGCCGCTGCGGAGCTCGACCCTTGAAAAACCTCGAAAGAGTTCGGGACGCAGGGCCGTAGACCGGCGGGAGATCACGACGACATTTTCCCGGCCCGTATCGAGGCTGACGCGGCGGGATTTGAGTTGTGCGCGGCCGGGCGGAGCACAGGTCATCACGAGCTCTCTATCGCAGAAAATCAAGAATAGAGCTCGCCGGGGCGACCGACTTGCGGCAAATCAAGTAACCCAGCTCGCGAGAAAAGCGTCGAGAATTGCTCATCTCAGCGAGAGGAGGCTGCCCGCAACGTCTCCAAGTAGGCCACTATGGCCTCGACCTGGTACTCGGAAAGCCGCGGATTGGGCATGGCTTGATCAGGCCCGAGGCGGCGATGATTTGATGTCAGAAACGTTCGTAGCCCATCCGAGGAAAACGATGATCGGCTCCCAATCTCCGTAAACCGGGGCGTAGGCCTTGTTGAATGCTGCTATGTCCTTGGATTGTAGAGCCTGCCGGACGGCCTGGAGCTGTTCCTTCGTGCGACTGGCTCGCGATTGATCGGCCAAAAGCCTGCCTGTGGCTTCGAGGTTGCTGTCGATCTGTTGAAGCTCGTAGTTTGCCAAGCCCCAGTTGCTGAGCTTGCCCGCAAACCACAGCTTTGCGTGCTGAAGCTGAATTTTGGTCATGATGTCCGACAGTGTTGTGGACACGTCGGCCGGCGCCCCGGCGCGGGAGGCCGATAACGTTACTAAGATCGCGACCAACAGAAGAAATCGCAGGCGCATGATCGATAGTTTCCGATGTCGGCGATCTAGTTCGCATGTTCATTCGTCCTAGCGTTGATTTCGATCAAGATGTGATTTAGCCCGGGAAATATCTCTGGGCTCTTTCCGGAGTGAACCATATGCGCGCCCATCACATCATGTCCCGGCGAGTCCTGACGATAAGGCCAGAGGCTCCGGTCTCGGACGCGATCAAATTGATGCTTGCGCATCATATCAGTGGTCTGCCAGTCGTGGACGCGGCAGGAAGCCTGGTGGGCATGCTGTGCGAGAGCGATTTTGTCAGACGGGGTGAAATCGGGACCGCGCACGAGCGCAATCGATTGCTTTCGATGCTGATGGGATCAGAGCGGGTCGCTGGAGAGTTCGTGAAGGAGCGCGGACGCAAGGTGGAGCAGGTAATGAGCCGTGGGCTTGTGACCACCACTGAGCAGGCGCAGCTCAATGAAGTGGCGGACATGATGGAGCGGCGGCACCTGAACCACATTCCGGTCATGCGCGATAACCGCATCGTTGGTATCATCACACGAACCGACTTCCTGTCAGCTGTCGCTGGATCGCTGATCGGCGTTTCAGGCTATTCCGGAGGGGACAATAAGCTCCGCCGAGCGGTCCTCGCGGCTTTGGCCAAGATCGCCTGGCAGCCGATCGGGCTGAATATCAGAGTGAAGGACGGTGTGGTCTTGTTGCGTGGCGTCATCTCGGGTGAGAACGCGCATCGGGCCGTCATTGTGACTTGCGAGAACGTGCCGGGCGTTGGTCGCGTAGACGACCAGCTCTACCTTCAGTCCACGCGCCCCGACCCTGAGGACGAATACGGCGGGGGTGATTTCGTATCGCTCCCCATGGAGCCGTCCACGCTAGATGATGAGCCGCTATAAGGGTCTATAGGCGCTCAGCGGATGGGTATTCGGTCTCCGCTGATGACAGAGATCTATAGAGACGCTCCCACCTTTGCGCTTCCGAAATCATAAATGACCTTGATGAGTTCGTTCGTCGGTCGATGTCCTCTGCCCTGTTAGATCGGACGCTTTTCGATCCGTGCCATCTCGATGAAATTGTGGTTCGGGCGCTGCTTGTAAACCGTCTGAGTTGCCATCGATCGCCCATTTGCGTCCAGATGAGCCAGCTTGGTGCCCAGCATCGTTGCCATCATCGCGATGCTTGCGAGGAGGGTCGCCACGACTATCCTCAGGTGAGTGGACCTGTCTGCAGTATAAATTGAGTGGTTCATTGCAGGATCCTGAGGCAGCGAGCCGAACAGCATATTCCTTCTATCGCTTTTAACGAGAGGCTAAAATTCAGGAGCGTAACCTAAGGAAATCTCCGTAGGTCAACCTCGCGGCCTCCGTGAGGGCTTTGCGAATCCTCAAATCGCTACTGGTCGAATTCGCTAGGCTGCCCATACAACGTGACGCGGGCCGCCCGAGGGGATGCAATGAGGAGCACTACATTTTCCGGATGTTCAACATGGGTCGGCATTTCCTTATTCAGTCTGCTGCTGCTCGCTGGTGCGAATAGCAGTTGGGCTTACGACTACCAAGACGAGGGAGAGATTGCCCCGACGAGAGGAGTCGTGGCTCTCGCGAAGCGGATCTCGCCGGCTGTGGTCGGAATACGAGGCTGGGGCGTTCCGTCCGAGCCGCAGATATTCGATCCGGAAGGGGGATTTCCAGATCCCCCAGCGCTCCGCGAGTGGCAGGGATCAGGCGTCGTCGTGGACGCCCTGGGAGGCCTGATCGTCACTGCAAATCACGTGGTCGCAAGCGCGACGACCATAAAGGCGTTTCTCCAGGACGGCCGAGCTCTAGACGCCGTTGTGCTTGTAAAATCCGCCCGAGATGACGTTGCGCTGCTTCGCGTCGAGCCAGACACCTTGCGAGCATTGGCTCTGGAGTATCCAGGCAGGCCTGACGTCGGAGAGCCGGTGATCGCGATAGGAAATCCTCAGGATTGGGGGCAGAGCGTAACGTTTGGCATCGTGTCGGCCTTGCACCGCTCCTGCCCAGGAATCGCGAACAGCGATCTAATTCAATCGGATGTCCGGGTCAGTCAGGGGAGCTCGGGAGGAGCATTGGTGAACCTCAAAGGCAGGCTGATCGGCATCGTCGTTGCGCGAAGGAGCGGCTTCGCTTTCGCAGTACCGGTAGATGCGGTCCAGAGGCTTTTTTTGGCTGCTCAATAGCACCATTTGCGATCCGCTCGTCCGTAAATAGGTGATGGCGAGCTTCATGCAGACGGTCTTACAGACCCCGTCAACGGACGATCGCCCTCTCACCGGCTTGATGGGCATCAACGCGCCTTCTGGACGAGCGAGCAGATTGAATTCTCTTGGTTCAAGGCTCGGCGCATGGGTTACCAATCCGACTTAGTGCACGGTCATGTCGAGAAGCGGCTGGTTTTCATCGACACACTGCGTCTTGCGGCTGTCGTTTTTGTGATTGTGCATCACGCCGCTCAAGCCTACGGGCCCACTGGCGGCTTTTGGCCCGTACACGATCGCGCTCAAAGCGATTGGTTCACGCCGTTCTATACAGCCAATGCCGCATTTGGCATGGGACTGATGTTTTTGCTCGCCGGATATTTCGTTCCGCCGTCCTATGATCGAAAAGGCGCGCGCCGTTTTCTCATGGGACGATGGCGGCGTATCGGTATTCCCCTCGCAACCTTCGTTCTGCTGGTCCACTTGCCGGTGGTTTATCTGGTCGAGGGAGCGCCCCAATCGCAGCTATTCTTCACAGGTCTTTATGAGCGAGGCTGGCAGCCGATTTATCTGCATTTGTGGTTTGTTGCACATCTGCTGCTGTATTGCTTGGCCTACGTGGCCTTACGGCAGACTTCTGGATCGCTCGGACGCGCTCGGAAATTACCTTTGCCCGGTCATGCTGCCATCGCGTCGTTTATTGCGGCGCTCGCGCTCGTCACATGGTTCGTGCGGGTCTGGTATCCGGTCGATAAATGGGTGCCGTTCCTGTTAATCATGCCCGCTGAACTTGCCCATGTGCCGCAGTACATGGCGTTCTTTGCTGTCGGCGCACTCGCGTATCACGGCGACTGGTTTCGCAGAATGTCCACGACCGACGGCCTAATCTGGCTGGCCGTCGGCGTGATTGCGTCCGGCGGCATCTACGTTGCGTTTGGCTTCGGGTGGTGGAAGATGGCACCGGGCGGGCTTGGCCTAGAGTCATTGATGAGAAGCAGCTGGGAGACGGTAATCGCGGTCGGGGCTTCAACTGGGCTCATCATTGCCTTTCGCGAGCTGTTCGATCGTCCCAATCACCTACTCAGGGTGATGGCCGAAGCGAGCTTCGGCGCCTATATCCTGCACCCTGCGATCGTTGTCGCGCTGCAAGCCGCAATTGCAGACCTGACGATGGCCGCCTTCGTCAAGTTTGTCTACGTGTCTCTGCTGGGGACGGCCGGGGCCTTTGCCGTTGCGCACCTAGCCCGTCAGTTGCCCGGTATCAGAGCTGTACTAGGTGCGACTTCGCACGGGGAGACCTCTTCTGTTTCCTGGTGGTCATGAAACGATTTGCATTCGAATTAGGTTTATCGGCGATCCTTTGTTCGCTATGGCTCGCATGGGATATCGTGTCGCCGCAGCCTCGTTCCAAAGAACTTCAAAATGACCTTCAGGAAGTCGTCTCCGGATTTTTGGCGGACGAACCACTTGTAAGGAATTGCGAGATGTCGGTTATGCGGGGCGATGGGTCATTCGCGTGGTCGGGTGCCGCTAGCTATGCTCACGACCGAGTTTTGATGATCGTGAGATATTACGCCGCCGCAAGAAGTTGGTCGCTATGGGGACGAAGCGGACATGCTTTAGTCGCATCACGCCGCTGGGTTTATGTGTAGAATCTCACGATTAAGTCCGCGGGCGCTCAGCCCGCCGCTCTCAGGTCTTCGGGTGACTCCACGGCGTACCCGATATCCCCCAGCGAAGTCTCTTCCTGGACTGTGATGACTTTTCGGGTCATGACGTCTTCGACCTTTCGGCCGCGCTCGTGAATGAACTCTGCCGCCGCCCGCCCTGGTCCCATAAAGAATTTCAGCCAAGCCGCATGGTTCCGGCCCGTGCCGATCTCGCTCCGGCGGAGAAAATCGCTTTCCGAGACGATGCCGACGAGATTACCGGCATCGTCGATGACCGGCAGGCCGCTGATGTGCATCCGCAGCATGATCTTCGCAGCGTCCTCGATTGTCGTGTGCGGCGTTACGGCGACAACATCTCGCGTCATGACATGAATCGCGTGCATTTGGCTGTTCTCGGCAGGTTGAGGGGGCGATAAGACTTGTGCGGCAGGAGGCGGCGACTACGGCCGCCTCGTGCCAGCGAGGCCATCAGGCGGCTTTCACATTAATGGTCTTGGCCGGCTTCTGGGCTTCTTCTGTCTTCGGCAAGACGACCTTGAGCACGCCATTCTTGAAGGTTGCCTCGATCTTGTCGGCGTTGACACCGTCCGGCAGCGCGAAGTAGCGCTCGAAGGAGCCATAGCGGCGCTCGGAGACGTAGTAGTCCTTCTTCTTCTCTTCGGTCTCTTCCTTCTTCTCACCCCGGATGGTGAGACCGCCGTTGACGAGCTTGACGTCGATGTTCTTCTCGTCGAGGCCGGGAAGTTCGGCGGTGATCTCGTAGGCCTTGTCGCTTTCGGCGACATCAACGGCCGGCGCTGCAACCGACTTTGAGAAATCGCGTTCGAGCCGCGCGAGCGACCGGAACGGCCGATTCCAGAAACCATTCCCGAAATCGTCGAAGATCTGATCGATCTCGCTCTTCAACGCCTGGAATGGTCGCCAAGGCTCACCGGCGGGTGCGGGCGTCGTTGTGGATCTCGTGACGGGAAGCTTGGTCTCAGTTGCCATGATCATTTCTCCTTCGAGGTTTGACCATCTCGGTCGGCCAAGAGAGTAGCCATGAGCACAGAAAGGCAGGTTGATTTTGCTCAAGGCTGAATTGGAACGGCGAGCATCTTTAGGCAGTCGCTGAATAATTGCGAGCGAGTTGCGCGAACTTGCCAAGCAGTGGGTTCGGCATATGACGTAGAATGTGTCAGAAAAACAGACGTTCTTTGGTGAATAGGAGAGATGTGTCCGCTTCGACGTGCACTACTTCGGCACCCATTCGTCCCCGTCTTTGACATACAAACGCTTCACGGCTGCCCAAGCCGTTCGATGTGCTATCTCTTCCTGGCGAACGTCATCGGGATGAGAGGCGAACGCATGGTTGAAAGCCTGCCGATAGATGTCCATGGCATGAGGCGGCAAGTGGTGCCGCACTGCCGGCGGAAGATCTTCACTCGTTCGATAGGGCATCTTGATCCACCCCGAAAAGCATTGCCGGTGGAAAATCGATCTGGCGATGGATAGAGAGCCGAGAGCAGGGCGTGGGAGGTGGCAGCGCTACATAGCCAAATCCCGCTCAGGCATCCGCTCGGGCTTCGTTTCCGGAATTTCGGTCATCGTCGCTTCCGTGAGAAGCAGCACGCTCGCGACGGATACTGCGTTTTCGAGCGCGGTCCGCACAACCTTCACGGGATCAACAATGCCAGCCTCGACGAGGTCGATATAGACCTTTCGAGCGGCATCGAAGCCAAAACTCCCCTGGCTTTCCAGCATCCGGGCCACGACGACGCCGCCGTCGGTCGCTGAGTTTTCGGCGATCTGTCGTGCCGGTGCTTCGAGCGCTCGCTTCAAGATCTGCACGCCGGTTCGCTCGTCGCCTTCACAAGCCGTCTCTTCCTTGGCAACTGCAGCGACGGTCCGAAGCAGGGCCAGACCGCCTCCGGGAACAATTCCCTCCGCAACCGCGGCTTTGGTCGAGCTGATGGCGTCGTCCAAGGCCTCCTTCTTTGCCTTCATTTCGGCTTCAGTCGGCGCTCCGACCCGGATCACTGCGACGCCGCCCGACAGCTTGGCGATGCGCTCTTCCAGCTTCTCCCGGTCGTAGTCGCTGGTTGTTTTCTCCATTTCAACACGGATCTGCGCCAGCCGCGCCTCGATCCTGGTGCGATCGCCGCCACTGCCGATCAACGTGGTATTCTCCCGGTCCGCGACAACCCGCGCGGCGCGGCCGAGCTGTTGCAGGCTTGCGGTCTCCAGTTTCAAGCCGATCTCCTCTGAGATCACCTGGGCGCCTGTAAGGACGGCAATGTCTTCCAGCATGGCCTTTCGTCGGTCACCGAACCCGGGTGCCTTGACGGCACAGGCCTTGAGGACGCCTCGCAATTGATTGACGATGAGAGTTGCAAGCGCTTCGCCTTCGATGTCCTCGGCGATTATCAGAAGTGGGCGTCCGCTCTTGGCGACCTGTTCCAACAGCGGGACCAGATCGCGCAGCGCGCCGATCTTGTGATCGCATAGGAGGACGTAAGGGTCCTCCAAGGCCGATTCCATGCGATCCGCATCAGTGACGAAATAAGGGGACAGAAAGCCGCGATCGAACTTCATTCCTTCGACAACGTCCAAAAGGGTCTCGGTTGTCTTGGACTCCTCGACGGAGATCACGCCATCGCCTCCGACCTTCTCGATTGCGTCGGCGACCAGCTCGCCGATGGACAGGTCATTATGTGCCGAAATCGTGGCAACTTGCACCTTCTCCGCCCTCGTCTTCACGGGCTTGGCCATGGCGTGCAGCGCGGCGATGGCGGCCTGGGTTCCACGATCAAGTCCGCGTTTGAGGTCGATCGCACTGGCGCCCGCGACGACGTTCCGGACGCCATCCGAGAGGATCGCATGGGCCAGAATGGTTGAAGTGCTGGTGCCGTCTCCGACGACATCGCCGGTCTTCTCGGCCGCTTGCCGGAGAATCTGAGCGCCAAGGTTTTCTTCTGCGTCCTTGAGATCGAATTCCTTGGCGATGGTCACGCCATCGTTGCAGACGATTGGAGTGCCCCAAGATTTTTGAATTAGGACGGATTTCGATTTGGGGCCCAGCGTGACCCGAACGGCGTCGGCAAGCAGGGAAGCGCCGCGCAAGACTTTTTCGCGGGCCGCGGAATGAAATAGGACTTGTTTGTGCGCCATCGGGTTGCCTCAAGCTGCTGTCGTTCCATCAGTTAGTTTCGTACGATCGCGCGCAGTTGAGTTGATCCTGGTCAAACGACAGGCCGACCAACGGGGGTGAGCCTGATGTTGACCTAGCGCAATCGCGCGACAGGCAGCCGCGGTATTTTGAGTAGAGCCGCTAATCCAATCGGCTGGTTCGGGCACGGCACAGTCATGGTCGAACAGGTGTTACCTCTGTCGAAGCAGCAGCATGGCGGCCGCCTTTCTGCTGAAGCAACGTGGTCCGTTCTCATTGCCCACAGATGGTTTTTCCTGATCCTTGTGGTCCTGCTGGGTCTTGGTGTCTGGCAGGGCGTGCGCGTCCTGTTCGGACCTGCCGTCGTGGTCGATCAGGTTTCGCAGGGCCGGTTGATTGAGACGGTAGTCGCCAGCGGGCATGTCGAGACGCCTTATCGGGTCGAGATCGGCAGCCAAATCACCGGGACGGTCGAGGAGGTGCTGGTCGAGGAAGGGCAGAAGGTCACCAAAGGTCAGCCGCTGATTTCTCTGGAAGCACGAGAGTTGAGGGCCTCCGTCGTGCAGGCCCAGGGCGCGGTAGCTCAGGCCGAAGCTCGGATCAGGCAGCTCGAGGAACTCGCGCTTCCTTCGGCGAAGGAAGCTCTGACACAGGCCGAAGCCACGCTTCTAAACGCGCAACAGACCTACGATCGGACCGCACAGCTCGAGCGGAATGGCTATGCGACGCGAGCGGCACTCGACGACGCGCAGAAGACGCTTGATGTGGCTCGCGCCGTCAAGCGTGCCGTGGAATTTCAGGTCTATACCGCGAGCCCCGGCGGTAGCGACTATGTCATGGCGGAGACACAGCTCAATCAGGCGCGCGCTAATCTGGAGACAGCGGAGTCCCGTCTCGGCTATGCGACGATTACGGCCCCGCGTGACGGCGTTCTCATCACCCGCGGCGTTGAGCGTGGCACGGTGGCGCAGGCAGGAAAGACGCTTCTGGTGCTGGCACCCTCGGGCGATTTGCAATTGGTGCTTCAGATCGACGAGCGAAATCTCGGCCGGTTGGCGTTCGGACAGGCGGCGCTCGCATCGGCCGACGCTTATCCCGACCAGCATTTTTCTGCTGTCGTCACCTACATCAATCCGGGCATCGACATTTCCCGCGCCACGGTCCAGGTAAAGCTCACGGTCGCCGAACCGCCGGCCTACCTGCGTCAGGATATGACTGTGTCCGTCGACATCGAGGTCGCAGCGAAGGACAATGCGCAGGTGCTTCCCTCACGCTCGGTGCACGACGTATTATCCGGTCAACCGTGGGTGCTGACAGTCAAAAACGGCCGAGCTATCAGGCGCCCAGTGAAGCTTGGTCTGCGTGGTAGCAGCCAGATTGAGATCGTTGAAGGTCTGCAAGCCGGCGAC
This sequence comes from Bradyrhizobium sp. Gha, assembly GCF_900113735.1. Lineage (GTDB taxonomy): Bacteria > Pseudomonadota > Alphaproteobacteria > Rhizobiales > Xanthobacteraceae > Bradyrhizobium. The sequence continues at coordinate 60,451 of NZ_FOQM01000027.1, forward strand.
ATTGCAATCCCGCAGAGTTCGGGCGTTCTCACTGGGCAACGCTTACGGACCGTGCTGCCATGAACCCCTGGCTCCCATTCGAGTGGATCGCGGCCGTGCGCTTCCTGCGCGACGGGAGATTGCAGACCATTTTCATCATTGGCGGCATTTCAATCGGGGTCGGTGTAATCGTCTTTATGTCCGCGATGCTCGCCGGCCTCGAAGCGAACTTCATCAAGCGCGTGCTGACTTCGCAGCCGCAGATCCAGCTTCTCACCCCCGATCAGATAGCGCGTCCGTTGCACAAGTCCGCCGGCGAGATCGAAGACGCTGCCGTGCAGCGTCCGAGCCAGCGAGTGATTTCGATCGATCAATGGCCGAAGATCCGCGGCCAGATGCTTGCGATGCCCGAAGTCACCGCGGTCTCGCCGACGATCACCGGATCGGTTCTGGCCCTGCGCGGCGACGCCAGCCGGGCCGTGACGCTGACAGGGATAGAGCCGGAGACATATTTCGATATCGTCAAGGTTCCGGATTATATCTTTGCCGGGGAAGCGCGGCTGACCAGCGAGGATGTCGTCATCGGTATTGAGCTGGCCAAGAATCTTGGCGCGACCGTCGGCGACAAGCTGAACCTGCAGGCCACCGGCGGCGCCAATCGTGTGCTGACGATCTCCGGCCTGGTCGATTTCGGCAACAAAGGCGTCAATCAGCGCGTGGCATTTGTCGCGCTGCGCACCGGCCAGTCGCTGCTCGGCATGATCGGCGGCGTCACGACGATCGACATGAAGATCAAGGATATCTACGCGGCTGAAGTCATTGCTCAGCGAATCCAGGCCGCAACACCAGTTCAAGCCGATAGCTGGATCGCCACGAATGCGCAGTTCTTCACCGCGGTTCAGGCACAGATTTACACGAATACTCTGATTCGTATTTTCGTAGGCCTTTCCGTCGCGTTCGGCATTGCCGCAGTTCTCATCGTTTCGGTCATCCAGCGCTCGAAGGAAATCGGCATCCTGCGAGCCATGGGCACGTCGAAGGGCCAGATTCTCCGCGTGTTCCTGCTTCAGGGGGGGCTCCTCGGTTTCATCGGCTCGATCTTCGGCGCTGCGATGGGTGCGGCTGCGCTGATCTACTGGCATGCTGTTGCCCGCCAGGCGGATGGCAGCGAATTCTTCCCGCTGATTCTGGAACGAAGCCTGTTCGTCTACACGGCAATCCTGGCCACCGTGACCGGCTTGCTCGCTGCAACCGCGCCGGCTGTGCGCGCCGCAAAGCTCGACCCTGTGGTGGCGATCCGTGGGTGACGGGATACTCAAGCTCGAGCACGTCTGCAAAGCCTACAATGTCGGGCTGCCTACGCAGGTCGAGGTGCTGCACGACATCGATCTCGAACTCGACCATGGCGAGTTTCTGGCGCTCATGGGGCCGTCCGGTTCCGGGAAAAGCACGCTCCTCAATATCGTCGGTCTACTTGACCGGCCGACCTCCGGCCGTCTGCTGATCAAGGGCAGGGATACCGCGATACTCGGAGATGATGAGCTCACGCATTTGCGAGGTCATACCATCGGCTTCGTGTTCCAGTATCATTTGCTGATATCCGCATTCACGGCCCGCGAAAACGTGATGATGCCGATGCTTGCCGATCGCGGATTTCCAAGCGTGGAGCTCGGAAAGCGCGCGGACGATCTTCTGCGTCAGGTCGGTTTGGAGAGGTTCGGGAGCAACCTTGCCAACAACATGTCGGGAGGCCAGCAGCAGCGAGTGGCAGTCGCCAGAGCGCTTGCCATGAATCCCGACCTGGTCCTGGCTGACGAGCCGACCGGCAATCTCGACACGAAATCGGCGGATTCCATCTTCGAACTGATGCGACGCGTCAACCGGGAGAGCGGTACGAGTTTTCTGCTGGTTACCCACAATCTAGATCTGGCACGTCGGTGCGACCGGATCATCCAGGTTGTTGATGGGCGGATTGCGGGTCACTGACCATTGTGCGCGAGCCGATCAACTGATTGGCAATGACAACGCAGCGCGGCGGTCGCGTGTTGACCTGAATCAAGCGCACCTCGTTCACCTAAACTACCATCCTCGTTGATCGATCCGACGGGAGGTGCACGTGGATTCCAACCAGGTCTCGCGAAAGCAGACCACAATAATGGCAGTCATCTTCGCGGGGAGCATGCTGCTCGTCGTCCTGCAATTCATTGCGACCACCTACAATTCCATCGAATCCATTCCGTATAGTCAGTTCGAGCAGTTGCTGGCCCAGGACAAAGTCACGGAAGTTACTGTCGGTCCTGATACGATCCAGGGAAAACTCAAGGAGCCGCTTCCTGGCGGAAAGTCAGCCTTCGTGACGTCGCGAGTTGATATGGCTTTGGCCGAGAAGCTTTCGGCAAAAGGCGTCAGCGTGACGGGTATTCCGGGGGGCGGCCTGCTTCAGGGTTTGCTCTCCTGGATCTTCCCGGTCCTTGTCTTTGGCGTGATCTGGTACTGGGCTTGGGGCAGCATGGGCGGGCGCCAGGGCTTCGGCGGTTTGATGGCGATCGGGAAGTCGCGTGCCAAGGTCTATGTTGAGAAGGATATCAAAGTCACTTTCGCCGATGTCGCTGGCGTCGACGAGGCGAAATTCGAGCTACAGGAGGTCGTTTCGTTCCTGAGAGATCCCGCGAGCTATGGCCGATTGGGCGCGCATGTGCCCAAGGGAATCCTGCTGGTTGGGCCGCCGGGTACGGGCAAGACATTGCTTGCCCGCGCGGTGGCTGGCGAGGCGGGGGTCCCATTCTTCTCGATCTCAGGCTCGGAGTTCGTCGAAATGTTCGTCGGGGTGGGCGCGGCGCGCGTCCGAGACCTGTTCGAGCAGGCTCGCAAGGCCGCCCCTTGCATCATTTTCGTCGACGAGCTTGATGCACTCGGCCGCAGCCGCGGGCCGATGTCGTTCTCGAGCCATGACGAGAAGGAGCAGACCCTCAATCAGCTGCTGTCGGAGCTTGACGGTTTCGACCCGAGCGCCGGAGTCATCCTGCTGGCGGCTACCAATCGTCCCGAAATCCTCGATCCGGCGCTGATGCGGGCGGGGCGGTTCGACCGACAGGTTCTCGTCGACCGGCCTGACAAGATCGGACGTACAGCCATTCTCAAGGTGCACGTCGGCAAAATCCGCATGGACGAGGAGGTCGATCTCGACAAGGTGGCCGGCCTCACCGCCGGCTTCACGGGAGCTGATATCGCCAATCTCGTCAACGAGGCGGCGATCGCCGCGACCCGGCGAGGTGGCGACAAGGTCTCGTTCGGAGATTTCATCGCCGCAATAGAGCGTATCGTTGCGGGCGTCGAGAAGAAGAGCAGGGTCCTCCGCAAGGACGAGCGTCGCAGGGTGGCCTATCACGAGATGGGGCATGCTCTCGTGGCGGCAAGCCTGCCCGGCGTCGATCCGGTGCAGAAGGTTTCGATCATACCGCGCGGGATTGGTGCGCTCGGGTACACCATCCAGCGGCCGACCGAGGACCGGTTTTTGCTGACGACCGCGGAGCTGAAGAACCGTATTGCCGTGCTGATGGGCGGACGGGCCTCGGAGCATTTGAATTTCGATGGCGCCATATCGACAGGCGCAGCCGACGATCTTCAGCGCGCGACCGAAATCGCCATCGAGATGGTGACCAAATACGGCATGGACGAGGTGGTCGGGCAGCGCACCTACGCGCCCAAGCCTCAGCCATTTCTTGCGGCTCAGGATGCGGTCGTTGTCGCCGCGGAGGCCACCGGCCGAGAGATCGACCTCGCGGTGCGAAACCTGATCGATGAGGGTGATCGCCGCGCCCGCGATATACTCCAACGCCGGCGTGTCGATCTTGATGCCGGTGTTGAGCTCTTGATTGCCAATGAAACGGTGACCGCCGAGCAGTTTGCTCCCTTGGTCGCCAAGAGCGACGAAAAGAGCGACGAAAGAAATCAGCCGATTGCCGCGTGAGCGCGAGCCGGCCGTGTGCCCGGCACCGGGCGCGATTTTATGCGCCAGAGTGGGATTTGGATGCAGGCCGCCCGGGCGCTAGCCCACAGCGCGCATCAAGGGATCGCGAGGAGCATCCACCGGCTGCTGGCTGATCACGACGTCATGCCACAATTTGGCGATGCTTGCTTGGGTCTCTGGCGCGACGAAGCAGTGACCCTCGTTGTCGAAATCGCAGAAGCGTTGGCCTGCGTCTCCACGCAATTCTGTGAGAGCCGAACTGATAGCCCCCAGGCCCACCATCACCTGGTCGATGCTCTCCAGCTTGCTGTTGTGCAGCATATCCATCAGTCTGAAACTCCTGAGCGGCGGGTTCCCGAACGAGATACCGGGGTGTCTCAATTCGAACAAAACACTGAGTGCAACGGGCATTCCGCGCAGCCGGCCGAAGATGGCCGCTATATCCTCCTCACTGCAAATGGCAGGGCGGTTGGAATGGAGTTCTCGGGGAGCGGAGGCCTGAGGGGCGAGGCGAAGACCGACGATGACCTCGTGCTCGATCCAGCGTCGTACCTCGATCGGCGCGTTGCAGATCTGCTCCGCCGTCAATGTAATTCCGATCATGACGAGCTCCTATTTTTGCTCACCATAACCGCCAGATCGCAGCGGATGTTGATGTCCATCAAAAGGCTGTCGCTGTGAGAGCACCAATCGCCTGTGCTCTCAGACCGAGCGTGGGCCGATCTTGTTTCGCAAGCGCTGGCAGAAGTCATCTAGCAGCGTGTGAACATTCTCGAGATGGATTAAGTGCCGTTCCGCGTCTTGCCGTTGCGATGTACCTGGGACGAAGGAATCGCGGATGGATGCAGCTTGGACAACCTGCTGCCTGCTTGTTGCAACTTTGCTCTCAGCAAACTCAAGATGCTCGGCATCATTGCCTAGCTTGTCCAACTCGGCGACGAGCAGCGATGTTGTGGTGCTGCGTTGCTGCACCGTGAGCGCGGCATCTTTGAGAATACCTAGGTAGTGGTCCACGTTGGCCCGGGCGACATACCGGTGCATTGCGTGCTCCCCCGCTACGCGAAACTGTTCAATATTACCACTTGGAGAGGGGTTGCGGCGATATCCGGTTCCGCCGGCATTGCGGAACACGGTAGGTGTCTAATTACCAGCTTAGCGTGGTGCCTAAGTGAACATCCTGAGTTGTTGAGCTCGAGGGAAAGGAGCAGTTGGGACGCATGGAGTTGTCATGTCCCAAACTTTATTCCGTTGTCCCAACACGGGTATGAATGTCCAGCACTCTGCGGGGGAGGCATCCTCTGAAAAGAAGGATGGCGCCCTTGTGGTTGTGAATTGCCCGGCATGCGCGAGGATCCATCTCGTAAATGCCGCGACCGGCGAATTAGTGAGTGACGCCAGGCGACGATAGCAATTCAACCAGGCTTGATCTCGATCAAGCACGGCCATCCAAACCGGCTTAGCTTGTTTGTGCGTAGCTAACCCCACGGCTATGTCCCCCCAATAGTCGCCGAGGCGCCCCAAATCCTCGGCGGCTCCTCTTTTGTTGTTGCTGAGAGGGCCGGACCGCAGGATCGCACTCATGCACACTTACTATTTCGACATGAAGGACGGCGTTCCCGTTCGCGACAAAGCTGGCTTGGAATTAGCAAATGACGGCGCTGCGATTGCGCACAGTAAGCTTGGCGGACAAGGTCCGACAAGAAAAGCCCGCAGGGAATCCAGATCTAGGGATCGTCGTGATCGATGAAAGCGGTCGTGAGGTTCATCGCGAGCAGATTTACTGAAGTATCTGATGGGCATTGTTCGGCTTTATGACTTCTAGCGCTAACCGAAAGACCCTTTAAGCAGAACTGCGGCATCACGGAAGAATTCTGACCGTCAGTTGATCCCCTTCCGGAAAATTGGCGCTGCGCCAATGCTGTGCGCAAGTGGCACCAAGCTCGCCGCCGATCGGCAAATTGCGCAGCAGTCGACGCATTTGTCTTAGATCAAATTCGCGTCGTTTTCTGCGTCCTAGGATTTCAGCAGATCCAGGAAGTCATCAATCCTGGCGGAGCATCGCGGTCGCTGGGGAGGTTGGAATGACCATTCGCCGATTACTCCACAATCGCTCAGCACCGGCAGACGAGGTCCATCGACTGTATGTGGCTTACCGCAAGTCACTGCGCGGTCTCTGTCTGGTTGATCGCGGCGACCCTGTTTGCGAAATGGTCGCTAGTCGGATCATCGAGATTGCAGGAGCGGGGATTCGCGATCCGAAACGAATATCTCGAATGGCGATCGAGCAGTTTGATCCCGGTGCGATTGGGTAGGAGAGCAAGATGACGACTTTCGCTAGCGCATTGGCAAAAGCTCATGAAAAGAACATTGATCGCTATCATCGTTTGCTGAAGGGCGCGGCTTTCCGACGTCGAGCGCAATTACATTGAAAGCCGAATCTTGGCCGAACGTGCAGCTCTCCGGGCGCTCGGCGCTACTAATTGCCTCGCCTCGGCGGCGGCGGGCGGCGGCATGCCATCGCGAGAGACAGCATCCGTTTCTGATTTTGGCTCAACGGTGCAGCAGATATAGCGCTTCGCGGAGGCAGGCGACGCTAGTGCTTCCCTGGTGGCTCAAAGACTTGATTGCCGGCTGGACGCTGCTCAGTTGGAATACCAATGGTGATGAAGCCTCGCTCCATCGAGGCGTGGCAAGCGTTGCAGCCGTCGGTCAAGCCACGCATGGAAGCAGCAAACTTCTTGCTGTCGCCAACTGTAATGGCATCGGCGATCGATAACAGTGGTTCCTTCATCGTGGTGACGTTGCTCACCGGAATTCCCGGATAGAATATGGCCGCTTGGGCCAGGCTGTCAGTCAACCGTCGCAACTCAAAATTGGCCAGATCCCAATTCTTCGACTTGCCTGCATACCAGAGCTTTAAGTGCTGAACCTGCGCGGCGTTCATGGTTTCGACCAGACGAGGCACATACTTTGCGTTCGGCGAGGGCTGAAAATCCGGTTGTGCAATTGCGACAGACGTCATCGCTGTCGTCAATACCGCCACGATCGCGCGCCAATTTGGTAACTTCATTTGACCAATCCCGTTCAGTGAGGAAAGTCTATCTGGGTGTAAGCCAAGTCTGTTGCGTTGAATCAAAACCTCGATCGTCGGATCGGACGAGGCATCATAGCTTCGCGCCAGCTCAATTCTCGGCCTCCTGATTGGGTCTACTTTGGCCTCAGTTGTTGAAACGGGAGGCACCGATGTTGGCCAAAAACGAAATGGATACAACCAGCACATTTCGTAGCTGGCGCGCCATCCGCAGCTACGCACCTGAACTGCTTGAAAAGAACATCGTCCAGGAATTGATCGATGCCGCCATTCAGGCTCCGACTGCCCTCCACCTGGAGCCGTGGGCTTTTGCAGCGATCCAGGATAAGGAGCGCCTGCGACAATATTCGGACGGCGCAAAGACGTTGTTGCTGGAGCATCAGCAGGCGACGTCGTTCTTCCAGGGGCATGAGCCGCGTGCGTTGATGGCACGGGCGGTTAGGTTAGCGCGCAAAATCGTAGTTCAGGCGCTCGGGCAGCGAAACGCCAACACTGCGGGCCGCAGTTTGTCGTCACGCGGCGTGAATGCTGGCACAGCGCGGCGAGAGCTCCCAACATCACGAGACCACCACCGCAGGCCTCCTGTTTTGTTGGCGGGCGCGCTTCACTAACTAACGTCGCTGGCGACGACATCGCCTTCAGATGTCCCAAGTGCTGCACCGTGGAAGCGGGCGGCTCCGGCCCGCCGCTCACTCACCTGTCTCCCCGCAAGGTGGTCGCGACGCCGCCTAAGCCGGTTCGCGGAGGTTCCACCGGAACGCGCCTCTTTCCCGCGACGTGATGCGAAGGACAACGAGAGAGTGGAGGAGACCATGAAGCCCATCGTAGCGGTCGCGTGCGTGCTGGCGCTGGCCTCGATTTCGCCAGCGGAAGCGAAGGGCTGCATCAAGGGTGCCATCATCGGCGGCGTCGCCGGCCACATGGCTGGGCGCGGCAAGCTCGGGGCGTTAGCGGGATGTGCGATCGGGCACCATGAGGCCAACAAGAAGAACCCGAACGACTCGAACGCCCAAGCCCCGTCGCGTCAGAAGTAGCGGGCGGGACCACAGGGACGGAGAGGATGAAGATCCGCTCCCATTCCGAAAGCCACATCGTCGAGCTCGACGACGGCTCGCGCTGGCAGATCTTTCCGGGCGATCTCGACCTGACGCTCGACCGGAAGCCCGAGACCGAACTGACGCTGGTTGAAGCCGAGGACGAGGTTGCTACGCACGAACTGCTCGGCGGCAGGGGCACGGTGCGCGTGAGGCCGGCGGGCGAAAGCTGGCCGGCGAGGGACGTCAAGGACGCGTAAGGACGGCTGACGAACGCGGCTGCGGAGGACGCCGCGACCCGCATGGAAGCGGGCTGGAATGGCCATGGAAGACGAGAAGACCCGATTGCTCGCCGAAGCCCGGAAGTGCAGGCGCTTGGCAGCTTCCATCACGGATCCGGAGGTGATCCAGCGGCTTACTGCCTTGGCGGAAGAATACGAGCGCCGGGCCAATGCTTCGGATGTGAGGGACGAGAAGGATTGAGGCCCTCAGGCCTCTCCGGACCCCGAGAAGAGCGCCCTGGGCGCGCGGTGCTGGCGTCGGTGGATAGCTCGATCCGCGGCCCTTGAGGTGTATTGTTGAGCCAAGTCGAGCAGGCGCCGCTTGGTAAGCGGATCTTCTCCGCAAGATCGCGCGCGCTGCGCGAAGCCCTTGTAGAACTCTCCCACGACGCCACCCCCGCAACATCACTGAAAGCCTGATTTCAACGGCTGTACCCGAATAGGTCAAGAGCCGAGGAGATCGAGGACAATTTTCCGCGGCACTGCTGCACTCCGGGCCCGGATGCGGGGCCTGGTGCGGTCGCTCGAGTGCATCCCGAGAGAGGATGCACTGCAATCGAGCCTTTAAGTAATCAACCGCAATTTCTCTCGGCCGCCACCGGGCGCATGCTCACCGAATGGAGCGCCAGATCCTATTCAAGTGTCCGCGCACCGGCATGAACGTCCAGCACCGCTTGGAAGACGATCGGCCGGAGCCGCCCGCGGCAAACACTCACGTCCCCGTGCGGTGTCCGGCCTGCATGGCGCTGCACTTCGTCAACAGCAAGAAGTCGGCCCCTAGCCGTCAAGGCTGCCACTTCCTTTCTGGCGGCCTCTACTCTCGCATTATGGTAATTGGCCGGGTCCAGGAGGTGGATGCCCTTAGCGCATTTCTGGCTTGCTTCTATTCGCACCAGAGAGATTGCGAGTTCAGCCGCGCTGATCTTTTGTACTAGCTTAATGGAATTCAGGTGTGAAAGGTAATCCCGACACACGTCTTCAATCGGGATGATGGCCTTACCTCCGTACTGCGTCATCAAAAGGAATGCCGTGTTCATTGGGCCAAATTTCAACGCTCGTTATTCTATCTCTTCTAGCTTCCAGCGCTCTGTCCGCCATCGACGTGGAGGATCTCGCCGGTGGTGAAGCCCGCTCCTTCGAGGTACATCACCGCTTCGACAATTTCGCTCACTTCCCCCATCCGTCCGATCGGATGCAGCCTAGCCAGGAATTCATACATTTCAGGTGCATGCATTGGCGTTTTCGTCGCGCCCGGCGCCACGGCGTTGACGCGGATTCCTCGGCTTGCATATTCGACCGCGAGCGATTTCGTGGCCGCGTTCAGGCCGCCTTTCGTCAAAGCTGCCAAAACAGACGGTGCGCGGCTGTCGACGTTCTCGTCGAGACTGCTGGTGATCTGCACGATATGCCCGGCTCTACGCCTGAGCATTTCCGCGACAGCGCGTTGGGTGATGTGGAAAAAGCCGTTGAGATTGATCGCCAGGATGCTGGCATAATCTTTTGACGTATATTCGGTGAATGGCTTTCCGATGAAGATGCCGGCGTTGTTGATAAGGGTATCCACGCGGCCGAAGCGCTCGACCGCCTGCGATATGATGCGTTCCGCAGTGGCTGGATCGGTGATGTCCCCAGCTACGGCTGCGATTTCCGGATCAGACGAGGGCCTGATCGAGCGGGAATTTGCGACAACGCGAAAATCGCGATCGCGATAAGCCCTGACGAGGGCCTCACCGATACCCTGCGACGCGCCTGTGATGATCGCGACTTTCTGACTAGTACCCATGATAAGCCTCCATGTTAGATCGGACCGGCGGGCTGCGCCCGCCGCGTTTGTTCCGTTACTGCGCGGTCCAGCCGCCATCGACCGAGATTGCCGTGCCCGTGATCTGGTCTGCCGCTGGCGAACAGAGGAAGGCCACTGTGCCGCCAAGCTGTGAGGGAGAGACAAACTCAAGAGACGGCTGCTTCTCAGCCAAGATCTCCTCGGCCGCCTCCTTCTGGCTTATGTGTTTTTGGGTAGCGATATCGCTGATTTGCTTTTCCACTAGAGGCGTCCGCACCCAGCCTGGACAAACCGTATTGCAGGTGATGCCGCTGCCCGCGGTCTCCAGGCCGACCACCTTTGTTAGGCCTACCAGTCCATGCTTGGCTGCGACGTAGGCGGCCTTGTGGGTCGACGCGACCAGACCGTGCGTCGAAGCGATGTTGACGATCCGTCCCCAACGCTGCTTTTTCATCTGGGGCACCGCCGCGGCAATCCCGTGAAACGCGGCCGATAGATTGATGTCGAGAATTGCATTCCACTTGGATGTAGGAAATTCTTCGACGGGCGCGGTGAACTGGATACCGGCATTGTTGACCAGGATATCGAGACGGCCGAATGTCTCGATCGTTTTGGCGATCAATTCGCGCACGGCTTGTTCCTTTGACATATCGGCGCCATCGTAGATGACGCGCACGCCGTGCTCACGCTCGAGGCCGCTGCGGATCGTCTCGATTTCGCCCGGATCGCCGAAGCCGTTCAACACGAGGTCGGCGCCGAGCCCGGCCAATTCCTTGGCGATGCCGAGCCCGATGCCGCTGGTGGATCCGGTGACGATCGCGACTTTACTCTTCAACATGGTGAGTTCCTTTCGGTGCTGGAGAAATAAGATATATGCAGAAGGTGGTCAGTGGGCGCCGCCGGCATCGAAACGCTCCGGCCTTTTGAGCATCAGCGCCGCCGCCAGAGCGACGATCTGCGAGACTCCGAGCAGATAGAAGGTGTCGCTGAAGCCGAGGATGAAGGCCTGCTTCTGGATAATCCGGCCGATCGCGACATAGGCGTGATGAGCTGCATCGACGCGGTCGATCACGCCGTGGCTCATGAAATATTGCGTAAGCTGGTCGAGGCGTGTGCGGGTCGCTTGCTCGAACATCGATACCGACTGATTCAGAACGTTGGAATGATATTGCTCGCGCTTGGTCAGGAGTGTTTGAAGGGCAGCGATGCCGATTGCACCACCAAGGTTGCGCATCATGTTGAACAAGGCGGACGCAGATCCGGCGTTCTCGGCCTCGATTCCGGCGGTGGCGACCGCCGAGAGCGGCGCAAAGACGAGGGCTTGACCAAGAGCGCGGATGACATTCGGCCAGAAAAGCTGATCGGCCGCGTAGTCATTGGTCATGTAGATGTTCAGGAAGTTGGACCCTCCAAAGAGCACAAAGCCGACGCCGATGACGAGGCGTGGATCGAGCCGTTGCATCAGGCGAGGCACCAGCGGGATCAGCGCGAGCTGGGGCAGGCCGGTCCAGGCCAACACCATGCCGATCTGCTCCGAGTTGTAGCCTTGGATGCGCGACAGGTAGACCGGCAGGACATAGACGGACCCATACAGCGATACGCCGAGCAGGAAGTTCGCGAGCACGCCGAAGCCGAAATTGCGACGGAACAGGATCCGCAGGTTGAGCAGCGGCTTCCTCACCGTGAGCTCGATGACGACGAACAGCGTCAAAACGATCGCGGCGACGATGGCCAGCCGAACGATGAAGGGCGAGCCGAACCAATCGTCCTTGTTGCCTTCCTCCAGCACGGTCTGGAGCGCTGCGAGCCCGATCGCCATGGCGGCGATACCGACCCAATCGCCTTCGCGCAGGAGCCGCAACCGCATGGGCGTCGCTTCTAGCGAGGCGTAGAGCATCGTGATCATGATCGCGCCCGGCACGACGTTGACGTAGAAAACGTATTCCCAACCGAAGTTTTCGGTCAGGTAGCCCCCGATGGTCGGACCGATCGCCGGCGCGAACGTCGCGGAAATTGCGAACATCGCCAGCCCGATCGGCTGCTTGGGTTTCGGCAGCAGCGTGATGATCAGGGTGAACGCCATCGGAATCAGCACGCCGCCGGTAAAGCCCTGTACGGCGCGAAGTACGATCATCTGCGGCAAGTTCTGGGCGAGCGCGCAGGCCGCCGAAAACACCAGGAACAGGAAGGCATTGGTGAGCAGATAGATGCGGACCGAGAACACTTGGGCGAGCCAGCCGCTCAAGGGAATGACCACTATCTCGGCGATCAGATAGGAGGTCGAGATCCAGCCGCCGTCATCGATGCCCGCACCGATTCCACCCTGAATGTTAGCAAGGGAGGCGTTGACGATCTGGATATTGAGCACCGCCATGAAGGCACCCAGCGTGGCTCCGGTCACCGCGAGCCAGGTTTTTGCGGACACGACGGGAGCGGTGGCTGGCGGCCGCCCATCCGTTGGCGCGGCATCGATCGTGGTTCGCACTGTCGTCATGGCTGTCTGCTCGGGTGCGCAAGAGATCGGTTTTATCAGCCGCGGGGTTTGCCGCCGCGCGAGGCAAGCCGCTTCTCCGTGTCGCGCTCCGCGACAACGGCCGACTTGGTGTCGATGGTCGGCTCCGCCGACATGCCAGGGCGCAGGCTGCCCTTCAGGCTTTGGTCGTCGAGCATGATCTTCACGGGGACGCGCTGCACGATCTTGGTGAAGTTGCCGGTGGCGTTGTCCGGCGGCAGCAGGGCGAACTCCAGGCCGCTTGCCGGCGAGAGGCTGTCGACATGCCCCTTGAGCCTGGTTGAATGGAAGCTATCGACGCGCAGCTCAACCGGCTGGCCATTACGGACATGGGTGAGTTGGGTTTCCTTGAAGTTCGCGACGACATAGATCGCATCCAGCGGTACCACTGCCATGAGCTGTGTGCCGGCCTGCACATACTGGCCGACACGGAGCGTGCGGGCGCCGACCGTGCCGTCGACGGGAGCGGTGATTTGCGTATAAGACAGGTTCAGAGAAGCCTGGTGTTCGACCGCGCGGGCCCGATCGAGCTGTGCGACAGCCTGCGCGCGCTGGGTCGCGAGCACCTCGATCTTCTTGCTCGCCGCGAGCAATCCTGCCTTGCCTTGTTGCAGCTGGGCGGTCTGAGAGCGCAGCGCTGCATCGGTCTGCTGAGCCCGTTGGATTGTCCCTGAGCCGGACTTCATGAGCTCGTCGTAGCGGGCACGCTCCTGCTGCGCGAATTTCAGACCGGCTTCGGTCGCATCGACTTCGGCCGCTTGCTGTTGAATCAGCGGCTCCTGCAATTCGATTTGCGCGTCGATGTTCCTCACCGTAGCTTCGGCAGTGGCTACGTCAGCCTTGGCCTGGTTCAGCGCAGTCCTGAGATCGCGGGCGTCAATACGAGCCAGCAATTGGCCGGCTTTCACCGATTCGTTGTCGGTAACCAGGACTTCAGCGATGTAGCCGGATATTTTCGGTGCGATGATCGTGGAATCGGCTTTGACATAAGCGTCGTCCGTCGTTTCGAGGTAACGTCCGGCCGTGAGGTAGTAGTGGCCGTAGGCTGCAGCCCCCGCGACGCCGAGCGCAGCGGCGAACGCGAGCGCTGCGCGCCGGATCGCCTGGCGCGATGGAGCAAGGCGGATCTTGACCTTGTCTTCAGGAGCGTAAGAAGTTGTCGACATGGCTGTCTCCGAAGGCTTTGGGGGCTCTAGGTCTCAGTCGTGGCGATGCACGTCATGGGTGACGATGCCGAGCTCGGGCGCGGGCAGGTCCAGCCGCCGCGGCTCAGCCAAAGTGCGACGGATGTCGTCGAGGCCGCTTTGCCAATGCGCGCGCATCGCGCTCAGCCCGAACTCGTAATCCTTCGAGTGGCCCTCGTAGATCTTGGACTGGTAGATCAGATGAATGATGTTGTGGGAGCTGTGGCGGGCCAAATCCGCAATGGCGCGAATTTCCGGATCCCGCTTTGCGCTTTCCGGCAGTTTCTCCATCGTTCGCTGCAACGCCCGGCGCATCTGCTGCATCCGCAGCGCCTGATTTGTAATGGCGCGCGTTCGGCTCGAATACTGAATGTCCTTCTGGCGGCTCGACACCTCCATCATGTCGTGCGGGACACGTCCCTGCGCGGACCAGAGGTCAACTTGAAACGTCAGCGTCTCACCTGGCTCGCCGGACAGCACGCGGGAAAGCGGCGTATTCCAGGCGACGCCGCCGTCCCAGTAATGTTCGCCTTCGATGTCCACTGCCGGAAATGCCGGCGGCAAGGCACCGGAAGCCATGAAATGCTTCGGCCCCAGCCGGCGTTCGGCGGTGTCGAAATAGGTAAGGTTGCCCGTGCGCACGTTGACCGCGCCGACGCTGACGCGCACGTCCCCCGAGTTCAAGCGATCAAAATCGACGAGCCTTTCCAGCGTTCGGCTCAGCGGTGCCGTGTCGTAGTAGCTCGTCGCGGCTTCGCCCGAGAAAGGCGACCAGAACGGTGAGGGAAAGCGCGGCTTGAAGAAGCCCGGCTGCCCCTGGAACAAGGCCCGCATCGCGGCAAAAGCGTTGTTCAGTGAACGCATATCGAATGCGAAGGGCAGGGCATCGCCCGGTCCTTCGCCAGCAGGCCACCCCGCTGGACACGCGCAGACGGTCTCCCAGAACTCACGCAGCCGCTCCACCCGCTCGGCTTCTGGCGAGCCTGCGATAACGGCAGCATTGAGTGCTCCGATCGAAATGCCAGCAATCCAGTTCGGGCGGATGCCCGCCTCGTGCAGGCCCTCATAGACGCCGGCCTGATAGGCTCCCAGCGCTCCGCCTCCTTGCAAGACCAAGGCAACGACGTCGTAGGGCAAGGGCCTGGATTGCCCTGCCGCAGCACTCGTCTGCTCGCGCATCACATTCAACATGTTGCAAACTCCCGATATCGCGGCTGCTCCGGTCAGCGCGCGTTTGCTTCGATCAAGATTTCGGATCCGAGCCGTCGTGCAGTCTGGCTGGGTGCCAGATAGTCGTGGACGACGGAGCCAAGCCCGAGCGTCAGGTCCGCGACGAGGTGCTTGGCGGACAGCACCTGAAGAACCGGCAGCTCAGCGACGGGCGCCAAGGCATGCGAATGGAGGTCGAGCGCGGCCGGCCCGGTCCATGCGCCCTTCACGGTGATGTCTTCGAGGTGGTAGCGGACCAGCTCGCAGATGCGTGCCGAGCCGTCGACATGCGGGATAATCTTGAGCAGGAAATTCGGTGCGGTGAGCTTCCTTGCTTCGATCTCGGCGTCGAGGGCGCGATGCTTGTAGCCCATCGTGCCGGTCGCGATGCGCACCGAGCCATAGTTCAGGGTGCCGACCAGCGTATCGATCTCGACTGCAAGCTTCGGTTGGGCGAGCTTCTTCGGAAAACCCCACAGCTCGCGACCGCCCGCGATGGGAGGATGGTCGTTGAGGAACATCTGATGGGTAAAGCTGCCGGCCTGGCCCCTGTACGACACCGGGATGACCTGTCCGCTTTCGGTGTAGTGGCCGAAGCCGGTTGAATCAGGCATGCGGATGAATTCGTAATTCACCACGGGTTCGGCCAGCTCGAGCGGCTCCGGCACGATCCGGCGGAGCGCCTCAGGATCGGTGCGGTATTGGATGATGAAGTATTCGCGATTGACGAAACGATAAGGACCTGGAGGGAAGGCCGGGTTGGTGAGCGGCATCGCGAATGCCGTTGTGCGTACGGTGTCGTGTTTCATCGCATGAAATCCTGGTTGAGCGCTTGGGATCGGGCCGCGCCCTTCGAGAGAAGCGCGGCCCGACGGCTTCCTACAGCTCGCTGACGTGCTCCGGATCGGCTGACGCCAGCGCCGCGGCGCGCTCGGCGCGTGGCGGGTAGATCCACACCGTGTTGATCTGCTGCTTGGTCTTCTTGGCCTCGTCTCCAACCAGTCTCAGCTTCCGCTCCCAGCCGAGCGTGAAGATTGCGCCCGCTTCTCCGAGATCGAGGCAAGTGGCGTATGCGACCTGGTGATAGGGTTTGGTCGGCACACCCAGGAGCTCGGCGGCGGCGTTGTTGCCGGCAAAAGCGCCCATGCGCAGCGCGTGCTGGCAGGACATCAGCGCGTAGTTGCCGGCATCATCGCATGCGGCGCGCGCAGCATCGCCGGTTGCAAATACCCCCGCGACGCCCGGCACGCGCAAGTCGCGGTCCACCAGCAGCCGGCCCAGCTTGTCGCGCTCGGCGGGGATCTGGGTGGTCAAAGGCGCTGCGCGCATGCCAGCGGCCCATATCACCGTCTCGGTCTCGATGTGTTCGCCGGTGGAGAGCAAGACGCCGGATCCTTCGAGCGATTCGACACCCGCACCGACCCGGGTCTCGATGCCGAGCTTCTTCAATGCGTCCTCGATGACGGGGCGGGAATCTGAGCCCATGTCGGGAGCGACCGCCTTGCTTCGATCGACTATCACGACGCGTGGCTTTGCATCCTTGCCGAGGATCGCGCGAAGCCGCGCCGGCATCTCGGTCGCCGCTTCGATACCGGTGAAGCCGCCGCCGGCGACAACGACAGTGTCGCGTCCGTTCGAGGCTGGCCGGCTGGCTAGGCTATGGAGGTGCTTGTCGAGAGCAACGGCATCGGCGAGCTGGTCGACGCTGAAACCGTGCTCGGAGAGGCCGGGAATGTTCGGGCGGAACAGCCGGCTGCCGGTCGCGACGACCAGTCGATCGTAAGAGAGCTGCTTCTTCGTTCCCTCCCTTGTAACGATAGTTACCGCGCGAGAATTGGTATCGATCGTCTCGGCGCTGCCCTGCACATAAACAACGTCGATGGATTTGAGGACGTCCGCCAGAGGCGCGGTCAAGGTCTCAGGTTTCGGCTCATAAAGCCGCGGACGAACCACCAGTGTCGGCTCGGGCGCGACCAGCGCGATCTCGAGCTCCTTGGGCGTGGCGCCCCTGATGTCGCGAAGGCGAGCGGCGGAAAGTGCGGCATACATGCCGGCGAAACCGGCGCCAATGATAACAAGTCGCATCTGATCTACTCCTCTGGTTTGACGTCTCGGGACACACGCGCGTCACCACCGCCGCTCCCCCGATAAGGAGAGGACTTGCCGCGATCACGACACGCAAAAGATGTGAATCGAAGAATGCTGGTCGCTTATGGAGCGCTGCAGTCCGGCGTTAGCCGTGTTTCGCATGCCGCGTGACAGTCTCGTGACGCCATCGGCCCGCCTAGCCGAAGAGCGATGGGCTCGCTTGTGCGCAACAACCCACCATCGTGGAAGGAGAGGGCTTCATCCCTGGTCACGATCGACGTCGCAGCAGTCGGCGGAATTTCGACTTCTTCACCCGTTGCCGACGTGAAGCGCACGCTGAGTGACAACCCGTAGACCAGCGCTGTCGCGATAGCCCTCCGTGACCGGACCATTCCGAGGAGGGCGACACTGTGCTTCCAGGCCATTGCTCGTCTCCATCCATTGTCGGTGTTCGACGCCGTAGTTTTACAGGATTGGAGCTGCTGCTGCGCCAGAGCGATTGATGTGATTGCAGAGAGATTGCTGTTAGCGCACGCGCCTGCGCCAATCGCTTGGAGTTTCGCCGGTCAGATTCTTGAATGCCGCGGCGAACGCGGTTTGTGATGCGTAGCCAAGCTCCTTTGCCACCGATTGGATTGCCGCATCGGTTTCCTTGAGCAAGTTCATGGCGCGCTCGAGCCGCTGCTGGCGCAACCAGGCATGAGGCGAAAGACCCGTACTTTCCTTGAAGGCGCGGCAGAAGTGAAAGCGCGACAGGCCGGCGTCGGATGCGAGCGCCGCCAGAGAGACGTCAGAATCGCAATCCGAACGCAATCGCTCGATCGCGCGACGAAGCGCATGGGGAGCCAGCCCGCCCGTGATCGGCTCGAAGGCTACCAGTGCGCCGGAATGCTCCGCCAGGATGCGCGTCGCCAGGAGCTCAGTCAGCCGCTGTCTGAACAGGGCGTCCAGCACAGCATTGCCCTCCAGCGCATCGGCCGCGCTCATCAGCAAACCTGACGTGACAGGATCGGGGTGCCCGGTGCGCTCCAAGAGATCTCCGGGAGCCGGCGCATCGGCATCGCGAGCGATACGTTCTAGCGTCCTGTGCGGAAGGTAGAGCTGGACGACATCGACAGGCCCCGGAATATCCCATCTGGCGCTTGAGCCGGCGGGAATGATGGTCACAACTCCGGAACGCGCCGTTCCAATCGCCACGGACCTTCCCATGCGCCGCTCCAGGCGCTGGACCCCTGTCGGATAAGCCATGATGACGTGGTCAGTCATGGGCTGGACAACGTCGTGCAGAGCACCGTGCTTCCAATGCGCGATGCCGCCATTGGATGGATCCGAGGTAATCTGGAGCGGGGTTGTCTTGAGGATGCGGGCCATCTCCGCATCGGCGGGTCGTCGCTCGGCGGCCGCCGAGGTGCTGGGGCACGCGCTTGGTGCGGCAAGCAGAGCCTGCAAAGGATCGTGGGGGAGCGGCTTGTCCATGAAGCGGTCCTCGCGTTCGGCAGACACTTCGAGCTCGAGAGTGTTTTGCTAACGCACACGCCGCCGCCAATCGCTTGGCATCTCTCCGCTCAATCGCCTGAAGGCTGCGGCGAATGCCGTTTGCGAAGCATAGCCAAGCTCTGCTGCCACCATCGCGATCGATATGTCTGTGTCGCGAAGCATGGTCATGGCCTGTTGGAGCCTGTGTTGGCGCAGCCATCCGTGAGGTGAAAGGCCGGTGCTCTCCTTGAAGGCGCGACAGAAATGGGAGCGGGACACGCCGGCATCGGAGGCGAGGGCGCCGAGCGAGACGTCGGCGTCGCTGTCCGATCGCAAGCGTTCGATGGCGCGGGCCAGGACCTTCGGCGAAAGTCCGCCGACGATCGGCTGGAATGTCGTTGGCGAGCCGGTGTGCGCAGCCAGGAGGCGCATGGCCAAGAGGTCTATCAGCTGGTGCCTGAACAGATTGTCCAGGGCGCCATTGCTCTCGAGCGCGCTTACCGTGCTTAAAAGCAATCGGGACGTAATGGGATCCGGATGCGCCGTTCGCTCCAGGAGATCGGTCACTGTGCCGGTCACCGCTTCGTCGGCGACGCGCTTCAGCGTTGCGTGAGGAAGGTAGAGCTGCACGACGTCGACGGGTTTCGGGATATCCCACCTCGAGCTGGATCCCTCCGGAATGATGATCACGACTCCGCGACGAAACGTACCCCTCGCGACCGATCTTCCCGACCGACGCTCCATGTGCTGCATCATGCCGTTGTAAGCCATGATGACGTGGTGACTCATGGGTTCGACGACGTCATGCAATGGGTCATGTTTCCAGTGGGCGATGCCGGCGCCCGAGGCATCCAAAGCCATGCGAAAGGGCGTGGTGTGGAGCACGCGCGCCATCTCTGCACCAGCGGCGCGCCGCCCGGCAGTCGACGGTTGGCCCTGGCTCGGCTCGGATATCGCCGTCAGATCATCTGGAGCAGCATTCTCTATCGGCTGGCTCATGGGGGAATCCTCGCTTCAAGGCCATACGGTCGCAGCATCGGAGACTCGATTTCGCGGCTGGCCTGAGGGCGGTTGCCTGCTGTCGGCCCTGGTCGGGTTACCGGGCGAGCGTCGCGAGCTGCAGGCGGGCGTTCTATGCCCGCAGAACTACTGGGTCTTTCCCAAAGCGGCGCCGCTTTTCCCGATTCTGCTCAAAGCGCCGCGTGCGAGACATTGTGATCGGTCGAGCAGGCGTTCTGTCTGATCGATTAACCGGAGGAAATCGCAAATAGCCTTGAAATCGCTACGAAAAATCGCTTCTAGAATCGGATCTGCCGTTTGTGCAATCGCACGTTCAAACGCGCTCCAAGCTGGACCTCCCACCCGGATACCGGATAATGAGGACCGACTTTAAGGGCGGTGGGGCGTAACGGGCTGTCGGGGCAAAATCTTGATCGGCGATCGAAATGGCACAGACCGGTTTCTATGGTCAGAGGCTTGCGCAGTTCTTGCGCTTGAAGAACGTGCCGTCTTCGCTGATTACGCGTTCACTGCGCAGTGCCGAAGTTGCTGTTACCGAGGCGTGGAATGACAACCCAGAGCCAGCTCTGAGCGGCTCGTATCGCGAAGACGCCTACAACGTCAGTCTGAAGCTTCAGGATTACCCCGACTGCGAGCTCTGGGATAATGGCAAGTGCGTCGTCAAGGCGGATATCCGGGCCGGCGCGACATACCTATACGACCTCAAGCGCGATCCACGCTACGTCATCGACAAGCCGTTCCACTCGCTTCATTTCTATGTTCCGCGTTCGGCGTTGGACGGCATCGCTGAACAGCTCGGCGCGCCGCGCATTGGCGAACTGAGCTGTCCGCTCGGCGTCGGCCATGACGATGCTATCATGCGTCATGTGGGCGCCTCGCTGCTGGAAGCGCTGCGTCGGCAGGACGAGGCCAATCAGCTTTTCATTGATCACACGATGCTTGCGTTGACAGCCCATGTCGCCCAGACCTATGGCGGGCTGCAGCGCATCAGCGAACTGGCGCGTGGCGGTCTTGCGTCGTGGCAGGTGAGACGGGCATGCGAAAGGCTCGATTCCGATCTCGGTGGGAAATTGTCATTGCAACGGGTCGCGGCTGAACTTGGTCTCTCGGTCAGCCATTTTTCACGGGCGTTCCGTATCTCGACAGGTCTACCGCCGCACCAATGGCTGCTTCGCCAGCGCGTGAAGGCGGCCAAGCAATTGATGAGCGTGCGCGGTCTGACGCTGTCCGAGATTGCGATATCGGCGGGGTTCGCCAACCAAAGCCACTTCACGAAGGTGTTTTCGGCCCAGGTCGGTGTCAGTCCGGCCGCATGGCGCCGGGAAGCACTCGGCGTCAGGGACCGCGAGTCCTGACCACTCGATTAGCGGCGCTGCGCGAGGTGCATCGCGTAGACGGCGGGTCGCGCTGCAAAGATCTCGTCCGGCGGATAACCGATACCCTCAGCGAGATTTGCAGGATCGAAGGCAAAGGCGTCGCACGTTTCGTTCGGCTCGACACCGGTGATCACGATGGTGCCGAGCCGCACGGCCTCCCGGCTGTCTTCATCGGGCCATCGGATCGTGACATCGAGCGTGGGGTCTTCGGGGCGGCCGAGCAGCGCCATGAGGCTGAAGCGGATATCGCTGTCAGCGATGTGCCTTTCGAGGTCATTATGCAGGGCGGCGGCCGAACTTGTCTTGACCTCGCCTTCAGGCAGCGCAGCGTCGGCGCCGACCGGGGCCACCTTGAATTTGATGAACTGCGTCTCGCCGGTCGCATTGGTAGCCGGGAACGCATGAACGGCCCAATAGGTGGTTTCGGCAAAGCTCGGGGGCAGCGGATGGGCGGCGATGTAGTCGGCCTGGTGCCGCGTTTCCGGATTGGTCGCGGAGAATGCCCCGACCTTCACCGGGTCCCGTCTTCCATCCGCCCGCGGGCTGTGGGCCTTGAGGAAGGCCAGCATCTGATCGAGCGTCTTCGCATAATGAACCGGAGCGCTCTGCGTGAGAATGTCCGAGCGATGATGCCCATCCCCGAGCCTGAAACTGAAGCCGCGCAGGACCAGATTGTCGGTTTCCGATCCGTTGGCGCGGCCGTCCACAGAGAAGCGCGCCAGCACGCGTGATGGTCTGGTGAAGCTCCGTGACCTTGTGACCTCGTCGGCTCGATCCGAGGGAATGTAGGTCCCCCGGACGCAGTATCCACCGGCAAAGCACGCGCGTGCCGAGGAGGTTCCGTTGATGGCTCTCATGGCGTCGACGATCGACGCGTGCTTGGCGGCATTGGACCGGATCATGGTGATGTATCCGATCGACTTGCTAAAGCTGCCACGCGCGGCAGTTCTTTGGATGCAGGAAGACAGGGGGCTGGGGGCGCGTCGGTCGTGAGCTCCTGCAAAAGAGCGGCACGTCATCCGCGGCCGTGATCAAAACCATGGGATTTTGCGCATCGACCGACGGCGCCGGGATCTTCTGTCCTTCCTCTATTGCCGACGTGAAGCGAACCGTCGCGGAAAGGGCGCACATGAAGGTTGTTCTGAGAACTCTCGGTCGGGAGGCGAGTATCGCAGATTGGCTGACCAGGTAATTCCAGACCATCATTTTGTTCCTCCGCTCGTTGGTGCGTCGACACACTGATGGTAGTCGGCGGGCGCGGGCGCTGCCCCAGAGCGATTGTCCCCGTTGCAGAGCGATTGCTGCTAGACGAGGAGGCCACGGCATTACCGCGAGTAAGGGAGGAGGGCAGTACAACGAAGCGCCAGGATCGTGCGACGAATGGCGCGGGCTTGGCGCTCGCGCTAATCGAAACATGAGCTTTAATTTCAAAAGCTTCCTGGTGAGCGTGAGACGGTGGCTACCACTCTCACGACCACTTTACCCAGAAATCTCCACGGCGATTGCTGCTGCTATGGAAGAACAAGCGGCAGCTACACAAGAAATTACCCGGAACGTGCAGCAGGTTGCTGAAGCGTCGAACCAAGTATCCGAGCACATTGAAGGTGTCAGCTCGGTGGTTACCGAGACAGACCACGCCGCCTCGAATCTGTTAAACGCGGCAGATGTGCTTGTAGACGAGGCCCAGACGCTCCGACGCGAGGTGGATGGATTCCTTAGTTTGGTTCGCGCGGCTTAAGGATATGCAGCACGATCTCGTCAACGATGAGTATCAGCAAGGCGAGACGCTGGCGCTGTTGCCCAAGGAAAGCCGCGTGCAACGGTGGCTGGCGGACCGAATGACACTCAAGCAGGGGCGATCCTATTCGGTTGATCGTGAAGTTCATGTTGCAGACGAAAAGGAGCCCGACATCCGGCTTCGGTGTAAGCCTACGGATGCGACGATGCCCATCGAAATCAAAGTTGCGGAAAGCTGGACCTTGGAGCAGCTTGAAGACGCGCTCGTAAGGCAGCTCTGCGGGCGCTACGCGCCAAAGACGGACGGCACGGCATCCTGTTGTTGGTTCACCAGAAGCACAGACCTCGGGGTTGGTCGAGGAAAAAGGGGCCGGCTCTGACATTTACTGAGGTCGTCGCTCACCTTAAGAAGATGGCAGTCAGGATATCAGTTGCGGCCGTTGGCGGCCCGCAGCCTGAGATCGCGTCGATCGATGTTTCGCAGTTTCGTAGGAAGGCAAAGTCAGAAGCCACCCGAAAGAAGGCCGCGAAAGCTGCCAAGAAAACCAAGCCCAAGCCCAAGGCCAAGGCCAAGGTAGTCCAGAGGGCGGTTGCGAAAGCGAAGAAAACGAACGCGGTAAGAGCGAAAAAGGCGAACGTAAAGAGGAAGCCCTCGACTACGACTAGAGCAAAAGTCAGCAAGAAAGCTGTGGTCAGGTCTTCTTCTCGCCCTCCCAGAAAAAGACGGCGCTAAGCTTTGAAGGCGGCCGTCGCGCCTAAAGCCCTGATTGAGACGTTCGAACGCCTCGGCGCCCCTTCTCCGGTCTCAACCTCTGGAGGGCCTGAGCTAGGTCGAATCCTTCAGCTTCGGCGAACGCCGCCTGCTGCGCTTGGACTTATGCCCGGGCTCGGCAGGAGGCTGAAGCCTAATCGTGAACCCGATCTGTAGGAGTTAGCGTATCGGATCCAGGAGGCGGGTGGCCAGCAACCGTGGCCTCGGACCTAAGCAATATGAGAAAGTGGCGGGTTTTTGCGCACGGGTTCGGCGCTTGAACGTTAGGCTTTGGGCTTTCGGACCTTCTGCACGGCCATGGCCGACGAACGGATCCCGAACGAGGTTTGTAAACCTAGGCCGAAAATTGTAAACTAATGCGGGCCTCTAGCTCATCCCAATCGAAAGATGAGCTTTAATTTCAAGAGCTTCGTGGTGAGCGCGCTGGGGCTCGAACCCAGGACCCCGTGATTAAAAGTTTGCTTTTGGCGTCCCAATACGTCCTAATAAGCGCTATTTTCCCTGAAATCATTGACTTTATTGCCACTGTAGTCATAGGGTCTTCTACTGCCTTTTAAACACGCTGCTGATTAGATGCCGATTAAGTGGCGGGATCACAGGGTCGCGTCACAGGGTCTAATCAGCAGGCTCGCTTAATCAGCAAGGAGCCCCGATGCCCAAAGCCACCCTCACCACCAAGAAAGCCGTCGATGACCTGCCGCACCCGGAAAAAGGCCAGGTGCCGTACTGGGACGATTCCGGGCTGACCGGGTTCGGCGTCGTCGTCGGCACCCGCGAGAAGACCTACGTCATCGAGCGCCGCATTCACGGCAAGTCGAGACGGATCACGCTCGGCCGGGTTGGGACGATCACCCTGCAGAAGGCCCGCAAGGACGCCGAGCAACTGGTGGGAGAGATCGCGGGCGGCACCGATCCAGTGCAGCGCCGACGCGATCAAACCGCAGGCGGCATGACCCTGCGGCAGGCCTGGGAGCTTCACCAGCAGGCGATGAAGAGGAAAGGCAACTCGCAGGCCACTTTCGACGATTACCAGAGCAAGATCGATTGCCACCTCAGTGACTGGCTGGATCGGCCATTGGTCAGCATCACCCGCGCCGCCGCCCGCGAACGTCACACCAAGATCGGCGAGAACTCCGGGACCTACATGGCAAACGGTACCATGAGGGTCTTGCGCGCGATCTGGCGTCGGGCCCGGCGCGAGCATCCGGAGTTGCCGGAGCCGCCGACTGTCAACGTTGACTTCTACGCCGAGAAGAACAGGACGACTGTCATCACCGACTGGCCCGCATGGTGGGCAGGCATTCAACAGATCGAGAACCCGGTGCGCCGCGACTTCTATATCTGGCTCGCCTTCACCGGCTGCCGGGCAGGGGAAACCATGCGGATGGAATGGGACAACGTCGATCTCGATGCCAGGGTGGTGCGCTATCCGATCACCAAGACCGAAGCGTTGGAGTTGCCGCTATCCGACTTTCTTGTCGAACTGCTGCGCAAGCGCAACGCCTGCCCGCAGACCATCGAGCTGTTCGGTGCCGATTGTAAGTGGGTGTTTCCTTCGCTGCTCGCGAAGAGTGGTCATCTCGAAGAGGAGAAACTGATCCGGAGCGAGCCGAAGTTGTTCAAGCAGCGCTGGAGCCCGCATGTGTTGCGGCACAGCTGGATCACCGCTGCCGATCAGAAAGTGAAGATCTCCGATGCCCATCAGCGCGCGCTCACCAATCACAAACCGAAGCGCACGAAGAACAATGATGCCCACGCCGGATACATCCACCCCGACCTCAATGATCTCCGGAATAGCCAGCAGACGATGACTGACTATTTGCTGGCGCAGATCAACGCGTCGAGACCGGCCAAGAGCGGCAAGATGAACAACGTGGTCGCATTCGAAAGGCGTAATGCGGCAAAATGAGAGCTATTGCGGCTCTCTAAAAAACTGACATACTGGCACGGCCGAGGGGACCAAGCCTCGGCCGTAGTCGTCTTATTGAGCGACTACACTCGGCCCCGGCTTTCGGCACGGCGATTGTCCGGCTCAAAACAGCGAAAACAGCAGATCAGATCAATGCGCACCCGTAACCGGGCGTCGGCGCACGGCTAGCCCTTCGGTCGCCGCGCTGTTGTCGCTCCCAACGCTGAGCCGAGCCAATGCAAAACAGCACCGCCAAGACCTCCGCAACGATCACCACCGAATATCTCACCACGCCGGAAGCGGCCGGATATCTCAAGGTGTCACCGCAATATCTTGAAGGTGCCCGCTCTCGCGGTGATGGCACCGGACCTCCCTACGTCAAACTTGAACGAGCCGTTCGCTATCGCAGGCACGATCTCGACGCTTGGATGGCCTCGCGCATTCATGCAGCCGACAAGCCGATCTGATCCAGCAACAAAAATGCCCGGCTTCGCACCGGGCATTTTCGTTGCTGGATCGCCTTCACAAGCCGCGCCACACGAGTTGGAAGGAGACTTAGTTCTATGTCCGCTCAATTTGAAACGCAAGATCATGCCGCGTCCGTTCTCGATGACGCGAGCATTCTCACCGCTAGGTCGAGCTGCCAGCCCAAGAACTGTGACGATTACGTCAAGGACATCCACCATCATTGGGGGAGGGCCGTCCAAAGCATCATTGCGACCGGATGCATCTTATTAGCGGCTAAGGAGGGTCCCCATCGGCTGCAGCACGGTACGTTCGAAGCGATGGTGCGAAGCAAATTGCCTTTCAGTGAACGTACGGCTCAGATGTTGATGAAGATCGCGGGGCATCCGGTCTTGTCGAATCCGAAACATGTTTCGCTTTTGCCGCCGTCCTGGGGGACGCTCTACGAGTTGACCAAGTTGCCTGACAACAAACTGCTGACCGGTATCAGGGATGGCACCATCACTCCCAAGCTGGAGCGAAGAGACGCTGCCGCTCTCCATCGTGATCGAGCGTCGAGAACCGGTGAGCGAACGTCCCCCAATCTGCACGAACAGAATGCGCAATTGAAAGCTGAAAATCAACGCCTGCGCGAAGACAAGGGTGACGCGTTTGGCCCCAACGATACTGTCGCCGACATAGTGCGCGTGATTGTCGAGCAGCTCCGCAGGTTAAGCAATGATAAGATCGAAAAAGTCCTACAAGAGGTGAAAAGAACCGTCAAAGTGCAGCGCAGTTAATAAGCGGGCGGAACACCGACTCCGGCGCGATTCGGCACTCAGATCGCGCTGAACCAGCAAACGCGAAACAGCAAAATCGAAAACGCAAAGTCGAAACGCGAGAACGGAAAAATGAAAATACTGGCCGTAACATTGCTGATCGCGAGAATGCGCCATGAATCGCCAACAGAAGCCGATCACCGGCTTGACGCCGAATATCACCGACATCTGCGCTCACTTGTATGCGATAGCCCCGCCCGCCCGCCCGCGCGGCTACTCACAAACCGCATGCATCGAAATTGCTTACGGTAAAGAGCCCAATCAGGCGCAGAACTTCTCCGTTTTCGAAATCGAGTATGCTGCCGAGTTCGCCGCCGCTCGAAACGAAAATGGCGACAATGTTTGGGTTGGTGCAAACATCCGCGATTGGCGCCGCGATCCACCACAGGCGCGCTCAACGGTCGATGAGTTTGGATCATCAGATTATGTGTGGTTCGATTTTGATGATCCCGGCGATGCCGAGCGCGTCGATTCAATTTTGAAGCAGAGCAACATCCGGCTTTCTTTCGTAGTGACCACCGGGACGATCCCGCATTTGCGCATGCACGGTTACATCCGGGTAGATGACATCCGCGATGCCGCACATCAGAAGCAAATCAATTCAGCCTTGCAGCGTTTACTGAGCACCGATCCTTTAGTTATAGACTCCGGCCGTGTGATGAGGCTCGCCGGGACTATTGCCTATCCGGACAAGGACAAGCGCGAACGCGGCTACGTCTCTGAGGTCACGACATTCCACAAGTTCGACGAACCGCCGACTTATCGGGCTGAGCAGTTGCTCAAATTACTCGGTGATAACGTTGGCGCGCAGAAGCCAGATCACCTCCAGCCTCTCGCCTCCGGCGATCTCAACGTATATGAGCGTCACGCCGCTGACCTATTGCATGCAGACGGCCGCCTCACTGAAAATGACATTCGAGAGCTGCTCCAGAAGCATGAAGGCGGGAAAGGTAAGGGTTGGCACAACGACATGCTCGCGGTGACGTGGGAGCTGATCATTCGCGGCTATGATCCGTTTGGAATCCGCCTGATCGTTCAGAGCGCATGCAAGCACGGTTTTGATGATCGCGATATCGGACCATTGGTCGACAAGAAGTGGGCGGAATTCCACGCGCAAGACGTTAGCGCCACCAGCCAAATCAACACGCCCGCTCCAGCACCACGCTTCTTGACCTTGGCGCAATGGCGCGAGCGCGATCTGCCGACGCCGGATTATCTGATGAGCGAGGTGTTCTCGACCACCAGCCGCGCAATCCTGGCTGGGCCAACCGGCTTGGGGAAATCGAATCTGGCGATTGCCATCGGGATGCGGATGGCTGCCGGTGCGAGATTCTTGCACTGGCTGGGACGTCGCCGGTCCACGGTTTTGTATATCGACGGCGAGATGTCGCGCCGCTTGCTCCGCGAGCGTTTGCTGAGCGAAGAGAAGCGCCTGCTCAATGAATGCAGTGAGGTTGAGAGACCTGCGATCAACATCGATGGCTTCCACGCGCTCAACACCGAGGACATAGCAAGCTTTCATCCGCTTAATACGCGCGCGGGACAAGCGAGCATCGAGCGGTTGATTGCCGATATCGAGGGCTGCGACTTCGTCATCTTCGATAACGTGATGGCGCTGATCTCAGGACCGATGATTGATGAGGAAGCGTGGGCGCAGACCTTGCCATGGGTCAAGTCGCTGACCAAGCGCGGCATCGGGCAGCTCTGGGTACATCACACCAACGACGAAAATAAAATCTTCGGCACCAGAACCCGCGCTTGGCAGATGGATGCCGTGATCGTGCTCACTCCGGTCGAGCGTGAGAGCACAGACATCTCGTTCGAACTGGCGTTCACGAAGGCACGCGAGCGCAGGCCTGATAACCGCAGCGACTTCGACAAGGTCGCCATCTATCTCGCCGACGATCAATGGCTATGCGATGCCCCGCAACTGAGGAAGGCGCAGGTCTCACGGCAGGCCGAGAAATTTTACCGGGCGCTGGTCAATGTGATGGCCGGTGGCATGACCCCCAAATCCAAACGGCTGCATGGCCGCCACGCGGTTCACTCCGACGACTGGCGAACCGAATGCGTCCGCCTTGGGCTTATCGATCCGGTTGAGAAGGCCCATTCAGCCCGGACCCTGTTCGCCAAGCACCGCCGCGATCTAGTCGCTTCCGACAGGATCGCCTGCGAAGGGGAGCATTCATGGGTGCTCTGATGGGCCAAAACGTCAAGCGTGCTGTCTGGTTGCGGAAGGGCCTCCGCAACCATGCCGCAACTATGGTTTTTCGAGAAGCCCGCAACTATGCGCAACCACGCGCAACCACCTTGCAACATGGGCGCAACCGTTGCGCAACCATCACCCGAGGACCTCCGCGCAACCATGCAACCGTCCCCCTAGGGGACGGTGCAATGGTTGCGTGTCCCAGAGATCAGATAGTCGAAATCAAATGAACCGCCGCGCGCGGCGCCCAAAGTTAGAGGAGTTCCTGATCATGGACATATGGATCGATCCAACGGACGGCAGCAAGGTGCTCGGCATCATCGAGCGGCAGGATGAGGCCTTGGCGCCGGAAGCGCATCCGGAGCCCGCCTATTCGCTGCAGGCGGCCGGTCTGGTGAATGCGGCGCCCACCATCGGCAAGGGCAAGTATTTCCGCATCCTGTCCCGCGATCCCCGAGCCGTTCGCTCGCGTACCACCCGCGCACGGCAGAGGGACGGCTTGGCCTCGCTGGCGCTGGACGTGCACGAGCACGACCTCGCCAAGTCGCTGATCGCGTCGGGCCGGGATGAGGATCAGGTGCTGAAACCCACCGTGGTCAAGCACGCGCTGGAGCAGGTGATCCGGGACTGGATCGAGCGCTGGAAGCCGTTCTGGCCTAAGGAGTAGTCCTGCAACGCGTGACGCTGCTATAGGCCGCGCCGGGCCTACGTTGCCCGGATGAGCACCCTTCGCAAACCATTGGTCCCAGAAGACCTCCACCGCCCCTCCCGCGCGCTCTCGATCTCCCGCGCCGTCGTCGGCATCGGCCGACATCAGGAACTGCGCGCCGCCGCTGCCTTCGTCAACGCCCAATGGGGCGATGCGCACGCGGCAAAGATCGTCGAGAAGACCGCCGTTGTGCCTGCCGACCGCAGCAACCTCACGCTGTTCAGCTCGACCACGATCTCGACGCTGTTGGACATCTTGGGACCGGACAAGGCATTCTCTCAATTGGTCCCGCGCTGCATTCCGGTGACGTTCGACAGCTACAACGCGGTGACCGTGCCCGGCATCGTGTCGGACGCCAGCGGTCAACTTCGTTGCGGAAGCCGCGCCGATCAAAGTCGTGCAGCATGACTTGTCGACCGGCGCGACGTTGACCGCCGGACACAAGCTCGCGCTGATCTCGGTGCTGACGCGCGAAGTGATCGAAGTCACCAATGCCGACGCGCTCGTGCGCGTCAAGCTCGCCGAAGATCTTTCGCTCGGTCTCGAAACGCTGATGCTCGATGACGTGGCTGCGAGCACGACGCGTCCGGCAGGTCTGCGCAACGGCGTCAACAAGACGACGGCCACGGCGGGCGGCTCTTTGAACGCGATGTTGACCGATCTGTCGACGCTGGCAGGCAAGGTCGCGGCGGTCGGTGGCGGTGATGTGGTGTTCATCGCAGATGCGACCACGGTGACGAAAGTCAAAATTCTCGCACCGCTGTTTCCCTATCCGATATGGGCGAGCGGCGGCGTTGCCGATGGCACGGTGATCGCGATTGCGCCGCGCGCGCTGTGCATCAGCGGCTCTAGCGATGCGCCGCGCATCTCGGTTTCCAATGAAGCGGTTTTGCATATGGAAGATGCCGTGCCGCTCCCGATCAGCACTGCATCGAGCATGCCGTTTCCTGTGAAAAGCCTCTATCAGACGGATTGCGCGGCGGTCCGCATCATCTGTTCTGACGTTGCGTGGGGATGGCGCGGCGCGGGCTGCGCCTATACGGATTCAATTTCGTGGTGATCGCATGAACGAAATCATCGACCGCGCCCGCGAAACACTTGATCGGCTCGGTGACATCGAGGCCGACATGATCGCTCGTCGTGAGCGTCGAGCGCTGCACGGCGATGGCGAGATGTGGCGAGTGCCGGAAGAGCGCAACAACGTGCGCAAGCAGAACACGTCGCGGCTGATCATCAAGACGCGCGAGGACGCGTTGGTCGAGACGCCAGAACCGCACCAAGTAGATCGCGCTGAGCTGATGGACTTCGCCGATGCGGTCGGTGAGACCACCGGCAAGCTGGAGAAGATGATCCGCCAAGCGGGTACGGCGCAGGATGAAGCGCTCGGCGCGCTGCGTGACGAGATGGTTGCGCTGATCGAAGATGTGAGAGCCGATCTACAGGGACAGCTCGATGCATTGGAAAGCGATCTGCTTGATCGCGGCGCGAATGTCACCGCATTGAAGAGGCGCGCTAATGTCAAAACGTGAAGAAGAAATTGCCGAACAGTTGTGGGAAGTGAAGCTTCCGACGCGCGCATCAATGCTGATCTTGACGATTGCGATGATGAACGAAGGTCCCGCTTTTGTCGGCGCAACGCTCGGCGTTGTAGAAACGCTTAGTCAATCGTTCGGACAGCGCCAACGTCTCGAATTTGTCGAGCGACTGCGCGATCTGGCTGATCGACTCGAGAGGCAGGAGCTAGCTGGGGCCAGGGGGCGGTTCAAGAATGCTTTGCCGGGTCCTTCGCCCGACGCGTCGGGGCGAAGTTAATTCCAACGTGTCGAAAGCTGTTAATATCGAAACCTCATGCCACGAAGAAGCGCCGCTGAACTATCGGTCGTGACCGGCATCGGAAGCCGGGCAAACCGGCTGCGACCGCCACCAACCTTGAACGAAACCGAGCGGACCATTTTCATCGAGATCATCAACAGCACCAACCCGCAACATTTCGTGCGCAGCGACTTGCCCTTACTGGTGCGCTATTGCGAGGCGCACGCGCTCTGTGAGCAGGCCGCCAATGAGCTTAAGGCAGGCGGGGCTGTGATCGGCGGTCGCCCATC
Source organism: Bradyrhizobium sp. Gha (assembly GCF_900113735.1). Lineage (GTDB taxonomy): Bacteria > Pseudomonadota > Alphaproteobacteria > Rhizobiales > Xanthobacteraceae > Bradyrhizobium. The sequence continues at coordinate 92,172 of NZ_FOQM01000027.1, forward strand.
ACCATGGCTCGCGGTTGCAGAAAAGAGCAACCGCAATGTGGTTGCGTTGTCGATGCGGCTGAGGCTCAGCCCGCAGGCCCGGCAGCCCAACAATCCATCGCGGAAGGCGGCTGCTGGTGTCAGTGCCTACGAGTTGATGGAGGGTGATGATGACACCCGATGATCTCGATAAGGCAGCCCTCGAACTCGCGATGCAGATGGCACCACGCCTCGAAGCAGGACGCGGCGCACAGCTCGACGCGATGCTGGCGGGCGGCGAACCGTGGCTTACGGTCGCGCAGTTCGCGGCGTATTGCTGCCAGACGGAGAACCTGCATCTGAAGCCGTGGGAAACCCCGCCGGTGTGGATCGATGACCCGGATGATCCCGATGCAGGCGCATATAACCCGCAACCGCATGACGGCCGCCGCGAAGCGGCGAAGTTGCGGCGTCAGATGCGGAAGCTCGGCATCTCGGAGTGGCACCCCGATCCGATCGCGGCGATCGAGGCGGCGAAGTGCGCTAACGAAAAGGGCTAATCGGCTTGGATTGCTGAGTTGACGGACGCAAAGAGCTTTTCAGCCCGGTCCAAGGTTTCGTTCACTGACTGCGTCGTTGCTTCGAGCGTAGCTAGGTTGCGGATCAACCAAGCTGAAGGGGTGAAGTGATCGAATATCGGTAAGGGCTCTGGAAGAACTTTGAACGCTGCTTCCGCTTTCTTAACGAGCCGCACCGTACCGGTGTCCGCCTTGTCCAAGGTTGAACCTGTAAGCTGATATTTTGCAGGGAGGGTGTACGCCTCGTTTACGATTTCGGCGAACAATCCGATTTCAAATAGGTCCTCAATATCGGATTCGGCCTTGCCGGTGAAATCGGCGATAGTGAATACCTTGCCAGCGCGTAATATCTCGCTTTTGCGGAGTTCTTCTATTTTTTTGGTGTCTTGTTTAGTTTGATCGGCGAGCACGGCGATATCGAGCTTGTTACCGCCGAACAGTGATACGAAGGCGCGAACATTTCCGATTCCACCAGCGGGACACATGGTCCACCTGGTATCCAGCCCGGTACGCTTGCGTGCCTTCAGTGCAGACGACAGGGCTTGCAGGTAAAGGATGTCCGACGCGCCCTCGACTAGAAGGGTGTGCTTTCCGATGAAGAGTGATTGGGTGATTTCGTAACCCAAGGCTCCCTGCAGAGGAAAGAGAGTGTCGGGGTCGCGCGTCAGAATATCTTCACGCACCTTAGTTCCGAGTGGGACGCGACGTGTACCTTTCAGCTCCACTTGATCTTCAACCACGCGGACGGCGGTCAGCTTGTCCGGTGCGACCATGAACGGAGAGTGGGTCGAGTAGACAATCTGGTGATAGGGGGCCAACTTCTCCTCAAAGTACCGAAGCAGATCGCCTTGTGCCTTGCCGTGTAGCGTCAAGCCGGGTTCGTCGAGGAGGAGCACCACCGGCGTTGCATCATCTTTCACTTGGGCAAATTTCACTAGAAATGAGAAGAACCAGACGAATCCGGCGCTGCGCTCGGAAAACGGCGTGTCTACGCGATGCAGCGCATTGTAAATGCGCGCGCGACCGATGATGTTTTCGTTGAGTGGGGGCTTATCCTGCGGTCTGGCTGGGTCAATTGTCACCACTACCGACAGGTCGGGATTCTGCGTCCAAAATTCCAGTATCTGGTCGGTGATATTATTCGAAGCGGCTTGTAGTTTTGCGTTGAATGTCTCGTATGTGCCGACAGTTAAAATCTCGTCCAGAGGAACTCCGGCATACTCCAAAAACTCCATGAACAATCGGGCGCCGCTGTTCTCGTCCTTAAAGATTTCGTTGTTGCTCTTCCACGTTTTTAGAAAGTCCAGGCGGACGGCGCCGTCCATGCGGTCGTAATTGGAGAAGTACATGAACTTCGGGAAGTAAGTTTCTAGAATCGAGTACATCAGCGCATGAAAGGACGCGTGCGGTTTAATCCACTTCAGAAGCGCTGTCTGATCCTCAGTCAGTTCCGGAATCGTGGCGATCTTTGCAGCGAGATCACTGAGGTCATCGGCTCCCTTTAGCCCGGCCAGTTGTTCCGGATTGAAGTCGCGACCATTGAGCAGATGTGCAACAGCTTTTTTGTTGTCGATTTCGAATTTCCATTCGGGCTTGGAATTGTAGCGACGGCTAATCTCGATAACCGGGGATTTGAGCGCTTTGTCCCCAAGCACGTCGCGTACGTCTCCGATCTCTTCATCAGTTAGTTTCCACTTGGTCTGGATCGCGATAGCTTCTTCGCCCTTATGTCGTTGCGAGTATGCAGTGAGGTGGCGCCGGGGGTAGTCCCGTTCTTTGTCGAAGACGACGGGCGTGCTCGGGTGCGGGTTCAGGGCGGCGAGCGCGAGTAGAATGGCGCTCTTACCGGCTTCATTCTTGCCGACCAAGCAGGTGATATTTTCAAGCGAAAAAGATTCCGAGTCTTCAGCGGACCGAAAATTCGTGACGTGAGCCTCAATCAATTTCATTCAAAAACCCCCTGCGAATCACGGCGTGGAAGGGGACACAATGCAGGGTAGCAACACGAGAAATAAACCGCCCACCGCACCTATTCACAGGTGAAAGCGAGGGACCGAGCCCCCCTTTTGGCGGCGGGGCGGATCCCAGGAATGCAGGGCCGGGAAGTACCGCTCGACGAACGCCAAAAGTAGAAAATTTTGTTGCTGATTAACTGCTGATTAAATACTTGCGGAAGTTGAGCATAACCAGTTCGTCTAGTAGACGTCTAAGTTAACGACTTGCTCTTCCTCGGGTTTTTGGTGAGCGCGCTGGGGCTCGAACCCAGGACCCCGTGATTAAAAGTCACGTGCTCTACCGGCTGAGCTACGCGCTCCCATGGCCGCTGATGGCTTTAGTGATCGACCGCCATCGTCTCGGTCATTTGGAAAAGCATGTCTTGCCGCCACGCTGATTTGGCATTGCGGGGAAAACCGGATGATCCGGGTCATGCTTTCGGCCCGCGCTGTGTAGGGGCATGGGACATGGAGGTCAATAGCGCGAATGGCTGCCGCGGATAGCGGTACGAGCGGGGATTCTGCTGCGGTTTCTACCGCTTAGCGAAAGACCTTCACCTCGGTTGGCGGTTCGTCATCCACGTCGAAGTCAGTTCGCCTCCCGCCGCACCTCGCTTGGCACGGCTTGCGCGTTGCCTGCTGTCGGCAGCGCGACGGGGCGCAGGCCGATCAGCTCGGCGGTGCGGATCGCGCTGTCGCGCCAGAACTGGAACGAGTTGATGCGGCTGAGCTCGAGGATGGCGATCGCGACCGCGGCCAGGAACGGCAGGCTCTGCAGCACCAGCACGCCGGCGAAGATGTAGATCTCGGTGATCTGGCGGAAAGAGTTGGAGGCGACCAGCACGCCGGCGCCGACCAGCAGCAGGGTGCCGATGACGGCCTCCCAGAACGCCTGGAACTCGATCGACATCCTGGACAGGCCGCCCTTGGAGGTGCGTGCGAATGCGATGTGCTCGGTGATCAGGCCCTGCGCCACAGCGCGCGACACCGTCCATTGCACGCTCATCGCGGCGATCATGGCGCCAAGCATCTGGCCGGGTTTGATCGCAACGCGCGCGCGGTACATCGACAGGAAGTGCGCGAGCGAGACGACGAAGGCGCCGATGATCGGCAGCGTCAGAATCTTGTCGGGGATGGCGATGTCGGCGAAGGCGACGATCGGCACCCAGACGAGGTTGAGCAGCGCCACGACGACACCGAGGCTTTCGGCCCCGAGCCAGTTCAGCCAGCCCAGGCCATATTCGCGCTTCTGATCAGGCGTCAGTCGGCTGTTGCCGGGCAGGAAGCGCCGCCAATGCTTCTTCACGATCTGGAGGCCGCCATAGGCCCAGCGGTGACGCTGCTTCTTGAAGGCCTCATAGGTGTCCGGTAGCAGGCCCTTGCCGTAGCGGTAGCGGGTGTAGTGGGTGGTCCAGCCGAGCTCCTGGATCGCAAGCCCGAGATCCGAATCCTCGCAGATCGTGTCGGATGACCAGCCGCCGGCCATGTCCATCGCGGCGCGGCGGATCAGGCACATCGTGCCGTGCACGATGACGGCGTTGAGCTCGTTGCGCTGGACCATGCCGATGTCGAAGAAGCCCGCATATTCGCCGTTCATGATGTAATGCATGATCGACAGATCGCCGTCACGGTGCTCCTGCGGCGCCTGCACCAGCCCAACGCGCGGGTCGGCGAAAGCCGGCACGAGATCCTTCAGCCAGTCGGGCTCGACGACATAGTCGGCATCGAGGATGCCGATGATCTCGGCGTCGGCGGCGGTGCGGTCCATCGCGATCCGCAGCGCGCCGGCCTTGAAACCCTGCACCTTCTCGGCGTTGATGAACTTGAAGCGTTCACCGAGCGCGCGGCAATGATCCTGAATCGGCTGCCAGAATGCGGGATCGGGCGTGTTGTTGATGATGACCACGCATTCGTAGTTCGGATAGTCGAGCCGCGACAGCGCATCGAGCGTCTGCTTGAGCATCTCGACCGGCTCGAAATACGCAGGGATGTGGATCGAGACCTTCGGATAGTAATTCTCGGGCACGTTCTCGATCGGCTTGCTCTTGGCGAGCAGCCGCTGCGGCGGGCGGCCGAAGGCGACGGCCGCAATCTCGTCGATGCGGGCCATGGCGATCAGGACGAGAGGAACAAGCAGGATCATGCCGAGCGTCAGCGCGAACGCCGAGCCGAAGATGAAATAGTGCCCGTTCCAGAACGCGAACACGGTCGCGGCCCAGGCGCCGACGCCATTGGCGGCCGCCGACAGCAGGAAGGCCTGCCTGGCGGTGGGCTGCTCCAGGCGCAGGATCGGCAGCGACAACAGGATGCCGACCAGCAGTGCGATCGTCATCAGCTTCCAATAGTCGGGATTTTCGACCGGTCCGGTCCAGGCGAATTTCGGCTCGCGATTGGCGTTGAGGATGCCCCAGTACGGACCGACGCCGCCCTCAAAATATTTCCAGGGCTGATCGATCGCCTCGACGATGTTGTAGTCCATGCCAAGCGCTTCGGCACGGCTGACGAAGTTGCGCAGCGTCAGGGCTTGCTGGAACGGACCGGGATCGGCGTTGCGCAAATTATAGCCCGCGCTCGGCCAGCCGAACTCAGCGATGACGATGCGCTTGCCGGGGAACTGGTTGCGCAACAGGTTGTAGCGATCCACGGCCTGGTCGACGGCCTGGTCCGAGCGGAAGTTTTCCCAGTAAGGCAGCACGTGCGCGGCGATGAAATCGACGTTGGAGCCGAGTTCGGGATTATCGCGCCAGATGTTCCAGATCTCGCCGGTGGTGACTGGCACGTGGACAGCGCTCTTCACCTGCTTGATCATCTCGATGAGGTCTTCGACCTTCTGCTCGCCGCGATAGATCACCTCATTGCCGACCACGACGCCGACGACGTTGCTGTTCTTGCGGGCGAGGGCGATCGCCGCCTTGATCTCGCGGTCGTTGCGATCCTTGTCCTTGTCGATCCAGGCGCCGACGGTGACCTTGATGCCGAACTCCGCCGCGATCGGCGGCACCAGTTCCACGCCGCCCGTGGACGAATAGAGACGGATCGCGCGCGTCATCGTCGACAGCGTCTTGAGGTCGGCGCGGATTTTCTCGACAGTCGGGATGTTGTCGATGTCGGGGTGGGACGCGCCTTCGAACGGCGCGTAGGAGACGCTGGGAAGCAGGCCCTTGAAATCGGGCGCGGGTTCCTTGTCGCGCAAGACTCCCCACAACCCGGCGTGAAGCGCGGACACGAGCAACAGAACTGCGGCGACAACGCGCATCGCGGCTAAACCAAAAGGGGCTAAAGGGGCAGGGAAGCGGATCCGACCCCGAGATCCGACCAAGTCCGCGGCAAATGGAGCATACCTCTGCCGCGCGGTTTCACAACTGTCATGGCCTCATGTCCCTATGAAGGCATGGCAATTTTGGATGCGTGGCAGTGCCATCAGCAGATATCGCCGACCGTTCCTGAACGGGGGCTGAAGCCGGCCTGCGGCTATTTGGACGGTGCCGGCGTCGGGCTGGCCGCAGGCGAGGGGCTCGCTGCCGGCTGCGGCTGCGGGGCGCCGCCGGCGGCCGGTGCGGGCGATGGCGAAGCCGCTGCGGCTGTCTGCTGCGGCTGCGCAGCCGGGTTGATCCAGCAGGCCTGGGTCAGATTATTCAGGCTGTTCGGAACCTTGTCGTCGATCTGGGTGAGGAAGCGGGTCAGGCAGCGGAACGCGGCCTGGATGTGGCCGCCCGGGCAACCGAAGCGGTCGTAAAGATCGATGTGGCGAAAGGCGGTATCGAGGTCGTCCCGGTACATCAACTGAACTGCGCGACGGCCGAGCCAGACGCATTCAGGGTTGCCGCCCGGACCGTTAATCGCTCGGGCAGCTTCGGCGAACTCGTCGATGCGCTTCTGGTTCTGATTCTGGTTGGCTTCCTTGGCTGCGTCGGTAGCCTGCGCCGCCGGCTGCTTGCCCTGCTCGGGCGCCGGCGCTCCACTCTGGGCTGAGGCGCCGCCGAGGCTGGTCAGTAGAACAAGGGAAGTGACGGCCAAGGTGGCGGCGAACTGCCGCAGGACCGCATTTCGTGACTCGAACACCCGTCGCCGCATGAATTCCCCAATATCTCAGCCGTCCGACCCGCGGGAGGACCCCGCCGACGCCGATGTGATGGCGTCGAAATGGGTCTCCAATGCGGCGGAAAAGTCGCGTGAAATCCATTGGCCTGTATTTGGATTTTTGTCCAGCAAAGTCACGATCCTACGGCCCGGTCTAACGGCCGCAGGTTATTTCGCCGGGGAGAGGCGGGGTCTCACCCGTGCCCCCCCTTGGCAGACGGCGTGCGAGCAGGTAATCGACGGGCCCTTCGCGGAGGACGGAACCGATTTCTCTTCGTACGCCACTGGCGCTTCTGCTCGTCTCCCTGGGTGCGATTGCTGCCGTGTGGTGGTGGCTTGCCACGCCGATCACGCTCGCGCGTGCCCCCATCGACCCCAACGACAAGGTCCAATGCGTCTCCTACGCCCCGTTCCGCGGCGAGCAGACGCCATTGAACGCATGGACCCACATCGAGGCCGACCAGATCGAGCAGGACCTGCGGCAACTGAAGCAGATCACCGACTGCGTCCGCACCTACTCGATCGAGAACGGGCTCGACCAGGTGCCTTCGGTCGCGACCAAGGTCGGAGGGCTGAAGGTGATCCAGGGCATCTGGCTCGGCAGCAACCGCGCCAAGAACTTTGAGCAGGTGGCGACCGCTATCCGCCTCACCAAGGAATTTCCCGACACCATCTCCGCGCTCGTCGTCGGCAACGAGGTGCTGCTGCGCGGAGAGATGACGACACAGGATCTGATCGCGATCATCCGTTCGGTCAAGGCGCAGGTCAGCGTGCCCGTGACCTATGCCGACGTGTGGGAATACTGGCTGAAGAACCGCGAGGTCTACGACGCCGTCGACTTCGTCACGATTCACATCCTGCCTTACTGGGAGGATTTGCCCGTGAAGGCGAAATTCGCCTCTGCCCATGTCGAGGCGATCCGCGAGCGCATGGCGGTGGCGTTTCCCGGCAAGGAGATTCTGATCGGCGAAACCGGCTGGCCGAGCGAAGGTCGCATGCGCGACGGAGCTTTGCCGTCGCGTACCAACCAGGCGCGGGTCGTCTCGGAAATCCTGGCGCTTGCCAAGACTCAGAAGTTTCGCGTCAACCTGATCGAGGCCTATGACCAGCCGTGGAAGCGGCGGTTAGAGGGCACCGTCGGCGGCTATTGGGGCCTGCTCGATTCCGTGCGGCGCCAGCTGAAATATCCGCCGGGCCAGCCGATCAGCAACTTCCCGTTCTGGAAATGGTACATGGGGTCAGGCATGGTCCTCAGCGTGCTGGTGTTCGCGGTCGCGGGCATCACGCTGCGTCGCCGGCCCTGGACGCCGCGCTTCTCGGCCTGGCTTGGCGTCGGCATCTCCGCGACATCGGCGGGCATCCTGCTCGGGATCGCCGCCGACAAAATGTATTACGAGAGCTACGGTTGGGGCGGTTGGCTGCAATGGGGCGCGCTGCTGCTCGCCGGCATCCTGTCGCCGATCTTCTGTGCGCAGGCGCTTGTCATCGGCCGCAACCTGCCGAGCTTCCTCGACCTGCTGGGTCCGCGCGAGGGCCGCAAATGGTCAAAACTCTCGGCCGTGCTCGGCCTGACCGTGGCGGTCACGGCAGTGATCGCGGCCGAGACCGCGCTTGGATTCGTATTCGATCCGCGCTACCGCGACTTCCCCTATGCCTCGCTGACGATGGCGGTGGTGCCGTTCGCGCTGTTGATGCTGAACCGGCCGCAGATCGGCGTGCGGCCGATTGCGGAAGCGGTGTTCGCGGGGCTCTTGGCGCTGTCGGCGGTCTATGTGCTTCTGAACGAAGGCCGCGACAATTGGCAGGCGATGTGGACCTGCGCGATCTATTTGCTGTTCGCGCTCACGCTGTGGCGGGCGCGGGCCGAGCAAAGCCAAGGATGAGCAGGCCGATCGCAAGGCCTGCCAGCACGATGTTGTAGAGCACGATACCGAGGCCGGCAGCGATGACGCCGAGCGTGAGCAGCACGATCGAAGGCCGCATCAGGTTCAGCGTCGCGATGACCAGCGCGACAATGCCGAACACCGAATTCTTGAACAGCGACGTCGACACCGAGCGTGCCTTGCAGATCATGGTCTGCAAGCCGGCGTCGCATGCGAGCGCCACCGTCGAGAACTCGATTGCGAGATAGCGCACATAGAGCGCCCAGCCGACGGTAACGAACCCGACGACGATGAGAAACTGCACTTGATAGGGCGTAAGGCGGAACGGCTTTTTTGTCATGCGGGCAATATGGTTGGGATGGCGGGAGGGAGCAACAGGGGCGGGGCATTTTATTGCCGGGGGCGTCGCGCCCTCTGCGCTCCTTTTGACGGCACCCCAACGCAATCAGAACCGTAGCGATACGGATTTGCGACAGTTCCTGGGTCGCCTAACATCCCACATGAAGCGCGGGCGTGCCGATCCGATCAGGAGCAGATCACGCCGTTCGAGAGCGTCACTGCGAGGACGCAAGGGAGGTTGGGGGATGGCTGAGGCGTTGCAGATCAATTTTGCGCTTTGGGGCATGATCATTTGCGCAGCAATCAAGATCAGCCAGTTGGCCGCAGTTTTTTAGGAGCCTCGTTTCGGCGAGACGCTGCGGCTTCGACCCAATGCCTGATAGTCCTACCTTCTGAAGAACGACGACAGCGTCGAACTTGTCGAGGCCGTCTCGGGCTTGGCTTGAGCAGCCGGCTGAGGCGCGGGTGCAGGCGCCGGCTCCTCGCGCTTTGACGAGCGCTTGGAGGAGTAGCTGCGGCGATGCCTCTCGGGCTTGGCAGCGGGCGCGGGAGCAGGGGCGGTTTCAGCTTGCGGTAGCGCGTCCTGGCTCCTCTCCGCGTTCTTGTCCTGGTTCTGGTCTGAGCCCTTGTCCTGGTTCTTGTCTTGAGCCTTGTCGTGGGCCTTGTCTTGGGCCTTGTCTTGAGCCTTGTCTTGGCCGCCGCGCATCGACAGGCGCTGGCCGTCGAACACGGTCGTCTCGCAATGGCGGTCGTTCTCGGCAAGACCGGCGCAGAGCTTCGCCGCGGCAGCGGCGTTGATCAGGGGGCCGGCGCCAAGGCGGAGCTGCATGCCGAGGCCGTTACCGCTTTCCTTGATCATGATGATCGGCCGGAGCGCGGCGATTTCCGGATTGGATTTGTACAGGCCACGCCAGAGCGCGCGCAGGCCGTCGACCGAATTCGCGCCGCCGAGATCGATCGCAAAGCGCGTCTGCTGGACCGTGATCGCGGAAGGTTCTGCCTGGCTTGCTTCCGGTGATTTGGCCGGTGTCGCGGCAATCTCGGTCGCGGGAGGCGTCGGCTCAGGTTTCTTCTCTGCGGCCTTGTCGGTCGCGTCCGGTTCGATCAATTTCGATGCGGCCGGATCGGGCGGAGCCATGATCGACTTCGATGGCACCAGCGGAGGGATCGGGATCGCTGACGTGGTCACCGACGATAGCGGTACGAGCGAGGCGGCGGAAGCGCTCTGCGGCGGCGGGCTCGTCGGATCCTTTGCTGTGTCTTTCGAACTGTCCTTGTTCGAGCTGTCCTTGGGCTCCTTGCCAGCGCCTGCGCGCGGCCTGTCGACCAGCGAGGCCGCGGTGGAGGCGACCGGCGCGATCTCAGGTGCCGGCGTCGCGGGTTGCGCAGCCGCAACGGGCGGGTCCTGCGGCTTGGGGACCGGCGGCTGGGGTGATGTCGCGTTCTGCCTGGCGAGGGCGCCCGTGACGGAATCGAGCCCCTGTTCGAGCACCGTGATGCGCGTATAAAGCCGGTCGCGATCGGAGTTCAGCGTCTCGATCGCGGAGGTGAGGCGGCGCGTTTCGAGCTGGCTTTCCTTGGTCAGCACCTGGAGCCGGTCGGACTGGCGGGCGAGATCGGCGGAGGCGACCTGGTCTCGTCGCCAGCCGAGCTGGGCCTGGTTGGCCATCACGGCGATCACGACGGCGCCGACGGCGGCCGCGCCCCAGGAGCCTAGCCGCCAGAGCATGCGACGATCGAACGTGCTTTCCTCGGCCAAAAGGCCGGAGAACAGTCCGCCGGTCTCCTTGTCGCCGAAGGCATCCGCCAGTGGGTCGGAATCCTTTGCCATGAATGTTGAGTGCCCAGCCCTGTCCGGCTTCCCCGAATCAATCAAGGAACATTAACAGGAAAACCCACGCGCACTTGAATTCCGGGCGTTTGCGGGGGTAGCAAGGCAACAAGCTCAGGCGACATCGGCTTGTCGCCCGTCGACATGACGATCGTTTCGGCCATTTTTGACAGGATTGCGATGACCGCCCGCTCAAGCCTCACGATCGTGCTCGCCGCCGGCGAGGGCACGCGCATGCGATCCAGCTTGCCGAAAGTGCTGCATTCCGTCGCTCACCAGACATTGCTCGCCTATGTGCTGGGTGCCGCACCGCAGGGAACCGGCACCGCGCTCGCGGTCGTGATCGGCCCGGATCATCAGGCGGTCGCGGACGAGGCGAGGCGGATCCGTCCCGATGCGCTCGTGTTCGTCCAGGCCGAGCGGCTGGGCACCGCTCACGCGGTGCTGGCAGCGCGGGAGGCCATCGCGCGGGGCGTCGATGATGTCCTGATCGCGTTCGGCGATACGCCACTGATCTCGGCCGAGACTTTTGCGCGGTTGCGCGCGCCGCTCGCCAGGGGCGCGGCGATTGCCGCGCTCGGCTTTCGTGCGGCCGATCCGACAGGCTATGGCCGCTTCATCGTCGAGGGCGACCGCCTGGTCGCGATTCGCGAACACGCCGACGCTAGTGCGGACGAGCGCAAGATCAATCTGTGCAATGCCGGCGTGATGGCGGTCGACGGGCGCCGCGCCCTCGCGATCCTCGACAAGATCGGCAACGCGAATGCCAAGGGCGAGTACTATCTGACCGATGCGGTCGGCATTACCAGCGACAATGGATGGGAGTCCGTGGTGATCGAGACCAGCGAGGACGAAGTGCGCGGCATCAATACCAAGGCCCAGCTTGCGGAAGCAGAGGGCGTGATGCAGGCGCGGTTGCGCAAGGCGGCCATGGAGGCCGGCGTCACGCTGATCGCCCCTGAGACCGTCTATCTTGCCCCCGACACGACGTTCGGCACGGATGTCACCATCGAGCCCTTCGTGGTGATCGGACCGGGCGTTTCGATCGCCGACGGGACCGTGATCCACTCTTTCTCACATATCGTGCAGACTACGCTCGGCAAGAACGTCTCGATCGGTCCCTATGCGCGGCTGCGTCCCGGCACGTCGCTCGGCGACGGTGCGCGGATCGGCAATTTCGTCGAGACCAAAGCCGCGACGCTGGAGGCCGGCGTCAAGGTCAACCATCTCTCCTACATCGGCGATGCCACCGTTGGTGCCAATTCCAACATCGGGGCCGGCACCATCACCTGCAACTACGATGGCTTCAAGAAGCACAAGACGACAATCGGGCAGGGCGCTTTTGTCGGCACCAACTCGTCACTGGTCGCTCCCGTGAAGATCGGCAATGGCGCCTATATCGGCTCCGGCTCGGTGATCACGCGCGACGTGCCCGATGACGCCATGGCGCTCGAGCGCAATCAGCAGACCATCCGCGAAGGCGGCGCTGCGCGCTACCGCGAGCTGAAGACGACCGGCAAGACGACCCAGAAATAAGCGGCGCTAGTCGTCGTCGGCGACCTCGGAGAACATCGCGCGCGAAAGGCGCCAGCCGCGCGGCCTGGCGCGCTTTGCCGGTTCGCCGGCGGCCTGCGTGACGAGGACAGGCTTGGCTTCCTTGCCGCGCTCCATGGCACGCTGGGGCGGTGGCCAATGGGCAAGGTGCGTGCCCGTGGTCTCGCTGGCGTGTACCAAACTCGATGACAGACCTTTGCGGTCGGACGTGCGTTTCATGGCCACATCTCCTGGCGGAGGAATCGTTGGTCAAATCTGTTGACAACGCGTTAATGCACGCGGTTAAAGGCCGGCCACTTCAGACGAAGCGCAGGGCGCCCGGGGGCTGTCTCGATCAGCAATAATTGCAATAATTATTGACTATCTGGTTCCCTGGGAATTTCGTTAAAAACCGGGCGCGTCGTTTAGGCGATTTTTTCGACGATTTGGGGGATATTGATCCGCATGTGCGGGATTGTCGGCATTCTCGGGCGCGAACCGGTTGCAGAGCAATTGGTGGATTCGCTCAAACGTCTCGAATATCGCGGCTACGATTCCGCTGGTATCGCCACGCTTGAAGGCAAGCACCTCGAGCGCCGGCGCGCCGAAGGCAAGCTGAAGAATCTGGAGAAGCGGCTGGAAGCCGAGCCGTTGAAGGGCACCACCGGGATCGGTCACACCCGCTGGGCCACGCACGGCAAACCGACCGTCAACAACGCCCATCCGCATGCGACCGATCGCGTCGCGGTCGTGCATAACGGCATCATCGAGAATTTCCGCGAGCTGCGCGAGGAGCTCGAGAAGAAGGGCACGGTGTTCCACACCGAGACCGACACCGAGATCGTGCTGCACCTCGTCGACGATCTCTTGAGCCGCGGCAACAAGCCGGTCGAGGCGGTGAAGCTGACGCTGGCCCGCCTGCGCGGCGCCTTTGCGCTCGGCTTCATCTTCGCCGGCGACGACGATCTCATGATCGGCGCCCGCAACGGTCCGCCGCTTGCGATCGGGTATGGCGACGGCGAGATGTATCTCGGCTCGGACGCGATCGCGCTCGGCCCGTTCACGGATACGATCAGCTACCTCGAAGACGGTGACTGGGTCGTGCTGACGCACGAAAGTGCCGATATCTTCGACAAGGACGGTCAGCCCGTCACGCGCGACAAGATCAGGCACGCTGCCTCGACCTCGCTGGTCGACAAGGCCAACTACCGCCACTTCATGGCGAAGGAGATCCACGAGCAGCCGGAAGTGGTCGGCCATACGCTGGCCCGTTATGTCGACATGGCGAGCGAGCGCGTCTCGCTGCCGGTCAAGCTGCCGTTCGACTTCAAGGACATCCAGCGCATCAACATCACGGCCTGTGGCACCGCGAGCTACGCCGGCATCGTCGCAAAATACTGGTTCGAGCGCTTTGCACGCCTGCCGGTCGAAGTCGATGTCGCCTCCGAATTCCGTTACCGCGAAGCGCCGCTGCGCAAGGGCGATCTCGCGATCTTCATCTCGCAATCAGGCGAGACCGCCGACACGCTTGCTGCGCTGCGCTACGCCAAGGCCGAGGGCGCGCACACCATTGCCGTCGTCAACGTCCCGACCTCGACCATCGCGCGTGAGAGCGAGACCGTGCTGCAAACGCTAGCCGGCCCCGAGATCGGCGTCGCCTCGACCAAAGCCTTCACCTGCCAGCTCATGGTACTGGCGAACCTCGCGATCGCGGCGGGCAAGGCGAGAGGCGAATTGTCCGATGAGGATGAGACCAAGCTCGTTCACGGTCTCGTCGAGGTCCCGCGCTTGATGTCGGACGCGCTCACCACCGAGCTTCAGATCGAGAAGCTCGCGCACCGGATCGCCAAATCCCGCGACGTGCTCTATCTCGGCCGCGGCACCAGCTTCCCGCTGGCGCTCGAAGGCGCGCTGAAGCTGAAGGAAATCTCCTACATTCACGCCGAAGGTTACGCCGCCGGCGAGCTCAAGCATGGCCCGATCGCGCTGATCGACGAGACCATGCCCGTTGTGGTGATCGCGCCCCACGACAGGGTGTTCGAGAAGGCCGTCTCCAACATGCAGGAGGTCGCCGCCCGCGGCGGCAACATCATCCTGATGACCGACGCCAAGGGCGCGGCGGAGGCGACAGTGGATTCGCTCGTCACCATCGTCATGCCTGATATGGCTGCGGCTTTCACGCCGATGGTCTATGCCGTCCCCGTGCAGCTGCTCGCCTATCATACGGCTGTCGTGATGGGCACCGACGTCGATCAGCCACGCAACCTCGCGAAGTCAGTGACGGTGGAATAGGCAGAAGGGATCAGGTCACGCTCTTCCAAAACCTGCTAGAAGTCCCTAGCTTGAATGTAGCGACCGACCTGGAACCCGAATGACCCCCCGCGACGACGCGCCTGCGCCGCTTGATCCCGCCCCGGAACCACATACCGGCCTGATGGGCCGCTTCCGCAATTATTTCCTGACCGGACTGATCGTCACCGGTCCGATCGCAATCACCCTGTACTTGGTCTGGTGGTTCGTCACCTGGGTCGATGGCGTGGTGCGGCCATTCGTGCCGCTGGCCTATCGTCCCGAAACCTATCTTCCTTACGGCGTTCCCGGCTGGGGACTGATTGTCGCATTCTTCACGCTGACCTTGGTCGGCTTCCTCGCCGCGAACCTGATCGGCCGTACCCTGGTGGATGTCGGCGAGACCTTCCTCGGCCGGATCCCGGCCGTGCGCGCGATCTATCGCGGTCTGAAGCAGGTGTTCGAGACGCTGTTCTCAGGCAAGGGCTCGAGCTTTCGCAAAGTCGGCCTCGTCGAGTTTCCCTCGCCCGGCATGTGGTCGATCGTGCTGATTTCCCAATCGCCGAACGAAGAGATCTCCCGCAGCCTGCCGGGGCAGGAGGAACATGTCTCCGTGTTTCTGCCGTGCTCGCCGAATCCGACCACCGGATTCTTCTTCTACGTGCCCAGGAGCAAGATCATCGAGGTCGAGCTCACCGCCGAGGATGCGGCAACGCTGATCATGTCGGCCGGCGTGGTGCAGCCTGGCTCGGCGCCCGATCCGAAGAAGGCCGCCGCGCTTGCGGGCATGGCCAACGCCGCGCGCATCGCCAACGCCTCAACACTTCGGCCGGAGCCTGCGAAGGCGGAGTAGGGCCATTCCCATGCGGGATGGCCCCGGGTCACGCAGGCGTTCGTGTCCTCTGCTATTGTTCCGGTCCAACTGAGCGCAGCGCTCGGAATTCGAACCGGAGTGCCTCGATGTCCAAGGCGTCAAAGACCATTGCGATCCTCGCGCCCGGTGCCATGGGCAGCGCGGTGGCGCGCCGCCTGAACGAGAGCGGCGCGCGCGTGCTGACGTCGTTGGAGGGGCGAAGCGAGGCGACGTTGAAGCGGGCCGCGGCTGCCGGCATGGTCGGCGCCGGGGACGATGCGATTGCGGACGCCGACATCATCCTCTCGATCGTGCCGCCGGGCGAGGCGGTGGCGCTCGCCGAGCGGCTGGCCGCGCTCATTGTCAGGCGCGCGAAGAAGCCTGTCGTGGTGGACTGCAACGCCGTCAACGTCGACACGGTAAAGCGCATCGAGGAGATCATCGGCTCGGCCCAGGCGCCCTTCGTCGACGGCGGCATCATCGGCTTCCCGCCGCAGCCGGGCGGCAAGAGCCCGGCATTCTATTTGTCGGGTGAGCATGCCAGGGACGTTGTTGTGCTGAAAGATCTCGGGCTCGACATCCGCGTGGTCGAAGGCCCGGTCGGTGCGGCCTCCGCGCTCAAGATGTCCTATGCCGGCATCGTCAAGGGTCTTGCCGGGATTGGCTCGGCCATGGTCCTGGCAGCAACCAAAGCAGGCGCCGCGGACGCGCTCCGCGACGAGCTCGCGCTGAGCCAGCCCGCGATCCTGGCGCGGCTCGAGGTCGCGCTGCCCGACATGATCCCGAAGGCCTATCGCTGGGTCGCGGAGATGCAGGAGATATCAGGCTTCCTGGGGTCCGATCATCCGGCAAGCCAGGTCTACCAAGGTTTTGCGAGGTGGTTTGAGCACCTCGCGGCGGATGCGAAGGGCGATGCTGTGGATGCGGAGTTGATGAAGGCATTCGCTGCCAGCGTCGCGCGGAAGAAGACCTAGCCGTCCGGAGTTGCCGAAACCGACTCCGGAAAGCTTTGTCCCGGTCGCGTCTCAAGCGTACAACGTGTGCCGAGCTCCACCCACACCATCATAGCGAGCGAAGCGGAGCAATCCGGAATCTTTCCGCGGAGGAACTCTGGATTGCTCACATGGGGAGTTTGCGTGTCAAGGTGTTTGATCAGCTCTTTGTTCGATTGCAGGCCAGCTCTTCGTCCCGACCGTGGCAGTGTGAAGATGGCGCGCGCAGGTCACGTCAAGGTCGGCCCGGAGGGCCGCCGCGCAGCGGCTTGACCTTGACTTGACCGAGCACGCCATCAGGCTGGTGTGGTCGGGCGTAGCGGCGGAAGCTCCTTTCGGTTTGCGATCCAAGGGTCGAGCCGGTTTTGGCAATCTGGTTTGCATGCCAGATCAAACTCACATTCGGTCGTCGCGAGGGTCACGACTGCACCAACATTCCGCTTGCGG
>NZ_FOQM01000085.1 GCF_900113735.1 Bradyrhizobium sp. Gha
TCCCGGAACGCTTGCAGACGTCCAGAACCGACTAGAATCAACGCCATGCGCCTTGTCCACAAAATCTAAACCGGACAGCCGTGGGCTCGTCCCGGCCATCCACGTCTTACCGCGCGGCACGAGGAACGTGGATGCCCGGGACAAGCCGGGGCATGACGAATGGATAGAGTGACGTACACATGGATATTCCGACCCGCGGAACAACGTCGCCTCTGTGACCGGAGGCGGCGTTTTTGTTTTCCGCAGGCGGTGATCTCAGTGTACCAATGCCGTCAGAACGCACCATCCAATCGTTCGACAGGGAGAAAACAATGCGTGAAGCCGTCATCGTTTCCTATGCGCGCACCGGCCTCGCCAAGTCAGGCCGCGGCGGGTTCAACATCACGCCGCCGATGTCGCTCGCGGCGCACGCCATCCATCACGCTGTCGACCGCGCCGGCGTCGACAAGGACTATGTCGAGGACTGCTATCTCGGCAATTGCGCCCATGGTGCGCCGAACATCGGCCGCCAGGCTGCGCTGCTCGCGGGCCTGCCGAAGTCGACCGGCGGCGTCTCGGTGAACCGCTTCTGCTCGTCCGGCCTGCAGACCATCGCGATGGCCGCCAACTCGATCCGCTCCGACGGCGCCGACTGCATCGTCGCCGGCGGCGTCGAGAGCATCTCGATCCCCGGCGGCGGCACGCCGAAGGAATCGATCGATCCCGATCTGCTCAAGACCGCGCCCGACATCTTCATGGCGATGATCGACACCGCCGACATCGTCGCCGAGCGCTACAAGCTCAGCCGTGAATACCAGGACGAGTATTCGCTGGAGTCGCAGCGCCGCATGGCCGCAGCCCAGCAGGCCGGCAAGTTCAAGGACGAGATCGTCCCGATGAAGACGAAGATGAAGGTGGTCGACAAGGCGACCAAGGCCGAGTCGATCGTCGATTACGTCGTCGACCGCGACGAATGCAACCGCCCCGAGACCACGCTGGAAGGGTTGGCCAAGCTCGAGCCCGTGAAGGGTCCGGGCAAGTTCGTCACGGCCGGCAACGCCAGCCAGCTCTCAGACGGCGCCGCTGCCGTGGTGCTGATGGAAGCCAAGGACGCCGAGAAGCGCGGCCTCAAGCCGCTCGGCCGTTTCGTCGCCTGGGCTGCGGCCGGCTGCGAGCCTGATGAGATGGGCATCGGTCCGATCTTCGCCGTGCCGAAGCTGTTGAAGCGCCATGGCCTCAAGATCGACGACATCGATCTGTGGGAGCTCAACGAGGCCTTCGCCAGCCAGTGCCTCTATTCGCGCGACAAGCTCGGCATCGATCCCGCCAAGTACAACGTCAATGGCGGCTCGATCGCGATCGGCCATCCCTTCGGCATGACCGGCGCTCGTCTCACCGGCCATCTGCTGCAGGAAGGCGCCCGCCGCAAGGCCAAGTGGGGCGTCGTCACCATGTGCATCGGCGGTGGCCAGGGCGGGGCCGGCCTGTTCGAGATCTACAGCTGATCTGAACGCAGGATTGTGAAAGGCACGGCGCCGCGAGCGCCGTGCTGGTGCGCCCGGATGGAATCGTCGCGGGGCCCATGACGGCGCAGTCGATGATCAGGAGGTCGCCCGAGCCGCAGCGCGATGGTTCGGCGATTGAAGCTTCCGGTTGTGCACTCTTGTGCATTCTCTGTGCACCCTTGCGTGCATTTTGTCATAATGCAGGTAGTCTTACGTGCCCGCAAATTAACGGAAATTTCTCCCCGTAAGCGCTTCATGAATCGCATCATTCACAAACGATTTTGCGATTGCCATGCAATTTTTTTCCCTTCGGCTTACACACAAGATCACGGCCATCGGCGTCATCGGCGTTGTCGGTGTCGTCCTGATCGGCGGCATCCATCTCTATGGCGAGCGGGCGATGGGCGTCTATCGCGACGCGGCCGAGAACGCGCGCACGATTGACGAGCTGAACAGCAGGATCGCCATCGAACTGCTGGAAGGACGCCGGGCCGAGAAGGATTTCCTGCTGCGCAGCGATGCAAGCAAGGCCCAGCGCCAGATCGAGATCGGCAAAAAGGCTGCCGTCGACATCGAACAGCTTCGCGATCGGATCGCGGCGATCGGCAAGCCCGATCTGGCGCAGAAGATCGACGCGATGACCGCCTCGCTGAAGACCTATCAGGCGCGTTTCGCCGCGGTGGTCGAGGAGCGGCAACGTCTCGGGCTGGATGAGAATTCCGGCCTCGAAGGCCGCCTGCGCGCCTCCGTCCATGAGATCGAGAGCAAGGTCGATCAGCTCCATGATTCCGCGCTCAAGGTGATCATGCTGATGATGCGCCGGCACGAGAAGGATTTCATGCTGCGCCGCGACGCCAAATACGGCGACGAGATGAAGAAGCGTGTCTCGGAATTTTCGGCCGGCATCGATGCCGCTGCCATTCCCGACGCGGCAAAGGCCGAGCTGCGCCAGAAGCTCGCCGACTATCAACGCGACTTCTCCGGCTGGATGGTGTCGGCCCTGAAGCTCGCGACGGAATCGAGGGGCATGTCGGAAGCGTTCGCAGCGGTCGAACCCGTGATCGAGCAGGTCTCGAGATCGGTCGACACCATGCGCGTCGAGGCCGACCGGCTCAACGATGCCGAGCGGGACGCCATCCAGTTCTGGATCGCCATTGCGATCGCGCTGATCGCGTCCGGCGTGCTCGGCCTCGGCATCTTCATCGGACGCTCGGTCTCGAAACCGCTGTCGTCGATGCAGGCGGCGATGATCGAGCTTGCCAACGGCAATTTCGCCGTCGTGCTGCCCGGGCTCGGCCGCCCCGACGAGATCGGCGAGATCGCGCAAGCCGTCGAGACCTTCAAGGTCAACGCCGAGCAGAAGGCGCGCGACGAAGCCGAAGAGAAGATCAGGCAGGACAAGCTCGCGGCCGAGCGCCGCCGCGCCGACATGATCCGGATGGCCGACGATTTCGAGGGCGCGATCGGCGAGATCGTCGAGACGGTGTCGTCGGCGGCGACCGAGCTCGAGGCATCGGCGACGTCGCTGACGACGACCGCGGGCCGCTCGACCGAATTGGCCGCGCTGGTCGAGGCCGCCTCGGAAGAGGCCGCGACCAACGTGCAATCGGTGGCGTCCGCGGCCGAACAGTTGACCGCTTCGGTCATCGAGATCAGCCGGCAGGTGCAGGCGTCCGCGCGCATCGCCGGCGAGGCCGTCAGCCAGGCGGGGCAAACCAACGATCGCGTCGGCGAATTGTCGAAGGCCGCCGCGCGCATCGGCGACGTGGTCGAGCTCATCAATGCGATCGCCGGCCAGACCAATCTCTTGGCGCTGAATGCCACCATCGAGGCGGCACGCGCCGGCGAAGCCGGACGCGGCTTCGCCGTCGTCGCCTCCGAGGTCAAGGCACTGGCCGAGCAAACTGCAAGAGCGACCGGCGAGATCGGTCAGCAGATCGCCAGCATCCAGGGTGCCACCAACGAGTCCGTTGGCGCGATCAGGACCATCGGGGGCACCATCGAGCGCCTGTCGGAGATTTCGTCCACGATCGCGGCCGCGGTCGAAGAGCAGGGCGCCGCGACCGGCGAGATCTCGCGCAATGTGCAGAGTGCGGCGGCCGGCACCTCGCAGGTCAGCGCCAACATCAGCAATGTCAGGCAGGGCGCGGTCGAAACCGGCTCGGCGTCGTCGCAGGTGCTGTCGGCGGCGAGATCCCTGTCGGGCGACAGCAACCGCCTCAAGCTCGAGGTCGGCAGGTTCCTGGATACGGTCCGCGCGGCGTAAACGCCTGGCTCGTCATGGCCGGGCTCGTCCCACGGCTGTCCGGTTTAGATTTTGTGGACAAGGCGCATGGCGTTGATTCTAGTCGGTTCTGGACGTCTGCAAGCGTTCCGGGACACGACAG
>NZ_FOQM01000066.1 GCF_900113735.1 Bradyrhizobium sp. Gha
GCTGACGGCAAGTGCCAGCCAGGAATGCAGTCCCGTTCCACGGCAGCATGCCGCCGTGCTCGGGCCGGTCAAGGCCAAGCCGTGCGGTGGCCGCAAACGCGGCCAGCCTTGACCGCGCGGCGGCTGCGAGATCGGTGGCCGGGACGGAAGAATGGCCCGCGGCGCGGCCGAACAAAAGAATGGACGCGGTTTCTGCAATCGTCATCGCGGCGCGATCATAAAAAATCGCTTGTCCATCTCATCCGTCGAGTGCAGCTTGGCGCGGTGCGCGGCCGGGAAGCTCATATAGGCGAGCACGTCGGTCTCGGCCTCATCGAGGAACGCCGCGAGCTTGGGCAGTTTGGGGCGGAGCTGGTCGGCGATGCGCCGCCACTGCGCTCGCCGGCCTCGGCATCGTCCTGGGCAAAGGCGGTGGCGATGAAGGCGGAGACGACGCGCCGGCCGCTCTTGCCGGCATGCGCCAGCGCGTTGCGCATGAAGTGGACACGGCAGCGTTGCCAGGAGGCGTTGAGAACCTTTCCGACCGTGGTCTTGATCCCCTCATGGGCGTCGGAGACGACGAGCTTGACGCCGCGCAGGCCGCGGCGGGCGAGCTTTCGCAGGAACGCGGTCCAGAATGTCTCGGCTTCGGAGGGACCAATATCCATGCCGAGCACCTCGCGCCGGCCGTCGCTGTTGACCCCGACTGCGATGATCACCGCGACCGAGACGATGCGCCCGTTCTGGCGCACCTTCACGTAGGTGGCGTCGATCCACAGATAGGGCCAATCGCCCTCGATCGTGCGATTAAGGAAGGCCTTCACCTTGTCGTCGATCTCGCCGCACAGCCGCGACACCTGGCTCTTGGAGATGCCGCTCATGCCCATCGCCTGCACCAGATCGTCGACCGAGCGGGTCGAGACGCCTTGCACATAGGCTTCCTGCACCACGGCGGTGAGCGCCTTCTCGGCCATGCGGCGCGGCTCCAGAAAGCCCGGGAAGTAGGAGCCCTTCCGCAGCTTGGGGATACGAAGCTCGACCGTGCCGGCCCGGGTCTCCCAGCCCCGATCGCGGTAGCCGTTGCGCTGGACCTGGCGCTCCTGGCTCTTCTCGCCGTAAGCGGCCCCGGTCAGGCCCTCGACCTCCAACTCCATCAGCCGGTGGGCGGCAAAGCCGATCATCTCGCGCAACAAATCGGCATCTGGGGTCTTCTCTACGAGCGCGCGCAGGTTCATCATGTCGTCGGTCATCGGTGGTTCCTCGAATCAGGTTGGTGTCGCAATCCAAACCTTACCGACGAATCATCGGTGACCACCCGCAAAGCCGCTCGCTCGCTACGGCGCTATGTGGGGCGCGCGTCGCGAGCGGCTTTGCTAATCAGCTACACCACTCCTTGGGAGTACGTCATGCCAAGCTGATGAGTGCTTGTGGGTGCAAGTCCCATCCGGCCAAAGCTGTAGCAGGCAAGCCGGGACCGAGTCTTGCGGGCGTCGCGGCAACGCGGGGTCTGAAGTGTAGACAGGAGCTACGCGGGGTGCGGGAATGAGCCTCGAAAGGTGGATGTTCGCGGAGGCCGAGTGTGTTCCCTAGTCACGAAGGCTGCATGAGCATCGTCATTATGCGAGACGATGTCGCTCCGTCGGGGTCGATGGCCGGATCACGCATGGAAGGCAATCATCGGAACATGAGAGGCCCGACCGGGTCCATTGGATTGGTCTCCAGTGGGGGACAGCGGCAAGGCACTGCCAGAGCCGTTGTCCGAGCCGAGGTCGGGAGTCGGACTGGTCCATACTACCTGTGAAGTCGTCGAAGGTAACGAGACGGATGGAGGGAAGGGACCAGCCCGAGAGGAGCCTGCGCGAGGAGGCCAGGGTCCGGACACAGAGCCGGGTTGCCTTGCCGCCGAACCTCGGGCGGGTGAACGCGGCAGCCAAGCAAGCTGCCCAAACCCGGTTCACGGCCCTGCTGCACCATGTCGATGAAGCCGCTCTGCTTCGGGCGTTTCGACGACAAAAGCGGCAGGCCAGCGCGGGGGTCGATGGGGTGACGGTGGCGAAGTACGAAGAGGGGCTGATGGATAATCTCCGCGGCCTCTGCGCACGGGTCCACACCGGTCGCTACCGGCCACAGCCGGTGCGGCGCGTCTACATCCCCAAAGCCGACGGCGGCAAGCGGCCTCTTGGTGTGCCGGCGCTAGAGGACAAAATTGTCCAAAGCGCGGTGGCCGAGGTGTTGAGCGCTGTCTACGAGGCCGACTTCCTCGGATTCTCCTACGGCTTCCGGCCGGGGCGGAATCCTCAGATGGGGCTTGATGCCTTGCATACGGCGATCATGAGCCAGCATGTGAACTGGGTGCTCGATGCCGACATACGCAGCTTCTTTGACTCGGTTGACCACGAATGGCTGTTGCGGATGGTGGCGCACAGGATCGCCGATCCTCTTGCGGCTCATCGGGCTGTGGCTGCGAGCCGGCGTTCTTGAGAGCGGCGAGAAGCAAGAGACGGACAGGGGCACACCGCAAGGGCGGGCATCAGCCCGCTCCTTGCCAACATCTTCCTGCACTACATCCTCGATCTCTGGACCCAGAAATGGCGTCGTCGCCGCGCACGCGGTCGCATCGTGATCGTGCGTTATGCGGACGACTTCGTCATGGGCTTCGAGAGCAAGGCAGATGCGCAGGAAATGCTCTTGGCCCTCAAGGCGCGGCTGGCCAGCTTCGGCCTGATGCTCCATGAGGACAGGACGCGGCTGATCGAGTTTGGCCGGTTCGCGGCTCTCTCGCGTCAGCAACGGGGCGAGCGGCGGCCAGAGACCTTCGCCTTCCTCGGCTTTACCCACTACTGTGGGCGGACCCGAGATGGCCGGTTCATCGTGAAGCACAAGACGGAAGGGAAACGCCTGACGCGCAAGCTGACGGCGTTGCGCCAGGAGGCTTGGCGGCTCATGCACGCGCCACTGGCCACGCAGCACGAGTGGCTCGCCGCCGTGCTGCGCGGGCACTATGGCTATTATGGCAGGCCGCACAATTATCCAGCGCTCAACGGCTTCTACCGCGAAGTGCGTCGGACCTGGCTGCGTTGTCTGAGACGGCGTAGCCAGAAAAGTCGGCGCATGGGCTGGCCGGAGTTCGAGACCCTGACGGCACGCTTCCGCCTGCCAACTCCACGCATCACTCGCACATGGGCGCAGGCGCGGATATGACGCGGGTTACCCTCGGGAAGAGCCGGGTGCGGGAAAGCCGCCCGCCCGGATCTGTGAGGGCAAAGCCGAATGGCCGAGCTACTCGACCACGACCGATCGCCGGGCTGGAAGGTATGAGTGCCACCGTATCGTTTTCCCGGACGCTACTGGCGCGGCCTGCATAAGCACCGGTATGTCGACCGGTCTTTCAATTCACGGCGCAGGTTTTCTGGGCGCTGGTCGAAGCTCACCCGAACTGGTGCTCCGGCAACGGTTCGATTCCGCTGAAGCGATGACGTAGCTCCATCAACGATTTCCAGCCGAGGTCTACGAGAGGATGAGACGAGATGGAGGTTCGGTCTTCCCGGCGCATGCGAACACTGGTGACCCGAACGGCCCAATCGAGGCCTGTCCGCTAACGAGAACGCACGCGCGCTGATATCAATGATGGCCCGGAGCAAATGCTCCAATCAAAGGCCGGATACATTGATCTGCCCAACTCACACGAACGGCCTCGAGGCAAACAAAGATGCTGAGTGAGCGAGGCGATGCTCCTCCGTTCATCGAAATGGAGTCGCAGCTCAGATGACATGCGCCAGCGCAGATTATCGCGATTGCAGCGGCAGCCGTTCGGCCATCTTGATAGTGGCTTTTATCCCTGGATCAGCGCACACCGCGCGTTTCAGGGACCCTCATCTCGTTGATTCTCTGGACTTAGGAATTTCGTCTCCCGGTACAACAACTCGGTGAACGTTCCGACCCCCGCCATCAGTCATGATGCGGGAATTTTGAGCTCTCCCGTCCGCTCAGGAGCCACGCCGGCCAACCCTCTTAGCTGGAACGCGCGCCGGTCAGGTTAGGAAGTACAGCGACCAGTTCAATCAAACGCGGTATGGCAAGTCGTAACCGACATTGGCAGAGCCATTGACTACACAAGAGTGGCGCCCAGAGAGCAAAGTCTCGCACTGCCGACTTGGAACGCGTAGGCGATACCGCGAGGGCAAGCGGCGAGACGTCGCGAATGGGATCCGCCACGATGAAGTCGAACAGATGGCCAGGGTATCGTTAGCCATGATGTATGTGCCCCACGGATTGGGATTCGGCGCGCGGTTGAGACTAACTGAGGTTTCGGCTGGGGCGTTGTCCGGACATTCGAACGCCGCGGGCCGGCATACCCTTTAGGTCACTCAGCTCAGAGACTTCGATGTCGCCCAGCCGTGCCAAGAGCGACGAGGATGTCAGGAAAGAGTTGTTACAGAACAGGAAGAGTTGTTACAGAACACGGCGCCGAGAGGTAACGCAGGGTACCTACCTGTACTCGTGGGCGAGTCTGAAGAGACGCTGCCCCAACCGGGCCAGCGACGTCAAGGATTAACGGCTACGTGACTCGGCGCTCAATCCCTGGAATAGCGCTGTCCCTGCCACGCGCCGCTAACCTTGGCACCAGCCTTGCCCCATTTGTATCAACGCTGACACTTCGTCCCTCTGGGGTGCCACCAAGTTGTAGGCTTAGTACGACTGCCAATCACCTACCTGAATTGGTTGGATCGTCCGCACTTTCTAGGCCGGTCCGCTAGCTCTGCGGAAAAATTGAGATGCTCAGCACAGTAAGCCGCTCTGCTGCATGAAGAAGGCTTACACGCTGCCGATCATGGCAGAGCCCAAGAATTGGCGAACAAAGACGGGAGGCATGGAAGCGATCGCTTGAAAGACGACACGCGGCGCAAAATAGCGGGCCAATCTCCCTCGGCACAAGCGGGGCGGGTGTCGTGCCTGAAAAAGCACGACAGTGTGGCTACCAGGGTCGTTTCTGCACAGGTAGAGCGGCTTTGCATTGATCACTCACCCTTCTTTCGGTCAAGCGCGTTGGCCAATACACGGCGCTCCAGCTTCCGCAAGCACCGTGTCAGCATCGCTCTAATCTTTGCACCATTTACGAGTTCTCGAAATCGGGCGTTATTCATCCAACAATGTACATGGGTTGGCATCGCTGCGGTCGAAGTGTCACCGACCGTGAATGAATTTGCCATGATGTCCTCTTGAAGACCAAGATCGCGTTGGACGCCACGACGCGGGAATGCGACGATGCCCGACGCGTTTTGTTCGATCTATTTCATTTCGTGGCAAGCACGTGACGTTGAGACGAATGCGGATCTGATTCGCTATCTTGGAAGCGTGTCCAATCCGTTTTGCTTCCCACATCTTAAGCATCACCTGATGCTGCGCAGCCGGTCAATTTGCGATTGTGAAGCTGCTGGCACGTTGCTTGCTGGACACGATCCGCTGAGCGGAAGGCTGGTAATATGCCGCTTAATTGCCCGCACATTCGTCAGGCAACTAGAATCTCACAAGGGGCGAATGGCATAGACCGCCAGATCGTCCATTAATCGGTTCCAGATGATACAACATAGCTGAATTCAGATGTCCGGCGAAGTCACGCAAACCGCTTCAAATGTCTGCAGTGCGACTTTTGAACTGCAAGCCCAATGCAAACGGAGACCATCCTACAGCGGCGGCGCCATGTTCCGAAACAGCCCACAACCAGTTCGCCAAACTCAACAAAATCAAAACCTTGGTGTTCAAGCAGGGATTGAGCCATCGTTTGCGATCGAAGTGATTGAGCGATGCCCAGGGGCAGTTATTCCAATTGTTCCACAGTCGAGAGCGCTTGATGGTGCATTCAATGCTGGGCGAAAAACGTTAGCCTTCTTCGGCTGTGGCAAGATCGTTCTCGCTCGATCAACTATGCTATCTCACCAGTTGGACAAATCCAAACGGAACACCCAACCGCTCATTGATAGAGGGAAGCGTGAATGGCCCGCATGACCCACAATATGAAGGTTCATCAGGTCGTGCTTGCGAACCCCACCGCGCCTGCGGCAATCGAAGTCGATCAGCTCGTAAAGGTCTACAAGCAGACGCGCGCCGTCGACGACATCTCGTTTTCGTTGCCGCGCGGCAGCATCACCGGGCTTCTCGGCGGCAATGGCGCCGGCAAGACCACGACCATAGCGATGATCATGGGCCTAGTGCTGCCGACGTCCGGCCGTGTACAGGTGCTAGGTCATGAGATGCCCAACGAGAGTGCGTCCGTGCTGGGACGGATGAATTTCCAGAGTCCCTACGTCGACATGCCTATGCGGCTCACTGTGCGGCAGAACCTCACCGTCTTTGGCAAGCTCTATGAGGTGAAAAACGTCGCGAAGCGCATTGCCGAGCTCGCCGCCGATCTCGACTTCACAGATCTGATCGATCGCACCAACGGCAAGCTCTCTGCCGGGCAGAAGGCCCGCGTTGCGCTGGCAAAGGCGCTGATCAATCATCCTGAGCTGCTCTTGCTGGACGAGCCAACTGCCTCCCTGGACCCAGCGACCGCCGACTGGGTGCGAGCTCATCTGGAGCAGTATCGGCGAGACAACAAGGCCGCCATTCTCCTGGCTTCGCACAATATGCTTGAGGTCGAGCGGCTCTGCGACCGCGTGATCATCATGAGACGCGGCCGCATCGAGGACAACGACACACCGGATGCGATCATGACCCGCTACAAACGCGCGACGCTAGAGCAGGTGTTCCTGGACGTGGCGCGCGGGGGTGCGAACGGTGCAAAAGAGGCGACGCGATGAGCCGGGCCCCACGTTTCCGCCGTAGCCTAGATAGCGCGAGGTGCAAATGCGGGAGAGGGCCCCAGTTTGCTGCCACCCATGCCGACGATGCGGTGCCAAGATGACGGAGCTTGTCCTTCATCGGGGCGTGTCAGTGCGGCGCATCGGCGCCATGATCCTGCGACACTGGTATGTGCTCATGTCCTCTTGGCCGCGACTGCTAGAGCTCGTGTATTGGCCGGCACTGCAGGTGACCACCTGGGGTTTCCTGCAGCTTCACATCGCGCAGAATTCGAATTTTGGCGCGCGCGCGGGGGGCACACTGCTTGGTGCCGTTATCCTGTGGGACATCTTATTCCGCGGACAGCTCGGCTTTTCTATTTCCTTCCTTGAGGAGATGTGGGCGCGCAATATTGGCAACCTGATGATGAGCCCGTTGAAGCCGATTGAGCTCCTGCTGTCGCTGATGGTCATGAGCTTGATTCGGCTCGCCATTGGTGTCGTCCCGATGACCCTGCTCGCGCTGCTCCTATTTCAATTCAACGTCTATGTGCTCGGTCTGCCCCTGATAGGCTTGTTCTGCAATCTGATCTTATCGAGCTGGGCTGTGGGCATTTGTGTTTCAGGCCTGGTGCTGCGAAACGGCCTTGGCGCCGAGAGCGTCGCCTGGACCGTGATTTTCGCGATCTTGCCGCTTGCCTGTGTCTACTATCCAGTTGGCGTGCTTCCAGTCTGGCTGCAATACGTCGCGTGGGCCTTGCCCCCGACCTATGCGTTCGAAGGCATGCGCGCGCTTCTGAGCGATCAAACCTTTAGGAGCGACTTAATGCTGGAGGCCTTCGCGATCAACTCAGTGCTGCTGGTTGCATCTTTTTGGACATTCCTTGCTCTTTTTCGTAGCAGCAGAATGCATGGCTCGCTGCTCTCGGGCAGCGAATAGTGCTGGTGAGAGAGCGCGCTAATGGCGATCCCCTCGAACAAACGGGAAAGCTAGATCGTCGTCCCCGACCGCCTCGCTCGCCGATTCAAACGATCAGAGTACACCAGCACGCCGACGAGCGAAGAGTACTCGTCCCTTGAAGGCCTATCGTTTTAAACACGCGAACGCTGCAGGCCCCAGGACTAATCCGTGGACAAGCGCCCCAACCACGCACAGCGAGATACGCGTGGTGTTTAGTACCGTCCTCGAACTCGGGCGACGGTATCCGCCCGGTGAGGGCCGCCTTGCCGAATGAGGCGTATTGTTGAGAACTGTCCTTATGGACAGTGATAGGCGCAGTGCCCAAGTCGAACGGCTTGAGGTGGTGGACACGGGCCGGCGGCGACGCTGGTCCGAGGATGAGAAGCTCAAGATTGTCCTGGAGAGTTTACAGGCGCCGCGCCAGGTCGCTGCAACCGCGCGGCGGTACGGCGTTTCGCGCTCATTGTTGCTGCGATGGCGACGGTCGTTTCGGCCTGAGCCGAAGGATGCCGCCGATCAACCTGGCTTCGTACCGGCGGTAGTGGTCGGGGAATCAGGGCCGATGCCTTGTCCAGTCGCGCCGGCCAGCAGCGGGGGGTCGATCGAGATCGAGTTTGCGGCCGGGGCTCGGATGCGGATCACGGGTACGGTCGACGCGGCGACGCTGAAGGCCGCCGTGGCGGCGCTGGCAGATGGACGGCTACGGTGATCCCCATTGCGTCGGGCGTGCGGGTGTGGATTGCGACCGGCCACACCGATATGCGTCGCGGCATGAACTCGCTGGCCTTGCTGGTGCAGGAAGCGTTTAAGCGAGACCCGCACGGCGGCGATCTCTATGTCTTCCGAGGCAAGAGTGGCAAGCTGATCAAGATCCTTTGGCACGATGGACTGGGCATGTCGCTTTATGCCAAGCGGCTGGAGCGCGGCCGCTTCCTGTGGCCGTCGTCGGCTGATGGCGTGGTGACAATCACCCCAGCCCAGCTTGGCTACCTGCTGGAGGGCATCGACTGGCGGATGCCACAACAGACCTGGCGACCGCAGGCGGCTGGCTGATCGCTGGGATTTGAATCGGTGGCACGATCAGCGGTCCGGACAGAGACCGCGCCTTGTGATTCTCTGGTCGGCGATGGGCGCCGATGATTCTCTTCCCGACGATGTGACCACGCTGCAGGCGATGCTGCGCGCCGAGCGAGCGGCCCGGTTGGCCGCGGAAGCCGAGGCCCAGGCGGGGACCTTGCTGATCGAGAAGCTCAAGCTCACGATCAAGAAGCTCCGGCACGAGCAGTTCGGACAGTCCTCCGAGCGAGGCGCATTGCTGGACCAGCTCGAGCTACAGCTCGCCGACCTGGAGGAGAATGCGACTCAAGCTGAGATCGCGGCGCAGATGGCAGCCGAGAAGATAGCGGTGCCATCGTTCGAGCGCCGCAAGCCAGCCCGTCGGCCGCTGCCGGAGCATTTGCCGCGGGAGCGCATCGTCTATCCGGTGCCGGCCACCTGCCCATGCTGCGGCGACAGCCGATTGCGCAAGATTGGCGAGGACGTAACCGAGACGCTGGAGCTCGTTCCGCGCCAGTGGAAGGTGATCCAGCACGTGCGCGAGAAGCTCGTCTGCCGGGCCTGCGAAGCGATCACCCAACCGCCGGCCCCCTCGCATCCGATTGCGCGCGGGCGTGCAGGGTCCAAGTTGCTGGCCCATGTCCTGTTCGCCAAGTACGGCCTGCACCTGCCGCTTCATCGTCAGAGCGATGTCTACCAGCGTGAAGGCATCGACCTCGACGTATCGACGCTCGCGGACTGGGTAGGTGCCTCCGCGGCAACCCTGATGCCTCTGGTCGATGCGATCCGGAGCCACGTCTTCGCGGCCGAGCGCATCCACGCGGATGACACCACGGTGCCGGTCCTGGCCAAGGGCAAGACCCGGACTGGCCGGCTCTGGACCTATGTGCGCGACGACCGTCCGTTTGCCGGCCCAGATCCGCCGGCGGCCGTGTTCTTCTACTCGCCCGACCGTGGCGGTGCGCATCCGGAGCAGCATCTGGCGGGCTATGCCGGACTGATGCAGGCCGACGCCTACGCCGGCTTCGGCAGGCTCTACGAGGCCAATCGCAAGGGCGGCCCGATCATCGAGGCCGCGTGCTGGGCGCACGGCAGGCGCAAGTTCTTTGATCTCGCGCGGCTCAGCAAGGCGCCGATCGCAGCCGAGGCGGTCAAGCGCGTCGATGTTCTGTTCGCCATCGAACGCGAGATCAACGGTCTTACTGCGCAGGAGCGTTTGCGTGTGCGCCAGGAGCGTAGCCGCCCCCTGATCGTCGAGTTGGAGGCGTGGTTACGCGAGCAGCGCGCCAAGCTCTCCAGGAACAACGACACGACCAAAGCGATCAATTACTGCCTCAGCCGCTGGGATGCATTTAGCCGCTTCATTGATGAAGGACGGCTTTGCATGTCGAACAATGCTGCTGAGCGTGAGCTACGAGCGGTCGCCGTGGGGCGAAAAAATTGGACCTTCGCCGGGTCCGATGAGGGCGGACGGCGCGCGGCTGCCATCTACAGCCTCATCGCCACCGCCAAGCTCAATGACATCGACCCGCAGGCTTGGCTCGCCGACGTGCTGGCGCGCCTACCGGATCATCCCGTCAAGCGCATCCACGAACTCATGCCCTGGAATTGGCGACCTCAGAACGCCGCTCAGGCCGCATAAGCGCGGTCAGCCATCCGTTCAAGATGACCTAACCAGGGGCCGTCACCGGACGCGTACGGGCGACGCCGGTTTTCTCGCGGTGCTGCGCCAGACCGCATCAGCGCTCCCTGTGTGGTCGACGAGCCGATTAACGGCGAAACCTTCCTGGGCTAGGTCGAACAGGTGTTGGTACCATCTCTCAGACCCGGCGACACTGTCATTGTCGACAATCTCGGCAGCCTCAACGGAAAGTCTGTGCGGCGTGCCATCGGCGCCGCCGGCGCAAAGCTGTTCTTCCTGCCACCCTACAGCCCCGACCTCACCGATCGAGCAAGTCTTCGCCAAGCTGAAGACCCTGCTCCGAAAGGCAGCCAAGCGAACTGTAGAGGCAACCTGGACGCGCATTGGCACCTTGCTGGACTGCTTCACGCGCCAGGAACGAGGCAACTACTTTGTCAACGCTGGATACGCTTCAACATCCGAGGCTCTGTAGATATTTGTCTGCTCTATGTACCGCCTCCGTTGTGGTGGCGCATTGCGCCAAGAGAGCCAACAGAAACGAATCGCTTGCCAGGCCGGCACGTTACCGACCCCTGTATAGTCAGACCAATACGGAATGATTGCCACCAGGGCATCGCTCAGTACTTATCGTTTTGCGAAGGATCGAATGCTTCCAGAAGAAGGGTGCTCGCGGGCGACACCCCCAGGCCACTTGGCCCGTGTTTTTCCG
Organism: Bradyrhizobium sp. Gha; assembly: GCF_900113735.1. Classification (GTDB taxonomy): domain Bacteria; phylum Pseudomonadota; class Alphaproteobacteria; order Rhizobiales; family Xanthobacteraceae; genus Bradyrhizobium. The sequence goes on from NZ_FOQM01000066.1 coordinate 11,130, forward strand.
ACTGAGGTCATACCGATGTTGATAGCGAGGAGCAGTGCTAACGCAACGTAGTAGTAGCCGAAAGGCGGTGCTCGTCGGTCGGCAGAAGAACTGCCGTGCCATGATGTCCTCCGAGGTCATCTGCGCTTCGCCAGGCGCCGCGTCGCTCGTCCTCCGACGGCGCGAAGAACTCCATCATAGCAAGGACGATTGCGGGGGCGAATGATCATGATTATACCTCGCTTCTCGCGGCGTGCCGTTCCTCGCGGAGAGAAGATGCGCCTTGTTGAGCATCATGCCATCGAGGCGTCGGGTTCCGGAATTGGTATTGCTCGCAAATGCCGTAATCACCTTCTCCGCCCAGGCGCGCTCGGCTTCGCTCGGATCAAACGCCGCATTGACCACGCCGACATGCTTGGGATCGATCAGCGCCTTCGCCGAAAACCCGTGGCGCCGTGCCGCACGAGCTTCGTGCTCAAGTCCTGCGAGATTGTGAATGTGGGTATAAATGGCATCGATCGGTGCCACTTCCACCGCGGCCGCCGCCATCAGGCAGAGATCACGCGCAAGGGGATACGAGCTGTGGAGCACGTCGCCTGACGCGTTCTCGGCTCCCAGCGAAGCCATCAGGTTTTCCGTACCCACATCAGCCCGGCTAAACGAGGGGAGCAGCCCTTATAGCTGCCGAGCCCGCTGATCGAGCTTGCCGCCTCGGTCCCGAGACAGACGATGCGCGTGCCGCCGACCGTAATGCCAGATGTCGCCTCCAGTGCGTCGAGCCAGGTCGCGACGTGGCGCACGTCGTCGCCGCCTCGCGAGTTTGGCAGCACGATGCCGTCGGGCTTGCCCGGCATCACCGCCGCGAGATCTGTGAGCGTCATGCCGCTGTCGAGCGCATTGACGCCGACATAGAGCTGGTATGGGCCGGGGCGGCTCTTCAGCATGTGTAGCGTAAGCTTGCGTGCCTCGTCCTTCTTGCCGGCGACAACGGAGTACTTGAGATCGATGATTATGGCATCAGCCTTGCTTTCGGTCGCCCTCTCGAATTTGGTAAGGGAATCGCGCGGCACCAACAGCATCGAACGCATCAGACCGGTCTCTTGCGTATCATCGCCATTCGGCGGCATTTTCCGACGATCTCGTCCGTCTGGTTCAAGGCATGATGCTCGAACTCGACTATGCCCGCCCTGGGGCGCGATTTGGATTCCCTCAGCGAAAGCACCTTCGTCGTTGCCCGCAAGGTGTCGCCATGGAAGACCGGCTTCGGAAAGGTTACGTCGGTCATGCCGAGATTGGCGACGGTTGTCCCCAACGTCGTATCATAGACCGTCATGCCGATCATGATGCCGAGGGTGTAAAGGCTATTGAAAATGCGCTGGCCGAACTCGGTCTTTTCGCAGAAATGCGCGTCGATGTGCAGCGGCTGCGGGTTGAGCGTGAGCAGGCTGAACATCGTGTTATCCATTTCCGTGACCGTTCGGGTCAGCGGATGCCTGAACTCCTGGCCCCTGGAAAAGTCCTCAAAAAAAAGTCCGGCCATTATGGTTTCCTCATCGCGATTTTGCCCAGCGCCAGGTTAAGGCAGGCGCTCCCAGATGAACTTCCTTTGCTGCGCGAGCCGCGCGATCTCGTGCGTCGAGCCCCCGCGCACGATGTCGCGCGCGCGTTCAAGGAGCGTTGGCGCGGGCCGCCCGATTCCCGCTGAGTGGCGCTCCAGGTTGGGGGGCACCCGCATCTGCTGGATGCCACTTTCCACAGGGTAGTCCTCGTCTGAAGTCGATCGCATCGAAGGTCGTGCCGTAGAGAATCGTCTCCGGCTTACGCATGGGCGTCAATAGAATTTCTGCGCGCTCCAGCTGCTTGCCCGCTCCGCCGTTGTGGGTACCATGAAAACCTGGCCGATCTCCTACCAATTCTGGGAGGCCAAATGGGTCGCTGGCGGGGCCGCACATTTCAGAGGTCGTCTCGGGCGACCCGGCCCTGGTGACTGGAAGATGCACGTCCGCGAAATGCAGCGGATTGAGCCTGTCAGAGCGATGCGGTGTCTTGCGCATCTAGATCATCTTACGTTCCTCGGTAGCGCAACACGGGACGTGTCGTTTGCTTTGGTGCTGCTTTTAAGCAAGCCCGGTCTGAGGCAAGTGCTGTTGCCGGACAGCGGTCTGGCCAATGTGCGTACGGCCGCCGGCGGCGCCGTAGCGGCAAGCATCTGGCCGCAAGGATGCTTCGGTCGGTACCATCTAAGGTGACGGAATTCAGGCGAAGTTGCAGTTGCAGGCGCTCGCTCTGGCCCGTCCGATCCGAGAGGCCCGTATCTGAGCACGCAGTCTCTCAAGCGCCCAAACGGTTGCGCAAACGCTCTCCATGAAGGTTGCGCTTCCCGTAAGTCGAGTATGCTGAAACGAGAACCGCCATTGCCGGCTCGCCGGGGCTCGCTGTCCATATCGTCATGGACAACTACGCCACCCACAAGACACCCAAGATCAAGGCGTGGCTCGCTCGCCGGCCGCACTATCATGTCCACTTCACGCCGACTTCCGCGTCATGGATCAATCAGATCGAGCGCTGGTTCGCTGAACTCACCAGAAAGCAGATCCAGCGAGGTGTTCACACCTCCGTCAGGCAGCTCGAGGCCGATATCCGTACCTTCATCGCATCAATGAGAAAAGTCAGATCCAGGCACTCGATCGCGAGCAGCCAGACTTGCCGATGATGCCTGGCGTACCGGAACTGCTGAGGAAGGGATCGGTTCGGCGGGGACATGTAAGGCCGACGATATCGCGCACCTTGTCGACGAACAGTGGATCACTCGACAGCTTGAATGTCTGGCTCCGGTGAGGCTGCAGACCGAACGCCATCCACATTCGGCGGATCGTGGTGTGGGAAAAGCCAGTTTCCTCAGCCATCGAGCGGATCGACCAGTGCGTCGCATCGGCCGGCGAAGTCCGCTCGATTGCGGCAGCAACCTGATCGTCGTTGATGGTGCGAGGGCGGCGAGGGCGGGCCTCGTCAAGCAGGCCATCACAGCGGTCTTTCAAAAATCGGCGGCGCCATTTGCCAACGGTGTGTTCGTGAACGCCGAGTTCGGCGGCTACAGACTTGCTTGGTAATCCATCCGCACACCGCAGGATCGCCCGGCACCTCTCAGATAGCGACCGGGCAACACGGCGACGACGAACTTGCCTCTCCAAGTACGCCCGCTCCTGCGGACTCAGCACCAACGGTGCGATCGGTCGGCCTTTCAAACCTGCACTCGCCACATGCGCTCTCCTCTACTGAGATTCGCGCCATCAGCGTCGCACGCACACCTATGTGCGGCATGGCACGACCACGCTGTTTGCAGCACTCTGTGTCGCGTCAGGGTTCGTCTTCGGCAAATGCGACAAGCGCCACCGGGCAATCGAGTTCTTGAAGTTCCTCAAAGAGATCGATGGTCAGGTCCCCGAAAGGCTCGATGTCCATATCGTCATGGACAACTACGCCACCCACAAGACACCAAAGGTCAAGGCGTGGCTCGCTCGCCGGCCGCGCTATCATGTTCACTTTACGCCGACTTCCGCCTCATGGATCAATCAGGTCGAGCGCTGGTTTGCCGAGTTCACTAGAAAGCAAATCCAGCGAGGCGTTCACACTTCCGTCAGGCAGCTCGAGGCCGATATCCGCACCTTCATCGACCTGCACAACAAGGTCCCGAAGCCTTTCAAATAGACCAAGTCTGCCGACCGGATCCTGGCTTCCGTCAAACGCTTCTGCCACAAGGCCGAGCGGACCTTATGTGGCGAACTTTAGATTCACATGACTAGTGTGAAAATTCATCGGTTACCAGTTCTTGCCCGGCGTTGGCAATCAGAGGAGAGGGCATCATCCGCAGCGCGGTCCGTGCGGGCGATGAGAGGCTACGTCAGCTGCTGGTGGTCGGGGCGACCTCGGCGGTGAAGATGGCCAAAACTCGAGATCGCGGGCCTCGTTGGCTCATCGAGCTGTTGATGCGCAAGACACGGAAGCTTGCCGCAGTGGCGCTCGCCAACAAGATGGCTCGCATCGCCTGGAAACTGATGACGACGGGGGAAAGCTACAACAGCGGGGCGTTGGATGCCCAAACGGCTGTTGCCACCTAGTTGCGAGATTCGGCCGACCGGCGACGTAGTCGGTCCGAACCGGAGCTGCAGCAGCAGAGGAGATGGAGTGATCGGTCGCCCGAGGCGCGAGCAAATCCGTGGGACCCATTGGCTGTACAAAGCCGCCGCGGTGATTGGAACTCGTGTTGCGGAAGCCATCTTGGCCAGCGGCTACCAAGCTGCACCCGACAGGCCGCACATATAGCTGCAAGAGATCCGATCAAACCTCACAACGCTCTTATGCCACGGGGGGCCGTCCACACACGGTCCCGGATGACAGCCGAGTGGCAAGGCGGGTACGAGCGCTGGCAGAGGCGAAATCTTTCGGCGCGACGACGCGTGATGTGTGGGCCGATAGCGTCTTCCTGCAGGCCCGTATGGAAGGCCAGGGGAAATGTGTGCCAGTGCTGATCGGCGCGACGCCGGAAAGCAAGAAGGAACTGATCGCTTCCAGGTCGGCGTCCGGGGAGAGCGTCCAGAGCTGGCGCGAGCTCCTGATCGACGTCAAACGGCGCGGATTGCAGAGCGCGCCGGAAATAGCCGTCGGCGACAGCGCGCTCGGCTTGGAAGGCGCTCGACGAGGTCTTTCGGTACACGGCACCAGCGACTTGGGTACACAAGGCCGTCAAAGGCCTGGGCAAGGTCCCGCTCTCGGTGCAGGCCACCATGAAGAAGGATCTGCGCGAGGTCTATTGCGCGCCGAGCTGGGCGTCCGCCGAAGCGGCGATCGACGTCTTCGCCGAGAAATCCCGGGCCAAGTACGGCCGGGCGGTTGAATGCCTGGTCAAGGATTGCGACTCACTGCTGCCCTTATGAGGTCCCCGCCCAGCATGGGTGGCACTTGCGAACGACCACCCCCATCGAAAGTGTGTTCGCGACCGCGCGGCACAGGACGGTGCGCACCAAGAGCTCGTGTCGCCGACCACCGCCAAACTGATGGTGTTCAAGGTGCTCGTGGCCGCATCAAAAACCTGGCGACGGACTCCGCACAAATCAATTGCCGAACTCATCGCAGGTGTCAGATTCAACGACGGCATCGAGGTCATCCAAATGCCGGAAAACCACGCCGCCTGATAGCCTCAAAATCCCGCATAGCTCGTGCGACTCAGCCGAATGCTAGCAATGCTTGGGAGGCGATTGTCGCGATCCTCGCGGGTTGGTCGGTTTCAGACATCAGGTGTTGCACTCAAACGCTCCTTGCCAGTTCCGACGAACTTTTCGGGGATCGTCATTGTGTCATCGCAACTTGCATATCTTGTTGCTCCGGCCGCTTGATGAGCTGTTATGGTGCAAGCTCAATCGAAGACGCCGCTCAATTGTGGCCTTGCACTGGTGCGTAGGCTCCCTACCCTCGGCTCCTTTAGCATTTCGCTGGCGTGCAAGCGCCTTAACGACGCAGTAGTCGTCAAACGAAACTTCTCTGATTGCGACGAGAGTTCTCCGTCGACCAATCTGACGCTTCAATCTGGCGAGGATGGCGTCCCTGCGTCAGCCGGCGCAGTCCCCTGGAGCAACGGATGGCATGCCCCTTGCTTCGTCTTGCGGGAAACAACGTGCTCGGATTGGAAGTATGTGTTCGAGGCCTCAGCCGTGAAGCGGCCCTTCACGTGTAAACCGAGAAGGGGCAGAGAGCATGGCCGCTTTCCCAAAACAGAATATCGTGCTCTCCAAGCGATGTCATCTTCATCTGGCCAACCGAAATAATCGAGTGCCGATTCATGACCTTGAGCTTCGCCGACCGTCACATGATCGTACTGGTAGCCTCGACGAAGAACGAGGTCTGCAAGTGTGCCTGGCAGAGCGAGTACAATAACCTGCACCATCTTCCAACCTTGCAGCTTGGCCGGTTCAAGCACGCGGCTGGACAATTGACAGCCGTGCGCTCCAGCGAATCATCAGTACAGCTTCGTATGCTGAGGGAAAACATGGTCCAGTCCGTTCGTATGACCAGTCTGGATGACGCCCGCATGCGGACGCGCACGCTCCTCGATGAGCGTAGAGCCCTGGACTGCGAAGCGAATCGCAAAACCCTGAACGCCGCTTGCAGCACATGTCCATCGACCAGCTAAAGACCAGATCCCCGCCTTTGCTAAGGGCGACCAACTTAACCTCCATATTGGCGGAAGCTTGGGGACTGGCTATGAAGCCCCGTAGCGGCAGTATCGCAGTTTATGCTGCGCAAAAGGAATGCTTCGAACGAGTTCGGCGCTTCAGACAAATTCCGATTGTTCTGAACAGTCCATCAGCAGAGGACGGTCGCACGTATTCGCTAAGTGTCCACGATTCAGAGCACAAACGTTAGCAAAATGAAGATGGGCCTGAAGCAGATTAATCTTATGCGAACTACGCCGCCTCATTTATCCGCGGTTTCGGGAGCTCTTCATAAAACGTGGGTAGCGCTCGCCGAATCAGAGGAAGATCTCCTCTTGAGGCTTCGCCAACAGCACTATAACGAGGACATCCGTTCTGTAGCGCTGGAATGGATTGGCCATCGCGTCACGCCTGCGCCTGCACTAGACAGACTGATAGTCACTAACGGAACCATGAATAGTATTGGCTTGCTAACGTCTTCTATCGTTGGGCCTGGGAAAACATTGCTCTTGGAAGAGCTCACGTCTCCGGAGATATTCACACTTGCCCGGATCGCGTCCGTCGAGGTTAAGGGTGTACGAATTGACCAGCAGGGCCTTATGCCGGACGACTTCGAACGAAAGTGCAGGCAACATGCTCCAAAGGCAGTCTACGTTAATTGCACCATTCATAGTCCGACCGCCTATGTGACACCGATAACAAGACGTAGAGTGATCGCAAACATTGCGCGAAAATACGGTGTTCAGATCATCGAGGACGAAGCTCAATCTCTCTATTTGGATGAGTTGCCTGATTCGTTTGCGACGATAGCACCTGACATTACGTGGTATGCGATTGGACTATCAAAGTATCTGAGCCCAGCCATCCGTATGGCATTCGTAGTCGCACCGTCGCAGCCGGCCTCGGCAAACATATTAGAATGTTTCCGGGGCACCTCCAGCTGGCATCCTGCGCCCCTGACGGCTTCGGTCATTACTCGTTGGACACAAATCGGCGTTGCGCAGAATCTTCTACGGTTAGTCCGTATCGAAACGAGAAAAAGACAGCTGATAGTATCTGAACTCCTGTCGGACATTGATGGATTTCGAGGATCATCTGGCATTCATTTTTGGCTGCCAGCGCCGCCCGGTGTCGATAGTCAGCAGTTCAGTGCTGCGATTGCCCAAGCCGGAATTCTGGTGCAGCCGAGCAAGCTTTGTTCTACTGACCGTCAACCGCGTTTACATGGAATTAGATGCGGCGTGGGGGATTCTGTGGATATCGCCCAAATTCGTTATGCGATAGAACTAATTCGGGACATCTATTTCACATTCTGGTTTGGTTCGATCCCTTGAATACGGGCGACAACGTAGGCAAGGAGACCTGCTTCATGATTGTCCTCATCGGCTTTCTGACGACGGCAAACTGCTACATGCAGCTATCTGGGGATGACATCATAGAACGCCAGCAGATCATCGCTATCCTTTGGCCATGCAATCAACTGCGCGCGCATATTGCACCGTAACTTTCAGCGAAGGCTTCGAGTGCAAGCTCCGCGGCAGCTCGGCTCCGGCGCCATACAGATGTACAGATGTCGTGCAAAGCCTTCTTCATGCGTATCTCTCCGGCGAAGCTTTCAATTACCCACATTTCGAGCCGCTGCGATTTCGGCGCCGAGTTCGATATCTGTGAGTTTCGAGAGGCCGCGCCAGATGACAACATTTCCAGGCGGCGGATCCACCGCCCTGGCCAGGTAGCCACTCAATCGTGAGATAAAATGCAAGGGTTCCAGGGCGACATCGTCGATGGCTGGCCGCTGATGAGTCGATCGAGCAACGCGATCTCGGTGTCCGTCAATGCGAGCTTCGGTGACGCGTCTGGGGAGATGCGATTGAGCATGGTGAGCCGGAGGACGCGCCAGCTGAGAATGCAGAAGACCGCCATTAGATTGGCAAGTCGCTCCGCGGTCCGGAGTTTTGAGTCTTCCGCCTTGCAGCCCGATTTCAGGATCTTGTGGAACACCTCGATTTTCCACCGCATGGCGTACCAGTTGAGCTTCTCGATTGCTTCGGAGCGACTGCGGACGGCTAGGTCCGTCATGAGCTTCCAATTGGTTTACGGCCCTTTGGCGTACCGCGCTCGGTGGCATGGGTTATCGTCAGGTCGAGAGCTGGATAACGTTTCTGCTTCCCGATGGGAGGCAAGACCGCGATCCGCTTGAACTTGATCTCCAGAGCGGCCTTCGTCGTCTCTCCCTTGTCGTTGCGCACGTCGATGTAATGCAAGCCTTTGACGCTGGTCTCTTCCATCTCGGTTGCAATCGTATGACCGCCATCGCCTGCCAGCCAATCGACGCAGGCGCGGACAAGGAAAGTGAGCGCCAAGCTCTTGCGTCAGGCAATATAATTCGTAGATCTCGCTTTCACGGTCGCCGATATGAATGCAACGCGCTGAACCTCCTCCGAATTGATGGACACCTGTAGTAGGCTCGAGGAGCCAGGAGGTGTCGGATGGAAGGACGTCAACGTCGGTCGTTTACGGAGGACTACAAGCCGCAGGCGGTCCATCTTGTAGCTTCGAGTGGCCGCTCGATTGGATCTGTGGCCAAGGAACTTGGCCTGCGCGATTCCGTGCTACGGCGATGGGTGCTGCAGCGAGCGGCCCGGCTGGAGCCGACGGCGGCGGCGCGGCGCCCCACAACGCAGGCGACGCCGCCGTCGTCGGACCACGCGGCGGAGATCGCTCGTTTGCAGCGGGAGAACGAGCGGCTGCGCATGGAGCGCGATATTTTAAAAAATGGTCCAGCACCGTGGCGCGCCTGTGCGGCGTAAAAACAGCCTTGTGCTATCCTCGGCGCTGGGAGGGTAGCGGCCGCTCGATTATTGGAGGCACAATCCCCGTTAAAAAACATGGTCCATGGGTGCATGCGAACTTGAGAGTGGTGACGTCGCCTGGCGACGATCCCGATTAGGAAGATGACGATTGGCATAGCCCAGACCCTCCTGCTCATCATTGAACGGAGGATTGCCATGCTCAAGAGGACGACCGGCGACCGACCGGAACTGAAGCTGGTCAATGTCGGGGCCGCCGCCATCGATATTGGATCAAAGATGCACATGGCCGCGGTGGACCCAGCTTGTACCGACGTGCCGGTGCGCTCTTTCGGTACATTCACGCAAGATCTGCATGAGCTGGCGAACTGGTTCAGAGCCTGCGGCGTGACGAGTGTCGCGATGGAATCCACTGGGGTCTATTGGATCCCGGTTTACGAGATCCTGGAGCAGCGCGGGTTTGAGGTGATCTTGGTCAATGCGCGGTACGCCAAGAACGTGCCCGGGCGCAAGACCGATGTCAGCGATGCCGCGTGGTTGCGCCAGCTTCATTCCTATGGCCTGTTACGCGGCAGCTTCCGACCTGATGCCGAGATTGCAACCCTGCGTGCGTATCTGCGCCAACGGGAGCGGCTGGTGGAATATGCCGCCGCCCATATCCAGCATATGCAGAAGGCCCTGATGGAGATGAATCTGCAGCTCCTTCATGTGGTCTCGGATATCACCGGCGCGACCGGCATGCGGATTATCCGAGCCATTGTTGCAGGCGAGCGGAATCCTGACGTCTTGGCAACCTATCGGGACGTGCGATGCCATTCATCCATCGCGACGATCCGTGCGGCACTGGTGGGCAACGACCGGCACGAACATGTCTTCGCGCTGACCCAGTCGCTGGAACTCTACGACGTCTACCAGGCCAAGATGCTGGACTGCGACCGCAAGCTCGAGGTCCTGATCGCAGCACTGAACAATAAAGGCGCAAAGCCGGTCGGAAAGCTATCCAAGCCACGCATCAAGACCAAGCAGGTCAACGCGCCTACCTTCGATGTCAGGACCGCGCTGTACGGCGTGCTCGGCGTCGATCTGACTGAGATCCACGGGTTGGGTCCATCACTGGCATTGAAGCTTATCGGGGAGTGTGGCACCGATCTGAGGGCTTGGCCGAGCGACAAGCACTTCACCTCCTGGCTGTGCCTTGCGCCAGGCAACAAAATCTCTGGTGGCAAGGTGCTTTCTTCACGTAGCCGAAGGTCTTCGAGTCGGGCAGCCGCACTGTTGCGGTTGGCAGCCACAACCGTTGGCAGAAGCGATACAGCGCTCGGCGCATTCTATCGTCGGCTAGCCTCCCGAGCGGGCAAGTCGAAAGCCGTGACGGCGACCGCCCGCAAGATTGCGGTTTTGTTCTACAACACACTCCGGCATGGCATGAGCTACAAAGATCCGGGTGCTGCCCACTATGAGCAACAATATCGCAGCCGCGTCCTCGCCAACCTACAACGCAGAGCCAAATCGCTGGGCTTCGTCTTACAGGCCATTCCGGAGGACGCCAATCCGGCTGTTTCTTAGGAAGTCGATCGCGATCTTTGCCGGAACCCGGACATGAGCTTCCGTTTCATCGAGGACCATCGCGACAGCTATCCGGTGCGGCTGATGTGTGCCGTGCTCGGTGTCTCGCCGGCCGGCTATTATGCCTGGCGCTCGCGCCCGGAGAGCCCGCGTTCGGCCGCCAACCGTGGGCTCGTCAATGACATCAAGCGAGTCCATCGCGACACAAACGGCCGCTACGGCAGCCCGCGCATCCATATCGAGCTGAAGGGCATGGGCCGGGGAGCGAGCCGCGGCCGCATCGAACGACTGATGCGCCATCATGGGATCAGGGCCATCATGGCACGGCCTCGCCGGGTGCGGACGACCGACAGCCGTCACGATCTCCCGATCGCCCCGAACCTGCTCGATCGCAACTTCACTGCCACTGCGCCGAACCGGATCTGGCTCGCCGATATCACCTACATCGAGACGGATCAGGGCTGGCTCTATCTGGCCGCGATCCTGGACCTCTATAGCCGAAGGATCGTGGGCTGGGCGATGGCGGATCATTTGCGAGCCGACCTGCCGTTGGCAGCCTTACGGATGGCGATCTCTGCGCAGCGACCTGGTGCCGGCCTGATCCACCATTCCGATCGCGGCGTTCAATATGCCTCGGCCGAGTATCGCAAGCTGTTGCAATCCGCCGGGTTCAAGCCGTCGATGAGCCGCAAGGCCGACTACTACGATAACGCCCCGATGGAGAGCTTCTTCCATACGCTCAAAACCGAGCAAGTCTATCACACACATTATGCGACCCGGGCAGAAGCCGCGCGTGATATCTTTGCTTACATCGAAGGCTTCTACAATCGGACCCGTCGTCACTCGGCGATCGGCTATATCAGCCCGATCGAGATGGAGCTAAAAGCAGCTTAACCCTGTCCATTTTTTCGGGGGAAGATCACGCCGGCTGTCCGAGCCGCTCGATCGACTGCTTGAGATTGTCGAGCCAGCGAACGCTTTCCTTCTTCTCAATCGAACGCGGGTCGGGTTGATCTTCTTCTTGAGCTGCGCCGTGCCTTTGAACTTTTCCGTGTCCAGAACTTCACCGCCGCCAAGCCCAGCGGTAGACCCTCGTCAGTCACGGCGAGACTGGAATGCATCAGCATTCCGCAGACCCTTTGATGGCGCCAACGGCCGTCCTTGTCCCGGCCTCTGTTGACGCTATTGGTAAAGCCAATAGCGCTCGTGTTTGCGCGTTGGTAGGAGAATTCCGTCGTGTCCTGAATAAGGAGGATCGGGCCTCTACAATCATCGT
>NZ_FOQM01000030.1 GCF_900113735.1 Bradyrhizobium sp. Gha
CTAAAGCGTGATGGCATTAGGTTTGATATCCTGAATTTCTGAGGTAGTTGGCGCACTCCTCGGCTGAGAAGGCATCGAGTGCGTGGCCGATTGCGGCGCAGACGGCGTCGACGGTTCGCGCGGCAGCTTTGCGGAGCAGATGTTTGAGCTTGGCAAAGACCTGTTCGATCGGGTTCAGGTCGGGGGAGTATTTTGGCAGGAAGAAGAGTTTGGCGCCGACCGAACGGATGAGCAGGCGAACTGCTTTGCTCCTGTGACTGCCGAGGTTATCCAATACGACGATATCGCCAGGTCGAAGGACGGGCAGGAGAACCTTCTCGACGTAGACCCGAAAGCTCACGCCATCGATCGGCCCCTCGATGAACCATGGCGCATCGATCCGGTCGTGGCGCAGTGCCGCCAGGAAGGTCATGGTCTTCCAACGCCCGTGAGGAACCTTGGCGTGAAGTCTGTGCCCACGCGGTGCCCATCCGCGCAAGGGCGCCATATCGGTCCTGGTCCAGGTCTCGTCGATGAAGACCAATCGTTCAGCTTCGATGCGACCTTGATACTTTGCCCACTGGGCTCGCCGCCGCGCCACCTCGGGACGATCGCGTTCGCCAGCCGCCACGCTTTTTTTTGAAGCTGAGCTTCTCGGCATGCACGAAATCCCACACCGAGTGGTAGTCGACCTTCAGGCCACGCCCGGCGAGCTGGGCAACGAGCCCGCGTATGGTGAAATCGCCGTCTTTGATCCGTTGCGACAGCCAGACCGCATGCTCGCCGGAGATTGCCTTTGGCTTGTAGCCACCGATCTGGCTGGGCTCAACGCTGCCGGTCTCATCGACCCGCTTCATCCAGCCAATCGCCGTGCTGATTGCCACCCCAAACTGTTTGGCAGCCCGATTACGGGACATCCCGCCCTCAATCGCGGCTACCACACGCTTGCGAAGATCCAGAGAATAAGGTTTGCCCATTCATGCTGACCTCCTATCCAGCCAGCATGGTGAATCAGAAACGCGCTGATTTGGGAATCCCAAATCGATTCAGACTAACCCCATCCCGCTTTAGCCGATGGACGGATCTCGTGGTGAAGACGCTGTAGACAAAGCGTCGCCGTTACGATTTTTCACTCGCTGGCCCCATATTAAAAATGGCTTACGCGATCAGGGCGCCGCGCTTTTCGCACAATGCTCGCTGCCGGGAGCCGCCGCGAAGGGGCAGTCGGAAGAGATCCGAAAATTCTTCTCTCAGAAGAAGAATAAACCCGCCTCGATGCTCCAGTGGCGGCTTGAGGCCTATCGCTGCGGGCTGATCATGCAGGAGCCGACCCGGGCCCGCGTCAGTTATCCCAAGATTGACTTCGAGGACCTATATTTCTACGCGGCGCCGAAGCCGAAGAAGACGGTGACCAAGCTCGACGGGATCGACTCGGATATCCTGAAGACCTACGAGAAGCTCGGCATCTCCTTGCGGGAAGTCGCGATGCTTCGAAAGGCGTCGAGCCGAAGCCCGACGAGGAAAATCCCGCGCGCCGCAAGGTCGCGAGCGATGCGGTCTTCGATTGGGTCTCGGTTGCGATCACGCTGAACAAGTTCGGCCTGATCTTCATGCCGATCTCGGAAGCCATCCGCGAGCATCCCGGGCAAGTGCAGAAATATCTGGGATCGGTGGTTCCGATCTCCGACAATTTTTTCCGCGACGCTGAACTCGGCGCGTTCTCGATGACTCGTTGGTTTACGTGTGGCCGGACGTGCGCTGCCCTCTGGAGCCGTCGACCTATTTCGCATCAACGAGCGCAACACCGGTTAGTTCGAGCGCTCGCTGATCATCGCCGACGAGAGTTCTTAGGTTAGCTATCGCGAGGGCTGCACCGCGCCGCAGCGCGACGAGCACCAGCTACACGCCGATACAGCGATTGTGGCCGATCGCGTCACGCCATGTCGCAGCAGGCGGGAAAAAAAGTCCACGCAGTGGTCGATGATTGCGGACGCTCGGTGTTTCAGGGGCGAATTGTCGTTCGTCCCTTCCGTTCGGAAGACAGACGCGAGCGATGCTGCTATCCGCCCGGGCCGAGGCCGATAACAAGTCGGAGCTCGAAATCCTGGTTGAAGACGTAACCTGCAACCACGGAGCGACGTCGGGTGCGCGGGACGGCAATCTCGTATTCCGTTTGCGCGCGGGGCTCTCCGAAAAAGATGCGCAGATGTATCGCATCAAGAATCTTCGCGAGTGCGTGACCGCGTGAGCTGAACACTGGCTGCAGGGCGGGGTTTCAGCAAGATAGACGCTTGGCAAGCCTGGATTGGTCAGCGCGCATTGCAGGCAACTTCCCCTTGGTCGGATGGAGCTGCTGCCGCGGGCAAGCTCCAGACCGCGAGGAAGGTTCACCCACGACCCGCCTTGTTCCATTTCGAACAGGGGCAAAGCGAGGGTTCTATGACAAAGCGTGATGTCGGATTGGCAACAACACCCGCGATCGCTGGACTAAGCGCACTAAGCAATTTTGATTGTTGGACTTTTTGTGCTCGGGGCACGCTGGCATGCTGGTTGCAAAAGTTTTGGATCAAGAAGCCTCCCTCGCAACAGCTAACCTTAAGGACATCAGATGAGTCTCGCCACGACCCGGAGCACCGCGGAAATCAGGGCTCGCAACAAAGAGCTGATCGAGGAGGTGCTGAAGGTCTATCCGGAGAAAACCGCGAAACGGCGTGCCAAGCACCTCAACGTTCACCAGGCCGGCAAGGCCGATTGCGGCGTGAAGTCCAATATTAAATCCATACCTGGCGTGATGACGATCAGAGGATGCGCCTATGCAGGCTCAAAGGGTGTGGTCTGGGGACCCATCAAGGACATGGTCCATATCAGTCATGGCCCGGTAGGCTGCGGCCAGTATTCGTGGGGGTCGCGGCGCAACTATTACGTTGGGACGACGGGCATCGATAGCTTCGTGACTTTGCAGTTCACCTCCGACTTCCAGGAAAAAGATATCGTATTCGGCGGCGACAAGAAGCTTGTCAAAGTCCTTGATGAGATCCATGAGCTCTTTCCACTCAACAACGGCATTACGATCCAATCTGAATGCCCGATCGGCTTGATCGGCGACGATATCGAGGCCGTGTCAAGAGCGAAATCGAAGGAATATGGAGGCAAGACCATCGTTCCGGTCCGTTGTGAGGGCTTTCGGGGCGTGTCGCAATCACTAGGCCATCACATTGCAAACGATGCGGTGCGCGACTGGATTTTTGACCACATCGAGCCCGACGGAAAACCGAAGTTCGAGCCGACACCATACGATGTTGCGATCATCGGAGACTACAACATCGGCGGTGATGCCTGGTCATCTCGAATTCTGCTGGAGGAAATGGGCCTGCGGGTAATTGCTCAGTGGTCCGGAGACGGTTCACTGGCAGAGCTCGAAGCAACCCCGAAGGCAAAACTCAACATTCTGCATTGCTATCGTTCCATGAACTACATCTCGCGTCACATGGAAGAAAAGTTCGGTATCCCTTGGTGCGAGTACAACTTCTTCGGACCGTCAAAAATCGCGGAGTCGTTGCGCAGGATTGCCGGATATTTCGACGACAAGATCAAGGAGGGTGCCGAGAGAGTGATCGAGAAGTACCGGCCGCTGGTGGACGCCGTGATCGCAAAATATCGCCCGCGCCTGGAGGGCAAGTCGGTGATGCTGTACGTCGGTGGCCTCCGTCCACGTCACGTGATTGGCGCATACGAGGACCTCGGCATGGATGTCATTGGGACCGGATACGAGTTCGGTCACAACGACGACTATCAGCGCACAGCTCAGCACTACGTGAAGGACAGCACGCTCATTTACGACGACGTCAATGGCTACGAGTTCGAGCGCTTCGTCGAAAAACTCCAACCCGATCTTGTCGGCTCGGGCATCAAGGAAAAGTACGTTTTCCAAAAGATGGGTGTGCCGTTCCGGCAGATGCATTCATGGGACTATTCGGGGCCATATCACGGCTACGACGGTTTTGCCATCTTTGCGCGCGACATGGACATGGCCATCAACTCGCCGGTTTGGAAAAAAACGAAGGCCCCCTGGAAGAAAGCGCCCATCGCCAAGCTCCAGGCTGCAGAATAAAGCCATTCATCTCGCTCTTCGGGAAAGCCGGGGCGATACCAATCTCGATAGTGAAGGATTTCACCAATGGCGCAGAGTGCCGAACACGTGCTGGATCATGTCGAACTGTTTCGCGGTCAAGAATACCAGCAAATGCTGGAGAAGAAGAAGATATTCGAGAATGCTCGCGATCCCGCTGAGGTCGAACGTATAAAGGAATGGACGAAAACGGCCGAATACCGCGAGAAGAACTTCGCGCGGGAGGCGCTAACTGTCAATCCGGCCAAGGCGTGCCAGCCCCTTGGTGCAGTATTCGCTTCCGTTGGCTTTGAGCGCACGTTGCCCTTCGTCCACGGCTCGCAAGGCTGTGTGGCCTATTACCGCAGTCATTTGTCGCGGCACTTCAAGGAGCCTAGCTCCTGTGTCTCTTCGTCAATGACGGAAGACGCCGCCGTATTCGGCGGCCTGAACAATATGACCGATGGGCTCGCGAACAGCTACAACATGTACAAGCCCAAGATGATTGCGGTCTCCACAACCTGCATGGCCGAGGTGATCGGCGATGACCTTAACGCCTTCATCAAGACGTCGAAAGAAAAAGGCTCGGTTCCGGCGGACTTCGACGTGCCGTTCGCCCACACGCCGGCCTTCGTCGGCAGCCACGTCACCGGTTACGACAATGCGCTCAAGGGCATTCTCGAGCATTTTTGGGACGGCAAGGCCGGAACAGCGCCGAAGCTAAAGCGCAAACCTAATGGGGCGATCAACATCATTGGTGGGTTCGATGGCTATACCGTCGGAAACCTTCGTGAGATCAAGCGCATCTTGGAATTGATGGGCATCCAGCACACGGTTCTCGCCGACAATTCCGAAGTGTTTGATACTCCTACAGATGGCGAATTCCGTATGTATGACGGTGGCACGCCTCTGGAGGATGCCGCAAGCGCTATTCACGCCAAGGCGACTATCTCCATGCAGCAATGGTGCACGGAAAAAACGCTGACGTTCGTGGCGGAGCATGGGCATGACGTCTTATCCTTCAATTACCCGGTTGGCCTATCCGCGACGGATGACTTCGTCGTCGCGCTGTCACGCATCAGCGGCAAGGAAATTCCCGAGCAGCTCGAGCGAGAACGTGGTCGCCTGGTGGATGCCATTGCCGACTCAAGCGCTCATGTTCATGGCAAGAAGTTCGCGATCTATGGCGACCCGGATCTTTGCTATGGATTGGCTGCGTTTCTGCTGGAACTCGGCGCGGAGCCGACGCATGTGCTGTGCACCAACGGCAACAAAGCGTGGCAGGAGAAAATGCAGGCGCTGTTTGCAAGCTCGCCATTTGGGCAGGGCTGCCAAGCGTATCCGGGCCGAGACCTCTGGCACATGCGCTCACTCTTGTTCACCGAGCCGGTCGACTTCCTGATTGGCAACACCTACGGGAAGTACCTAGAACGTGATACCGGAACACCGCTGATTCGTATCGGCTTTCCGATTTTTGATCGGCATCACCATCACCGCTCCCCAGTATGGGGCTACCAAGGCGGCCTGAATGTGCTGGTGAAGATCCTGGACAAGATCTTCGACGAGATCGACAAGAACACTAACGTTCTTGGCAAGACGGACTACAGTTTCGACATCATTCGCTGACGGGCGATCGGACGCGCCATCGCCCAAAGCAATGGCACGTTCCATGCTACGCGATGGCTTTTCATTGTTTGCCCTGAGAGGACACAGGATGAGTTCACTAGCGGCCACGGTCCAGAAGGTCTTCGATGAGCCGGGCTGCGCCAAGAACGGCAGTAAGTCGGAGGCTGACCGCAGGAACGGCTGCACCAAACAGCTGCAGCCGGGTAGTGCTGCCGGCGGCTGCGCCTTCGATGGCGCCAAGGTTGCGTTACAGCCGTTCACCGATGTCGCTCACTTGGTGCATGGTCCCATCGCCTGCGAAGGTAATTCCTGGGATAATCGCGGCGCGGCGTCATCAGGTTCGAACCTATGGCGCACCGCATTCACAACCGATTTGACCGAAACCGATATTGTCTTCGGAGGCGAGAAGCGGCTCTGCAAAGCGATTAAGGAGATCATCGACAAGTGGGATCCGCCCGCCATCTTTGTCTATCAAACCTGCATCCCCGCGATGATCGGCGACGACATCAACGCAGTTTGCAAGGCAGCATCTAAAAGATTTGCCAAGCCCGTCATCCCAATCAATTCTCCTGGGTTCGTCGGCTCGAAGAACCTCGGTAACAAGCTCGCGGGCGAGGCTTTACTCGACTATGTGATCGGGACGCGTGAACCTGACTACGTCACACCGTATGACATCAATTTGATCGGAGAATACAACCTTTCGGGAGAGCTCTGGCAAGTAAAGCCGTTGCTGGACGAGGTTGGAGTGAGGATACTCTCCTGCATCTCTGGCGATGGCAAATATCACGAAGTCGCTTCATCTCATCGCGCGCGAGCAGCGATGCTGGTGTGCTCAAAGTCCATGATCAACGTGGCACGCAAGATGGAGCAACGATACGCGATCCCATTTTTCGAGGGGTCGTTCTACGGTATTCAAGATTCAAGTGAAGCGCTACGGCAGCTAGCCCGCTTGCTGGTTGAACGCGGCGCCCCGATAGATCTGCTCGGGCGCACCGAAACGGTGATTGCGCGCGAGGAAGCGCGGGCCAGGGCTGCCATCGAGCCATACAAGCGGCGGTTCGAAGGTAAAAAGGCCTTGCTGATCACGGGCGGTGTAAAATCATGGTCGGTCGTTGCCGCACTCCAGGAAGCCGGGCTGGAGTTGGTCGGAACCAGTACCAAGAAATCGACCCGAGAAGACAAGGCGCGCATCAAGGAGCTGATGGGGCAGGACGCCCACATGATCGAGGACATGACCGCCCGCGAAATGTACAAAATGTTGAAGGACGCAAAAGCGGACATCATGCTATCGGGCGGCAAATCGCAGTTTGTTGCGCTGAAAGCGGCGGTGCCATGGCTTGATATCAACCAGGAGCGTTGCCACGCCTATATGGGCTACGTCGGAATGGTCAAGCTGGTGCAGGAAATCGATAAGTCGCTCTCCAGTCCGATGTGGGAGGAGCTACGCAGACCAGCGCCATGGGAGGCATTGGCCAAGGCGAGGGAGCAGATGCAATCTCCGATGGTCGCGGTCGCCCCTGATCCGGCACACGCCGAAGCGGCGCGCCGCAGGCGAAAGGTCTGTGAGTGTAACAGCGTTGATCTGGGTACGATTGAGGATGCAATTTGCACGCACGGATTGAGGAGCGTCGCCGCGGTCCGAAAGTATACCAATCCGGTCGGTGGCTGCTGCCAGAAACGCATCGAACGTATATTGGTGTCTGAGCCATCTGACATGCGACAGGCCGCAGAGTAGGGAATCGTCATGGCCCTCGTCGTGCCGCCATCAAAAGCCTGCGCTGTCAACCCGCTCAAAATGAGCCAGCCGATCGGCGGCGCATACGCCTTCATGGGGTTGCGCGGGGCGATGCCGCTTCTGCACGGCTCCCAGGGGTGTACATCCTTTGGATTAACGCTCTTTGTCCGGCATTTCAAAGAAGCAGTACCCCTGCAGACCACCGCGATGAGTGAGGTGGCGACCGTCCTCGGCGGCTGCGAGAATCTCGAGCAGGCGATACTGAACATCTCTAACCGCGCCGCGCCGAAGGTCATCGGAATCTGTTCGACCGGTGTCACCGAGACCAACGGTGACGATGTAGATGCGTACCTAAAACTGATCCGGAGCAAGTATCCGCAGCTCGCAAAGTTGCCGCTCGTATATGTGTCAACGCCTGATTTCAAGGGGGCGTTCCAGGATGGCTGGGAGAAGGCGGTCGTACGCATGGTGGAGGTGCTGGTGGACGGGGCCAGCGCCCATGGTCTGCGGGATCCCTCGAAGGTCAATGTTCTACCGGGGTGCCACCTGACCCCCGGCGACCTTGATGAACTCCGTGTCATCATGGAGGATTTCGGATTATGCCCCTCCTTCCTCCCTAACATTGCGGGATCGCTCGACGGGCATATCCCCGATGAGTTTACGTCAACAACCCTCGGCGGCATTGACATCGACGAAATCGCGAGCATGGGGCGCGCGGGCTGGACGATTGCAGTCGGCGCGCAGATGCTGCGGCCAGCTGAGGTCATGCAGGCTAAGACCGGTGTGCCTTTTCGTATGTTCGACCGGCTGTGTGGTCTCGGTCCCAACGATGAATTTATGACGTTTTTGAGCGAGATTAGCGGTCGCCCCATACCCCAAAAGTATCGACGTCAGCGTAGTCAGCTCGCGGATGCTATGCTTGACGCTCACTTCCACATTGGTGGTCGGAAACTCGCGATCGGTGCTGAGCCAGACCTTCTATTTGATTTATCCGGCATGCTGCACGATATGGGTGCGCAGGTGACCGTCGCCGTGACGACCACTCAGTCAGAGGTGATCGAGCGGATTAAGACCAAGGAAGTTCTCATTGGCGACCTCGAAGATCTGGAAGGGCTTGCCAAAAAGAGGCATTGCGACCTGCTGATCACGCATTCGCATGGAAGGCAAGCGGCGGCGCGGTTGAAAGTGCCGTTCCACCGCGCAGGCTTTCCGATGTTCGATCGAGTTGGCGCTGGGCACCAGGTATCGGTGGGCTATCGTGGTACCCGCAATCTGATCTTCGAAATTGCCAATCTCGTGATCGCGCATCGCGACGAGAACGAAAGGCCTACGCCAGATAGCTGGCGGACGACGCCCGGACTACCGCAACGTTTGTCGCATCACCGCTCCGCCGGGGCGACTGAAAGGTCAATTGCATGAAGGTCGCTTTTGCCACTCAGGACCTGAGACGCGTCGACGCTCATTTTGGTTGGGCAAAGAATATCGCAATCTACGATGTCTCGCCCTACGGGCATGTCTTCCTAAATGCGATACAATTTGAGGGTGATCTTAGGGAAGACGGCAGCGATGATAAGTTGACGCCGAAAATCGAGGCGATCAAGGATTGCGCGATCCTTTATGTCGCTGCCATTGGTGGTGCCGCGGCCGCGCGGGTGGTGGCTAACAAAATCCATCCTATCAAGGTGGGGAAACCAGAAAGCATTCTGGTGTTACTAGAAAAGCTCGAGCGGGTGCTGAAGGGCACGCCACCTCCCTGGCTGCGCAAGGTCCTGGCAAAGGACCAACGGCGAGCGTTCGAGTTCGACGAATGAGGTGATATGACCACAAAAGGTGAGCATGAGAGCAACGTGATCGAGGCACCGTTCCTCACCGAACTGGCCAAGATTTGGCGTGCTCAGGACACCAACGGAGCCTGGGGCGGGAAGAGCGATCTCGATCTAGTTGAACCCTATATCCTGAACAAGGAGAAACGGCGCGCATTGCCGATTATTGGTGATCCAGATCCCAATACACTGTGGCGACTTGAGCTGTTCTTCAATGCGGTCGCGCTGTCAATAGAGCGGGAGACCGGCATTATGATCCAGCCGATACTGAAGCTGCATCCTGAAGGGTTCGGCCGCATAGTGCTCATCGCGGGGCGGTTGGTCGCCGTAAACAAGCAGCTTCGCGATGTGCATCGTTTCGGGTTCGATAATTACGTCAAGCTAGCTCATGAGGGCGACAAATACGTCAGCCAGGGTATCGGTCTGATCAGGAAATTTCCAGACGTGGCGAACTATTGAGGATACCCACTCATGGGCGAGCGTGAAACACTTAAGGCTGAGCTAAGGAAATTGTCCGTCAGGGCGATACAAGCCAAGATGGATCTGCACGACCTTTCGGAAGAATTACCTAACAACTGGATCTCGATCATGGCAGTGGCGCAGAAGGCGTACGATGCCTATGCCGAACTTGAGCGCAAGGCTCGCGACTTGAAGGCGCTGGAAAATACCTGAAGGGGCAACGCATGTCGTTTCAAACACGAGACGGGCGCAACTGGATACCACAATACCTGATCTCGATCGATCCCAAGAAGTGCATCGGATGCGGCCGCTGTTTCAAGGTGTGCGGCCGAGATGTCATGACTTTGAAAGGAATCGGTGAGGACGGCGGACTTATCAACGCCGACGACGAAGACGATGAGATCGAAAAGAAGATTATGGTTCTGAACGATCAAGGCGCCTGCGTTGGCTGCGGTGCATGCGCCAGGGTTTGCCCGGCCAATTGCCAGACTCACAGTTCGGCCGAATCTGAAGCGGCTTGAGCGAACACTCCCGTCGCGGCCGGTGAGATATAAGGAGCGAAAGCGCAATTGTGATCAGGTGAACTCATCGCGAGGCGGCGCGCCAGGAAGGTGTCGGTCAGACATCGAACATCAGGATCGAGCGAGCTAAGGCGCAGGCAAGGAGCGGCAAGCGTTGGGCTCCAGCTATGCACGCCGATAGCATAACCGTTGCCCGGAAACACTCGTTCTCCAATAGTCCACGTATTCGTAGAAGGCGAACTGCGCCTCGCGCAAAGCTAAGTAGATCAAAGTGTATCAGCAGAGTTCAAAGACAGTTCGCCAAACATCAGGCGGGTATGATCGAAGCGGATGCTATGCACGTTCGCTTGCCGATCGTACGAAGGCTAGTTGGCCCCCGCTGCCGATTGTGGCCAATGATGTCCGCCTAGATGGTTGGTTGATTCCTTGATAAGGTGAGCGGGGAACGCTTCAGATGGTCTCTGGGCGCGTCCGGGCGGCACGACATTTCTCTGGACAGCAGTCCTTGCAATCGAGCAGCGGGCATCGAGAGCACATTGCAAAAGCACGACGCAGTTCGCGCTTTTTTCCAATTCCCGTTGCTCGCGTTCTCGGGCCAATGTTCCTAGTTGGCCGAGCACCATGTGCTGTTAGGAACGGGCGGGTCATCGCCATTAAGTATTGGCTTCTTGGAAGGACCGGGTTTAGGGGAGTCCACCTTACAGCTCGCCGCGGTTACAAGTAGATATCTGTAATTCAGGCGCAGATTGCACCCGTAGTCGCGAGGAGGGCGCTCAGAAAGCTCTGGTCAGTTTGTGGTCAGCTAGGATTATTATCCTTGTCGGCAGAGCTTGCACGGCACGAGCTCGTTTGCGTGCAATTTTGCCGACAGGAGAGCGGTCTGATGTATGGCAGAATCGTTGGCTCATCCAGCCAGTTCACAAGCGGTAACCAAGCTGACGATTCGTCAGACGCGGGAGATAGTCCTCGGTTTGCGGATACAATTGCGGGGATGGGGCCAGCGGGCTCTTCATCCGAACCAGCGGCGTCATACTTTCTCGTCCCCGAGCCGCCCATTCGAGAGATCGACCGCAAAACTTTCAACGATGAAGTTGGCAGATACTTGGGCAGTGATATCAGGGACATTGCCAAGAGCCCAGAAGAGTACTCGGAATTCGTGTCTAACAAGGCTGCGCGTGCAGCAATGGTCGCTGGAAGCTACGCCAACACCTATGACGATTCAAATAAGCCAGCACGATTTTTCCGCTACAGTTTGGGCGACGAAATTGTCGGGGTTCTAAGAGCCGGAGGTCCGGTGTGGATTAAAGGAGATGATTTTAAACAACAGTTTGGGCGCAACGATATCACATCCGTGGTAGATCTTAGGCTGACTCATCCACTTGTCGAGAACGCTGGCGATATCCTGCTAGAACATCAACTGCGAGAGGACGGCAAAGATCCGCTCATTCTGTCGCGGCCGGCGTTACCAGGCATGGAACCGCGTCTGGCCGAAATGGGGTTTGTTCACGTAGGTCGTAACCACTGGGTGCTGGATCCTCGCCAGAACCCGGATGTCTGGACGAAGAACGACAATGACAAGTGGCAGCGGGTAGGCAAGCCTACGCAGTATCTTTCGAAGGCTGGCGGCAATGACGTCGGTCCTCAAAGAGGCTACGAGACGGATTCGTCCGACGATGATCCTTCATTCTACTTGGAGCGGGCTCTTAGTGGGATGCGCATGGAGTGAATTGGTTGCAATACAGCAACGCGTTGCGGATTTCACCGTTCTAACCGGGCTCGGTTTCAAAGGGGGGACGCACGCTCGCCGCGTCCCCCTCGCGGGCTGAAATGACTGTTCAACCCTTCTCAAAAGGCAGCTATGGCGCTGCCACGAGATGCACAATCTGCGGGCCTAACGGAACTTGGTGGTATTAATGGGAAGCAACGACTAGCCAAGGCGTCCAGCTATCCGGCCAACGGAGTAGAATGCCCAGAGCTCAAAGCTGCAGTTGCGCAGCCATCATGGAAATGGCATCGGGTCCAATTGCCGAACAAGTCCGGAGTTTGCGCCGGATAGTTGGATGAGCCACCAGCACGGCTTCGGGCTAGGTCACCACGGACACGAAACGCTCCAAGACTTGTACGGTTCTTGCAAGTCGATTGCACGCCGGCATGAACAGCGTCTTGCAACAAACGTGCGATGAAGCAGACAATACCAATCTACGCCATTTGCGGCTTTAAAGACATTTCGAACCGCCAGGCCATAGGATTCCATCTTATGATCGTCGAAGATGACGGCAAGCAACGGCCGTGGCCCGTTGTCGTAGTTCGGTGGGGCAAAAAGGTGCTTGGCTATGTCAATGAATGTCCGCACAACAGCGTCCGCTTGGATTGGGAGCAGAACGAATTCCTCGATCCATACCGTATCCGGCTGATGTGCGGCAAGCACGGTTCGACCTTCGAACTCGGTAGCGGCCGGTGCGTCGAAGGTCCATGTCAAGGTAGGGCGCTCACGCCGATCGCGTTGGCCGTTCTAGAGGGCGATATCTGCGTCGTGGGAGTTCATCTTGTCGAAGACGATGCATCGACCATCGAGTGAGAACCCCGCTCAGACCGGTCGGTTCTCGTTGCGGTTTTTCACAGCGTCCATTCTCTTCAGTCCATCCTCATACGAGATGTCATCATAGGACAGATCGATATTTTTTGCAGCGTCGAGGAGGATATCTAGCTTGCCGCCCGGGTCGAGCCTCTTGATGTCGTCCTTGTTCAGCCCAGTCAGGTCCATCATCTCCTTCCAAACTGTGGACTCGTCGCACGGTAAGACGTGGAAGTTTATATCGCCAAACTTGACTCGGTACTTTGCCAGCAGATCGACGTTGTTGCAGAACATAAAATAGCTGCCTGTTGGGCGTAAGGCACCGTTAAGAACGGTCGAAACGTCGCCGAGATAGGCAAAGGAGTGTAGGTAGCCGGCCAGCACCGGAATGGTGCGTTCTCCTTCCTGCGCGATGGTGAGAACTTGCTCGATCGAGTAGTCCGGCGGTCGTTTCTCATCCGCGACCTGAGTTTGGAACTTCAGCGCGATGTCGCCGCGAAAGCCGAATCGACCCGGCTTAGTAGTCGCGCCTTTGAGTACGGCGTTGAGCAGGCGGCCCTCCCTCTCAAATCTGCCGAGTGCGGTATTTTCGATTGAAGTCATCAATTTCGTCCTCGATCTAAGCTCTTCACCGACCCTGGGTCAGGAAGCCAGATGCGATGCAATTTGCCTGCCGCCGGATGTGCAGCGGCCAAGCTTGGAAGAAAGCGGGCGGGGCGACTCAACTACTTGTCAGGAATCTGACATCTGTTCCAAAGCCAACGGCACCGAACCAAGCATCAATGAGGAGCTGCGCGGTGGCACGTGACTTGCTCTTTGCGAGGTACACAACTGATGGGGCAAAGACATGATCAACCTGACCGACAGTGCTGTGACTGCGATCAAGGGCGCGATGTCGTCATCGACGCACTCGCCTGGCGGTCTGCGCGTCGCGATTGAAGCGGGCGGCTGCAATGGATTCAAATACAAAATGGGTCTTGCGGAAGAGCCAAAGCCTGACGAGACCGTGATCGAGTACGCTGGTCTGAAGGTGTTCGTCGATAACAACAGTCGAGAGTATCTGATCGGTACGACCATTGATTTCGTGCTGGCACCGGAGAGCCCTGGCTTTACCTTTCACAACCCGAACGCGACTGCAAACTGCTCCTGCGGAAAATCGTTCAGATGATGGAGGGACCTGATCAGCCGATGAGGATGAAGACATTGAACCATGCTGACCGAGCCAGAGTAACTGACGAAGTTGTCGCTGCGGCGAGGCTGGCCAGTACTTGTACGTCGTCAGAGATTTCGAGGGTGCGGCTTGCAGGTATTCAGGCGCAATTGGGGCGTGAGATCGGAGGATTGGATCGCCTGGTCCTCGTTACTGCTGCAGGCGAGGTGCTGGATTGAGCAAAAATCGAGTGCCGATTTACCTCGATAACAATGCAACAACGCGGACTGATCCATCCGTCGTGCAAGCGATGTTGCCGTTCTTTACCAAGCAATTCGGCAACGCGTCGTCCACGCATGCCTTCGGCAACGAGGTCGCAATCGCTCTGAGGCAGGCCCGGAGAGGCTTGAGGAGCCTATTAGGTGGTGCATACGATCACGAAATCGTCTTCACCTCGGGAGGGACCGAAGCCAATAATGCGGCAATCCTATCTGCGCTTGCGACGCAGGAAGGTAGAGACGAGGTGGTCACCACATCGGTTGAGCACTCGGCTGTACTTGCGCTGACGGAGCAATTGACGACAAGGCGTGTCAAGACGCACATTGTACCCGTAGATGCCCGGGGCCGGCTCGACATCGAGGCGTTTCGCTGTGCTCTTGGACCACGGACAGCGATCGCCTCTGTTATGCTGGCCAATAATGAGACCGGAACGATGTTTCCTGTGGAGTTTTTGGCCGAGTTGACCCGAGAGGCAGGCGCGCTGTTCCACACGGATGCGGTGCAAGCCATTGGTAAGGTGGGTTTGAATCTAAAGGACAGCGCTATCGACATGCTGTCCCTATCCGCGCACAAGCTGCACGGTCCCAAGGGCGTCGGCGCGTTATATCTCCGCAAAGGGACGAAGTTCTGGCCGCTGATCCGCGGCGGATCACAGGAACGAGGGCGTCGCGGGGGGACCGAGAATGTTCCCGGAATTATCGGCCTGGGAAAAGCTGCCGAGCTTGCGGCGGAACGGCTTGAACCTGAGCGCATTCGCATCGGCGCTTTACGCGACCGCCTTGAGCAAGGGATTTTACACAATGGCGGCTGCGTCGTGCTCGGCGACGTCACAAATCGGCTCGCGAACACGACGAATATTGCCTTCGACTATCTCGAAGGCGAAGCCATTGCGCACCATCTCAATCAGGTCGGCATCGCCGTGTCGCTCGGATCAGCCTGCAGCTCCGGCTCAATGCAGCCATCGCACGTCCTGCGCGCTATGCAGGTGCCTTCCTGGCGGATGCACGGCGCTGTGCGCTTTTCGCTTTCGCGTGAAACCTCGTTCGCTCAAGTCGATGAAGTCTTGTGCGCAGTGTCAGATATCGTGGCTCGCCTGCGCGCCAACTCCCGCGTTACAGCCGGAGAGTAGACCCATGAAAATCATGATCCGCCGTTCTCCGGATACGGGTCTGTCGATCTACGTGCCAAAAAAGGATCTCGAGGAGCCAATCATAGCCTCGGAGTACGAGACCCTTTGGGGCGGCTGGATCAAAGTAGCTAACGGCTGGGTGCTCGATCTGCCCGAGATGGCGAGCGACACGCGATTACCGATTACGATCGACGCGAAGAAGCGGGACGGAAACGGCAGCAATCCGTGAAGGACTCACGCAAATCACCCTGCTGATGCGGATGCAGAGGTCACTCTCGTGGGGCCCCAGCGCCGGGTCTTCGGACCGCGAGCATTGCACTATCTCATTCGGGCTCAGGGAACTATGCAGATGCGATGTGCTGAAGACCGGCCAGAGGCGTCGGCCTGCCTTTGCGCCGGCAAGTTGGCGAGACCCCGCCGTCTCTGGGAAGCGAATGGCTCTGTCGACATCAGCAAAACGCCCTCCACGACGGCGTTGATAATACAAGGACTGCTCGACCAGCCGGCAGAAGAGATTGCACTACCATCTTTGGCACTCATTGCTGCCCGTCAGCGTAGGCCGCGTCGTAGCGACTATTGGCCTTATAAGTCCGAAGCGGCCGGTTCGGATCCGCTTGCTGTGAGAACGGCAATGCGTGAACCCCCTTTAGATTTAGCCGGGTCGGGCGAGCGCAGCGCGAGAATGAAAGGACAAGCCATGGAGCTCTGGGTGAGAATAGAGACCCATCTGTCGCTTTGCCAACAAGCTCATCATTGCTGTTCCTGCAAGCGCGAATGCGAGCTGCGCTACACCGCGACCGCAATTACTTAATTCTTGCTATGGCATGCAAGTTGCTACCCCGCTTCCTGAGGCTCGCTCGAGGATGATCTTGGGAGGGCGATGATGGTGGGGAAAGTGGGAATGATCGCGGTCGACGGACGCGGAAAATATATCAAAGCTGCACTCAACAGCAGCCAGATGATGCGACCCGTCACCGAGCACAAGGGCTGCAGCGCTTCTGCCAAGACCGGACAGGCGAGCTGCGGCTCGGCGACCGGCCAAGGCGCGCTCCCGACCGAAATCTGGGAAAAGGTCAGAAACCATCCTTGCTATAGCGAGGATGCGCACCATTACTACGCTCGCATGCATGTCGCGGTCGCGCCTGCCTGCAACATCCAGTGCAATTACTGCAACCGAAAATACGACTGCGCCAATGAATCGCGCCCGGGTGTGGCGAGCGAGAAACTCACCCCTGAGCAGGCGGTAAAAAAAGTGATCGCAGTCGCGACGACAATTCCGCATATGACAGTGCTTGGCATTGCTGGTCCCGGCGACGCCCTGGCCAATCCCGCAAAGACGTTCAAAACGTTCGAGCTAGTCACCAAGGCTGCTCCCGATATCAAGCTTTGTCTGTCAACCAACGGACTCGCGCTGGCAGACTATGTTGACACCATCGCGAAGGCCAAAATCGACCACGTCACCATCACCATCAACATGATCGATCCGGAAATCGGAGCCAAGATTTATCCCTGGATCTTCTTCAACCACAAGCGATATACCGGCGTCGAGGCGGCAAGGATACTCAGTCATCGCCAGCTGCAAGGCCTCGAGATGCTTACCAGTCGGGGCATCTTGTGCAAGATCAACTCAGTGATGATCCCCAACATCAACGATCACCACCTGGTCGAGGTCAACAAGGCGGTCACCTCGCGCGGTGCCTTCCTCCACAATATCATGCCCCTGATTTCCGCGCCCGAGCACGGCACAGCGTTTGGCCTCAAAGGTCAGCGCGGGCCGGCGGCACAAGAACTGAAGGAGCTGCAAGATGCTTGTGAAGGGCAGATAAGCGTGATGCGGCATTGCCGTCAGTGCCGCGCTGATGCGGTCGGTCTACTCGGCGAGGATCGCAGCGCAGAGTTCACTACGGATCAGGTGATGAAAATGGACGTCCGGTATGATTTGGAGAAGCGCAAGGCGTATCAAAAGAGAATAGAGGATGAGCGAGTTGCCAAAGCCGCGGGCGGCCAACAGGAGCTGACCCAAACATGTGGAAAGATGAGCGCGATAACCCTTCTAGTGGCTGTCGCAACCAAAGGCTCTGGGTTGATCAACGAGCACTTTGGACATGCCAAGGAATTCCTGGTCTATGAGCTTTCCACATCCGGCGCCAAGTTCATCGGACCGCGTCCTGTGCAGGGGTACTGTCAGGGCGGATTTGGCGAGGAAGACAGGCTGTCCGCCATCATGCGCGACATCAGGGACTGCCATGCGGTCTTCGTGGCTAAGATTGGCGGCTGCCCGAAAAACAATCTGATCGAGGCGGGGATTGAGCCGGTTGATCAATTCGCCCATGAGTTCATTGAGAAATCGATGATCGCCTGGTTCGAAGCCTATCTAGGCAAGGTGAAGCGCGGTGAGATCCAGCACGTGCAGCGCGGCGAGCACGCGTAGCGTTAGATAGAATCCATCTCTACGGCATAAGGAGGAATATGTGCCATTCAAAATCGTAGCCTCGCAGTGCACCGGCTGCTCAGCTTGCGAACCTCTATGCCCGAACGTTGCTATCTCTGAGAAGGGCGGGAACTTTGTCATTGAAGCCATCAAATGCACCGAGTGCGTTGGCCATTTTGATGAGCCGCAATGTGTCGCTGCCTGCCCGGTCGACAATACCTGCGTGGTTGACAGGTCCTTGCCTCGCTACCAAGCGCCGGCTTAAAGCGCGAAGCCTCATCGGCGGTGCGCCATTGCGTTGGCATGAGGAGTGGGAATGAGCAGAATTCTTCGGGACAGCGACATCGTCGAGCTAAGCGGCCCGCCGGTCTTCAGCTTTGGCCAAAAGCTTCGAGCCAATCGCGTCATCCGAAATGATGGCACCTATCGCGGCAGGGAGGTTGGCGACGTCTTAGTAAAAAGAGGGGAGGTCGGTTACGTCGTCTCGATCGGAACATTTTTGCAGCAATTCTACATCTACGGTGTGGAGTTTTTGGAAAGTGGCCACCGCGTTGGCATGAAACGCAACGAACTAGAGCCAGTGGATGCCTGCGAGGAGGTCGATGATTTGCCGTTACCGGAGGAGTCATGACTCAGCAGAAACTTCCGAAAGATCAGCGGGGCCCGCGGGTCGAAGCTGCAGTCGACCTTGTCAAACACCGCTCATTGGGAAGAAACGGAACACCATGGAGCTTCGCTCCCCGTCGGAGCGACACGCAAGACCATCATCGCTGTTCTCGATAACGAAGCTAACGAGCCAATCTATATTGTTTGATTCTGTCGAGGCGTCTCATTGGCTGTATTGAAGAGGAAAGGAGGCCTTCGCGATGAATGGCGCGCTGATGAGGAAAGTAAAGACGGGACCGGTGCCTCACCCCAACGAGCTTGATCGCAAGCGCATCCAACGCGGCTTGTGCGAGCGCAAGCGTTATCTCTATGTCTCACCAAGCGTGAGGCCGGTGAGGGGCGGCTATCTCATCGAGAGCCCTTGTTGCTCGCGCAACATCGACAAGGACGGCGCTCTCGTCGATGTAGCTCTGATTCTTTATGATGCCGTGAGCGGTATCTGGAAGCTGTTTCGCAAGAATCACGCGGTCGGAATCTGGGAAATTTACAGCCTTTACGATCGCTTGACTCCTGCTATCGAGGAATTGAGCGCGGATCCAGAGCGCCTGTTCTGGCAGTGAGGGACAACCGTCCTCGAGGCACAGAGAGCGACAATGGCACTCAGCACGGAGGAGCTGATCGAAATCGAGCGACTGCTTTCTGCTGGTGGAACCGAGGTCGGGCAACTTTCTGAGCTGCGGCGCCGCTTTCCGCAGCTTGCTTTTGTGCGGTGTGATGCGTCGGACTTATCAGATATGCCGTTTCGGCAGGGTCCTCGCTTCGATCTTCATCTGCTCGATGGATCGAACTACTGCGCTCAGGGCGATCCAACGCGAGTGGGATCGTATTGGCCAAAAGGAAAGATACGAGGTGAGTACCGGGCCCCAAGCCTTGAGTGGTGTCGAATGGCCGAGCAGCGTTCCGAGCGCATCTGCAGCTTCCGATGCCCAAAATCACCTTCAACTCCGGCTGTCACGCGGCCAATTCCTGGATTGGATGGGATGTGCGATCGCGTCATGGCACGCCCATTTCATGTCAGTCCCATGAACAAGTGGCTCGAGTTTATCGTTTAGACCGGGATGCATCGACAGACCTCGCGATCGAGCAAGAGTCTCGTCCCTAAGATACGGAAGCACGAGGAGTTCATTGTGGACATTGTAGGGTTTATCAGCGGGAGGTGGCAAGCTCACGAGTAATGTGTACCAGCGCCGCCAAGTTTGAAGTGCGTGCCAACATCTCCGCAATCAAACACATGAAAAGCGAGATTGTCGGTGTCCGGATCGTGATCGTAAGTGACCAAAAGCAGGGACCGATATGGACTCACAAGAAATCATAATCCACGTCCGCTTCGCCCCAAACGGGAGAGTGATACAGATCAGCGAGCGGCCAGCAAAGCTCACTCCGAACCAATGGTTTGATGTCCTAAACACCCGTGCCGCCTCGGCTTATCGGCCGCTGTCTCGTGGCCGCGGGGTGTTTCGGTTGAGCCGGACTGCCGTCGATGAGTTAAAGCAGCAAACAGTGAGAATTGGATGAGAAAACCGAGAACCGGCGACTTGATGAGCCGCGTCTGTTGGGCCGATGCCATCAGTCTAAGTGAGAGGAAGGGCTTTTAGCACGTCTCCATCGCTCAACGGGGCGATGAGCGCTGGCAATGACGGCGCTAATTGTGAAGGACGTCCGGGACGCATCTGGTGTTCAGCTTCCGTTGGAGCGTTTTGATCATGAGTGGGTGATGCGGGTGATTGCAATGATGGACGAACGGGTTGGTCGAAATCAGGACTTCCCACGGGAATATATCGCTCGCTCATTTTCCGCGAAGATAACGACTATAGCCGCCGATGGCTCTCAGCGGCTTTCGCAAGCGAGAATGGGAATCGTAACATATACCGGCCAACGAGGGTTCATCGTTAGGCATTGTGGGGCGCTATGTGCTCACATGCCACGCTTCAGCTGAAGTTGAGTAATGAGAGGATATTCGCGTGAGCTCAGAAAATAAATTCGTTCTCCCTCAGATCTACAGGCATCATGTCTTTGCGTGCAACACGCAACGTCCGGCAAGCCATCCCCGACGGCAGTTGTGGTGCCTCGGGGGCGCAAGCTTTGTGGGATCGAATGAGCAAAGCGATCGAAGCGCAAGGACTAAACGATATTGGCTTCGCGACGGCGGGGTGCCTCGGCTTTTGTAACTCTGGTCCCTTGCTGGTTGTCTATCCTGACGGAGTCTGGTATCGCGCGAGCACGCCTGAGGACGTCGACGAGATCGTCAGCTCGCACCTCAAGCAGGGCAAACGTGTCGATCGACTTGTGATGGTGCTCAAGCGAAGCTAAGGGGGTGGCTTGGCGGCCGCTTGCCGGTGCTGGCAAGCATGGGTGGCTTGTCGACCATGAGTCTGCCGCTGAGAGCTCGGCTGGTCTGAGTTAGCCTGGCACTTCGCGCTTCGGCGTCATGTGACTGGTGCCTACGTCCGCTTCGCTCCAATAGCGACCAAGTTCGTGCGGCAGCGCGATATGTCGCGATGGCCCATAGGCGACGTTCTGGCGGCGCGTTCGTATCGAAGTCGCTCAGATCATGCCGAGCCACCGCCAGTACGTCGATGCGCAAATCGCATAGACGATGCAGGCGAGTAGGCTGATCGGGACACCTACCTTTGGGAAGTCGAGGACCGTCAAGCGGCCCGTGCCGTAGACCATGATATTCGGCAGCGTGTTGTAGAACATCAGTACGGGGTAACCGCCGATGATCATGCCAGCCGGCAGGACGAGTACACGCGGATCCACCTGAGCGGTCTCCGCGAGAGCCAACACGATCGGAATGATGCCTGTCGCCATCGCAGTTGTCCCGATGAAGAGCACATGCAGCAGCTGCAGGACGATCATGACAACAAGCAGCATAGTGAGCCGACCTGCCGCGCCCAGACCGAGTCCATGAAAGATCTCCCCTGCAAGCCAGTTCGCAGCACCGGTCTTGATCAGCAGATCGCCGAGCGTGATGCCGCCTCCGCATATGAGGATGACTTGCCAAGATATCTCGCCGTTGGCATCGGCCCAGTCGATCACGCCGAGTTTCGGCAGGAACAGCAAACTGGTACCGGCCAGGCAGATGACGGTCGTGTCGAGCTTCGACCATCCCTGGGTCACCCACCCGACCACGACTATAATGAAGATTACAAGGGTTCGCCATTCCGCGGCGGTGGTGCGGCCCATCTCGGAAAGCGGCTTCGCGATGGCATCGCCGGCCAGAGGCGCGTCATGTCGCTCTTCGGTCCCGACGACCACTTGAATGACGAACCACGTCAGGAAGGTCATGATCAGTGCCGGCGGAAAGCCGAAGGTCAACCAGTCGACGTAGCTCACCGGCCGTTCCGCCTTGGCAAGAAAATCCGCGGTCGCCGGATTCGGTGCCGTCGCGGTCAGGATGCCGGCGCTGATCGCCGCATTGGTGAAGGCAAGCGTCAGGAGCAGATTCACGACGAATCGGGTGCGGCCTTCGCCTCCGATGACAGAGGCGATGCCAAGGCACACCGGGAGCAGCACGGCAGTTCGTGCGGTTGAGGACGGGATCAGGAAGGCAAGCACGATATTGGCGATCGTTATTCCGAGAGTGATACGGGTCGTCGTCCCGCCGGCGATCTTGAGAATCCCGTATGTCATCCGCTCGGCCAGCCGCGTCTTGACCATCGCTGCGGCGAAAATAAATGCGCCGAGGATGAGATAGACGGAGGGCGAGGAGAATCCACTCAAGGAACTCGCCGGGCTCGCAATGCCCAGAAGAACCGCTGCTGGCGCGATGACCAGGCTGGTGATCGCGAGCGGGATGGCTTCCGTGAGATAGAGAATGAACACCGCCGAGAACAGAACGAGCGCGCGATGACCACTCGGCGAGAGCCCCTCGGGCGCGCCAGCCGTCCAGACGGCGAGGCCTATGCCTACCGCGAGCGGAATACCCATCCCGCGCCGTATCGCGTCAAACGAGGCATGATCCGTCAACGTCAAAGCGCTCATTGCGCCTCCCCGGCGGCTCTAAGTTGATAAAAGCTGGTCGCCTTGTCGCGGAAGAGTGCAGCCCTTTCGGAGGGAGACGCACCCGACGCGAGGCGCTCGAACGCTTCCAGCAGGGGCCGTAGGCGAAGGAGCCCTTGTCGAGCGGGAAATTGCTTTCGAACATGCAGGGCTCGGCGCCCAAAGCTTCGATACACGTCTCGAAAGGACGCCATGCACTCGCCAGTTGTCTGGATGCCGGCGGATCTGCTTCCTTTTCGAACCAAAGCCGTTGATGCGCATGCCGAGGCCGCCGAGCTTTACGAAGACACTGTCGTGCCCGGGGGCGAGCCGCGCAAGAATGCGGCGCGATATCAATGGACGACATTTAGTGCTCCCTAGGGTCTTTGGTGACCACGCTTCTTTTGGCGCTTGGTTCACGATCGTTAGGCCGGGCTGAAGTCGCGTGGTGGCTTACCAGTGTAGGAATAGGGGACGCCTGGAGGCATCGGCCCCTTGATACGACCGCCCTGCTGCTTCTGCTCCCAGGCATGCGCGAGAATACCGACCGAGCGCGATAGGATGAAAAGTCCTCGACCGAGTGGCGGCGCGAAACCGAGTTCGGAGTAGATGAGGGCGGTGGACCCGTCGATGTTCATCGGGACCTTGCGGCCCTTGCCCTTTTCCAGATGTGCTTCTACCGCACGGCCGATGTCGGCAAACTTGCCGGAAATCACGCCGCGCTCATGAGCGGCATCGACCAGCGACAGCAGCCTCGGCGAGCGAGGGTCGATCGGGTGAAAGCGATGGCCGAAACCGGGCAAGATTTTCCCGTGTGTCTCGACGAAGGCGGCGATACCGGCCTGCGTCGCCGCTACAAGCGGCATACCTTCACTCATCCGTCGAGCGATGTCGGCGTACAGCTCCATGCATTGTTGACCGGCGCCTCCATGAACGTCGTCGAGCAAATTGATGGCGGACGCCATTGCTGAATTGAGCGGCAAGCCGCAGGTGATGGACATCCTGCTAACCGCGATCGAAGGCGCCTGCGGTCCGTGATCGGCCGCAGCCACAAGAGCTGCTTCAAGCAGAGCGGCATGATCGGCGGACGGGAGGTCGCCACGCAACAGAAGCCATATCATCTGTGGAAAGCTGATCGAGCCAATCATCTGCTCGATCGGAAAGCCACGAAAGCGGATGACGCCCGGCTTAATGTCGATAATGTCGGTCGACCACCACTTGGTTGCCTCGGTCAGGAGATCGGCGGGATTGGATTCTGACATGACCAGGATTCCTTATCAAGGGACGCGGACCACGCCGCGGTCAGCCATTTGGTCGATCTGTGCGCGCGTGTAGCCGAGCCGTTCGAGCCATGTCGCCGTGTCGGCGCCGAGTAACGGGGGAACGGACGGTTCGGGAAAGCCTTCGTCTAGAAGGAAGCCTGGGCGCGTCACCCGTAGCTGTTGCCTTTCGGCCGGTTCGAGAGGCAGCCTCTCGACGAACCGGCGTTCGACCAGCTGTGGCTGCTGCAGTGCGTCCTGGACCGAGAGCACGCACCCTGCCGGAACGCCGGCGGCGTTGAATACCTCCTCCCATTCCTCGGCGGATTTCGACTTGAGCGACTTGTTGATCTCGTCGCTCAGGGCTGCGCGATGCAGCTTGCGCGTGTGGCGCTCACCGAACCGTTCCTCACTCAGCAGATCGGGTCGTCCAATCAGTTCGCAGAGCTTCTCGAATTGTTTCTGTTCGTTGGCCGAAATGTTGAGCGGACCGGTCTTCGTCTTGAACGTGCCTGATGGCGCCGCCGTGAAATTCTCGTTGCCCATTGGCTCGGGGAGGATGCCGGCGTTGAGGTGGTTAGAGACCACCCAGCCCATTGCCGCCAGAGTCGATTCCAGGAGCGACACATCGATGAACCGGCCGCGGCCCGTCAAACGCTGCGCGACCAGTGCCGCCGAGATTGCGAAGGCTGCCGTGATACCGGCCATGGTATCGGAGATCGGAAAGCCGGTGCGCAACGGCGCCGATCGGTGGTCGCCGGTTACGCTCATCGCGCCCGAGAGACCTTGCACGATCTGATCGTAGGCCGGCCGGTTTGCCCAAGGCCCTTCCTGACCGAAGCCGGATATGGCGCAGTAAATCAGCCCGGGATTGCGCTTCGCGAGGACCGCATAGCCGAGCCCGAGCCGCTCCAAGACTTTGGGTCGGAAGTTCTCGAGCAGCACGTCGGCCTGGTCGACAAGTCGAAGAAATACATCCCGGCCCTCCGGCGATTTCAAGTCGATCGCGATCGATTGTTTACAGGCATTCACCGCAACGAAGGACAGGCCGAACAGGCGCTGTGCCATCGTGGGATCGGCCCCGAGATGCCGAGCCAGATCGCCGCCCTTCGGATTTTCGATCTTGATCACTTCCGCGCCGAGCCGCGCCAAGTTGTAGCCACAGAAGGGTCCGGCGAGCACGTTGGACAGATCGAGGACGCATACGCCCTCAAGCGGCAAACTCATGGCGATCTCCCTAACACGCTCAACCCCAGTTCTGTTTGGCAGAACATTATTCTGTTGTGCAGACCACGTGTCCCGGCAAGCATCGCGGAAGGCGAACGACTGGTCGCAACTGCCATTGTCGGCCATGACGCGGGTGACAGTGACGCCGATGCTTTTGTAGTAGGCCACGGCCGCTTTGAGAAAGGGAACGGCACTATCGGCCGTCTCGTCCGGCTTGATCTCGGAGAACGCGAGGCGGGAATGGTCGTCAATGCAGACGTGGACGAAACCCCAGCCAGCGCCGCGGCTCTTGTTCGGAGCACTCGGATCACAGGTGATGCCGTGGCCGACCCGCTGGAAACGACCGAGCTTTTTCGATGTCGTTGTAAATGATTTGCTGGGGTTCTCGCGCTCATAGCGGCGCTCCGGCTCGAGTGCCTCCAAATCGCGTATCCGGTTTAAACCCCAGGCGGCGTAGAACGCGCTTGACGGTAGCCGGCGAGACCTCGACCTCGGCTCCGATCTGCTTGCCGGTTTGGCGCTGCCGGCGCAAGGCCTCGATGGCGGTGCACGTGGCTGACGGGTTTGGCTTGGCGATGAGTGAGGTCGCGACGAGCGGTCGGGCAAGCCAGCCACACCTCCTGCGCGGAAGCGCTTGGCCCATTTGGCGACGGTCTTCGGCAGCCTGTTGAAAAGGTCAGCCGCGCCGGCCTGGCTCAACCCACCCTCGACCACGCTTCGCATCATCGCCTCTCGACCTTTGGGCGTCAAAGGCGCATTCTTATAGGACGTTCATCTGGTCTCTCCTTGGAACACTGAAGCTTCGCAGCCTCAGCTTCCTCGGTTCAGACCAGATGGACAACCTCATGACAGGCCACATCCTAGTACGCCGAAACTTTCGTGCCGCGTACCGCATTTTTATTTGGAGAACAAGAAAATCGCTTACAACGTGCGACAAGGCAAACATCTCATACGCGGCGTCGATCTATCTGTTGTCTGTCACCCACGCGCGGCGCGATCCCTTAACGCGAAGCGCGAACGATGCTACGAACGGTTCTCTCTCTCTCTCTCTCTCTCTCTCTCTCCCGTTCGCGTGCGAGCTGACGCGTTGACGGGTCACCCGGTCTCCAGCCATGCTGCGGCAAGGACTAGGAGACGCACTCGATGAGCTTGCTGCGTTCCGAGTTGATGAAACGAAGTCCTCGTTCTGGCCCATTCTGGCGTCAGAACTTGTAAGCGACGCCGCCGCTGACGAGCCATGGATCGATATTGGCGTGTCCGCTAACGGCAACCGCATTGTTCACGGTTGCGAAGTACTCCGGCCGCAGCCACAGCTTTTTCACGTCAAAGTTCAGGCCCCAGTGACGATCAAGCATGTAATCAAAGCCGAATTGGATCGCCGCGCCGAATTGGTTCCTGATGTGAAGATCCGTGACGGCAAGACTAGCGAGCGACGTATTGGCTGCGGATTGGTTGAAGAATACAGTGTAGTTGATGCCCCCGCCGATATACGGTTTAAGCGGCCCAAAATCGGTAAAGTGATATTGCAGGGTCAGTGTTGGCGGCAACAGCCAGGCTTTGCCGATATCAAGACCGGTTAGCGCGCCATTGCCGCTGATGTGATGGCTCGTCACCCCGAGAATTAGTTCAGTAGCTAAGTTCTTTGTGAAGAAATAGGTAATATCGAGCTCTGGTATGGCTTGATCGCTGATCGAAAGCCCAGCACTTGGTGAGGACAGTGATGGCGCCCCGGGGACGTTGACCGAACTGCCTCCGGCATCCGGCAAAACGCCGAGCACGCGCAGGCGGATCATCCACGGGTTGAAGGGTTCAATTGGGGAGGCTTTATAGTAGACCGGATCCGATCCCAAATCCGCACCGCGGACTGAGTTGCTGGCCAACGAGGTCGCTAACGCGAGGGTCGATACCGTCGCTAGAACTGTTCTTGCTTTCATCGAATTCTCCATTCCAAGAGTCGCGCGAGAAACCGCGCAAGGTAGCTGTTGCAGCCGCGTCCGAGAGCCCCTTCGAACTGTCTGCCGGCCAGCTCCGAAATCGGCGCGCCGAGTGTCACAATGCATTTGCGACAATCCCTGCTGGTTGGGATGATTGGAGCGCCTCCGGCGTATTCACTCTTCTCGAATTGCTGGCGTTGCGAGAGGAGCAGCAAGTTCCGTTCCATAGCTGCAGGCGTCGAGATGGTCCGGCCCACACCTGTTCTTGCGCGTTGATCGTTGTGGTTTTTTTGTTCGTTGTCTGACAATAGCGACGCAGACACCCTGTTAGATCCTAAACACTCAATGAACACGCAACGGCTGGCTGCATTTTGCAGTGCAATCATAAACGTAAGGTACGCAGTCGAGTGTTGGCACAGGCGTTGCTACCAAGGGGCAGCAACACTGAGTGAGGGCTGAGTGCACGCCGACGCGCAAAGCGAGCGATGCGCTCCTTCCCTTGAACCCGTGTGCCCTCGCTTTTGTGTGAGAATCAAGCTCACACAAGAAGCGCGCAACTTTTGGCAAATCGGTTGATGGAGAACAACATGTCTTCACTAAGACAAATCGCGTTCTACGGGAAAGGTGGCATCGGGAAGTCCACCACTTCGCAGAACACGCTGGCGGCGCTGGCCGAGATGGGGCAGAAAATTCTGATTGTGGGGTGCGATCCGAAGGCGGACTCGACCCGGCTGATTCTGCACGCCAAGGCGCAAGATACGATTTTGAGCCTTGCGGCCAGCGCCGGCAGCGTGGAGGACCTAGAACTCGAAGACGTAATGAAGGTCGGCTACCGGGACATTCGTTGCGTGGAGTCCGGCGGTCCTGAGCCAGGTGTCGGCTGTGCGGGTCGCGGTGTCATCACCTCGATTAATTTTCTGGAAGAGAACGGCGCCTACGAGAACATTGACTATGTCTCATACGACGTGCTTGGCGACGTCGTTTGCGGTGGCTTTGCCATGCCGATCCGCGAGAATAAGGCACAGGAAATCTACATTGTGATGTCCGGTGAAATGATGGCGATGTATGCCGCAAACAACATCTCCAAGGGCATCCTAAAGTACGCCAACTCTGGTGGGGTGCGGCTGGGGGGACTGATCTGCAACGAGCGGCAGACCGACAAGGAACTGGAATTGGCGGAAGCGCTGGCCAAAAAGCTGGGCACTCAGTTGATCTACTTCGTGCCGCGTGACAACGTGGTGCAGCATGCAGAGCTACGCCGTATGACGGTGCTTGAATATGCACCCGATTCCAAGCAGGCCGATCACTATCGGAAGCTCGCTCATAAGGTTCATAACAATGGCGGCAAAGGTATCATCCCGACCCCGATCTCCATGGATGAGCTCGAGGATATGCTGATGGAGCACGGCATTATGAAGCCGGTGGATGAATCGATCATCGGGAAGACCGCCGCCGAGCTCGCAGCCTCGTAAAGGTCGCGAGTCGCGGCCTTGTAAGGGCGCGCGACAGATGCCGGTCTCCTCACCGTCCCTCCCGGGAGACCGGCATACTGACGATCGACCGTCGCCAAAATTAGTGCGCGCCGTTGCAGACCTCGCGATTGTCAAAACTCACAAGATTATGTCCGAACCGCACGTCCCTTCGTTCATGGCTATAGGCGCTGCTGCTTCCAACAGCCAGTTGCACGAGGGAGTTGCCGCCTACCGTTTGCTCACCGGTGAGGCTCCTGCGGATGCTAATATCACTACAGACGCTAACCTCGATCGCCATGTCCTGGCGTCCATCCTGGCGGCTGCCACGATGGATGGTGGCTCCCTTCTTGAGAAGGTTGGCCTGTCCGGCGTTGAACTGGCGGCCCTGCTGGAACAGTACTTCCCCTCAACCACGATCAATGGTGGGGAGCAGGCCTGGCGCTCCAACGGCGAAGATCACGAGGAGATCGCCATGCTTCGCGATCTTTTGCTCAAGGAGCGCTCGACGCAAGGGGATATCGGACGATGGCTGGCTGCAATGATCGCACGTCGCGCCATGGAGCCGGACCATTTGTGGGAAGCTCTCGGCTTGCGTAATCGTGGCGAACTCGCTCTCGTGCTGAGCCGTCATTTCGGGCCGCTCGCCGCGCGCAACGTCAACAATATGCGGTGGAAGCGTTTTTTTTACCGCATGCTTTGCGAGAACGAGGGCGTTGTGATGTGCACGACACCCGTGTGCGACCAATGCAGCGAATTCAACGTCTGCTTCGGTGAAGAAAGCGGCGAGAGCCGGATGGCCGAGCGGCGGTGCGATTTGTTATTGCAAGAGGCTGCTCGGCCGGTTGTTGACGGTGACCCGTCATCTGAACAGCCGAAATGGTCGGAGATTGCATCGTCATCCGATAAGGCCACGCCGGATCTGTAGGCAGCGCGGGGAGGAGGCTAGTTATGACGTTTGGCTGCTAGCGCGTGGCAATGCGTCCAAGGCGGCAGAATGTGGACTGGCAACCGGAACACGATACCCGCCATGAAGGCTGGCGCGAACCGCGCATGAACAATTGCCTCG
This sequence comes from Bradyrhizobium sp. Gha, assembly GCF_900113735.1. GTDB lineage: Bacteria > Pseudomonadota > Alphaproteobacteria > Rhizobiales > Xanthobacteraceae > Bradyrhizobium. The sequence goes on from NZ_FOQM01000030.1 coordinate 29,421, forward strand.
GCGAGGCGGCCGGGGACACTAGGCTTAATGAACTCGCGGTGACATTCAAGCAGAGTTCCTGGAGGCCTGGGTCATGCTCCCGAAGTTCAAGAGCGCGCCCAAGCGCTAGCCAGCCGCACCGCATGTGCGACGGTCATGAGCACTGCGATGATCGGTGAGTGCGTATTGAGCACGAATCCGGCGGTCACGCCATTCGAAAGACCAGCACACCTATCAATCGCTTGATGTTGTTTGCTTGAGCGCGGCCCAGAGGTAATCCGAAGGAGAATGCTTGATGATCAACTCGTCCCCGGCAGCCGGTATCCTGGATCGGCTCGGCAAGGCTTGTGCGGCAGAGGAGTTTTTTTCGCTGCTAGGTGTCGCATACGATCCTAAGATCGTGAATGTCGCGCGCCTTCACATCTTAAGGCGAATGGGACATTACTTCGTGCAAGAGCAATTTGCTGATGCACCGGAGGCGGAAATAAGAGCGCGGTGCAAGGCAATGCTGGAGCAAGCCTATGCCGATTTCGTAAGTTCTTCACCGATCGAGCAGCGGGTATTCAAAGTGTTAAAGGATGCCGTCGCAGATCCTAAGAAGGTTGGGGCCTTTGTTCCTTTGAGCGAGTTGAAGTGACGAGTACTCCACTGTAAGCGAACTGTGCGCGACGGACGCCGAGGCACTCCGTTGGCGTTGGCGTTCTCTTCATCGGCGCAAGTCCATGCGGCCATGAGCCGAGCGGTGGCTGTTCTATTCCTGACGCTTGTCTGGATTGTTCGTGCCAACGATATCAGGAGCTGTATGAATTGCCGCGCAGGCCATTACTTTCTGCTGACGTTCTATCGTCTTTGCGACTGGTACGACACTTGCTTTTTGGAGTGCTGATCGGATCATCGATGCGACAGACGCTAGCGTCCTCGATGAGTTCGAAGGAGGACCTCTGATGCTGCTTTTAAGTGCCTGCCGTGCCGCCCAGCGCCATCATATCGAGGCTCATGATCCCGTCAGGTACGTTCGCAGTGGACTTGGGCGCGGCCGCAGTCTTGCAGCGGCGGTGAAATGGTGACCAATGAACAAGTGTCCCCTTCGTGCTACTCCTGCAACGGGTATGCACAGTGGCATTCGCATCAAATCGGCCTTCGATCCCGATCAGAGTTGTCTCCATCTCATGGCGGATAGAAATCACGCCACAAAGAACGGGAGCATCGACCCGTGCGGATTGCTGCTGAAGGCACAGCATGTCTTGCGTGGCAGACGCGTTGCCAGGATCGATGTTGTTGCCGCCGCCAATGTGGAGCCGTCGGACCGAACAGAGGCGCAGTTACTGCGCAGCAAACGGTCTCGCACCTTCCGATCCGAAAGCGATTGGTCAAGATCATTGCGCCGCCCTAGCCAGCCGCGGTCGTGCTCGTCAAACCGGCGTGCAAGGGCTCAGTTTGCAATAACCCTCCAATCCGCCTGAACGGGTGCGTCTGTCGCGACGACATGTTGTTGTGTGACCCGGTCCGCGCACGCAGGAATGGTGTAAAGCCAGCCACTTGTCGGCCAAAAGTGCTCTTCAGGTTACGAAAGCGAGAAAGCAACCGTGGCGCGGGGGCGCGCATTGTTGAGAGGAATTTAGACATGAGCAACGTCAGCAGAACGGCCATGCCAGCGGGGGCCGGCCGCGCAGCAGCTAAAAAGGAACTGCCGGAGCACTTCAAGTCGTACAAACACGTCTGGGTCTTCGTCGAGCTGGAGCGTGGCCAAGTGCATCCGGTTTCCTGGGAGCTCATGGGTGCGGGGCGCACCCTCGCCGACAGGTTAAAGGTGGATCTTGCTGCTGTCGTACTCGGTCCGGAGGGGCAGCACACACGTAATGCCGCGCTTGAAGCCTTCTGCTATGGCGCTGATCTGGCCTATCTCGTAAGCGACAATGTTTTGTCGGACTATCGCAACGAATCCTATACAAAGGCGCTAACCGAACTCGTCAACGCCTACAAGCCTGAGATCCTGCTATTGGGTGCGACGACGCTCGGTCGCGATCTCGCAGGTTCTGTTGCGACGAACTTGTCGACGGGGCTGACTGCCGACTGCACCGCGCTGGACGTCGATGCAGATGATTCGCTTGCGGCGACGCGTCCGACCTTCGGCGGCTCGCTGCTCTGCACGATCTATACCTTGAATTATCGTCCGCAGATGGCCACCGTCCGCCCGCGAGTCATGCCGATGCCTGAGCGCGTTGCACGCGATGCCGCTCATATCATCGTTCATCCGCTCGGCCTTATGGAAGAAGATATCGTCACAAAAGTACTGTCGTTCCTACCCGACCGCGATGCGGAATCGTCCAATCTGGCCTATGCCGATGTTGTGGTTGCGGGTGGCTTAGGACTTGGATCGCCCGAGAACTTTCGATTCGTTCGCGAGCTCGCAGCTCTGCTTGGCGCTGAATATGGCTGCTCGCGTCCTCTCGTGCAAAAGGGGTGGCTTACGTCTGACCGGCAAATTGGCCAGACAGGCAAAACCATCCGCCCGAAGCTCTATATTGCTGCTGGCATCTCGGGAGCGATCCAGCACCGGGTTGGCGTCGAGGGCGCGGATCTGATCGTTGCTGTCAACACTGACAGGAACGCTCCGATCTTCGACTTTGCTCATCTCGCGATCGTCAGTGATGCCATACAATTGCTACCCGCGCTGACTGCCGCATTTCGCGCGCGGCTTTTGCCGGAGTCGCGCGCCCGGATCGCGGTTTAGAGGAGATAATGATGATCGAAGAGAGATTCGATGCAATCGTGGTCGGAGCCGGTATGGCCGGCAACGCAGCCGCATTGACAATGGCCAAACGGGGCATGAAGGTGCTGCAGCTCGAGCGGGGCGAATATCCCGGCTCGAAGAATGTGCAGGGCGCAATACTCTATGCCGATATGATGGAAGAGCTGGTCCCAGGATTTCGCGAAGAGGCGCCGCTCGAACGTCACCTGATTGAACAGCGGTTCTGGATGATGGACGATCGCTCCCATGTCGGCATGCACTACCGTTCGGAAGACTTCAACGAGGAGCGGCCGAACCGCTACACGATTATACGCGCCCAGTTCGACAAATGGTTGTCTTCAAAAGTGCGGGAGGCTGGCGCGATCGTGCTGTGCGAAACCACCGTCACAGAGCTCGCGCAAGACGACAATAAAAGGATCATCGGTGTTCGTACAGATCGCCGAGACGGCCAAATACATGCCGACGTCGTGGTCTTGGCGGAAGGGGTCAATGGCCTGCTCGGCACGCGTGCAGGTCTGCGTGCGCGCCCGACCCCCGATAACGTGGCGCTGGCGGTGAAGGAAATGCACTTTTTACCTCGCGAGACCATCGAGGCGCGCTTTAATCTCCAGGGCGATGAAGGCGTTGTGATTGAGGCGGCCGGTACTATTTCCCGCGGCATGACCGGAATGGGCTTCATCTACGCCAACAAAGAGTGCATTTCGCTCGGCATCGGTTGTCTCGTCGCCGACTTCCAGCGCACCGGCCAAACGCCGTACGGTCTACTCGAACAATTCAAGAGGCATCCGTCGGTGGCGCCTTTGATAGCAGGGTCCGAAGTGAAGGAATATGCGGCTCATCTCATTCCCGAAGGCGGTTACAAGTCAATTCCGCAGCTCTATGGAGAAGGCTGGGTCGTGGTGGGCGATGCAGCCCAACTCAACAATGCCATTCACCGAGAGGGCTCCAATCTCGCATTGACCTCCGGTCGTATCGCTGCCGAAGCGATAGGTCTATTAAAATCGCGCGGCGCATCGATGAGCGCAACAAATCTGTCAATCTATAAGAAGATGCTAGATGAATCCTTCGTCATCAAGGATTTGAAGAAGTACAAGGATATGCCGCCCCTAATGCACACCCACTCCCAAAATTTCTTTCTTACCTATCCGCAGCTCATCTCGAAGGCAATGCAGAACTTTGTGCGCGTCGACGGTACGCCAAAGGTGGAGAAGGAGAGGGCGAGCCTGAAATCCTTTGTCAAGGCGCGGTCGTGGTCGGGTCTGGTCGGCGATGCTTGGCGCTTTGCCCGCGCCTGGCGCTAACCGCAACAGGAGAAGTTCAACAATGGAAGACCACACATGAGTTGCGATACCCCAGTGCGCGTCGAAGACAAGCTGTATTATAATCGTTATCTCGTCGACGTCGGATACCCCCACGTCAAGGTCCGTCCGCACACGACGCCGTCCCCGCAGCTACTTGCACTTCTGAAAGTCTGCCCCGCGCGATGTTACGAGCTCAACGATAACGGCCAGGTCGAGATAGCTGTTGACGGCTGCATCGAGTGCGGTACCTGTCGTGTGATCGCCGAGCCGACCGGCGACATCCAATGGAGCCATCCGCGCGGGGGATATGGCGTGTTGTTCAAGTTTGGGTGATGGTAGACGCTCGTCGAGCGACCCAGGCTAGGCGACAGGAACGCGTCCTTTCCGAGGCGCATTCGGTGTCCCTCGCAGGCCGGCGGGAATTCGACGAGGACGCTCCTCCGAGAACGCTGGGCTGCCGAAGTGGCCAAAAGTGACGCTGGTTCAGTAGCCGGAACGGGCTCGATGTGGGGCCACTCAGTGGCAATCAAGCTCCGTTGACCGGATTGTGGCGTAAAGATCAGCCTCTCGCCTGAGGGAGCACGGCCTCAGGAGTGTCGATTGCAATTGCCACTGCATGACTGATCGCAGCAAGGCGCACGGGTGTGTGTATCGCTTCGGAGTCGACACCCGCGGCTCTCAATGTCTTCCCACGGGCATCAATGCCGGCACCGCAACCGTTTATGACGGAGACGGCAAGCGACCACGGCTCGAAATCTGACCTGGTCACGCCGGGATTGCCGGTCACTTCCATATGTGGTCGTGGCGGCATCGTCTTTTATTCCGTGGGTGGAAACGAGGTGAGCGAAGCGGTAGTAGAGGCTGTTCATCGCCTCCACTGGGGCTGCGGCTTTTGCCGCGGCAATCGCTTCAGAGGTCATCAGCGGGTTCCATCGCAGCAACCGGAGCGGTATTACGGGTGGCTGTCGTGCTCGCCAGCAGCAGCCCGTACTTTGGTTGTGGCGAATGCGTCTCATCGGCCACCAAGAAGGTCAACTTAAGCCCGACATCCTCGGCAAAATCGGGAATCATGGCGTAGATCTGCTCGAGCGATGACATGCTGCGTCAAGCAACTTTCAAGGTCTCGCCGCCAATATCGCGGTTGCAGGCGCAGAGCTCGTCCGTTTGCAGCGCGTCGAGAACACGGAGCGTGTCCTTGGGACTTCGCCCGACACGAAGATTGGTCGCATAGACGTGCTGAATCGTGTTCTGGGGGTCCACAATAAAGGTGTACCGGTAGGCAACCCCATCGGGCGATCGCACTCCAAGGCCGTCCACGAGCGTTCCCTTTGTGTCGGCAAACTGCCAGATTGGTAGTTTGTGCAAGTGGGGATGTGAGCGCCGCCAAGCAAGCTTGCAGAACTCGTTGTCAGTCGAACCACCCAGCACGACCGCATCGCGGTCAGCGAATTCGTTGGCAAGGCGGGCAAACTCAGCAATCTCCGTCGGGCAGACGAAGGTGAAGTCCTTGGGATAGAAGAAGATGATTTTCCATTTTCCCGGAAAGCTCATTTCAGTCAGCGTCTCAAATGCACTCTGCCCTTCTTCTTCCTGCGCTTGAAAACCTGGCTTGACGCCCGTGATGTCGAATGACGGCAACTGACTTCCAATTCCGAGCATGCTGTCCTCATAAACTTGCGTTCTGTAGATCGTGAGTCCACCGTTGAAGCAAGCCATATGCCATCCGTTCTCGCGAGAGGAATCAATCGGGTTTAGACAGGCATGCTCGCGCTGGGCGCCTCAATCAGCGCCCTTACGTAGCCAATCGCTTTCTTTGCTAAACCCAACAAGTCGTTGGTTGCGGACAGCGCACTGACCGGTGAGAAAGTCTAGCTTTGCCGCGAGCGCCTGAGATGTTCGCGTACAAGCGTTGATCTGGCCTGATAAGGCTTGCGTCAAAACCGCCAGTTCTCGCGCCCCGCAGACGCTCGCTGACATTGTTCAACAGCAGATTTGCCGTCTTCAGCAGGCTGAGCGACATCAGTTCCGCTGAAAAAGATTAGCTAGATCCTCCACCTTTGTGTTTGTCGTGGAGCTTCACTAAATAATAAAGCGCAAATGCGCTGAGTCCAAGAAAGGCTGCTAGGAATTCGACAACATGCAATGTCGCCGGCTTCAGCGTTCCTAGTGGATTGCCGCATAGATAATTGTCTATCTCAATTGGGATATTATTGTCGCCGCTTAGTTGCGTTCGATAGCGCCAGCTTGAGGCGGTGCGACATCGCGGGCTAATCAAGGATCCCTGGGCTTCAGTAGCTGATTTGACACTTGGGTTGGGAGCGATAGTCATGCCCTCCGCATTCTCGGGTGCGAGGAGGGTCAAAGCTAAGTCCAGCAGGATGAATCGGATAAGTCTCATTCGGACTCCAGCGCAGCGGCGACTACTTACCCCCGCGAATCTGCTCGACCGTTTACGCGAGCAATTCGCGTGCCGTTTGTTGGAGTATCGGCGGAACTAACTCGAACGACGCCTTAACGCTCTCGCCTGCAGCCTTCACCCGCCGCAACCCGCTGTAGGGCTTTAGACGCTCGCGTCGCCAACCGCAGGTGTAAGACTACGTGATGAAAGTGAGGTTGATCTACCGCCGTTCTATTGGAGATGGAGCTCCGCCGGTACTGCTGCGCGTGCTGTGTAGACGCAGCTTGTCACTGCTCCGGTCAATGGATGCCCTTTGCACCCTCACCCCGCAATAGGCGAAGCGCCATCCAGGAAAATCGGGACTTTCGTAAACGAGAGCAGGCCGTCAAGCCTGTAGTCGTTGGAGATTCATTGTACCGCCCCCCAAGGGGGGCTCTAAGAATATATTTACAATTGCCGAAAGCCAAAAAAGGCTTGAATCGATCGTAGCGTCAGGTTGTACGCCTTACATAGGAGAGCGCGATGTTCGAAGCGAGCATCGCCCCACAAGCGTGCTGACCAGGTTGTGCCGCCCTCTTGCCAACGACCGTGTTGCGCTTGTCGACGATGATTCCAGAGGCCTTAACCAGGAGTTGCTTGCCGCACAGCGAGACGGCCGCAGACGCGGCCAATCCGGTGAACTGAACATGCTTGGGGAGAAATAAGTACAGTGAAGGACATGCGGCCTAGAACAGGATGCGTGGATCAAGAGCTACGAACGAGCCGCGTCTGCGATGCACATCCGCGTGTGGTCGCCCTTGCTGTGATAGTGATCGCAGCATCATGGTGGATAGGACGGGCAGATGCGCGAGACGGTCGGGCTGAGCAGGTCTTGACCTCGTGCAGATCAGAAGTGACGCGCTTCTGTGGCCAATTTACACAGCGTGGCGATGAGGACGTAGCCATTTTCTGCCTTAGAGACAATTTCGAGAACTTGCGAGATAAATGTCGCCGCATGGTTCCGGCCGCGGCAGAGAAAAGTGATGGACCGGTACGGCGTATCAACAAGCTTCCGCTCGTCCTCCATCGAGGGAGGAAACAGTCCGGGCGGCAATTGCAAAAGTCGACCGTCACTGAGGAATTCAGACGATGGTCGCCGGAGTTTGGCCAGCTTGGTATTGAAAGATGATCTGTCTGGAGTCGGCGCCCTGTCCAGCCACGACTCATCAACTGGAGGACTGAGCTCCGTGCATCAATTGGTCTCGACCACGGTAGTGGGGAACAAACTGCCATGACGATGGTCTCGTGCACGGAAATCCTCAGACGACCGATATGGGACGATCTGCTCCCCACATCTATTTGACCAAGATGTCATACATCTATGTCCAGCCGGAATTAGAACAGCTATCGTGCCGCGGTTTTGCTGCACGGCTGATGCATACCTGACTGGCTCGCCGCTGGGTCCGCTAGAGATTGAGCACGTCCTCCATGCGGGCGACGTATTCGCCATCAACCTGCGGAATGCACCCATGTCCTTGCGCCTAGGCGTACCGTACCGTCATTCTCTGCCAGACCTCGTGGACTTTCTCGTGCGACGGCCTTTTTTCTTGGGTGAGCTTGACGAGTGCACCTGCGGGCAAATCGAGCGTCCAGCGGGGACGCCCTTTGGAGGGGCCCACAAGCAGCTGCCAACAGCGAGGCTTCCTCCTTGTCCGTGAGCGTGCGGTCCGCCGCGGGGCACGTCCTCATTCAGCGCCAATTCCAGATTGCGCTCCACAAAAGGGCCCCTGATCCGGTACACGGTCGAGCCGCCTACGCCCACGTTCTTCGCGATCTCCACGTCGCCAGCCCCGCGCATCGGCAGCCAGCAAAGTCTGGCGCGCTTGAGTTTGCGAGACATGCTTGCTGCCGCTAAGAGCCGCCAAAGTCCATCACGCTCGACCTGGCTGAGCTCGGCTCGGTAACGTACATTCATGCTTGGCCCCTGGGCAGGCACAAACAACTAAAATCGGGATAGCCGGTGCGAGGCCCCCGGCAAAAGCCTCCACATTGCGGATTCCGACGAAGTCGCCCAGGCGTACCGATATGAAGTCGCCCGTGGATTCCGAGACGATGTCGCCCACCTTTCCGATTTGATCTCGCCCAGCGGCGAGGCGTTCTGGCCGGCTGGTTCTCTGGCATCGGTCAAGCCGCGCGGTCAATCTGGAATCGCGACTTCAACCTTTTTTCTTCTTGTGCGGTTGCTGTGGGCATGTGGGCAACGCGATTGCGTTGTCCAAGCGCAGCGGCATGTCCACAGCGCTCAGGTGTTTCGGGCGGATTGCCGGGTTCGGCGCAGGCTCTCACCGGTGAGGTCGAGCCGATGGGCGTTGTGGACGAGGCGATCGAGCACGGCGTCGGCATAGGTGGGATCTCCAATGAGCAGATGCCACTGGTCCACGGGGAGCTGGCTGGTGACGATGGTGGAGCGATGACCGTAGCGATCTTCGAGGATTTCCAGGAGGTCGTGACGGGCGCCGGCATCGAGCGGCTCGAGCCCCCAATCATCGAGGATCAGCAGATCGACACGGCCAAGGCCGCGCAACAGGCGTGGGTGACGACCGTCGCCGCGGGCGAGCGCCAGATCGTCGAACAGGCGCGGGACGCGCTGATAGAGCACGGAGCGATTGTCGCGACAGGCCTTGTGGCCGAGCGCCGAGGCGAGCCAACTCTTGCCGACGCCTGCCGGTCCGCAGATCAGGAGATTGACGTGGTCGTCGATCCAACGGCCCTCGACAAGCTTGGCGAACAGCGGGCGGTCGAGACCGCGCGGGGTACGATAGTCGATGTCCTCGACGCATGCCTGCTGGCGCAGCTTGGCGTAGCGCAGGCGAGTGGCGAGGCGTTTGTCGTGCCGCAGCGAGGCTTCACGTTCGAGCAGCAGGGCAAGCCATTCGGCGTGACCGAGGCTGCCAGCCTCACCGGCGGCTTCGATGTCGGCGAAGGCCTTGGCCATGCCGTGGAGGCCGAGGGCGTTGAGGCGGTCGAGGGTCGGATGGGTGAGCAAGGGACGGTCTCCTAATTGTAGTAGCGCGGTCCGCGGATGTTGGCATGCAGGATCGGCGCATCGTCCGCGGAGCGCTGGTGAGCGGGACGCCGATCGAGATTGTTGGCGAGGATCGACTTGACCGAGCCATAGGTGCGCGCGCCGATGTCGATCGCGCGCGCAGCCGCCGCGTCCAGCCGTTCGCGCCCATAGGAGGCGGCGAGCCTGAGGATGCCGAGGCAGGCGCGGAAGCCTTGTTCGGGGTGCGAGCGCTCGTCGAGAATGAGGTCGCACAATGCGCTGGTTGCCGGCCCGATCGCGGCGGCGTCCTGACGGATACGCCCGATAGTCCAGCCGGCGTAGCGCCGATGGCTGGAGGCCATGTGCTCCGGCACGGTGGTGTGCTTGTGATTGCCACTCATGCGCTGATGCGCGGCGATCCGCTCGCCTTTGTGGAAGATCTCGACGGTGCGGGCGGTGAACCGCACCTCGACCTCGGCACGCGCGAAGCGATGCGGAACGCTGTAATAATGCTTCTCCACCTCGACGTGGTAGTCGAGGCTGACGCGGCGGATCCGCCATTCGGCGAGCACGTAGGGGCTCGCCGGCAACGGCTTGAGCGCCGGCCGGTCGATCTCCTCGAGCAGCCGGCGGCGCGTCACGCCGAGCCGCCGGATCGGCCGCTCCTCGTTGAGCCTGGTGAGCAACTCGCCGATCGCTGCGTTGACCTCGGCGAGGCTGTAGAAGACGCGGTGGCGCAGGCGGCCGAGCAGCCAGCGCTCGATGATGAGGACGGCCTGCTCGACCTTGGCCTTGTCGCGCGGCTTGCGAGGTCGCGCCGGCAAGACGGCCGTGCCGTAATGCGCGGCCATCTCCGCATAGGTGCGATTGATCTGCGGGTCGTAGAGGCTCGCCTTGATGACTGCGACTTTGGTGTTGTCAGGCACCAAGAGCGCCGGGACGCCGCCGATCGCCGCGAAGGCGCCAACATGGGCGCTGATCCAGTCGGCGAGCCCCTGCGTCCACGTCGCTTGCGCGTAGGTGAAGCTCGAGGCGCCGAGCACGGCGACGAAGATCTGCGCCGTCCTCCGCTCGCCGGTGAGGCGGTCGACCACCACCGGCATGCCGTCGCCCGCGTAGTCGACGAACAGCTTGTCGCCGGCCGCGTGCGCTTGGCGCATCGTCACCGACAGGCGTCCCTCCCAGGCGCGGTAAAGCTCGCAGAAGCGCGAGTACCGGTATCCGCCGGGCTCGGCACCGATGTACTCCTCCCACAGGATCGACAACGTCACGTGCTTGCGCTTGAGCTCGCGGTGCACCGCCGCCCAGTCGGGCTCGGCGATGCGGCGATGACCCTGCCGGTTGCCGTTGCCGGTCTTGGCGAACAGGCGGGCCTCCAGGGCCGCGTCCGTGAGTTCGTCGGGCAACGGCCAGCTCAGGCCTGCGGCCTCGAACCGCCGGATGGTCAGCCGCACTGTCGAGGGCGCCGCGCCCATCCGCCGAGCAATCTCGCGGCTCGGCAGCCCAGCCGCCTTCATCCTGATCACATCGCGCACATGGCGCATCGCAAGCCTCTCCGTCGGCATCCAGGGTCCCCCTTCGCAAAACCGAAAGGTTGACCCTATGGGAGCCAGAAGAGGCCTCGTCACCCGGGCGACATCATCTCGGAACGGGTGGGCGACTTCAAATCGGAATGGTGGGCGAGATCATCTCGGAATCCTGGAGGGTTCAAATAGGTCCCGCGTCACAGATCTCACCGCAAGCGCTGCGCGGGACCTGTTTGAAGCCGGATTGAACGAAGCCGCGTCTTGTGAGCGCGGACCTATGGGCGCTCGATGCAGGAGCCGGTAGGCGCGGTTGATCCGATACTGAGCCCGCGGACGAGCGAGGCCGCCGATTGTTGTTGAGATTGGCAGCAAAGGATACCGCCGTCGATAGCGGCGAGCCGCGGGTCATGCATGGGCGGCCGACGCCAGCCCTTTCGCCAAGCGTTGTGAGCGTGCTTGACCGGTCCGACGGAGAACGTCGGCATGACGATGCATGCAACGGGAGCGAACAAGTTGAGGTGGTTGGTCATGATGTATCGCAGCGAGGTGTTGCGCGTCGCTGCGTTGGCGCACGCGGCACAAGCCCAATCTCGACCATGCGGCCTCCGCAGACGGGGCACAAATCGAGGCGGTGACCGGTGAGGATGGCGCAGCGCTCGCGATAGTCGACAGCTTCGGCACGTGGAGGTGGCTCCTGCGCCGCAAGCGCCGCTCGGATCCGCGCGAGTTTGGCGGCGCGGCAGGCGTTCGCCAGGAACCCAAAATGACGGATGCGGCGGAACCCCTTCGGTAAAACGTGGAGCAGAAAGCGACGAATGAACTCCTCAGTATCGAGCGTCATCACCTTGGATTTGTTGCCGGCGCGATAATCCTTCCACCGGAAGCGGACTCGGCCCTGCTCACAGGTAAGGAGCCGTCCGTTGGCGATCGCAACGCGATGGGTGTAGCGCCCGAGATAGGCCAGAACCTGCTCAGGCCCGCCAAAGGGACGCTTGGCGTAGACGACCCACTCGATCTTGCGAAGGGGGTTTAGATGGCGGGCGAATGCCGCTGGTTCGACGAGGTGCGCGAGGTGGCCGAAGAACTGAAGCTTGGTGCTATCGAACGCCGCCTGGAGGCGCTCCAGGAATAGCCGACGATATAATCGTGAGAGGATGCGAACGGGAAGGAAGAAGCCAGGGCGACAATGTATCCAGCTTCCATCAGGTGCGATCCCGCCGCCTGGCACGAGGCAATGGCCATGCGGATGATGCGTCAGGGCCTGGCCCCAGGTATGGAGAATGGCGATCACCCCGGGCTCGGCACCGAGATGCTTCGGGTCGGCGCTGATGAGACGGATCGTCTCGCTGCCGCCTTGAGCAGGATGTCGTAGATCACAGCCTTGTTCTGCAGCGCGATGGCGGCCACGGGCGCTGGCACGGCAAACACGACATGGAAATAGGGCACCGGCAGCAGGTCGGCCTGGCGATCGGCGAGCCATTGGGCGCGCGCGAGCGCTTGGCACTTTGGACAGTGCCGATCGCGACAGCTGTTGTAGGCGACGCGAACCAGGCCGCAGTCGTCGCACCGCTCGACATGGCCGCCGAGCGTCGCTGTGCGGCACGCCTCGATGGCTGCAATTACACGGCGCTGGTCGGACGAGAGCCGAGGGCCCTGCGCGGCACGGAACGCGACACCGTGGCGGCGGAAGATGTCGGCCACCTCAAGCACGGGGCGCATATGCGCGGCTCAGTCGGGAGGGATCACCGTGATGCAGAGCCCATCGAATGGGCTGGTCGTGCGGGCGAGCAGATTGGTCGCGACCTGTGCGTAGCGCGCGGTCGATCCGAGGTCGGCATGTCCGAGCAACACTTGAATGATGCGGATGTCGATCCCGTTTTCCAGAAGATGGGTCGCAAACGAGTGCCGGAGAGTGTGGACGGTGATCGGCTTGGCAATCCGAGCGCGGCGCCGGGCGGCCCGGCAGGCTGCCTGCACGCCGCGGACGCTGATATGTTCACCTGGGTCTTGGCCTGGAAATAGCCACATCCCTGGCCGTGCTCGCATCCAGTAGGCACGCAGAACGTCCAGCAGCCGCGGCGAAAGCATCGCGTAACGATCCCTCCCGCCCTTGCCGTTCTCGACGTGGATCAACATTCGCTTGCTGTCGATCGAGCTCACCTTCAGGCGTACGACCTCGCTAACCCGTAGGCCTGCCGCATAAGCCGTCGCCAGCGCGACGCGGTTGCGCAATCCCGTAACCGCGTCCAGAAAGCGCCCGATCTCTTCGGCACTGAGGACCAGCGGGAGCTTGTCGGGCTTCTGGCCACCGATGATCCGTTCGAATGCCTCCCTCTGCCCGAGGGTCACGCCGTAGAAGAACCGCAGCGCGCAGGCCACCTGATTGATGTGGGACCACGAACGCTTTTGACTGATAAGATGCAGTTGGTAGACGCGGACCTGCTCGAAGCTCAGCCGGTCCGGAGCGCAGCCGAAATGTCGGCTAAACTTTGCGATCGCATAGATATAGGATTGCTGAGTCGACGGCGACAGATTGCGGACCGTCATGTCCTCGATCATGCGCTGGCGAAGAGGGCTCATCGTAGCCATCTGGGTCTCCTGTCTTGAGAGGGGTGGTGCGAAGACCAACATCCTCTCAGACAGGGCACCTCAGTTCACCAGGCTTGCCCTCACTCCCGCGCAGCGGGTTCGTTCAATCCTGGGCGACATCGATCGGAATCCGCATCCACATCAAACAGCGGCAGTACCTTGCCTCCATCCGCCTTTATACGCTCTGCACTGCAGATCCCCGGCGAAAGTGCAATGCAGGATTATTTCCGCGTCGACGCGCCTTCGATCCACCAAATGGTGCCGAGATTGGAACGAGCCGATCTCATGGGAAAGCAAAGGACACCCGTAGCATCGAGGTCCTCGTGGATCCCAAACGGGCTGGCGGAGATAATCTGATCGCCGTCACACGCAGTCCGTCATAGTCCCGGTGCAGAGCGATTCGGACGGACGGTGGAGGCTGCGAAGAGCGAACCGAGACGCGGCGCGCCGATGATCTAGAGGGCTTACGACCGGACTAGGGCCACAGCTCTACTTAGGCGCGCGCCGACCTGCTGGTTGAAAGGCGCGGGGTGAAGCTCCCAGAATGAGCTGAGAAAGATATGGAATGTCGCGTACGGTTCGGCGCACCAACAGCGTGACGAGAACAATCGCTCCCCCTAGAATTCCCGCCTCGGCCAACCTGTTTGTGATTTCCGAAGACTCTGCGTACTGGATTGAATCCATGAGGCGAAATACCGTACCTTGAATTAAGTACAGAACAAGCGTGCTCTGTCCCATTTCAATTGCGATAAAGCGGACGACTCGATTTGAGCGGCCAAATCTCCAGCATTGTATGAAGAGCTCAATCATGATCGCTGAGGCTGCCGCAGATCCAAAAAGCATCAGGAGTACGTTCTTCGCCGACATCATATCTCGAACCAAGGCGAGATTGTTGTAGACGTACGTTGCCTTCTCCCAGGATAGAAAGCACGCCAGCGCCGCCGTGCAGAGAGACGCGATTAAGAGCAGCTTGCAACGGCCTCTTATGCTCGTCCAGCGGTCTCTCGACTGGCCAAATGAGAAGCCCAGGCAGAAAAACGGGTAAGTATACTTTATAAGAGGAAATATGGAGAATGTCAGCGGCACAAGGCCGACCGCTACGACTGATACGAACAAGCTCCAAGGCGAGCAATGATCGAAGGTCAAAAGAAGCTTAACGAGAAGAAAACAAACGAACGCGGCCCAAATGAACCAGTACGTGCCGGTGATATCGTATAGCAATGGCAAAATGTAGCCCGAAGCGTCAGGCACGCGGGGAAGCACAGCCAACTTTGCTGTTTCCAGGAGAGCGCCCCAAAACAGCACGGGCAGCAACAGCTGCATTGCCCGATCGCCGACGGCCTGCGCCAACGATTTCCGCAACAGCGTACGACAAACCAGAAATCCGCTTATCGCCATAAAGAGAGGCATGTGGAACATATAGATCCATTTGAAGCATAGCGAGTCCCAGAAGGCTTCATCTCGGTAAAGGATGTACTGGATGAGGTGACCGACAATCACCAAAATGATCAGCACTCCTTTGACGAAATCCAAAGCTAGATCGCGATCGTTCGCCCCTGGCGCTCCAGGCGCAGTCGGTCCGGTCAAATTTCGCAATGTTAAATTATTCGCTGCTGCAGCTTTGATCATTCAAGATCGATTCGCCCGATCGTCGTGGAGGCAATTACCAACTAGAAGCTATGCTCCAATAGTTGGCTCGGCACCGATCTTCAATTATATGGAGGGGCGTGAACGGTATAAAGAAAGAGGGAGTGAACTATACGAGGGTTTGCCGATATCAAGTCGACGTCACTACGATCGGCTTGCAGGTTGAGCGGTTACCTCGTTTCAAGAAGTACCTGAGCCGATCATGCAGGAGGATTCGGCCTTGCCATCACATGCAGCGCCACTGCTGCGTCAGCCCGCTTTCGGTCCTGACTGTTGCCGTCGAACGAAATAGACGTCATCCATCGGCGTCAAGCCGGCGATCCCAGAAGCATCCACATCCTCGTGTCCCCGGAAAACTTAGCGATCCTAACCTGGCTCGATATCCAACCATCAAAATCTCTGTGACGAGCTACTAGTTAGTTCGGTCCCGACTGCCAGGGTTAACGTACAGGCAGTGCTAGAGAAGCTCCCTTTTTCCCTGACCAGCTTTACGAGGTGAGTGTGCTTGATGGCATTGCGCGCTCTTGATCGCAGGCTCAGGGGCAATCGGCTCGCTCGATGGCAGTGCTCTTGGGCGACTGTACGTTAGGACTCAAGGTCAAAGGGAATGCCGTCGACAAAAGCCGTTCAAAGGCAAAAAGATGTTGAACCAGACGCTTCTCAACGGTGATGCGCTCCGCACCAGGCGGCCCACTTTTAAGTAATCGACGGCAGCGCCAGATTTCGTTCCGCAGCCATCTGATCTCACTTAGTGTATCGTCAATTGAAGTCATCTCGGATGTGGTGGCCCTGGAGTGTCAAGCATAGCCAGCGTTATCGTGCGGCACGCTTTATGCTAAATTCAATATCACCATCGCGCCACGACTGTGGCGAGGAGTCTCGGCAGATCATGACGTTTTACGGCGCTCCGGTTGGGTGATTTGCATAATTCCTGCGCGGCGCATCATTGACTGGTGTGCAAGCAAATAACCAAGGGCCGGAGAACCAGCTGATCGAGCTCCGACAGCGTAGGAGCTCGGCAGAACGAATGGACGCCGAGCAGATCGGATCTCAAGTAGCCCTTGTGTAACGTAGACTGTCGATATCTGTCCCCCGGAATCGAAAGGGCGTTCGCAGCATCACGCTCGCATCTAGGTCACGAAACATGTTGTAATTCTGACGGATCCACTGATGTAGCTCGGTAGACCAGTCCTTCTCGTTGCGCAGATAACCAGTGAAGGAAAAGCCAAGCCGATCTATATATCTGTTAAGGAACGGCGGAAGCGCGGCAATCCGAAGAATGCGTTCGCCGTCCATCGCTTCAGATAATCCGCCACGCAGCACGAATTCATTGTGAATGGTGACCAGCGACTCGGCCGGAATTCGCCGCCGCAGCATCTCGTAACCGCGAAGAGAAATGCGTTCAGCGCCTGAAACGAAGAGAATCATAGGAGCGACATAGCGGCGCACCGTCTCCTTCATGAAGCCAATCTCCTCACACATCTTGAAGAACTCATCGAAGGCGTGAAAGCCGAGATCGATCACCTTGGGCACCCGATCGTGGATGACAAGAGGGTCCATCAGCTGCATCTTGCTATAAGTGTCGATCAGATCCGCGGTTTCAGTGATGTTCGGCAGGTAGTCGAGCAGCGATGGCTCGTTCAAGTTGACATCAATCGACAGCGCTGTGCCGTGTTTTAGCAACAAGAACTCGCTCATAATGCGGGCGATGAGAGTTTTACCGACCTGCGGGCTAGGAGAGCATATGATGTAGATGGGCGTCACTAACATAGCCAGCAAGTCAGTTTTGTTTCGTACGCGGGCAGCCGAAGCTTACCGAATATGCGCCTAATTGTCGCCGGCTCGGGTGCCGGACTTGGCGCCGGCCAATTCCGTCAAGTTAATTCGGTCAAATTCGCTCCAGACATTTGCCAGCCAGTGACGGACATAGCCGCGAAGCACAAAGGAGTTGTTCGCAGGTTCATCGTTGCGCCCCTTGTTTGCGACGAAGTCTACAAAAGGCACTGATGCGACTTCCACCTGCTCATATGCCATCTCGTTAAGCTTTGGTATTACCAGCTCCGTCGCATGTTTGATGCGGTGAAAATACGAATTATACGTCGCTTGATCCCACTGGAAGAATTGAGTGTCGTTGATGAAGTTCTTGACTAGATAGTACTTTGCGCCGCTCATGAAGGTCGCGGTTTCCGCGATCTCGTCCAGCGAAGCGATAGATGATCCTAGGATATGGAACACAGCAAACGTAATCTGGCCAGACCGCGCCGAGTCCAGAAATCCGATGTCGCGTAAAGAAGCCAGCGCAGACGATAGTAATCCTGCCCGAGCATCAATGACAGTAACGGACAGACCTGCGTTCAGCGTGTCGAATATCTTCATCTGGTCCGCCGTCGTCGTCATGTCGACGATCTCGGTAATCTCGGGATAGAAGCGCTTCAGCGTTCCCCGTGGAGACTCCGTGTCAAAGGCGCGAGTTTGAACTTTGTTGACGCTGAAGTAGTCCAGTAGCGTTCGTGATACGGTCGTTTTACCCACTCCACCCTTATCCGCACCTACCACAATTACAACTGGCTTCACCATAGAAATCTCCTGAGACACTCGCTTATGCCGTGCGCAAGATGCGCAACCGACGCGGCTCTGCTTTGGTTGCGAACGTGGCAGAAAGAAGGGGCAATGAACCGACTGCGCAAGTGATCTGCGACCGATGGACGTTTTCAACATCAACCGAGTGACGTCCTTGGATCGCAATGACTATGCAGCCCGAGATGGGGAGTAAATCACTTGTACTGGTTGTCTACGTGAGGTTTGTAAGCGGCTGGAATGCGCGCCGCCACCACGTCTATTGCGCCGCTATCTAGATTGGCATGATGCGATCGAATCTTACGTAGCGTCGGACTACGAGCGCGGGAAAGCGCAATCGAGTCGGGCTACGCTGTCCCGGCTATAGATCGGGGTCAACAAAGGGTTGATGGATCAGATCGGTGTCTGTTCGGCAGACGAGCGTTGAGAGATGACCCTCAACAGCCGATCTCTCAATCTGCTGAAAGAATATTGAGATATGAGGGTGCTGAGAGGAGTCTCTAACGCAAACGGCAGACATGCAGATGTTCAAGCCGAGGCGAGAATATCGTATCATGCGGAACGAGATCGAAAGGTGAGCGGGTCGAAGACCGGCGGAGGAACATCGGCGGCGAAGCGACATCGAGAACGCTCCGCTCCAAAGAAGCGGACGGATAACAAATGCGACCGGAGATTGCGCCGCGCGCTCAACCGGCTCACTGCGCTGACATTCACAGCTTCCACTCCGACCGCTAACCTATCGAAAATAGTTTTCGAGCAAGTTCTTGCCCGAGAGGATAGCAGAGGAGGAGATCCACACATGACCGGACCGGCCGTTATGGAAGACGTGCGCCGCTATCGTGCGATAGCTTCGTTGTGCCGTCAGTCCGCCGCATTTCGGCCAATCCAACGGGACTCGTTGCTAGCGCAAGCTGCAGAGTGGGAGGAACGCGCGATCACCGAGATCGAGCGATACTTCAGTTGTTCTGTTGCACGTCCTGCTTGATTGCGCTCGACGATCAAAAAGCTCCACCATCTAGTGAATAGGCCTGATCATGAAAGGCAATGCTGGCCAAACGATCCAGTCGGCAAGCGGGCGCGCTGGAATTCACGTCGAGCTTCGAATAGAACGCTCTACACCTCAGCTCTGCGGATGCTTTCGCCCTCGTCGACGCTGTGCCAAAGTCGCCCCTAGGACGAGGTCGCGGGGGCTGGCGCCGATTGAATGTTCGGCGCTGATGGTAAGCCTAGCCATCGGCATGCTGAAGCAAGGCATCAAGACGCTACGATTTCGATCCGCTCCCGCATTGGCTCGTTCGAGACAGCGCCGCGAAGGGCCGCCCGTCTTGTTGCGGTGCTGGGTTGGCGCCGTGGGTCTCCGTCTTACCTTCAAAGGCCAGGGACAGTTTTAAATTATTGCGCAGCATCGGGTTTGCGGGCTCTGCAGCGAGAGCTTGGCGGTAGAGTTCTTGGGCCTCCTGATGCCGGCCCTCGTGATCCAGAACAACTGCCTTGGCATTCAGTGCGCGCAGGTCGCCAGGGGCTGCCAACAAGATGCCGTCGAGCACCTCAATCGCATCATTCGGGCATTTGCGTGCCAGCAAGGCCCTCGCAAGAGGAATCGCCGCATCGACATTGTCAGGTTGTTGCTTCAGCGCATCGCGCAAGGCGTTCTCGTCAGCATCCCGACCGAGGGCGTGAGCGATGCGCTCGCGCATAGCAGGATCGACCTCCTTGGTCCCGACCAGCTCTGCCGTGGACGTCGGCTGCTGTGAAAGACCGGACTTGTGTGAGCCAGCACAACCTGCGAGCAACACCATGGCAAGCATGGGGAGAAAGGCCAAGCACGAATGGCGACGAAAGTTACGCCAGCGGCGCAGAGCGCTAGTCTCATGTGAATTCATAAGCGATCTCACGACCTCACACCTACTCTAGTCAGCCAGCCGCAGGGAGGAGGTCACGATGGCCGCCTGTAGGAGCCTTGTCCTTGCCGGGCGCAAGTTTTACGGAGCCAATCGGCTGGACGGTAAAATCCGACGCGAGATCCTGATAGGAGAGAACGGGTAGGTCTATTCCATTGCGGGTGAGAAAGCCGCGGACGAAGCGCCGGATATCCATTGAGCCCAGGATTACCGGCTTGTTCTGACTGCGTGCGATGCTCAAATGGATCTGACGAAATTGCGCAAGCAGCATCTCGCTTTGCTGATCTTCCAAAACGAGGTAGGGACCGACAGCGGTCTCGCGCACCGCACTGCGCACGATATCCTCGGTCTCACGCTCGACGATAAAGGCCGCCACAACACGATGGGCATTGGCATAGCGGTGACAGATCTGTCGCTTCAGCGCGGAGCGCACATATTCGGTGAGCAGTACGGTGTTTTGCTCGCGTTCGCTCCATTCTGCTAGCGCCTCCAAAACCAGACGGGTGTTCCGGATCGGAATGCCCTCGTCCAGCAAGCGACGTAGGACATCCGCGATGCGAGGGATCGGTGTCGTACGCAGCACCTCTTTCACCAGATCGGCATATTCCTGCTCCATCCGGCCAAGCAACTGACGTGTCTCCTGAATGCCCACCAGGCGCTGTGCATAGCGTGTCAACGTCGACTGGACCCGCAGGGCGATGATTTCGCTGGGACGGTGATGCCCTATTCCAGCAGCTTTGAGAGCAGGCGCATGGCGTTGTTCGATCCAGATCCGATTCGTGTCTGGGTCGTGCCAAAAGGGGATCCCGCTCAAATCAATGTTTGCCACGTCGTCGTTAAGCAAGAGTTGTGTAGGGTTAATGGCCCCCTCTTCCACGGGAACTCCTTCGACATCCACCCGGAATTTCGATTGGGCCAGGTGCTTTGCGCTTTGGGCGGGAATGCGTGGAATTGTGATGCCAAGATCAGCTGAAACCAGCGCCGAAACCCGAGCGACGCACTGCTCCAGTTCCGCTATGTCGATCGCCTGCATCAGGCTCGGCCCTAGCAACAGCGTAATCGGAAGTGCCTCCGCGGGCACGGCTTGCTTCTGACCCTGTGCGGGAGCGGGAGCCGAACCGGCAGGAGCAGCGCCGGCCTTGGGAGCGGTCTTGCCCTCTTGCACGCCAACTTTGAGAAAGCTGGCGGAGGAGAAGAGGGCGGCCAGTATGACAAAGGGGAGCAAAGGGAACCCAGGAACGAACCCCATCACAAGCAAGACACAGGATGCCAAGCGTAGCGCTTGTGTGCTGGCCGTAAGTTGGCTGACGATATCGGCGCCTAGATTGAGTTTGGAAGGGCCGTTGACACGAGTGACAATGGTTGCGGCGGTAATTGACAGCAGCAGGGCAGGAATCTGCGATATGAGCGCATCACCGATCGTTAGGATCGTGTATTGATGCATCGCTTCCTCGAGGGACATGCCCTTGGAGAGCGATCCGATCGTGATGCCTCCCAGCATGTTGATGCAGATGACTATGAGTCCGGCTATGGCATCGCCTTTCACGAATTTCATAGCGCCGTCCATCGCGCCGTGTAGTTGGCTTTCTCGCTCCAGCGCGCCGCGCCGGCTGCGGGCTTCGTGCTGGTCGATATGGCCGTTGCGCAGCTCTGCGTCGATCGCCATCTGCTTGCCGGGCAACGCATCGAGCGTGAAGCGTGCCGATACCTCCGCCACCCGTTCGGCGCCCTTAGCGAGAACCATGAACTGCACCATGGTCACGATCAGAAATATGACAATGCCGACGGCGATGTTGCCGGATATGACGAAATCGCCGAAAGTTTGGATGATGCTGCCGGCATCACCCTCGGCTAGGATCAGTCGCGTCGTTGCAACGGTAAGAGCGAGACGAAAGACGGTAGAGATCAGTATGACGCCCGGCAGGGACGAAAAGTCGAGCGGCGTGTTGAGATACAGGGCTACCATCAACAGCAATATGGCAAACCCCAGATTAAAGCCGATCAGCATATCGATCACAACGATCGGGATCGGCATGATCATCATTCCGATCGCCAGAAGGAGCATCAACGCGACCATCAAATCAGGGTGAGCCGGCGCGCGCGTGATGAGTTTTCTTAGAAGATTGGCCATGAGAAGCCTTAATGTTGTTCGATTGCAGCTGTGCTTCCCCGCAACGAAACATAGCGTTTGAAGACGGCTCGTGCTTCGGTCATGCGGCCAGAGTGACGCAGGGCGTGGCTGCGCATCAGCATCAAGGGCAAACACGAAGACGGCTCGTCATCCAGTTTGTCAAGCTTGTCCAATACCGACAGTGCTTCGTCACCGCGACGCTCCGAAATGAGAGCGTAGGCCAGGATGCGGAGCAGGTCGATGTCTTGAGACTGTTCGTGAGCGACCAGCCGTAACAGAGCCACGCTCTTGGCGCTTTGTCCAGACGCAAGGTGGGTATAAGAAAGCACGCAGAGCAAATCCCGCTCAGGCCCGGAGATCAGCTCGACAGCGCCGGTTTCGGAAGCGATTGGCGGCTGTGCAGATGTGAAGTGTTGCACTTTGTCTGATCCCGCCATTACTAGCCTTTGATCAAGCCGTTGTGGCTCTGTCGGAGCAGGATTAATCGCTGCAGCTCCAGTTGCAGAAGCGCGGCCCCTTCACGTGAAGCCAAATCTGTTGGGGGCGCGGCTGATAGCGTATCAGCCAAACGCTCCAGAAGAAGGCCATGCTGCTCTGGACGCAGAACATGCGAATGACGTAAGCGCGGCGTCACGAAGGAGAGCAGACTGTGCGCGAGGTTGGGCTGGTTGAGCCAAGCGAGTTCCGAGCCCGGTTCGACTTGACCCGGCGGGGCGCGCGCCTCGTCGAGATTGATGCGTGAAACTGCATCGATCGAACTGAGCTCGAGCGCGCTCTCGATCGTGGTGTCCACCAACAGATCCAGCACGTGGCTATGATGAGAATTTGAGGTGTGGCTCTTGTTATCATTCCCACGTGTCCGATCAATCCAGATGGACTTGGCTCGAGAATTAGCCGGAGTGTTGTCAGATGCATGATGATCAACGTTTGGCTCCTGAAAAGAGGTGCCAGGCTCGAGGGGATTGGGGGGCAGCCTAGTCATGGCACTTTCCTTCCTTACCTGCGGCCTAAACACTAATAGGGTAGAGTGGCAAGCCGGCCATCCCGGCTCAGCAGAACACGCCCTTCCTCAATCCTGTAGACGGTCCATCCATTGCTCAGGAGCGCGCCGACGAAATACTTTTGACCAGCAATGACAATATACGGATCGCTCCCGCGCCAAACAGCCTGGACCCCAATTGTGGGGGGCGTCTTCTCATCCTTGATGGCGACCGCATTGACGAGCGTATAAGCCCCACTGCTATTGTGATCAAACCGCTGCTGGACGTCTCGCCATGTGGCGACCGAGGCGGGTGTAACGGTGCCGTCGGCAGTGACAACGCCCGCTCCAGAGCCGATTTTGATGCCGACAAGGCCTGCTCTATCAACTTCCTCTTGTAGCCGCTCGGCAGCTGCATCGGTGGCGAGAGCATCAGGAGCGCTGAGCGCCAACTTGGGTGCAATGTCCGAAGCGGGCGAAGGCGGACTTGACGCCATAGTGGTGTTGGTCTGGACAAAACTGGATGAGGCTGCGCCAATCGCGGCAGAGCTGATCAGGATCAAAGCGAGAACCGTGAGCAATATACGCCGGCGGTGGATTGAGCCGGCTTGTTTGTAGTCCTCGATTGTCCAGCGAATGGACATCGCGCCGGCATGCAAAACGACAGGAAGAGCGACAACAATGGGCTCATTCGGTAAAACTGGCTCGTGCCCCTCGATCCTGACGTCCCCCGCAAGGGCCTCGATCCCAATTGCATTGGAATGCGGGGTGACACGAAGATGGTGCGGTTCAAGGCTTTGTTCGACGAAGATTAAGTCTGCATCGAGGCTGCTGCCAATCAGACACGATCCGCTTCCCACCTTACTTTTCAGCCCAGAGTAACAGCCCGACAGCACTTCGAAATGCGGGCAATTTGGTTCATTCACGGTCGGTTTCCTGAACAGCGAACGGGACCGTACGGCAAACCATACGGCCCGTTGCGACTTCACAGACTAAGCAGCCGGGGAATGGGGCGGCGACGTCGCCCCTCTCGTCCCTTACTGCACCCGCTCGTCGGCCGCTTTCTTGACAGTCGAGAGCTCGGTCGAGACGACGCGAAGTTCCACGTCCCTCTCAGCAGCCTTTGTGCTGGTCGCAGTCAGAGCGGCGATTTGCCGTTGGAATGCCGCCTCTCCAGCAGCTTCAGCCGCCGTGGAAGCGGCTGCAGCAGTTGCGGTGCCGGCTGCCCCACCTGCAGTTGAGGTATGAGACGCACCAACATTTTTAGTCATACTATTCTCCTGTGTGCTCGAATTTCGCCGCCACATGCGGCCTATTTCCTAGCGTCGCAAGATGCGGCGTCAGGAATCCTCCTCTGTCTCGGCCATGACATCGTCGAAATGGCTCATTGCACTGTTCGCAAATTGGAGAGCAGCGGCTCCCAGAGCGACGCTGAACGCTTGCTGCATAGCGGCTTCATGCGAGTTACCGCCTGGAGTGGAGGCGCCGCCGTTTGCGGGAATGTTTGCATCAGGCGATCGGCCATGATTCTCTTGCTCGCCCGGCTTGTGAGATCCTTTTTGGCCGGCGCTTTTGCTGCCGGCCTTATGGAGGTCAGCATCAAAGTGCCCAGCGGCGTTAGAGCTCGTAACGCGCATCGGGTTCTCCTATGTCATTTCGATGTGCCAACGGAGGCAGTTTCCACCCTCCACTATGCAAGTCTTAGCTTTCGACAAGCTGACGAGCTGTAGAAAGTGCAATGAGCAGATCGTCGATCCTCATTACCGTCTTCACCAGCAGGCCGTATTTGAAAGGTTGCCGGCGAAACGCTGGAAATCAGATGGTTAGAGACAAGCGATGGTTTGGGGAGCTTGATCGGGCGAGCACTAGGAAAAATCAATTTTTCGCGGCCGACGTGCTGCAAGCTCCGGCTCACGTTCCTTGCGATGCCTCCGAGCTCTTTCAGCTAATTTTCTTGCGGTCAGGCGAAGCGGCACGGAGCTCGACGTGGTCGGGAGGGAGGCGGACAGTCAGAGTGATGGCTGATTTAGGGCCGGAGCGGTCCATGGATCCCGAGGCGGACTCATGGCAGATCCGTCGATCGCGACCTTTCAGGGAGAGCGATTAGGAGCCCGCCGCTCGACAAAAAGCCCTCGGCTCCTACCGCTCGCGACCAATGTGCTCTCGATCCTTGTGCAATCGACAGGCTTGGCGGGTGCGGCCAGTCTGTGGCGTAATGTTAATGCATCGTGTGTTGAGAGGCGGCGTCAGCGGCAGACTGGGTTTAAGGTCGGACGCGGGCGATGGAGTGCGGCCATCATACTTGCGCAGTTAAGTGCCGAAATTAGTTCCCGGGATTCCGGGGCGGTCTCAATTATCTGGTAGAGCTTGCGCCACCTACTGCTCGGCAGAGAGGCCCAACGGCGCGGAGGCCGCGCAAGCTCAGTTTCCAGCGTGATGAGAGGATAGCTCTTGACCTAAGCGTAAGCGCCTGCAGCTTGCAAGCGATCGGACTCGATGCGAGCCTTCAGGCTATTCAGATAATCCTCCGCGTAGGACTGGGCCGCCGAAACAGGCAGGTTGATGCCGGCGGTCGCGGCTTCTTGAATTGCCTGCTTCACTAGGCCTTCTCGCATTGCTAATTTGACCTCGGGTCCCGCGATGCAGCCCACCGCCTGTGCCGCAAGGCTGAGCCCGGCTTCTTCCAGCGCTTGCTTTATGTTGCCGCCACTGATCGCAGTGTGAAGAAGATTTGCAGCTTGCGCCTCGGCTTCAAGCACCATTGACGCGAGATCGGTCAATTCACCCAAGCCTGGAATGAAGCCAAGTACACCAACTGCTGTCGCGGCCCAGTCGAGTACCTTAGAGCCAACTTTGAGCACGTCATTAAGTGCGTGCATGAAGGCGCCACCGTTCTTTTTGGGGGATTTGACATCGGGCTGGTCTGTCACGCCCATCGTCATGTCCGCGACCGCGTCTTGCTCGGCAGGCGTTCGGGCGGGATGCGTCTTCACCTGATGGATGGTGCGGTTCGCCCCCGACATGTTGTTGAAGAACTGCTTGAAGTCGCTGTTGCTGATGTTGCCGGAATCGACAGTATGCCCGCCGCCGAAGTCGAAGAACTTGTGGTGGGTTTTGTAGCCCGTAATCGCGTTGTTCATCAGCCCGAACAACACAGGATCCGAGAGCAGCTGGGAGGCCGCCTTTCGCACCTCGGGCGCGAGGCTCTTATCATCGACCATGCTCGCCAGCTTTTCCAGGGTCAGGTCGCCCTTCCCGAAGAAAGCGTTTTGGTTCTTGCTGATGGTATTGAGAGTATCGAGCTCGGCGTGCGTGAGATTCATCGATGATGAAGCAACCTCCAGGAAGTCCTCCTTGTGAACCTTGTCTATCGAGCCACCGTACAACTGCTTCCATTCATCCGGGTGGTCGATGAAATATTGAGCGGCCGCCAGGACCTGCGGCGGGCATTTGCCGGTTTTAGCTTCGCCGTCGACGATCCGCTTGAAATCCGCAAGGCTCAAGTTCTTAGGCAGGTTGTCTGAATACCGATAGAGCTCTCGCAATGCATCGGTCTGGGTCATAACCGATGGCTCGCCATTCCGGGTGCCGTCGGAAGGGATGTAGTTTTGCGTATAGCTCTTTGCCCGCTGCTCCTGGAACGCAGCAACTTGAGGGTGGTGATCGGAGAAGCCGGAGAGATCATCTGCTTTGATCTTCCCGCCGCAGCGGCCGTCACCTTGCGAGCCTATCGCATAGAAGAGCTCTGGGTCCTGTTGCAGAGCCTCAATCGCCGCCTTTAGATCGGGCGGTGTGGAGGGATCGTTGGCCAGATCTCCAAGAGATTTCCAATCCAGCGGGCATTTGTCTTTGTGTCGGTTCAGCACTGACACAATCTGCAGCTCGGGATCAGTCAGCGCGCCGCTGTTCCACGTAATCCTGGAGCTTTGTACGGGTGCCTCTGCAATCTTCGGGGCGCTCCGAGCGGTGGAGGACTCCGGGGAGGATGGCTCTGGAGGCTGCTGACATGCGTCCAGTGCGGCCTTGATCTCCGGCGGGAGAATGTTCCGCACCTCATGCGTTAGTTCCGCCGTTAGCTGCTTGGCTGAGTCTGCAGCGCCCGGAGCCTGCGGCGCGGAACGATCATCGGTCTTGTCTTGCAACGAGAAACCAGCCAGCATCGCCTCGAATTTTGAAAGATCCAGCGCCGATGAGGGTCCGGTGGTCAGCCCGGATAAAGTCGAGCTGGCAGTTAGCGATAGGTTGTTGACTGACATCATACGTCCTCTGATTTGAGATTGCACCACAAGCCGGTCATGTGGCGCAGACCGAGAATCGCGACGAACAACGAGCAAGAGATATCGATAGGCCTCGAGGGCGCCTACCGCTTGCTTCCGATTGGTCCGTGCGCCCCCCGCGCTCAGTTCCGCTACAATCTACAGGCACATCGCCCCCAGATATTCACGCCGCATGGTAGGTTTGATTAGCTTTCCAAAAGCTGACGGCGCTCGGAGGTTTCAGAACGGGACGCAAAATGACAGTGTGAAAGACAGCGATGGGTTCTCGATATTGGAATCGGCTTGCTTGCTGTCGCTCACTACGGCCCTGCCCGTGCCTCACATCGCCGAATGCGAGAAGAAGGTTTTATTCACCTCCGGCCGTCGCTGGACTCGTCCTTTAACGTCGGTTCGAACGAAAAACTCGCCAAGCGGCTAAGCATGATGGCATGTAGATGCCAATCACAGTCGTAGATCCGGAAGAATGTCGGACTATCTCGATTATCTAGTCAATCGATACGATCATTCGGACTATGGCTCATCGGGTAGGCGCAGTCGGTATAAGATCGCGTGTTTATCAGCATTTTTGATCAGAGCACACGTAGCGGGTTGGGCCAGTGAAGAACCACTGGTCTGCCCATGACATTTCGCCGCGGCGAAATCTCCAATTTTCAGCGGAGCAACCTGTGCGCGCAACGTGGGCTCTGCTAGAGACGGTCCAGCCTGAGGTGACCCGGCCTGCATTAGCCAAGGATCTATAATTTGCCAAACAGGGTCGTTGCCGAAATCGGAGGCGTTCGCGGTGTTGAGCGATCGTCTGTTGGGATGTGGACCGCTCGCTGATGGCTCGAGACGCGATGATCGGCCTCCGAGTTCCTGCCAAATTAGGTCCTGGGTGTACGGGTATTTCATGCAATCTATTAGTTCACGCTCAAACTTCCTTAGACCGGCGCGCGACGAGGACGAATGAGGCGCTGGGCTGTTGTCCGCCGGGCTTAGCGCGTCGAAGTCCAACCTGTTCGTCCCTTTGAAAAACCGAGTGGCTTTCATTCTTATGCGACGAAGCTCGTTTGCAGTTGTTCAAAAGCTCTCGTGAGGCGCTAAAGTGCAAAGCGCGGCCGCCGATGCTGCTGGCCAGGAGTCTGGGTCGCATCCGGCTGCGGTCTGGACTTTTATTGCGCCGTGCTGCGGCATCGGCCATCTACACACCCGAGCTCTGACAGGCAGCAGTAGCTCTCGTAAAGCTGACCACAGGGTATAAACAGAGGTCATTTATTAGTTGAATCGGGTTTGTGGACCGCGTCCTCTTGATGTGATGCCTCCGGCGAAGGAGTGTCATTCGGTCGTCCTTCGCGAACGACCACGCTGGAAGATCCCCGAAATAGCATCAAAACCGAGTCGTTCGGTGGCTTTTCGCTACCGCTCGGGTTTCGTCGTGCCTGTGCCTCCGCCACAAGTCCTTTGAGTGTTTGCTCCACAAGCGCGACAAAGCGGGGTGGACCAGAGGCGAAGACGAGACCATCTCCCGGTACGGCTCTGACAATGTAACGCTCGTCTGAGATTTTGAGTGCATCGAGTGCCGCCTTGAACGCATCAAAGTTGATTGGGCTCAAGACCAACAGGCGGCTCTGCGCCTCACGCGCGTCGGATACGTAGAGCACCATACCATCGTAGTACCATTGGAGATTGTACAAATTGATCAACCGTTCGAGGAACTCTCGCGGTGGGAGATCGGGCATTCGCCCGCGAATCCGCCCCTTCACCTCGGTGCTGACATTGACTCTGATATTAAGGTTGTTGCCGAATTCCTGCAGCGCGGCGGCGAGGTCCTGATCCAGAACTGTGTAACTATAGGGCGTAGACGGCAGCGCCAGGGGCGCGCCGAGCGCCTCAACGACGCCGAAGCAAATGAAAATACCGGCATAGAGAGCTTTCTTCAAGTTTTTGCTGTCCTGTGGATGAGATGAGCATTTCTGCTCTTTACACATGAAAACGAGCACCGGATGGAAGCCGATGCTTCATCCCAAATTGGAAGCTGACCATGATCATTAAATGGCAGCTGCTCGTCAGTTTTTGGTCAGCTTGCTTTTCTAAGGTCCCGCCCCATTCGTGTGAACAGATGGCTCATCTCACTACGGGATAGCAATGATTTCCTCCATGTTGTTCGGCATCAAGTCGGTCTCTTCCAATTCGGTCGAGTGTGCCTCCGGCGGATGCTCGCCGGCACATGCGCAGTTTGGCGAGAGTCTTGCGCAGGCGGCCTCAAGCCAAGGTGCTGCCTCTTCTGTGGCCGAGCGCACGCCGGCTCAATCGCTGCCGGAAGTCCAGCGCGCAGTCACGCCGGCGAGCCCGTTCGGCGATCGCATCCTTCAGAGCATTTCTGCTATGCACCAGGTTACACCATTTCCGTCGAGTGCAGTTTCGCCGACGATCGTCGACGAGCCTAATCCCACCAAGAGTCTGCAGCTTGGCCCGGCGGCGCAACCGGTCTTGCGAGTACAGCAAATCGAGGTACATCCAGCGGGCAAACCGGACGGTGCGGATCATTTCGAATCAGCGCTGGTGAATCTGCGGGGTGTTTACAACGACGTCATCCAGGTTTCGCTCCTCTCCAAGGGGACAGGTGCTGTTAGTTCATCTCTGAACAAGCTTCTATCGGCGGGCTGAGCGACCCGTTGGCTGTCTTGACGAAAGATAAGATCAGGACCGGCTGTCCCGCAGGAAAGCGGATTTATGCTCTCGTTCTGTTGCCGCTCTTGCTGAGCCTCGCCGGATGCAAAGCTGATCTGTATACTAAAGTTCAGGAGCGCGAAGCCAACGAGATGCTTGGGCTGCTCCTGAGCAAGGGCGTCGATGCCATCCGTGTCGTCGGTAAGGATGGGACCAGCACAATTCAGGTGGAAGAAAATCAGCTCGCCTACTCAATCGGGCTGCTGAACAATCAGGGCTTGCCGCGCCAACCCTTCAAGAGCCTTGGTGAGGTGTTCAAGGGGACGGGCCTCGTTGCCTCTCCGGTTGAGGAGCGAGCCCGCTACGTCTATGCTCTCAGTGAAGAATTGTCGCGCACGATCAGCGATATCGATGGGGTTCTCTCCGCCCGTGTTCATGTCGTTCTACCGAAGAATGATCTTTTGCGACAGGATGCAACTCCGTCCTCAGCCTCGGTGTTCATTCGACACGCCGCGAACGCGAAGCTCTCAGCTTTGCTTCCGCAGATCAAGATGCTCGTCGCCAACAGCATCGAAGGTCTGTCATACGACAAGGTGACAGTCGTGTTCGTGCCGGTTGAGCGGGCTCAGCATGAGGTCTCCGTTTTGCCAGTGGCAGCTTCCGCCGAACCTACCAAGTTCCTCACAACCCACATTGCGATCGGTGCAGGAGGTGCGCTCGCCGCGTTGGGCATTCTAACTTACGTGCTGTTGAGCAAACGTGGGGAGCAGCTTCGTCAATCCTGGCGCAAAGTGACAAGTCTCGGCAGAGATGCCGTCAAGCCAGCCCCCGCCGGCAAAAAGCTCTCCTCCGATCCGAAATAGTGGCAGCAGGTCCGTATCGATGGCGTCCACTGACCCAAATTGTTCACTCAACCCGCATTCTGATCGCCTGCGCGAGCTCGCCGCTTTGATCCATCCCAGCCGATTTGACGGCCATCTTGATGGGTCCCTGTCGGCCGCCACAGTGCTGCAGTTGCAGAAGGCTCCGAGACTGCAGCAAAGACTGGTCGA
The DNA here is from genome assembly GCF_900113735.1 of Bradyrhizobium sp. Gha. Classification (GTDB taxonomy): domain Bacteria; phylum Pseudomonadota; class Alphaproteobacteria; order Rhizobiales; family Xanthobacteraceae; genus Bradyrhizobium. The sequence goes on from NZ_FOQM01000030.1 coordinate 60,204, forward strand.
GTTGCTCCTGGGCAGTGACCTGGTCTCGAACGAAACCGACTGGGGTAAGGACGTTCTTCTCGGGCATGATCCACGTCGGGCGGCGCTGCTCGCTGGCAGTATCTGGCATGCCCGTTCGGTCCTGAAGCGTGTGTCAAGGCATGATGTAGCGATTCTGATCGAAAATATTGGTGCGGAAGCACATGCTTTCGCAATCCGACACTTATCGAGCGCCGTTGCAACCACATCGATTGACGATCCGCAGAAGCTTGCTAGCCAGATTGAACATGACGGATGTGCCTGCCTTGGCGCTTGGCTCAAGGACGCCTCAGAGCTTGACCGTGTGCGCGTTCTTTTCCGCTTACCTGTGGGGACCGGCGCCGAATCCCCCGCAGCGGAACACCACAACTCAGCGGGTCAGTTACTGTCTTTGGTGGTGGCCCACTTGGCCACGGAGGAGCCTGCGGCATGACGGACAATGAAACAGCCTTGCCAGATACCCCGCGGATACGGCCGCTTGGTCCGCTCATACCAGCCGCGGAACTTGGTATCTGGTACGATGCGGTGCAGACGCGCGCGCTAGCCGAGCGATACCTGCGGCAGGTTCGCAGTTGGGCAAGGAAAGCCTATCAGCAGGAGCGGGAGCGCGGCCACTGCGAGGGTCTTAGGTCAGGCTCGGACGAAATGGCGCAGCTGATCGTCCAAGTTGCTTCCGATGTGGCCCGGCGAAAAGCCGTTCTGCAACGGGAGTTACCACAGCTCGTCATTGAGATATTGACCGATTTATTGGGCTCCTTTGATCCGGGTGAAATGTTGGTAAGGACCGTTCGTCACGCGGTCGAGCAAAGATATGGCAGCGCAGAACTATGCCTTCACGTGTCTCCTGTGAACGCTGATGCACTAAGACATGAATTTCTGGCGTTCGATGGAACGGATGGTCGGCCGAAAGTCAGAATTGATCCGGACCCGGCCGTTGCGTCGGACCAGTGCGTTCTGTGGAGCGAGTTCGGCAGTGTCGATTTAGGACTCGCCGCCCAGCTCCGCACATTGCGTCTCGGCCTTAATCCATCTTCTCAGGAAAGCTATCCGTGACGACGCAACGATCAGGCCATGATCAAGCGGCCGGAGAAGGAGATGTGCATGCGGCGATAGCATCTCTAAAAGTCGCAGCAAAGGACGTCGATACGCGTGCCGTGCGGGGACGGATCACGCGTGCAATCGGCACCTTGCTCCATGCCGTGTTGCCGGGGGCCCGTGTTGGAGAACTTTGCCTGTTGCAGGATCACGCTGCTGGATGGTCACTTGAGGCGGAAGTCATCGGTTTGCTGCCGGACGGGGTGTTGCTGACGCCCATCGGCGATATGGTAGGCTTGTCCCACCGCGCGGAAGTGCTCCCGACTGGACGCATGCAGGAAGTGTCAGTCGGGCCTGACCTGCTAGGCCGCGTCATCGATAGCTTCGGCCGTCCACTCGATGGGAAGGGGCCGATAAAGACGGTCCAGACTTATCCGCTCCGGGGCAAGGCGCCCAACCCGATGAGGCGGCGTGGCATCGAGCAGCCGTTTCCGCTCGGCGTTCGCGTGCTGGATGGACTTCTGACGTGTGGCGAAGGTCAGCGAATCGGAATCTATGGAGATGCCGGTTGCGGTAAGTCGACGCTGATGTCGCAAATTGTAAAAGGCGCGGCTGCCGATGTCACCGTCGTTGCGCTCATAGGAGAGCGTGGACGCGAGGTGCGTGAATTCATCGAACGTCATATTGGAGATGCCCTCGCTCGCACCATCGTTGTCGTTGAGACATCCGATCGATCGGCAATGGAGCGGGCGCAATGCGCTCATATGGCGACCGCACTCGCCGAGTATTTTCGTGATCAAGGACTGCAGGTCGTTCTGATGATGGATTCGCTGACGCGCTTTAGCCGTGCGATGCGCGAAATCGGCCTTGCCGCCGGAGAACCTCCCACCCGGCGCGGTTTTCCTCCTTCCGTCTTTGCTCTGCTTCCTGGTCTGTTGGAGCGAGCCGGTATGGGCGAGCGGGGTTCGATCACGGCATTCTATACTGTGCTTGTCGAAGGTGACGGCACGGGCGATCCGATCGCCGAAGAGTCGCGCGGCATTCTCGATGGTCATATCATTCTTTCGCGCGCGCTGGCCTCGCGAGAGCATTTTCCCGCCATCGACGTGCTGTCGAGCCGAAGTCGTGTCATGGATGCGGTCGCCTCTGGTCCACATCGCAAGGCGGCATCCGTCTTCCGCGATCTGCTCTCGCGCTACAATGAGGCTGAGTTCCTGATCAAGGTCGGTGAATACAAGCCGGGCAGCGATCCACTGACTGATCGGGCAATCGATTCAATCGAGGAACTGCGCGCATTTTTGCGCCAGGTACAGGACGAGCCGTCTAGCTTTGAGGAGACCATTTCATGGATGTCGCGCCTGACGGCCTGAATGTCGTGCAAGCGTCGAAATTGCGACTGGTGAAAGGCATCAGAGAGCGAAGCGCGCTTCTTGAATTGTCGAACAATGAAGCCAGGCTCCAAATTGCGATCGATGCGCTACAGCGAGCGTCTGAGAATCTTAAAGCCGCGGAGGACCGTCGCGCCAACGTCGAAGCTGAACTTTATCAGGAGCTGGCGTCGCTCGAGACGATGACCGTGGCCGAGCTCGATCGTCGCTGTCAACTCGTCCTCGGGCGGCTGGCAGCAGAGATCGAATCGGCACGCCAGGAGCGTGAGCAGGCGCGCATCGCGCATGAGCAAGCCCAGCGGGCAGTGAATGAGGCGCGGGCCATCTGGGCCAAGCGTTCGGCGGCGAGCCAGAAATGGCAGGACATTGAGGGCGATGTCCAGCGCACGACCGCTCTCCGTTCGGAATTTGCAGCCGAAATGGATGCCGATGATGAGGTCTTGCTCCGATACAAGGGTGCTTCGCGCAGCCAGGCGGTGGGTGGCTCGAACTGATGACTGGTTCTCTTATGACGTCGCGAGCTGCGCCCGCGGAAACTGTCGGTAAATGCCGTGGGTGAACTCGCACTATTTCAGCCCGCGGCAAAGCTGTCGCATGAAGTGGTCTCGTGGCTCAACGATATCGCCGCACCGCGCAGGGTTTTGCAGAGCCGCATTGGCGATAGGCCGCTATCGATCGGTATGAGCCGACTCGTTTGGCGGGCCGAGCCATATGCCATGTCGATGCTCGACTGCATATTTTGCGCCGGAGGCGACACAGCTGTCTTGTCCCTGCCCCGCCTTCTCGTCGAGGCACTGATTTCAACGGTCCAGGATGCCCTGACTTTACCTTCCGACCCAACCCGCTCGCTTCTTCTCGAACTTGCACTGGAACCTTGGCTCGCTCCATTAGAGATCGTGCTCGCGCGGAATTTGCAGCTAATCCGCGTCGAAGACGCAAAAGCCAAAGACCCCTATTTGGAGCTCGATGTTACTTTCGGGCCGCTGATGGCCAAGGCCCGCCTGTTCTTGTTCGCGCCTCTTGACGGTCCGGTTCCGTCTGCGTTCCGTGCCTTAGGTGAGTTGATCGGCCAATTACCGCGAGATTTATGCAATATTTCTTCGGAATTGCCGGTCGTAATTGCGACAGAGATTGGCTCGCTGCGCGTGCCCATCAAGCTTCTTCGCCAAGCACAGCGCGGCGACGCACTGCTGCCCGACGTCATTCCTTTTACCCATGGCCAGCTCATCCTCACTGCGGACAAGTTGTGGGCGCCCGCGCAGGCTGCGGGTGACAGACTTATCCTTCGGGGACCATTCCGCCTGCAGTCCAATCCTCTAAGGTATGCAAATATGACCACTCGCCCCCAAGCTGAGCAAGCAATCCCGCCCTCGGAAGCCGACCTCGACAGTGTTGAGATCACGCTTGTGTTCGAATGTGGCCGCCGGCCCATTCCGTTGGGTACGTTGAGAAGCATCAACGAGGGGCATGTGTTCGAGTTTGGGCGGCCGGTGGACGCTCCGGTCGATATTGTTGCCAATGGTCAATTGATCGGCCGCGGCGACATCGTACGTGTCGGTGAAGCGTTGGGCATCCGTTTACGTAGCAAGTTGGCGGTCAATGGTTGACATTCAACCGAGCATCCTTGCGCTTGTTGCGGCGACGGCCGGCCTTGGCCTGCTGGCGTTCGCAGTCGTCACAACAACGGCGTTCATCAAGGTTTCCGTCGTTCTCTTCCTGATCCGCAACGCGCTCGGCACTCAGTCCATACCACCGAACATCGTTCTGTATGCCGCTGCATTAATCCTTACGGTGTTCATAGGCGCCCCGGTATTCGAGCAAACCTACAACCGCGTCACCGATATGCAACTTCGCTACCAAACCGCCGATGACTGGTTGACCGCCGCAAAGGAGGGCAGCGAGCCCCTGCGCGCCCATCTGAAAAAGTTCACGACTGAGGAGCAGCGCACGTTCTTCCTGTCATCGACGCAACATATCTGGTCGGAGGAGATGCGCGCCAACGCAACAGCCGATGATTTTGCGATCCTCGTGCCGTCGTTTTTGATCTCAGAGCTCAAGCGTGGGTTTGAAATCGGTTTTCTTCTCTATCTTCCCTTCATCACAATTGACCTGATCGTGACGACAATTCTGATGGCCATGGGCATGTCAATGGTGTCACCAACAATGATATCCGTTCCTTTCAAGCTCTTTCTGTTCGTCACAATCGACGGCTGGTCGCGGCTCATGCACGGGCTGGTCTTAAGCTACGCATCTCCGGGGAGTTGAGATGGACGAGGCCAGCATCCTCACCCACTTGAGCCGATCACTGGTCCTGTTCATGATCTGGGTTCTACCGCCGCTCCTAGCAGCCCTCGTGGCCGGATTGGGTATCGGCATCGTGCAGGCAGCAACTCAGCTCCAGGATCAAACCTTGCCGCTTACCGTGAAGCTCCTCGTCGTCGTCGCCGTGCTCGTTCTGTTTGCTCCGGTGCTGAGCGCGCCACTGATCGAGCAAGCCCAGCATATCTTCACTGAGTTTCCCGCTCTCACAGCGAGGTATTAGTGCGCGGAACGCAAGGCCTTGCAAGTTTTAGCCACAGCGCGTGTTTGTCCGCCTTCATGATGAACCGCAAGAGGACGAGTTCGTCAGGTTATCGAAAGCTCGCCTCACTAGCATGAGACGGATAGGCATCCGAACTGTCGTGTTCGGCTCGGCGGGCCGGCCGTGTTCGCAGGAAGAATAATCCCATTTGGAATTTCTATCCATTCCCGGCGACGCTGATGAAAGATTCGAGGCCCTCAGATCTCCAAACAGCGCTACGACGGGTCAGGCGGAAGAATCCTTTTTTGTAGACCGCGCAGCGGCGCGAGTCCGCCGGTGCTCTCATCGAATGGTCAAACCTCGGCTCCGGATGGTTGTGGTCATGTGGACAGTTGAAGACGAAGTCACCTGCCTTGTGGGAGGCCAGTCGCTTTCGAGCCTCTGGGAAGGGAGATCTGCAGAGTTCTTGACATCTCACAAGTGGCAACGCAGGTGCGACATTGCATTGGCCGATGTAACAAGCTGAGCTCAGATGGATGGTTTGTCAGCCACCGATACGCAAGGTCTGATTCAGACTGCTGTCGAGTTCGTCGTTGCGGCCGGACTTGGCGCGGCCCGGCCGCTCGGCATTATGCTGATTCTTCCGGTATTCACGCGACCGCACATTAGCGGCGTTATTCGCGCAAGCGCGGCGGTTGTGATTGGATTGCCTTGCTTGATGCAGATCAGGAACGGCTTGCAGACGCTAGGTCCGGACACTCGTATGATTGCGGTCTCGCTCCTCGGATTGAAGGAGATGTTTATTGGCCTGCTGTTCGGCTTTCTCCTTAGTATACCGCTTTGGAGCATCCAGGCCGTTGGTGACATCATTGATACCCAGCGTGGTATCTCCAGCCAGGTGGACGATCCTGGCACACGCAGTCAAACCGCCCCGATGGGGCTCTTTCTCGGGACTGCCGCGATCACTATCTTCGTTGTATCAGGAGGTCTGCAGACCATGGTCAGATGCCTCTATGGAAGTTATCTGGCCTGGCCCGTGTATCGGCTGCTACCGCCCCTGACCCACCAAGGAGCGATGGAGTTTATCGGGCTTCTCGACCATATCATGCATACGACACTCGTGGTCGCCGGGCCCGTGCTGGCTCTGCTGCTTCTGATCGACGTATCCCTCATGCTGCTCGGGCGCTTTGCGCCGCAAATCAAGCTGAACGATCTCTCTCCCACCATCAAAAATGCTGCCTTTGGCATCATTATGGTCAGCTACGCCGTCTTCCTGATCGACTATATGGGAGCAGAGATCAGTCAGTTCAACGGCGTGCTGGAGTGGCTCGAGAAGTTCTTGAGATGAACGACACGAGCGAAGAGAAAAACCTTCCACCAAGCCAGAAGAAGCTGAGGGACGCGCGCAAGAAAGGTCAGAGCCCGCGGAGCGCCGACTTTGTGACTGCGGCAAGCCTTTGCGCTGGTTTCGGCTGCCTGTGCTTCAGGGCCGGCCCGATCGAAGACGGATGGCGCGAAGCCGTGCGGCTGATCGGCAAGCTGCAGGAACAACCCTTCAACAGCGCGGTCCGGCAGGCGTTGGTCGGATTGTTGGACCTTTCTGTAACTGCCGCGGCTCCCATCCTAGCTGGCGCGGTTGTTGCGGCGATTTTGGCCGGTGTCTTGGCCGGAGGCGGGCTGACGATTTCGGTTGAGCCGCTTAAACCAAGCTTTGAGAAATTGGACCCCGTCAAAGGGCTGAAGCGTATTGTCTCCCAGCGGTCGGTTGTCGAGCTCGGAAAGTCTATCGTCAAAGTGTTGGTTCTTGGCGGTACCTTCGTGTTCACCGTGCTCGCAAGTTGGAGGGCACTGGTATACTTACCGGTTTGCGATTTGAGCTGCTTTGGTTTCGTCTTTAAGGAACTCAAAGTGCTGATCGCCATTGCTGCCGGCGCTCTTCTGATTGGCGGCTTGGCCGATCTGCTCATTCAGCGTTGGTTGTTCTTGCGCGACATGCGCATGACGCAGAGCGAAGCCAAGCGCGAGTCCAAGGAACAGGATGGTAATCCGCAGATCAAGGGTGAACACCGCAGGCTCCGCCGCGAGTCGGCGAACGAGTCTCCGCTCGGAATCCATCGGGCGACAGTGATACTGAGGGGGCGCGCGACATTGATTGGGCTGCGCTATGTTCGGGGCGAGACCGGCGTCCCGGTACTGGTGTGCCGCGGTGAGGGCGAAAGCGCCTCACAGCTACTGGCGGAGGCGCGCGCCAGACGTCTGAGCATAGTCAAGGATGATGTCTTGGCGCGTCAGCTGATCCGAAAAGGTGTGATGGGCAAGGCCGTTCCGATGGAGTGTTTCGAGAGGGTTGCAAAGGCCGTCTTTGCCGCCGGCCTAGTTTAGCGTCCGTAGCAAACCAGCTATGGCTCAACTCTCTGGTCAACGACCCCACTGTCCGAGAAGTTGATCTGCAAGCTGCACGATCCCAAGAGAGCCCGGCGAATTGGATTCCAGGACGCTCGTCGGCCGATTCGAAGACTGATAAGGTCAAGAACGCCAACCAACGGTCATGCTGCTTGGGTCTCACGAGCCACTTATTGGTTCTCTGGCGCAACCCTGTTATGCGTTTCATCGCCCAAATTGCTCCTGTTGCCCGACGAGCGTTCGGTGATGGGAAGCACTGCACGATCACCACTGGTCGGCATGACAGCGCTATTGCCTAACAAGTCCCCAGGTTCATTGATCATGACCACAAGGTTATTTCGGACTGAGCAGCCAAGGGTTGGACTGAACGAATTGTCGTTCACTGTAGGACCGACGATGGAGAGCGACGGGCAGACCGGGGGATGGGCTTCGAAGGTAATGGCTTCGATCCTCACCCCGGAACGAGCCGGCAAATCCATACGAGAAGCGAACAGGCGAATGTTGTAGTTGGCAACGCCCATGGCGCGAACCTCATGGGCGACCTGTGCACTGAGTCGTGGTGGGCCGATGATACCCACATGGAGCGCATCCCGCCGGCCGCGGCTAGTCGTTGCAATAAAGCTTCGCAGCCGATGCCGTTCGGCGCCACGGAGGCTCTGCAGGAACAACACGCTACTCTTCTGCTCGACCTCGATCTCTTGGTCGGCCGGCGCGGGATGGATCGAAGCAGTATTGGCGCAGCCCCCCAATGTTGCTCCGATAACGATGGGGTAGCACAGATATCGCAAAGTCATTTTTTGGCGATCCTCATTCGATAATAAAGCCGGCGCTGCCGGTCAATCCTGGTGCGCTGGCGCGAGGCGCATCGCGGTCTCGCGGCGGCCTGGCCACCGTGTTCGTCAAAATCCGCCCCGCGTCTGAGGGCGGTGAGATGCGCTCGCTCGGAGTACTCATCCGGTTCGGATTCGGTCCGGGCCGCACGATGTAGGGCGTGACAATAATGACCAGCTCGGTTTCACGTTTTTGAAACGATGAGGAGCGAAAAAGCGCGCCCAGGATCGGCACATCGCCGAGCCAGGGAAACTCGTCGATATCAGTGTTGAAGTTCCGCCGGATGAGGCCGCCGATTGCAAAGCTCTGACCGCTGGCGAGCTCGACCACGGTGCTCGCCCGCCGAGTCGAGAGGGCAGGGACCGCCATACCGTTGATTTTGACTTCACCTTCGCTCGACAGTTCGCTCACTTCAGGCTTCACACGGACATTGATCTGATTATTGTTGAGAACCGTCGGAACGAACTCGAGGCTCACGCCGAACTGGCGAAATTGGACCGAAACCTGCCGGTTATCCTGCATCACCGGAATGGGGAATTCGCCTCCGGCAAGGAAGCTTGCGGCTTCGCCGGACATTGCTGTCAGATTCGGCTCAGCCAGAATTGAAGCGAGGTGCTCGCTCGCGAGCGCGTCCAGAACAGCGCTTAGATTCGTTTTCCCAGCACTAAACCCGATCCCGATGGTGCCGCCGCCGGCCGCGGCGCCAGCTGCCGCGCTGGAGCCGCTGGGTTTGCCGGTGACCAGGAAAGCGCCGTTTGGACCGGAGGCGGAGAAGTTGATATTGAGATCCTTTACCGCGCTGCGGGAGACTTCTGCCACCCTTACGCTGAGATTGACCTGCAACGAGCCGGCGACCTGGATCTTATTGACAACCAGCGAGCCCGCCCCAAGAAACTGCTCAGTAACTTTCTTGGCTAGCTCGACAACATCGGCACTGGGTGCCGTGCCGCTAAGCATTGCGCCGCGCGGGGTATAGCTGACCTGGATTGGATAGTCGCCTACCTCAGCCTTTAGTGCGGCTCGCAGATCCTCAATCGGTTGGGTAACAACAACGCGCAGCTCGGCCAGAGCCTCTCCCTTGTCGTTCAGAGCGAACAGGCTCGTCCGCCCGGACTTCTTGCCGAACACGAAAATCGTCGTGTTCGACGGCGCCTGATAATCAGCAATTGCGGGGTCGGCAACAAAGATGCTCGCTGCCGGTCCGTTCAGACGAACCGTCTTACCCTGTGAAGAGGTAAGATTGAGTGTGCCGGTGTTGCCGCCAGGCGCGGCACGTTGCGGTTCCGCGCTGCCAGTTGTTTGAGCTGTGACAGCAAGTGGAAATAGCAGAGCAACCGCGCATAGAGCGCGGGCGAGGCGAGGAAACGCGACATGGCAGAAGCCGCTGGCGACCATCGACGGCTCATCAGAGCCGTGGTCCGTGGTGAGGAGATTCAAGGGAGTGTTGCTTTCAAAGTTCGATCGGCTAGGCAGCCGATGCCGCACTAATGAGTTCAAGGGTGTAGCCCACACCGCGCGCGGTCTTGATCCGGAGCGTTGCCCCCGCCTGGCTCAAATGCGTGCGTAAGCGATAGATCCCGACCTCCAGCGCATTGGTCGAGACCTCGTCGTCAAATGCATACAAGCTATCTTCGAGTGAGGTGCGCGGCACGGTACGGCCCGCGCGGCTGAGCAGATGTTCAAGAATGCACACTTCGCGGCGCGCAATTCTGAGTACTCGGCCACCGACCGAGACTTGTCTCGCGATGGGATCAAAATGCAAATTCCCGAATGTCACCACCGGCGCCGTCATCTGCGTTGACCGTCGCAGAATAGCCCGCATGCGAGCAATGAGTTCGTCGATAGAAACAGGCTTGGGCAGAAAATCATCCGCGCCGGCATTGAAGATCGCAATCCGCTGACTGAGATCATTGAAATTGCTCATCATCATAGTCGGCATAGACCGCCCGTCGCGACGTAACTGTTTCAGCCAGTCCAATCCGTCTCCATCCGGCAAAGCCAATTCGAGCAGGACCATATGGTAATTCGCGCAATCGAGCGCTGCCGCGGCCTCATCCAGCGTTCGTGTCACGTCGACGGCGAAGCCGCAATTTAACAGTTCGTCCTTCACGTCCCGAACGAAGTCCGCGTGATTGTCAACCAGAAGAATTCGCATTGCATCGCCTTTCGTCCAACCACGCCACGACCTGAGCAAGTCACATCTACCTCCGGGGTTCGATAAGACTGAGAGGCGGTTGCACTGATGTGAATACGAAGAGCTCGAAGCGAGAGGACGGAACATGTCCAGAGGCCATCAAAATTTGCCGATCTCCCATCTTCGGCTCGACTGCTGACCGTCGCGGCCTTTTTACGCCGTCCGCGCTGCTCGGCATGCCTGCGGTGTCAGGAAGAGGCCTACGTTTTTTAAAGGACATTAACGCCGCAGCAGCCTGCCGACTGGTTTGTAGACCAATGACAGCCCCTCTTCCATGCACTGGCGGGGCGCCCGCAGGGCGAATAGCGCCAAGTGGCGCAATCGAAGCCAAAGCGCGAAAGACGATCGCATTTGTGGCCGAACGAAAGAACGAAACCGACATGTTAGAAAACTTTCCTATTTCGTTGGGTCCAAGGCGATGTTGCTGGGCTGTTGAGCCGTCATGTCGTGGAGCTCACGCCAATACAACAGCACCGGCCTTACGAATCTGGCGATGCCTTCACGGGCCGAGATGCACGATACGAGAGACGCAGGCGCTAGCGCGCGCGAGAAACATCGCAGCAGCGCGACGGGAGCGAAGGGCGGAGATTGGTGATTCTTAGACGTTCGCAATTCTTGCTACCTGTCAGGAACGGTTCACGCGTTGGGGGAGTGTGTCGCGGTCTGTCGGAAATGCTACAATCTGACGCTAGGTGAGATTCAAGTGCATTTGGGCGCTGGTTGTACCATTTTGGAAACTGCGAGCATTCTTTAAGCGAGGGCGACACAGTTCGAAGAGAGACTATTGACCTGCGGGTAACGCTCGCGTCTCTCGCCATATCATGAGAAGTTCGTACATCCGATCAAGGCGTCGCTTGACGACAGCCGACTATAGCGTGTGACGTAAGTCGTCTTTGCTGGCGCTTGAGAGGTGACGTCTTGGTGTGAGGTCAAACCCGTACGGGTCATTTTTGGTGAGCAGGCGCTGACGAGCGGACTAACCCCTCTAGGTGAAGGGGGAAGCGAGTCTTGGGATGCGGACGCGCGAGCGCGCGGGCCGGGGTAAGCGGCAGAGAGCTGTAAAAGAATCGATTGCCACGCGACATTCTGGAATGCTGCCTCCATAGATCGCGATCGATTATGAGACTTTTGGGTAAGATCGGCAAAATCGATTGTTTTGATGGAACACATCCAGGTAGCGAATAGGGGATGAGTGCGACGAATAGCGATGCGCGCGTTTCCTCCAGGAAGCGGCGGCGACCTCTCTGGATGTCGATGCACTTCATCCCTTTCTCAAGTAGCGCTGATGTAGTCGCTAAGCCGTTATCCGGGGTAAAACGGCACTGCTGGGCAAGGATTCCTTAGCATGGGCGTTGTGGCGGAAGGGTGGAATGCCCGAGAACTGCTCGTTCTCCGCCTGTCAAATCACTCATCTCCGGTTTTCCGCTTGTAGGGGTTTTCTTGGCTGGCGGTTCGGTAGCTGTCCAGATTGCCGCCGAGGAACAAGCGTTCGGTCTCTTGGGTCGGCGTTCTGCCCAGCGAGCACATCAGTTCCACATCCGCATCGACATTGTCCTGGTCTCCCGCATTCATTCCAATGGCGATACTGCTCAGCACGTCGTCAGGTGTCCAGACCGCAGATTTCGGTACAACGTAAGTGTGCAGCGTGTTGGCATTGTTGGCTATCGCTCTCGCCCAGTGGTCACGCGAAACGGTCAGTTTGGCGGGGTCTTCGACCAAAGACACGAATGGAGAAGTTGTTGTCTTGCCGCGCATATGCCATCCAGCCTGGCGTGCCCGATCCATGGGATATCGTTCCAGAGGATCTCCAACGGCAGAATGATCCCGAGCCGTGTTTCGAACGTGAGATATTGCGCTTGTGTTTTCTTCGGTACGGGGCTTGCAATCAGTATCCTGATTCTGAAAACGCCGAAGTATGACATATGACGATGCCGCAACGTCGTCGAATACGCGCTCTCGATCATTGACAACTTCGGTCTCCGATGACCAACGTGCTGCTTGCTGCCCGGCGACTTCGATTTCGTTCCGAAGTGCTTCGAGAGTGGCACCTGTCAGTGTTGCGGCAAGCTGAGCGCGCGCACTGACGAATGATGAGGCTGCATAGCGACTGAGTTCAGAGGCCGCCTCGCTTGGCGCAGACGACGGCGCGGCCGTCCCGGAATCTGCCGCTAAGGAGACTGACTCCGAGGTTGGGGCGGGCGAATCCGAGTCGTCTAGAGCCAAGTCATTTAGCTGCTGCTCAAAGCTTGCTTGAGCTTCTGAAGTTGTCGGTGCGAAGGTTTGGACGCTAAGCTGGTCCTGCTGTCGACCGATATGGCGCGGCTGCTGAATCTCGAAGGAGTTGTCGGCAGCATTCCTCGGATCGACATTCATCTCTCTTCCTCCCCTGCGAAGCGCGGCCTGTCGGCGTTGACTGTTGCAGCGGCAGCTTTCGAGAAGCTGACGGACGGAAAGACGCCATTGAGCTTAACCGCTGCCTTGTTTTTTCTGGTACTGCTGATTCGATTGGGCTTAGATCGGGACCGCGGCGTCACGTTCGCTCCGCTACCTCGTTGCGGACGCGTCGCCTAGCGCAGACAGTCCTTGCAGACGAAGATGTGCAAGCGCATGCGGATGATCGAGTTATTCTTTCGTGCATCTTCTGATTCCACAGATGTGACGGCTGTCTTCTAGCTCGTTAGGCCTTCAGTGGACCAGCGCGACCGCTCGTCGTTTTGTGGTTTCCAAGCGGCCATCGAGCAAATCGTTCTAGTCGACGCGCGCGAGGCGGTGCCCTGCCCCTCAGAATCCTGACCTACGATGTTGTGATGTCTGATTAGCGGTTACAGCTACTTGCGCCTGATTGCGGGACGCGGCTTTTGTACAGGCGCGAAAGCAAACAACTTACGAGCACGACATCTTGAAGAACGTAAGCTGTGGTACTTATCGAGGGAGAAGAGAATATGAAGATTACCGACAAAGGACTGACTGTCCTGTTTTCCTTGCTTTCGGTCGCGAGTGGTAGCGCTCTGGCGAGAGCCGATGAGCCCTCCCCGAAATACACCGAGGTGCTCGATGCCCTGCAGGCGGGTAAGAATGTGAAGCTCATACTGGACATGAGTCGCTGTAACCCCGCGGACGGCGGCAAGCCTGCATCGGCGACGCAGGCCGGTCTGGTTATCAATGCATTCAGGGTGACGGTCCAGAACGGGATCAGTTTCGCCAATGCTCACCAAACGGTCGATAGCACTGGACATGCGGTGACCGAGTACATCCGCCATAGCCTTAGCCGCGAAGGCAAGCTGACAGTGCGAGCCTCGAAGCTTGTTGTCGGAACCACGGAGCTTGTGAACCAGGGCGAATTCATCTGCGATCTGCCGGAGGGCGCAAAGTTCATCTGGTAACGAAGGGCACAGAGCAGAGGCGCGCTCCGAAGAGTTGATCCTCTAAATCGTGTAGACCTTCGCGGTATGACACGGGATCGTCGATCTCAGGACGTTCAGAGTTTCTGGCCATCTTATCGTCTGGGAGGATTGACTTGCGCCAACTTGCTGTTCGACCAAGGTAAGTCCTGAGGGCCGTCGATCTCCATTCGGTCTCAGCGATTGGAGGATCGGCGGTTCGGGGCTATCATTTATATGAGTTGGAGGCTTAGGCGTTTCAGTTGAACGGTCCGGATGAACCGGGCAAGGTATGTCCGCACGCCCTCGGCGGTCCTGTCCTCTGTGTATTTACAAACCGATCAAGCGGGGGGCTCGCGATGAACTTGCTTGACTCGCGGCCGCCGCGGGATGCGCTCGTATCTATCATGTCGCGTCTTTGGGGGATCTTTCACCTGAAACGTCCTTGCTACCGCATGCAGGCGCGGGGTGATTGAACCATCATCCCGCTAAAGACCTGGTGCGATTGGCCGCTACGGCGGTTGCCTAACGTCTCACCTGTTGTTTGGAGACTATTCTGATTTACGAAAATAGATGATTCGAGTGGATTCGAGAGCTTGAGTAGCTGGCCGAGCTGCCGACAGCATATCGTTCAGCCAAATTGCGGCCGATGAAAGAGAACAACCCGCCCACCCGGTAGGCTTTCAGCCGTGTAGGGCTCGCCATGAATCAAAAAGCAGGTCATCGGGACGCGCTGGTTCGGCAGGACGCCCCTGTTTTGGAGCATGTCAATCTCGAGAGGCGAAGCTTCGCGCGGTCCGTGCCTCCAGTCCTGCCCGAACAACGCTCCGAGTTCAGGCACTTGCGGAAGCGCGGGCTGGCCGGAGAGCGGCACGCCGGTCGGCAGTTGGAGGTGCGGCGCGGGCCATTCGAACCGGGAGGGCCTCTCAAACCCAGATGCGTGGCCGTCGTAGGTGTGCGGGGGAGCCGCGGGCGTCACAGGCGCAGCTTCACTCCTCGAAGCGAACTTTGGGTGATGGATCAGTTGAACGTCATTGGATCCTCTCGGCCCCAGCACGGCCGTATAGCGTTCGCCGCCAATCTCATAGTTGATGAGCGGATATTCGGCGTTAGGCAAGAAGTCCCACTTGCCTAACGTGGAAAGCATTACGTCGGGAGCCAGTTGCGTGCGATGGGAAAAATCCTTGGGTACGGCGAACGAAACATCAAATGTATCGCCGGCAGCAGGAGACCGCAGATGGATAAGCTGAACATCAGCGCGCCCTCGCGGTCCTAACACGGCCGTATAGCGTTCACCGTGAATGTCGTAGGTCTTTACCCGCTGCGCTGCATCCGGCAACAGACCCCAGCGGCTGAGCTTGGAGCGCAGCATGTCCGGCGCCGGCTGGGTGCCATGGGAGAAAGTCTCGGGAACGGCGAAAGAGGCGTCAAAGCTCTCGCCGGCAGTGGAGAATGTCGAATCAATTGTAGCCGGGGCCGCAGCATCTCGATTCATCATTCGTCCAAAGTCTTCTTCAGGGGCAGGATTCGGCTTCTGTGCGCTGGGCTGCCGGATCGCCGGATCGAAAAGCGCTTCCTGGGCGACATTTTGCACCGGCAAGGGGGCGACGGAACTCATTCTTGGCCAAAACACCGGAGGATTGAGGGGCGCGCTTGGCAGCAGGCCCCCGCGATCCGCGGCACCGAAAAGCTCTTCCTGGGCGACACTTTGTACAGGCGAGTGGACAACTGAACTCATTGTTGGCCAAGGCACCGGAGCATTGAAGGGTGCGGCTGCCTCCAGGCCCTCGCGATCCACGGCATCGAAAAGCGCTTCCTGGGGGACACTTTGCCCGGGCGAGTGGGGGACTGAACTCGTCGTTGGCCAAAGCTCCCCTGCATCGAAGGATATCGCTGGAAGTAAGCCTTCGCGATCGGCGGCATCGAAAAGCGCCTCCTGAGCGAAACTTTGCACGGGCGAGCAAGCTGGACCACGCATTCCCTGCCAAAGCAAGGGTGCATTGAAACCCGAGGCCGGAAGCTCGCCGCTCCGCTCCGCGCCGTCGAACGGCACGTCCTGGGTGGCACTCTGTATGGCGGAATGAGCGGCCAAACCCATTTCGTGCGAAACCTGCGCCGCCTTGGAATTGCCAGCTCGCCGTGAGCCCTGATCCGCGGCATTCCCGAAAGGATGCTGATCGAGAAGCTGCATGAAAGAACGGGTGGCCGGCTGTGTTGGCGGACTGGAGCTAACTCCTCGTCCTCCCAAATTGGCCTGGCCGGTGATCGCGCGATAGTGGCGGAGCCCGTTCAAGGCGATGATAAGATTTTTGTCATCTCGACACAAAGTGTCGGCATGACCGAGCAGCGCGTCGTCGCTGAGCTTAGCTATTGACAAGGGCCGCAGTGCTGCCGCTAGCTTCCGGAGACTGCTGGCATAATTTTCGGCCGTCTTCGCGTCGATTTTTCGACCGAAGCCCGCTTCCGCGGCCTTCCTGATGAGCCGTTCATCTTCGTTGGAAGGGCGGTAGTGTGTTCTGGTGGACCAAGCGATGGCGTCGCCAGGCTTGCGGTAGCGGCTGACCATCAATAATGCTGGAGCGATCACCTTATCAGTTGGCAGCAATTTCTTGGCATAACCGAGTAACGCATCGTCATCGAGCCCAGCCATTGATTCACCTGACCCCCTCAGCAACTCGGCCAATTTGCGAAGTCGACGATCATAAATGCTGACGGTGGTTGGACCCAGCGGTAGGCCTCGCTCAAGGGCAGCAGCGGACGCTGCCTGGATCAAGCGATCGTCTTCCTCAGAGACATCATAAAGCTCCCTGTGCGGATATATTGGGCCCGCCGAACGCGCATCTCCGAGGTGCTGCTCAAAATCGGCTTGCTGCCGTTGGGGTTGCTCCACGGTGGCATCGGACGCGGCCGGTTCCTTATCGGCGGGGTTGATGCTGTTGAATTGCTCCATGGTCTCGTTCGTTGGCGTCGTCCTCATGCTCTCTCGCTACTCACGTCAGCTTTCCAAAACCTGACCTGGCCGGGCGGAAAGCAAGGGTCGGCAAGTGCCTTTTCCACCCGACGACGAGTGCGGTGAAATGAGAGATGCAGGTTTCGGCTGAAAATCCCGATTGTCCAGTGCGCTACCCGCCAGCTCCCCCCTTAGCCAGTCGGACGGAGTATTGTAGAAGGCGCGAACGCCGCTTTGGATTTTTCCGAGTGTCGGAAAGAAGGCGAATCAGCCCTTAACGAGCTTCTACTCTCAGCTTTTCGCTGAGTTTCTGTACGGATTCGATCTGCTAGCGGTCCGATAGTCACCCAGATTCCCGCCCAGAAAGAGTACCTCTCGCTCCTGAGTTGGGGTATCGCTCACCCATGCCAGATCGGGTTCATCACTCTCAGTCCCGTCCTCAAGAATACTGACGACCTCTTCGGCCGTCCAAGTGGTGACCCTTGGCACCGTGTAGGTGTGCAACTCGTTCGCGTTTTCCGCGATTGCCTTGGCGCCATACTCGTTGTCGTCGTCCGGCGAAAGGAGCAGCTGTGAGGCCTCCTCGGACAGTGATACAAAAGGCGAAGAACTGGTATCGCCCCTCATGTGCTCTGCGGCTGCGCGAGCCAGATCAAGTCGTTGGCTTCCCCAGATATTCCAGGGCGCGACGCCGTAACGCAAAGCCGCCATGGAACGCAAATGGGCGATCGCGCTGTGACCGTCCAACACGTGTGGCTTGCAATGGCTGGCGTGGTTTTGAAAGCGCTGCAGCTCCGCGTAGGACGATGCCACCACGTCGTCGTAAACGCGGCTACTATCGACCTCGTCGGCTGACGGCCCAGTCTCTCTTGACCATTGTGCTGATCTTTGCGCAGCAAGTTCGATTTCTCTTCTGAGTTCCGCAATGTTCGCGCAGGTCAGCGTTGCGGTGAGTCGAGCGCGCGCTATTACAAAGGATGTGGCCGCGCACCGTTCGTCCTTTGGGATAAGGCGCGCTCTCCTAATGCCGTCCGTTGCAGTTCGGTTCGATTCAGCCCCGGCTGAGGCTGGTGCTGGCACGATTGGCCGATGCTCCCTAAGCCGCAGCTCGAAGTCTGCTTCGATCTCTTCCTGTTGCGGCTCGACGTAACTCATGCGAGCCGCGGACGGGTTGACGTTGTCAAATGGGTCCATTGCCTTCTCCCATTGGTCGCCTTGTCAATGTCATTCGAGCAAAGTTGGTCTGATGAGGATCAGAAGCCGAGCCCGGCGCAATTTTCGATAAAAATTGCAGCAGATATGGATCTCGACCCAGGCTCCAGGTCGTTCCTTTCCAGGTCTTGAGCGATCAAGCAGGCCTGCTAGTCCGGATAGAGATGTTGCTATGCTAGAGGGGGCAGCTGTCGAATAGCTGACCAGGCCTATTGGTTGAAATAAACTTGCGGCTGTGCTGGCGAGCCGGGTGTTCATTGCAGAGTTGAGTTCGGGCGGGATGGACCGTTCGTCGCTGTCCAGCTCCACGGCAGGCCGGAGCGATTGGTCCGGGCGAAGCAGGTCGCGAAAGCGGTTGCAATCGGTGAGCGTGCGCTGCGTGAGGTCTAACTGGGCCAGCTTTGCATTTTGCGCGAGTGGATGTCGTTGAACGGTGCGTCGAGATGCCGGCTCTGATCCGAGTGGCCGATGTCGCAGCCACGGGGCTCGTGATTTCGCCGCCATCGCATGAAGCTCATTGTGCTTTGTTGGGACTGATGGGGGAGGAGTCGCGCGGACGCGCCGGAAGCTGGTCGTAGAACACGACCGCTCGATGCAATCTCGATCCAGCATCCGCCATGAGATGTTGAGTTGCCAGCCAGACCTGGCAAGACCACGAACGATCATCTCAAGAGACGCCCCAATCTCATGTATGTAAGTGACGCGCTCCGATATCAAACTAGGTGATTTCGTCGAAGTTGATACACCGCCATTTTTATGATGCTCAAAAGCGGCTGTGTCCAAGAGAGTCCCGCTCACATATCGGCGCGCTCCGGGGCCGCGAAGACGGCGCTCTTGGAAAATTGGCGTCCGTCATCAGAGCCGTACGCGAGCACATGCGCCGCCCGCGCGAGAATTAACGAGGCTCCAGCATCCTCGTATCCAGCAAGACCGCGGGCGTGATGCAGAACGAATTGCAGCCTCGAATTGTTGCCGGTGCGAGGCATCCATAATCTGGAATGTTTCATCGCAATATTAGATCATGGGCTTGGGAACGCCTTATAATCCGATGCCACTTTGCAGCGCGGCGGCAAGCGGCCGCCTAATCATGTCGCCAAAACTGCTCCGTGTTCTCGAAAGCACCGAGTCGTCTGGTTCGCTTCGCCGGCGCCGCCAATTGCGGTCGACGCAATTAGGCGCCGTGTCCGACGAGCACGATCAGAGAACGTTGGGTTAAGCGGGAAAGTTAAACAGCGCAATAGAAGAGGATGCCAAGGGACGCTAGTAGATTGAAATACTCAACTATTGCGTTTGCATGGTTCGGACCTCTAAAGATCCTCTAGCTGATCATTGCTAGCGCGGTCGGGAGTCCAAAGGTTTCAATCGCGAATGCAATCCAAAACATCTTCGTGAAAAGGGGCCAGCTCCTTGATGAATTCTGGAGAGCCGAGGTGAGTGTACGCGTGTGGAAGCAACCAGCCGCTGGAGACAAGGTGTCACCTCGGCGTCAATCGGCAACCAGCGTGGTCGAAGCTCTTCTCGCCCGCGCCCACTCGGAGAAGACCGCAAGGCCCAGCAAAAGCGTCTTTGGTGTCGTTCGTCTCACAACAGCCGGCTGTTTGTTGTCTATCCCTCAAATTGGCTGCCCGGAGCACATTCAGGGTGAGCTTGCACGAAAGGACAGGCTGGCTGCCGAGATTAACTCGTGCACAAGGCCGCCGAGCGGCCCAGCGGCCAGCGCATGAGGGCTGCGATGTCTTCGCGTAACTCGATGCTTCATCTTGGATTGAATCTTCATGGAGCCGGTGGTCATTTTGCCGCGTGGCGCTGGCCCGGCACAAATCCAAGCGCCTTTTTCGACATCGAGCACTACGTCCGGGCTGCGAAGATTGCGGAGCGCGGTCTCTTAGACGCCGTATTCCTCGCCGATACCCCCGCGATAAGCTCCGACATCACGCACCAGCCGCCGCTTAATGGGCTCGAACCAACGCTGGTCCTCGCTGTGATTGCACGTGAAACGAAGCGGATTGGGCTAATCGCCACCGCATCGACGACCTACAATGATCCCTACAATCTCGCCCGGCGTCTCCAATCGCTCGATGTCATCAGCGGTGGCCGTGTGGCGTGGAACGCAGTCACGACCTCGAGCCCCGCGACGGTAGCTAATTTTGGCGGACCAGAGATCGCACGAGCGGATCGCTACCGGCGCGCCGAGGACTTTGTTGAAACTGTCCGTGCTCTCTGGCTGAGCTGGGGTGGCGAGATGATCATCGCGGACCAAGCTGCGGGAATTTATGCAGATCAGCGTCAGTTTCGGCTGCTCGACCCTCAAAAGAACAGTTTTGGCATCCGAGGCCCACTCACACATCCCGCTTCGCCTCAAGGTCATCCAGTCATCGTTCAGGCGGGCGGTTCGGATCCTGGATTGCGGCTCGGTGCTCGAAGCGCAGATGTCGTGTTTGCGGCAGCCGGCGACTTGGCAACTGCGCTGCAGGAGGCCGAACGCCTACGTACTCTCTCTCGTCAATTCGGCCGCCCTACGGCTCCGCTCATCCTTCCAGGTCTTGTCACCTGCATCGCGGGATCTGAAGAAGAAGCGGCTCGTCGCAAGCAGCAACTTGACGAGTTGCTCGACCTGGATCGCGCCATCGCTGCTCTTGCACGAAGCATGGGCGTGACGGCCGAGAAGCTTAGTCTCGAAAGGCCCATTCCGGAGGAGATTTTGCCCGATGCAGACAGCGTTCCGTTTTCTGTTGGGCATCATCGCACGATCGAAACTCTGGCGCGTCAAGGCCTAACGGTTCGCGAGATCATCACCAGCGTTCAGGCGTTTGGCCACCGCTTGTTGGTAGGAGCACCTGATCAGATCGCTGATTCGATCGAGACTTGGTTCCGCACTGGCGCGGTCGATGGTTTCAATATCATTCCGGACGTGCTGGCTGACGGCACTGCGCCCTTTGTCGACCATGTCGTGCCTCTCCTTCAGAAGCGCGGTTTATTTCGCACAGAATATCAGGGGGAGACATTGCGCGAGCATTTGGGAATTCTTCCCATCGAACCGGCGAGTACGTCGCATTCCTCAGTGGTGTGACGCTGCATTCGCCCTTCCGTATTCAATGCCCTGGAGCTTGGACATGTCTGTATCCAATACGCGATCATCGATGCGCTTCACCTGCCGGTCAAACCGTCTCGGAAGAAAAGTAGCGGCGTGCCTATCGGTGCTGCAAAGCTTGTCAGAGTTCGCGCCGAGCGGCCATGCCCAAGAGTCGCCAGCCGGCAACGTCAAACGAGGAGGGGTTATTCGTTATGGGCATTTTCAGGAGCCGCCGTGCCTCTTCGGGGGATGGGTGCAGCAATGGTATCTGCAACGCCAGTACAGCGACAATCTAGTCGCCCGCAGCGCGGACGCCAAGATTGTGCCATGGCTAGCCGAGTCATGGACGATTTCCGATGACAAAAAGGTATACACATTCGAGATAAAGCCGCATGTGAAGTTCACTGATGGCACACCTCTGGATGCGCAAGCCATCGCTGACAACATAAACGGATGGCTCAGCAACGACCCTGATCTTCGTAATCCGACAGCCACGCCCTATCTCAGCGATAGCTTCGAATCGGCAAGTGCAATCGCTCCTCTGAGGTTACAGATAACCTTGAAGGTGCCGTTTCAACCCTTGCTGAACGTGTTCGCCCAGTCCTCACAGGGCATTCTCTCGCCATCCGCCCTCAAACGCGGACTTGCGGTCAATTGCGAGAGCCCGGTCGGCTCAGGCCCATTCATTGTCGACAAGTGGCGCCATGGACGGGAGGTCACCTTCCGCCGCAATCCCGACTACAACTCAGCGCCGGCCACCGCCAGACATCAAGGACCGGCTTACGTTGACGGCATCAGCTGGAAGTTCCTGCCAGATCAGACCGTCCGCTATGGCTCGTTCCTCACGGGCGAGACCGATGCCATATACGATATCCCGGCAATCGCATGGAAAGAGGCCAATTCCCGCTTCCCCGTATTGCGTCACATTACTGGCGGTACCCCTCTGCGCCTGGCCTTGTATTCGGCCCGCCCACCATTTGACGACGTGCTCGTCCGCAAGGCGTTCGCCTATTCGACAGACCGAAAGGCCGCGGTCGACACATCTTTTCTTGGCTCTTTGCCATTTGAAGGCAACGGTGCGCTAAGTCAGAGCTCGCCGGAATACCTGCGCGAGCTCGGGCAGTCCTATTTGTACGACATTGGGAAAGCTAATCAGCTGCTTGATCAGGCGGGTTGGACCGAACGCAATCCTAACGGCGTTCGCGTCAAGAATGGCAACCCCCTCATCGTGCGCGTGTCCTATTCGAACGCCTTTCTGAAACCAGATGGCGAGCAAGCCTTGCAAGCTATCCAGCAGCAGGCAAAGGCGGCCGGTTTTGACGTACGTCTTCAGCCCACCAATCCGGCTGATTTCTTCGCCGGAAAAAACCTCGGACCTGACGACTACGAGATTGTTCTGCTCTATTGGGTTGCCCCCGGGGCGGAGATATTCCGCATCTCATGGAAGCCGGATCTGAACGGCGAATCCAATCGCTTCAATCCCTCACATTATCAAGATATCACGCTTTGGGACGTTATTCAGAAGGCGGAGCAGGAACGCAGCGGCGCGCAACGTACCGCCCTCTATCAGGAGGCGGAACGGAAGATCGTTGATGAGGCTCCTGTCATTGGCTTCACGGTGCTGGACGTCACTTTGGCGACCAAGCCGAACCTCAAGGACGTCTGGCTAGATCGCGGCTCAGTTGGCGAACCCGTCTTCTATGACGCTCATTTCGATGAGGGGAAATGACGCCGTGAGGATAGCCGCCCATCGTCCCATCGTTTGGTTCTTTGGTCGAATACTGTCCGGCTTGGTCGTGATGTGGGCTGCCGCAACGTTTGCGTTCTTAATTCAATGTATGCTGCCCGGAGACCGTGCCCAGATCATCATCAATGTGACGAGTGGCAACGTCGGGCAAGCGCCGTCGGCGGAGCTTGCAGCGATGAATGCGAAATATGGTTTTGATCAACCGCTCGCGGATCAATACGGCAAATACATGTTGCAGATCTTGCATGGAGATCTGGGCGAATCGTACCAGCAACATCGGCCCGCTCTAGCGATCATTGCGGAACAGATTGGCCCCACGATTGCCCTGGCCATCGCTGCCCTGCTGATCGCGTGGTGTATCGCAATTCTGACAACCTTGTTCATCGCCGGACGAGACAACATATGGTCGAGGCTGCTCAATGACACGCAAGTATTTTTGGCAACGGTACCGCCTTACTGGCTAGCCACAATTCTGCTCGTGCTTTTTGCAGTAAAGCTACACATTTTTCCGGTGATCGGGGGGAATTCGCCGATTGGGCTTGTTCTGCCGACGCTTGCGTTGGCTCTTGAGCTATCGGGCTTCTTCGGACAAGTCGTCCAAAACGAGTTCACGCGCGTGCTCGAGCAGCCGTTCGTTACGTCGGCAAGGGCGCGGGGGATGAGTGATTTCGGGGTCAGACTTCGCCATGTTCTGCGCCATGCAGCGTTGCCCGGCATTACTTTGTCAGGCTGGGCGCTCGGCAAACTGCTTTCGGGTGCCATTTTGATCGAGGTTGTTTTTGCCCGACAAGG
Source organism: Bradyrhizobium sp. Gha (assembly GCF_900113735.1). Lineage (GTDB taxonomy): Bacteria > Pseudomonadota > Alphaproteobacteria > Rhizobiales > Xanthobacteraceae > Bradyrhizobium. The sequence continues at coordinate 83,748 of NZ_FOQM01000030.1, forward strand.
CTTGGGTGGAGTCCTTGTCACTGCGACATCCTCACGAGACGTTCCGATTGTGTCTGGAGCTGTTTTGATCTCTGCGGGCCTGTTCGTCCTTGCAAGTTTCATTGTCGATCTGACTTACCGCGTCGTCGATCCCAGGACCAAATTGACATGAGCATGTTCGCCGAAGTCACGCTATCTCGGCCGCTCAAAGAAGTCCTGGCGATCGTCCGCCATATTCCCCTTCGAGTTGCGGTCTGTCTCATCATCTTCGGCCTTTTTGCCCTCGCGGCTGTGGCGCCAAAGTTGCTGCAGACGCAAGATCCGCTTGCTATCGATCTGACATCGGCGTTGCAACCTCCGTCGACCGCCCATTGGTTTGGAACTGATCAATTGGGTCGAGATCTTTACTCTCGCGTGGTCGAGGGTACAGGCCAATCCCTGGCTATCGGAATTGGTGCCACGGCGCTGAGCATGTGGATTGCGATCGTAATCGGCGTTGCGGCTGCACTTTGTGGCGGCGTCATAGACAACCTTCTCAGCAGAATTGTTGATGTTCTCTTCGCAATTCCCACGCTCTTGCTCGCCCTTGTTTTCGTGACAGTTTTTGGGCTTTCGGTATTGACAGAAGTCATAGCTGTCGGAATCGGCACAGCGCCAGGCTATGCGCGCATGATCAGGGGCCAGATGCTTTCCATAAAAGGGGCAGGGTATGTGGAGGCCGCCAAGGTGCTAGGCCATCCATTTCCCCGTATTGTCTGGAGGCATATTCTTCCCAACGCGTTGAACCCGCTGACGGCGATGATGACCATAGGTGTGGGCCAGGCGATTATCTGGGCTTCCGGTTTGGCCTTTCTAGGTCTCGGCGTCGCGCCCCCAGCCCCTGAATGGGGCGCGCTGCTTAATGCCGGACGCAACTATGTGATCTACGCCTGGTGGCTGGAGATCATACCCGGTTTGGCGGTGACGGCGCTTGCCCTCAGCGCGACCATCGTCGGCCGCCATTTGCAGACCCGTTTGGAAGGGGAAAGGTAAATGTTGCAGGTTCATCCCGAGCCTGCCCCGCAGCAGGCAGACCTCCTTACCGTCGATTCGCTGCGTGTATCTTTCGGGCGGGGCATTGCCGTGAACGAGGTTGTGCGCGGCATGTCCTTCTCGCTTGGAGCAGGACGATGCCTTGCGATCGTTGGTGAATCCGGCTCAGGCAAGAGCGTAACTGCGCGAGCTCTCATTGGACTGGCGGGTCGCCACGCCAATGTCCATGCAGGCCGGCTGAGCTTCGACGGGACAGACCTGATAGACCTTAATGATCGTGCCTGGCGGGGCATCCGCGGCAACGGGATTGGTTTTGTATTACAGGATGCACTCGTCTCGCTTGATCCGCTCCGCCGGATCGGCACAGAGATAGGTGAAGGCTTACTCCTCCATGGTGCGGTATCATCGCGTGAGGAACTGGCGCAGCGGGTCATTGCTCTCCTTAAGCTCGTCGGGGTCCCTGAGCCCGAGATCAAGGCCGATCAGCTGCCACATCAATTGTCCGGCGGCCAGCGCCAGCGGGCTCTGATCGCTGCAGCACTCGCGCTAGATCCACGCATGCTTATCGCCGACGAGCCGACTACCGCTCTCGACGTGACGGCGCAAGCCCATGTCCTGGCACTGCTCGAGGAGACCAAAATGAGGGGCAAGGCCCTGATCCTGATCAGTCACGATCTGGCAGTGGTCTCTCACATAGCAGATGAGGTCCTTGTCATGCGAGAAGGCGAGGTCGTGGAACGCGGCACAGCGGCCCGGATATTGAAGGAGCCGCAACACCCCTATACTCGTCAGCTGCTGGACGCCGTGCCATCAGGGCGGCCGCGTGGCTCGCGTCTCTCACCATCGACTATTGTGCGTTCACCTCTGCGGCAAAGGCACCGACCCGTGCCATGGCTGGCGAAATCTCATCCAATCCTGCTCGAAGCAAGAAGTCTGGTAAAGCGCTTCAAGGCCCCGAACGGCACATTAAGGGCAGCTGTGGACGGGGTCTCCTTTGAATTGAGATCCGGCGAGACTTTGGGCATTGTGGGTGAGTCAGGATCAGGAAAGTCGACGATGGCGCGCATGGTCCTGGCGCTCGAGGAGCCCGACGAGGGAGCCGTTCATTTTGCAGGGCGGCCTTGGACCACGCTCCCTGAACGCCAACGTCGGGGTTGGCGGCGGGCGATGTCGATCATTTACCAAGATCCGCTCAGCTCGTTTGATCCACGTTGGACGGTCGGGCACATCATATCCGACAGTCTTTCGAGCGACGCTGATACACGGTCCAAACGGCAGGAGCGCGTCATCGAGCTGCTCGATATGGTCGGACTATCCCGGAGCTTGCTGGACCGACGACCGCTCGAGCTCTCTGGCGGTCAGCGCCAACGCGTTGCGATTGCGCGCGCGATTGCAACAGATCCTGCCGTCATTGTTTGCGATGAACCAGTTTCGGCACTCGACGTCTCAATCCAGGCTCAGGTCCTGGACCTGCTCGGTGACCTGAAAGACCGCCTTGGGGTCAGCTATCTCTTTATCTCGCACGACCTCAGTGTTGTACGCCATATCAGCGATCGCGTCATAGTTATGCGCCGGGGGAGGATCGTCGATAGCGGCGCCACTGAAGAAATATTTTCTAATCCACACTCCGAATATACTAAGAGCCTTATCGCGGCCATGCCGCGTCTTATCCGCGAGCGTCAGCTTGGTCATTCAGCTCCGATCCTCGAAGAAGGTATCCCGTAGATGCCATGCGGATAGACTTCCTCCAAAATCATCCGTCTCCGACCGCGGGCATTCGCCTTCTGCGGAGTTGGTTGCGATTGTACGCCCGTTCATTGCGGGGCCAGGTCGTCTGCCGCAGAGACACCAACGAGATCGAGGGGCGGCGCGCGGGACAGGGGTGCTGGGGTCCTATACCCGCCAACGGTAACGTCGGTGATCCGGAAATTGCACGTGATATTGAGCGCCCGCAACGGAATCGCGGCCCTCACTGTAGGAACCGTGGATTTCCGACAGGCTACAATCATGGTGCGGTTCCTGACACCGAGGACGGTGTTTGTCAGGCTCAGAAAATTCCGCTTCGATCTCGGTTGCATAACCACTTTTCAGCCACTACTCGCAACCGACGCAGCCGGCACGGTCATTGCTATTAAACGAGGCAGCGCCAAGGAAGGGCTGAGTGCCCCTGTGCGGGATTACAGTTTCGCCGGGGAGCCGGCTGGTCCATTCTGAAAAAGAGGCCTTGAATGTACCGCATTGGGTTCGAGGGAGAGCGAGGTGTATTGGCTATGAGAGCGAGGAGAGAATTCGGAGCTTCTGGGCATTTAGGCGCGGTCAAGCGACCACCGCTTGTCAGCGTTGCGCGGACAGGAGAACAATCCAGTGAGCGGCAGTGCCGTGGATGGCTAGAATTCGGCTGTCGTGCTCAAGGCCAGGGCTACAGAGGCAATCGGCACCGCAAGCGCATCATCGACGAACCTTGTCGCCATTTCCTTGGCGAGTTCGTCGCCTGTCGCATAGCGTGCCTCCAACGCCGAGGCAAAAGGAGGTTGATACACTCGCACTCCGGGCCATACAGAATCGTGGACATGTCGCAAATCATCAGCGCTGATAGCGAGAGGGCCGCGAATGACGCGTTCATCAGACGGCGACTTTGTTCGGTACTGGAGCCGGGCTTCCGATCGGTCGTGCGCGGTAGCCGCTGTCGGGAAGCGAACCGAGGAAGCGATCAGAAGCACCGGGACTGGTTTGCAGCTATCCTCTGAGAACTTTAATGGTCTCGATCTTTCGGATTTCCCCTTAAGACGTTGTACCCTCAATCGTGCCCAGCTCTACGGAGCAAAGTTGGACCGTGCAGACCTTTCTGAGGCCAACCTGATCTGTCCAGGGATGGAGAGGGTAAGTTTCGTCGGGGCCAAGCTCGATTTCGCCTATATGCATGCAGTTGCAGCCCAGGTCTGCAACTTCGATGATGCCAGCCTGCGCAATGCAATTGATGCAACCGGCAGTCTGTTTCACGGTTGCAGCATGAAAAGGACGCGTTTTGACAACGCCACGCTCAGCGGGATTCTCGCTTACTAATGCGATGCGAGTGATGCTGTATTTGATGGAGCGATACTACAGGGCTCGACCATCAATGAATGTTTCCTGCCTTCCGCTTCCGGGCCAACTCACGATCACGAAGACACATTTGGCGTCTTGCTCGTTTTTCCAGGCAAAGGGGGGACTGCTTATCGATCCTGCGCCCCACCTCTGTCGACGGTCTCGTCCTCGAGGGCGCTCATCTGCCTTATCTGAGACTCTCAAACGTAAGCGGTCGCATTGCAGCAAAATCCTTGAACGCGCCGTTCGCTGATCTTCACCTCTCAAATCTTTCAAATGCGGAGCTGGAGCAGGCAGACTTGGCCCAGGCGCGGCTTCTGTCCGTAAGCTTGTCCAACGCGAACCTCGCCGGTGCTGTGCTCAACGGTGCATCCATTCATTCCTGCCAGCTCGACGGAGCGGACCTGTCCCTGGCATCAGGTGAATGCATCTCAATAACGGAGAGCACAATGCGAGCGGCTAAACTATCTGGCTTTCGTGGCCGTTGTGCCTTTGTGCGCGACTGCGATCTTGAACACGCAGACCTATCCAAGGCCTATCTCTACAGGTCAATGATCACCGGTGATCCCCCGCAATCAATGGCGTTGAACCACGCAAATCTTGAAGGGTCCAATCTTGTCCAGGCATATCTTGCCGCGGGAATGGCCGAGAGCAACCTTGAGCAACGCGTGCCGCATACGTTCGCATGAATCAATCATCCCTGCGCGAGGCGAACCTGAGTGGGATGTCACCGTTCCAGGCCAGCTTCGTCAAGGCCGACTTTTCGGGCGCCAAGATAACCACATTCGAGCCACCGTTCTTTGCAGACCGATGTCCGGGCCTGCAAGCTGCTCTGAAGGGGCAGGAGCGGCGCGAGCCATCAAGCTATCTGGCTGAATTCTCATCGTTGATAAGACGGGGGCGAGAAGGCTCCACCTGACCTCTTTGGACTGCACAAGCGAATAAATCGGTGAGCTTAGGGCGGGTTCGGGCGATCGTCAGAGCTGTGAGCGGATCCTAGAGCTCTTTGACATTCGCGGCCAGGACGAGACGCGACGGCAGAACTTCTGCGCGATCGGACCGACTAGATCGCCTTTTTGGCGTTCAAAAAGACTGGAGGAAGAAAATGCATCTGGGATGCCTTTCCGCAGGTAAAGCATTCATCCGCGAGGTAGCGAGGACAGGGCAGACTATCGGGACGGTACATACGCTTGGCGCCCTACATCGTGGGCATGCAGAACTGATCAGAAGAGCGGCAGTGGAAAATGACGTCGCGATTGTCACGGTCTATCCGAACAAGATCCAGCTTAGACCGGGTGGGAGCTACGATTTCAATTTAGATGAGGATATTTGGCTCGCGTTACGTTCAGGAGCAACTGCCGTGATCTCGTCCAGCGACACCGAGATGTTCCCGCCTGGCTATCGAACCTTTGTATCGCAAGGTGACGGTCATTTGCGGCTAGGGGGGCGTGATGCGTATTTGGAGGAAGCCGTCACTGGGGCAATCCGCTGGATTTGCTATGCGCGGCCAACTCGCAGCTACTTCGGCCTGAAAGATATCGGCCAGGCGATCATGGTGAAGCGTGCCGTCGCAGACCTCCTTCTGGATTGCGAGATAAGGTTTGTGCCGACGGTGAGATACAAGAACGGAGTGCCCATTTCGTCGCGCTTGAGGCGTTTTAACCGTTCTGAGCTTGATGAGTGGTCGTGCCTTTTCACGGCGCTCAACGATGCGAGGAAGGCGATCGTCGGAGGAGTATCTAGCGTCAAGGATCTGGTCGCATCCGCTACGTCCCAGATCAAGTTCCGCCACTTCAAGCTCGATTTTGTTCGAATTGTCGACGCTGACAATTTCGAAGACTTGGAGCAGGCCAAGCTCCCTTTCATTATTTTTGGAGCGGCAGCGGCTCGTGGTCTTAAGATCTTCGATAGTATCTACGTTCCAGATCGGGATACTCTCGTGAAGGGGCCTTCGGATATCTGGATCGACTTGCCGGAATAGTCTTAGCCAGACGACTGTTCATCCATCGACCGTGAGAGAGATATCCGCTCCGCTCATATCCGAAGGCCGGAGATCTTTTGCAAGTGCATTCGGCTCGATGTAGCCTTTAGCGAATAGCGAGCTCTAATCGGCGCTGAGAGCTCTGACCAAACCATTGAGTAGATCGATTTGGAAGTCAATACGTTCCTCCCTGCCCGACATGGTAGGGCAGGCTAGTTGCCGTGTGAGGTATCCTGGTCGAGCGGCCCTTCCCAGCTAAGGGTGCTGCGGCAACTCAAAGCGATAGCGCTCCTAGACGGTAAGCTCTCGAGAGCAAAATCTATAGAGATGATCATGACAAGGCTATCGGAAGATTGCAGGGTTAACGATTCGTGCGTTATCCCGCTGAGCAAGCTGGATGTAAGCGACGGCAAGCGCTTTCAAGACGACAGCATATGGGCTTGCTTTGAGCGGTTGCGAAGGGAAGATCCCGTTCACTACTGTCAAGACAGCACTCATGGACCATATTGGTCCGTCACGAAATACCGGGATATCGTTGCCGTAGACACAAACCACAAGGCGTTCTCGTCAGAGCAAGGGGTCACTATTGTCGACGTGCCTGGCGAGCACTGGACCGCGAGCTTCATCAAGATGGGGCCTCCCAAGCACGGCGAGCAGCGCAATACCGTAAGCCCGATCGTCGGACTGGAGAGCTTGACGAAGCTCGAAAGCTTGATCCGGTCGCGGGTCAGGGCGATCCTTGCAGGCTTGCCGCGCAATGAGGCCTTCAACTGGGTGGACATGGTCTCCATAGAGTTGACGACGCAAATGCTCGCCACGTTGTTCGACTTTCCATTTGAGGATCGGCGACTGCTGACCTATTGGTCGGACGTAGCTGTTACAGCTCCGAAAGCAGGCCATGCAATTGACAGCTGGGAGAAGCGAAGCACCATCCTGTCCGAGTGCCTGGCCTATTTCACCCGGCTTTGGAACGAGCGCATCAAAGTCGAGCCACGCCTCGACCTGATCTCCTTGATGGCGCATTCGGCGGCCACGCGCCGCATGGAGCCAAGTGAGTTACTCGGAAATCTGATCTTGCTCATTGTTGGGGGCAATGACACCACGCGCAACTCGATTACTGGCGGTCTCCTGTTCATGCATCAGTACCCATCCGAATGGCGAAAGCTCGTTGACAATCCCAAGCTGGTCTCGAGCGCCGTGTCCGAGATAATTCGCTACCAGACGCCAATTGCACATATGCGCCGCACAGCCGTGATCGACAGCATTGTAGGCGCAAAACAGATCAGGAAGGGCGACAAGGTCGTCATGTGGTACATCTCGGGTAACAGGGACGAAGAGGTCATTGAGAGTGCCAACAATTTCGTGATCGACCGCAAGAATGTGCGGCAGCATCTCTCGTTCGGATTCGGCATCCATCGCTGTCTTGGCAGACATCTTGCGGAGCTGCAGCTGAGGGTCCTCTGGGAGGAGATTTTGTCCGCGGAATTGTGGTTCGAAGTTGTCGGCGAACCCGAGCGGATTTCGTCTAACTTCGTGCACGGCTATTCGGCTCTCCCGGTGCGGATTACAGCCTAGGCCCACATTGCGCTGCTCACGCAGACGGCAGGTGGCGGAGCGGGCTTGTCTTGAACCATCTTGGGTTTCTGCAAGGAGCGCAGATGGGTGAACGACGCGTAACGATGCTGTATGCGGGAAGCTGATTGCGGGCCGCGGACGCTTGGAAGGAGACCCGCAAGAAGCGATAGGTGAGGCGTACGTCTGCCTCGCAAGCGCTCGGCAGGTCGATAATTGAACCTCAACGGCTACTCCGATGCAGGTGTCTGGGCTGCCTTAATAGTCGGAACCGTAAAGGCCGATGACCTTGATGTCGAAAATTGTAGCTGTGGCAGCGATCTTTCTTGGAGAAGCGCTTTCGGTACTGGCCGAGTTGATTGCCTCAAGACAATTTGGAAAAACAGGTGGCGACATGGCGATGCTGTGGCCGATGTTTCTCCTGGCATGCTTCGCTGGCATCCTCCTCGTATTCGGATACGCACTGGGCTACATGCATCTGAAGAATATCTGGATCATTGTCGCGATATCCATTGGCGCTATCCTGGTCCTGGAGCCGATACTCGCGCTGCTGCTCTTTAGAGAGTTACCGACCGCAGGTTCGCTAATTGGGCTGATTCTGGGTGCGTTTGGCGCACTCGCTGCCATATTTCTGTGAAGGTGATTGATCGCGCCTAAATGGACGCTGGGCTTTGCGAAATGCGGTCTGAGGAGCTGCGGAGCGTCGAGTCTGCCGGTTCGGATGGGTAAATGTCGATACTGATTGACCTTCAGCATCTCTACACCGGTATACGGCAGCTAGCTCTGTTGATCGCTTCTGTCAAACTCTACTTACAGTTAGTAGGATGCCCGCCTCGAGGCTAGCTCCGTCAATCGATTTGAGCTGGCCATTTCTCCTTGACAATAATTCGCCGTTTAAGCGCAAGGTTTGTCCCAACTACCCATTTACGTCGACGGAGCCACCGGCAAACGACCAAGACTCGTACCGGATGGCGTCGCGGCCAAGGCGCCACAGCCGCCGTGACGTGTCTGATTACACCACAATCAAGGCATTACCCACATCGATCTCTTCAGAATCATTGGACGTCCCATGGAAATGAAACTCCAGGCGACTTCCGCTTTCTTATGCATTCGCAAGAACGGGTTTTGGTCAGGTAGTCGTCAGTCAGGCGGTCTATCCAGACGGGCTGCACATTCGTAACTTTTATCGGAGGCGAAGTATGACAGGCATTGGCCGACCTGGCGCATCGGATGTGGGGGCCACAGGAGCCGGTAGCAGTGGGGACGTAAGTCGTTTGAGTCCCGAGCCTAGCCTCTTTCCCGGCGGAGGTAGTCAGTCCTTCGATGCGGTCATCGAGCGGATGAACTCTGGGCCTCAAGACGGAACCGCGGTGCTTGGCAAGCCAACTTCAAATCTCGCTGCGCCAACGCGCAACGAGATCAGGGCAGCAAGGCAAAAGATGGACAACCTGCTTGCGGAGCTTGAGGCTAGCCGTCGAGCGGCCACGCACGCCCCGAACCTGCCAGAGGCGCAAGAGCTGATCGATCAAGTGGTCAAAGCAGGGTCAACAGTTCTGGAGTACTACGCGGATCTGCCGGCCAATTTGGCGCGTCGCCTTCTGCCCGACGATCAGGCTCGCAGGCTGCGCGATGACACGCTGGCCAAGGCCGACCGGTGTAACGAGGTGCCCACCCATATTATCTACGAGCTAGAAGAGAAAAGAAAGAAAGCAACAGGCTTGCTCGGAAGGATCAGAAACGCCGGTACGCCGGTCCAAGTGAGTGGCGCGTTTGCAAGCGTGGCGAAGTACTATGCAGACTGCATGGAATGGTGGGGAAAGAAGGTGTTGCGCTTGGAGCGGGTTCAGTCTGCCTGTGCGGCTACTGCCAATTTGCCAAGTAGCACGCCCGAGATGCGCAAGGCCGAAGAGGCCGCACTAAGGCTGCATACCGGCGAGGCCCTCAATATGAAGTGCATGTACCTGCAACAGAGGATCGCTCTCGCGGAGCTCTTGATTGACTCGCGAGCGAGCACGCTCGATCCAGGCGTGCGCGAAGCCCTCATAGACGAGAGCGGGCGGGTGCGTCTGCTCGGGAGCTTTATCGGAGATATTTTTCCGGCGTTTGTTTCCACGAAAGAAGCCGTTCTGAAGAGCAATGGAGCAGTGCTCGACGCGGAGCATCGCGCCGTGCTGGAAGGAGTGATGGAGCGGCTTTCGGAATTTGCATCGGGGGTGAGCGGCATCGTTGCCAGTGTGGGGGGGGGACCCGAACGGGGGCCGACCTTCCGCTGCAGCTGCTGGACGAGATTGTGGAGGGTGCGTGGGCGACAGCGAACGAGGTCATGCGGCTGCTGGCATTACAGCCAGCGACGCCTGTCAAGCTTGAACCGGCGGGTTTGGCTGCGTTGCCGGAGAATATTGCTGGGGTGAGCGAAGTCAATCCGGGCCGCAGAAAGGGCAAAGGGAGGCGGGCAGCGGCCGGAGGCCAGGGGAGTTCGATCAGCTTATCCGAGCCGCAGCTCGCAAGGCCCGATACCGCTCCAGCTCCGACGCGCAAGGTTATCGTGCGCTCCGATCTCGGGACAAAGAAGCTCGCCACCGCGGAGGAAGCAAGCGCCTCTTCCGCTGCAACCGATCACCTCCAGATCTGGCAGGCACCGCCGTCCAAGGAAGCACTGGCGGGATTACTTGAGCGACTGGACAAGCTGCTGCAGTTCGATCTGCCGGCTCAGCAAAGGACCGTCTCGCAAACGCGCCAGATGAAGCCCGAGGACGCCGAATACGTCTTGGATCGCGTAATTACCCGCTTGCAGACGCAGGCTGACGAAATTGAAGCCTGTGTAACCGCGCTGCGCGAGCCGCGCCGACGTGGCCTGCTCACGCCTTCGCAAGTGCCCGAAGTGCACGACAAGCTAGTCCGGCTCAACGGGATGCTGTCCGAGCTGCAGGGACAGGCAAACTCGTTGAAGGCGCGGAAGGTAGCAATCACGAGCGATTGCATGAAGACCTACTCCTTTCCATCGCAAAAATATCTCGAACAGTTGCGCGCGGCGGGGGAGCTGGAGTCAGTGGGGCCCCCGCACGCACTGAAGGGCGAGCCAGGTCAGCTATTCGAGATCAAGCTGCAACCCAAGGCGCTGCGCAGTGGTGCGATACCAAGGCCTATGTGGGTGCACATCCATACCGAGCGGCCAGTTCATGCCTGGCAATTGACAATGCTGGGCGATCGCGTATTTGCCGCATGCCACGTGAAGTCCGACGAACAGCGCGGATACAATCAGCATTGGCAGAACGCTCGAGCCGCCGAGGGCCACGACAAAGTCGTGATCCACCGCGGCAAGCTCACTCCTGGGTTTTGTAGGTCCTTGTTGAGCAACGCCGCTGGCCAGCCGTGGCAGCCCCATCCGGAGCACGTTTCATCGCAGATAGCTCACCTGCGTATGTAGTGTGCTGGTTGTCTCGCGGCGCTCAGCAATTCGTGGCGGCGTGCATGCCTCCGGATCGGCTCGGTGCATCGCCTAAGCGGCGCCGAGCTCCTTCGGCTTAATGTTACAAAAGAATGGAGCCCGGAAAACGCCCGCCATCATTAGCTCCGACAGAGCCATACGATACCCGAACTTATCCGTCCCGTAGATAGATCTAATCAAGAAAATCAATTTTACCGCTCACAGCGTCGTCATATAGACCTCGAGGACGGTTGGGGCCAACCTAGGGAAGCGATTTCTCGGATGAAAAAGTCTGTGTTAGTGACAGCCAGCGCCCTCGCGCTTGCAACGGCGGCGGTGCCGCCTTTTGCTGCGACGGTGACTGCGCAACCGGCCGCCCAGCTGCAGGTAGCCGATACATCATATCCGCAGTGCGCCGATGACCCGTTGGATGGCATCTGCGACCTGTTTTTTTGCTTGACCGATCCATCGTGCGTGCGACGCTGATAGCGGAAAACCAATCAAGCAGAGAATGAGGATAGAGCCTCGTGCGGCCGCTTGCTCCGGGAGCGGCCGTTTCCGCACGCCCTGGGGTTATACTGGCAGATCGTGAAATCGGCGCCTTCTTGTTCTCCTGAGATGATCAAAGTAATTGATCGCTTTCAGTTTAGTCGGTGATTGCCGCCAATCGCTCGTCTGCAGCGTCGGAGAGGGCTCATTAAACGGGCAAGTCGATTTGGGCCGTAACACTGTTCCAAGTGCGGGCCGCCGCTCGATCTAAAACTGGCCCGATATATTGCTTTTTCATGCCCCCCGATGCCCTTCAGTTCGATAATTCGCATGCGGACGTCGTCAATGTCCATCCTTACTGCTATGCCTAGGTAGTGGGCGTGGCGTTACAAACGTTCGTTTATGGTCGGGCGCCAAATTGAGCGGCGCCGTCTCCGGCATCATGAGCATGGCAAAGAGCCCGGCCGCGCTCGCTAGAAGCATGTACCAGGCAGGAACGAGTGCGCTCCCTGTAAGGTGGATCAGCCAAGTGACGATCGGTTGAGCTGTGCCTCCGAAAATCGCTATCGCAAAAGCGTAGATCGTCGCGAAGGCCCGAGCACGAATGTTCCTGGGTAAACCTTCGGCCATGCTCACGTAGAAGGCGCTATACGGAATCATTCCGATCAGAGTGAGTGCGCCGAGACCCCCTAGAATTGCGAAGGCGCTGCGGCTCTCTACGATCCATAAGAATACCGGATAGATCATTAGCAATGCCATGATCTGCGGCCATATCATGACGCGCCGCCGGCCCGCGCGGTCGGCGAGCAGACCGCCCAGCAGTGCGGCAGCAATTCCGACCGCATTGCTGATGAGCGTGGCACCAAAGGCCAGAGGCGCGGAAACATGCAGCGTGTTCATCGCGTAGGTGGTCATATACCCAGCAACGTAAGTGGTGATCGTGCAGCTGGCCAAGATAACAAATCCCAAGCACATGATGCGGCGGTCGGCAGACGATTGACCTCTAGGCCGGGCGACCAGAACGGGCACTTGGTGCAGGTGCAGCGTTTCGGGTAGTGCGCTCCGCAACCAAATTCCGAGCGGCAACATCACCGCACCCAACAAAAGCGCGATCCGCCATCCGTACGCATTGAGCTCATCGCTTGTCATGGTGAGCGAGAGTATTTCTCCAACCAACGCTCCGGCGGTCGCAGCTAGCTGTTGGCTCGCGGGCTGAAAGGAGACAGCAAGACCGCGAGCCCCTTCGGGGGCCGCTTCCATCAAATAGGCTGTCGTCGGGCCCACCTCACCCCCGAGAGCAAAGCCTTGCAGCAAGCGTGCGAAGACGACAAGTGATGGAGCGGCTAGTCCTATTGTCTCGTACGATGGAGTGGTAGCTAACAATAAAGCTGCGGCACTCATCATGGTAAAGCTGGCGGTCATCGCGGGCCGGCGGCCAGCCCGATCCGAATACGAGCCCAGTACGATGGCCCCGATCGGTCTGGTCACAAAACCTGCGCCGAACGTTGCGAGTGACAGCATAAGGCTGGCGAACGGGTCGTTTGCCGGGAAGAACGTCTGACCGATCTGTATCGCAAAAAAGCTGTAGGTCCCGAAGTCGTAGAATTCGAGAATATTGCCGATGGTTGCGCCCAACACGGCGCGGCTCCTCAAGCGTTCGTCTGCGGGATCGAGGACATGCTCAAGCCTCTCTCGAGTAAATTGCCTCGACATCCTCGACCTATCTGACGCGCGACCCCGGACCCAAACATTTTGGCCTGGTAGCTCGCACCGTTGCATTCCACTTATCTGAACTCGTCCCTCACGGCCATTACGCCAGTCAACATGTAGGCTGAAGCGTGTCGCGACGAAGGTCACCGCAGCCTCTGCAATAAAAATGCCTGTCGCTGCGCCACGATTTTGCCCTTGATCTGGTCGCTGGCCTGACTGGCAAGACAATTCTGAGAACCTGCTGAGTCCGGCGGATGGCTGCAGACGTTTGACGCTGCTGTGGCGGGAGTGGAACAAAATTGACGGGCGTCACACACGACTGACGACGATTCGAGTCATTCCGCCTCGGTCAGGTTGCGTCAGCTAATGAAGGAAACAATGGCTAGGCCTTCTTCGCCAAGGCGCTTGCCGCCGTCAGCGCGAATTGCGGCGGCTTCGCCCGAGGTTGCACATAGCACCCAGGACCGGAGACTGAAGGACGTCGTGGAATGCTCGGTACATGCGCTCAGCGCGGCACCTGAGCCGAGCGCGGGATGATCGTCTCGGCTGCATTGCTTCTGAGCGATCCCACAAGCGCTGCACGACGGTGTGCCGCGGCGGGCGAGCTGTCCGAGATGTTGTTCAGCGAGACGAAGACCTGCCAGCGCGCTCAGACCGCGCTTGCCCGCCCAATCGGCGGGCGATGTCGGCGGGATTCGCGCAAAATGGGCAAGCCAAACCGGTCACTGTGGAGGGCATACTCGGGCTGGCGTAGTCTTTGCCGGCGTGAACCTACATAGTCCCTTAGCCGTAACCAAAGTGGCGCAGTCGCTTTGCGTACCAGTGCGACCGCGTGAGCTCATTTTCGGACGGGAATCCTGTTGCTAGGCCCTACCAGATCTGGGCGTTTTTCAAGCAGTACCTCCACCATAGGATCACGTTAGTTCGCATGCACTGTGCAGCCAGCTTCGAAACGCGGAAAGAGCGTCATGGCCAACATCAAGCTTAGATATCATTCTATTTCGGATGCGCACGCACAGCGAATCACCTCCGCTCAAAACATGAGATGGAGAGCGGAGGCGCGGAGACTTCGAGGCTTCCAGATGATACGCGAAATGAAGCCGATGGCGCGGATGGTTGTAGCAGCAAGGCGCGCCCTTGCCATTTCAGATCTCGACCGGTGCTGCGCAATCTGGTGGCTCTATCGCATTCATTTCGGATTCACGGGCAAGGTGATATTGGGGCTCGCCGCGGTCAATGTTGCCCAGGAGAGATCCCGCTGCGGAATCTAGGAATCGTGGCATCGAGCGAATACCGGCTCGGCACCGAACCGTTGGCGGACAAAAGCGTTGCCCAACGTCAGTCGCCTCAAGTCTCTCCAAACCAGCACAGTCGCAAATCGCATCAAGAACCGGCGGCCGGCGCGGGGCACTGATGGTGCCTCACGCGAGCAGCAGGCCGTCAAGAACGAACCTGTGCTCGCACTTCACGCCACAAGTTGAAACTGTTTCGATGGATGATGCTGCCAAAGCAGAGTTGTGAGCGGCCGAACGAAAGGCGCAGGCGATTGTCGAGGATTCGCGTAACACGACAATGAGTAAGGTGATCGCTGCGTAACATGCCGTCGGTGCTAAGAACCCGATTGTCAGTTTTGAGACCGACGTTCAAAAGCTGACACTTCAGGGCCTGGAGACGACTGGACAACCTCCAACTATCAAGCGGCACGCGCCTTGCACCATTAAAGCCAGCGGACGTAATTCCCGGGTAGTACGGATCCTCCGAATGCTTCCGCCCCACCTGACGCCCCAGGTCCGGCTCGCTGACCTTGCCCCCAAGTTTTATCCAGTCCTGAGTTCGCCCCGGCCGTTGGATTTACCCGAATGGGCGGCGGTAGCGACGGGAGCTGGTGCGGAGCCATCGGCGTAGCGCAGCGCCAGATCCCGTCGCGGGTTGCAGGTGAAGGCGAACTCCGATGGTGTTTTCCATCCGAGTTGCGAGTGGGGTCGCGTATCGTTGTAGTCGACCCGCCAATGTCCGAGTTCGACCCGGGCCTGGGCCAGCGAAGTGAACAGCGTCTCGTTCAACAATTCGTCTCGGAGACGGCCATTGAAGCTTTCGATGAAGGCATTCTGCGTCGGCTTGCCGGGCGCGATGTAATGCCAGGCAACCCGGCTCTGATCGGCCCATGTCAGGATAGCGTTGCTGGTCAA
>NZ_FOQM01000041.1 GCF_900113735.1 Bradyrhizobium sp. Gha
CCGAGGTGGTAAAGCCGCGACCCATGGCTCGAAAGAGCCGTCACAATCTCTCGCAGCCCCGAGGCTCCAGAAAGTTGGCCGTACAGCATCGCCACGAATTGCGACTTGGTCGGCAGCCGCCGTACCCGCGCATCCGCATCATGTTCTTCCACAAGCCCTTCAAACTGACGCCACGGCATCAGCTTCAGGACGTCGCGAAATACTGTATTGTGGTGCGGCATGGCGCTGATCTCCTGTCGTGTCCCGGAACGCTTGCAGACGTCCAGAACCGACTAGAATCAACGCCATGCGCCTTGTCCACAAAATCTAAACCGGACAGCCGTGGGCTTGTCCCGGCCATCCACGTCGCGCCCCATAGAACGAAGAACGTGGATGCCCGGGCCTTCGCCGAAGCGGCTTCGGCCGCGCAGGCGGGACAAGCCCGGGCATGACGATGTTTCAGTCACTGCTCCGGCCGCGGCTCCGGCTGCGCTTCCTCCGTGGCAAGCTTCGCGCGCTCCCAGCCGTCGGTCCCCTCAGGATACCAGGCAACGTTGAAATAACCGTCCGCCAGCGCGCGCTTGGCTGCGTTCCACGACATCCAGCAATCGGCGAGGCAATAGATCACGAGCAGCGCGGCTTTGTTGCCGTGTGAAGCTTGGGCGAGACCGCGTCGGAGATAGTCGTCCATGGCCGGCGCCAGCACGCCATAGCCCGCGTCGGGCAGCCAGATGCTTCCCGGAATGTTTTTGCGCGGCATGTCACGCCATGCCGTGCCTGCCGGGAGGTTCTTCGGTTTCGGCGGTCGCGGCAACACGTCAATGAAGGCAGCGTTCTTCGCGCGCCAGATCGCCTCGGCCTCCGCGGTCGTCAACACGCGCGCACCTTCCAGCGTCGCCGGCACGGGCGCGCGGTATTTGCCGGTGCGGTAGGCGTCGGGCTCGAACGGCTCCTGCTGCTGCGCCAATGCCGGCGCCACGAGCGCGACGGCGACGAGCGCGGCGGCAAGAGGCCATCTCATGGCGCTTGCCTGGCCGCCTCCGCGCCGAGCGGCCGATCGTTCTCATCGAGCAGCGGCACGCCGAAATCGATCAGGATCTTGTTGATCTCGCCCTGGTTCTCCTGAATCAGCTTGTTGAGCAGCCGCTTCCAGTTCTGGTCGGCGGGGCGCACGCCCATGCCGATGCGATAGACCAGCTTCGGCCCTGTGGTTTCCTTCACCAAGGGCGTGATGTGCAGCGAACCGGCCTTCTTGGCGTAGTACCCCGCCATCGGTCCCCACAGCACGCCGGCGTCGATCTTGCCGGCGCTGAGATCGTCGATCATCGCCTGCGCAGAATTGTCGTAGCGCGTGTCGATCATCAGCGGATAAGGCTTGGCGTCGCTCATCAGCCCGGCGATCGCCATGTTGGTCGCCGGCGGTGTGCCGGCGATGATACCGACGTGCTTGCCTTTGAGCCTGGGATCCTCGAGCGTATCGACATCCTC
The DNA here is from genome assembly GCF_900113735.1 of Bradyrhizobium sp. Gha. GTDB lineage: Bacteria > Pseudomonadota > Alphaproteobacteria > Rhizobiales > Xanthobacteraceae > Bradyrhizobium. The sequence continues at coordinate 1,468 of NZ_FOQM01000041.1, forward strand.
TAGTCCGCCGCCGGCCTTCGCGACCAGCGCATAGGTCGTGCGGTAATAGGGATTGGTGCCCTGCACGATGTCGTCACCTTGCGGGAAACCCATGATGACGTCGCAGCGGTGCGCACCCAGGGTCATGCGCACGAAGCCTGTCGCCTGCGGGAAGAACACGTAGTCCAGCTTCTTCTGCAGCTTGTCCGCGAACAGCTCCGCAAGCTTGTTCTCGATGCCCTCACCCTTCTCGTTGGAGAACGGCATGTTGCGCGGATCGGCACAGACACGCAGCACCTTGGGATCGACCAGCTCGAACGAAAGGTCACCACCGTCAGTCGTCTGTGCGCTGGCGACATCGCCCATCGCACAAGACGCCACCATCAGGCACAGTGAAATCAACCAGCGACGATGCCGATCGGCCTCCATCGCGCTTCCTCCTCATTCCATTCGAATGCAATCCATGTAAGGCAGGATGGACCATGTCTGCCAAACCTGTGTCGGCTTTGTCGCGTTGCAGTGCAGTGCGGCAAAGCCCTGAAACTGAGGCGGAAACGTGTCTCATCTCGCGTCAAGGATCGCAGTCCTGTGCCTGCTGGGAATAGCGACGTTAGCACGCGCCGGGACAGCCGAATTGCCTGTAAGCGAAGTCGCGCCGGGAATCTTCGTGCACTCAGGGACAATCGCCCTGATGACGCGCGAAAACGAGGGCGATATTGCCAATGTCGGCTTCATCATCGGGACGGACGCGGTGGCCGTCATCGACACCGGCGGCAGCTTGCGTGAGGGCGAGGAATTGCTGGCCCGGTGCGGGCGCGCACCAGCAAGCCGATCCGTTACGCAATGGGAGCTGTTCGACGAGTACAATGCCCGCAACGCAACCGCAGCATTTTCTGAAATTGAATGGGAGTAACCGGCGCGCTACCCTGTTCAAGGATTGCGTCGCCCGAACGGGACCACGACCATGATGGGATGCACACGCCGCCTGCCCTTGATCGCCGCGCTGCTTGGCATCGCCTTCGCTGTGCCTGTCAGCGCCGAACAGGCTTACGATCCCTGGCCGGGCCTGGTGCAGGACATTTTCAGTAACCGTCCGATGAACGATGGCAACAGCGTCATCACCATCGAGATGCCTTATCGCGCCGAGGACGCCGCCATCGTGCCGGTGACCCTGCGCAGCAAGCTGTCACCGGCCGATAGCCGCCGTATCCGTTCAATCACGCTGGTGATCGATCGCAATCCGGCGCCGATGGCCGCGAAGTTCGAGCTTGCTGCGGATGCCAACGTTTCCGAAATCTCCACGCGCGTGCGCGTCAACAATTACAGGGACGTTCACGCGGTCGCCGAGCTCAGCGACTGCCAGCTCTACGTCTCCAAGACCTATGTGAAGGCGTCGGGCGGCTGCTCGGCACCGGCCGGCAAGAATGCCGAAGGGGCCACTAACCACCTCGGCCAGATGCGCTACCGGCAATTCGCGCACGAGGACGCGCCGGCAAGCCGCATCCGCGAAGGCCAGATCATGATCGGCCATCCCAACAATTCCGGCCTGCAGATGGACCAGGTCACGCAGCTCTATATTCCCGCCTTCTTCATCAACCAGCTGAAGCTGAGCCAGGACGACAGCCCCGTGCTGTCGATGGAAGGCGGCATCTCGATCTCGGAAGATCCCAATTTGCGCTTCACCTATGTCTCCAACGGCGCCAAGCGTTTTCGCGCGGAGGCCAAAGACACGGATGGTCACGTGTTCCGCAATGAATGGGACGTGGAGAAGCCGGGGACGTGAGGTGTTCTTTTTCCCTCTCCCCTTGTGGGAGAGGGTGGATCGCCGCAAGTGCGGCGAGACGGGTGAGGGGTATGTCTCCGCGAGCGCCTCTCACGCTTGAACGCTCGGATGGAAACCCCTCATCCGGCGCTTCGCGCCACCTTCTCCCACAAGGGGGAGAAGGGAAGAAAGTACTAGAAACACCTCACCTCGGCCTCGGCCTGCGCGCGGCGCAAATCATTCACCGCCGAATTCGCCTGCTCTGACGTCCGGAACTGGGCGCCGAGATTGCCGCGGACCTGGGACATGCTGAGCGCGGTCTCGGCGGTGACGTAACGGTCATAGGGGACGATCGAGGCGACCACATCGACCGAGCAAGAACATTGCTCGATCGCCTGCCGCGTCTCGCCATTGGCCTTCATGCAGCCATAGACATATTCCGCGCGCGCCGAGGTCGGATAATCATTGGCCTCCTCGGCCCGGGCATAGGCGGTTGCCGCAAGCACGACCACGGCGGCGACGATCGGTCGTAGCTGTCCCGCAAGACTCATGAGCGTCCTCCCGCTGGTTGCGATGGAAGCTATGCTATGCGTATTGTCCTGAAAAGCACTCTGTCAGAGGAAACGACTCACAAGGTGATGAGAGTTTTGGCACGAATGTTGGCGCTCGCGATGATGCTGGCACCGACGCCGGGCATGCGGGCCCAGGCAGCTGATGTCATCCGCCTGGCGGTCCAGAAGACCGGAACGTTCGCCTGGGAACTAGCGACGATCCGCGAGGCCGGGCTGGATAAGGAGGCTGATCTGTCGCTGGAAGTGACCGAGCTTGCGAGCCCCGAGGCCGGCAAGATCGCGCTCCGCGCCGGCAATGCCGACATCATGCTGTCGGACTGGCTGTGGGTGTCGCGCGAGCGCGCGCTCGGAGCCAAGCTCACCTTTTATCCCTATTCGAGCGCCCTCGGCGCGGTGATGGTGCCCGCTTCCTCGCCGATCAAGACGCTCGCCGACCTCAGAGGCCGCAAACTCGCCGTCAGTGGCGGTCCGATCGACAAGAGCTGGCTGTTGCTGCAAGCACGTATGAAGCAGGACGGCATCGACCTGAAATCGGATGCGACCATCGTCTATGGCGCGCCGCCGCTGATCGCCGCCAAGGCGCTCGAAGGCGAGATGGATGCGACCCTGAATTTCTGGAATTTCTGCGCCCAGCTCGAGGCCAAGGGCTTTCGCCGCCTCGCCGGCATCGAGGAGATTCTGCCGAAATTGGGTGTCAAGGGCGCTGTCTCTGCCGTCGGCTACGTCTTCGACGAGAGCTGGGCCGCGAGCCATCGCGACGCCGTGGCGCGCTTCCTCGCCATGACGCGCAAGGCCAAGCAGTTGCTCGTCACCTCGGACGCAGCCTGGGACAGGATTGCACCGCTCACCGGCGCGACCGATCCGACCATGCTGAAGACTTACCGCGACCGCTATCGCGACGGCATTCCGCGCCGGACCATCAACGATGAGGAGGCGGATGCGCGCGTGCTCTACCGCGTGCTGGCCGAGATCGGCGGTCGTGACCTGGTCGGGCCGGCGGCCGAGCTCGATCCCGGCACGTTCTATCATGCAGCTCCCGGAGATTGAGGTGCTGCGCCTTCTCTCGTTCGCCGTCTTCCTTGCGGTCTGGTGGACCGCCGCATTGTTCGTCGGTGGTGCCAAGCTGCCCTCTCCCCCTGCGGTGCTCGACGTCATCATCGCGGAAGCCGCGAGCGGCGCGCTGTTCCTGCATCTCGGCGCCACGCTGGCGCGCGTCGCATTGTCTTTCGTGCTCGCGATGTCCGTCGGCAGCGCCATCGGTTACCTGATGGGTCGGGTGAAGCTCGCCGACCGGCTCGGCGATCCCTGGCTGATCCTGCTGCTCAACCTGCCGGCGCTGGTGGTGATCGTGCTGGCCTACATCTGGGCCGGCCTCACCGAGGCCGCGGCGATCGGGGCGATCGCCATCAACAAGCTGCCGACCGCGGTCGTCACCTTGCGCGAGGGGGCGCGCGCGCTCGACCGTTCGCTCGATGAGATGGCGACCGTGTTCGCGATGCCGCGCTGGCGCGCCTTCCGCCACGTCGTGCTGCCGCAGCTTGCGCCCTATGTCGCGGCCTCCACCCGCTCCGGCCTCTCGCTGGTCTGGAAGATCGTTCTCGTCGCCGAGCTGCTCGGACGGCCGAACGGCGTCGGATTCGAGATCGGTGTCGCCTTCCAGCTGTTCGACACGCCACGGCTGCTCGCCTATTCCCTGACCTTCGCCGCCGTCGTGCTCGTGATCGAGACCGCGCTGGTGCAGCCGTTCGAGGCCAGCGCAACGCGGTGGCGGCCCCGTGCGGCTTGAGGTCGAGATCACAGGCAAGACTTACAGAAGTGCCGCGGGCGGAACGCACGAGGTGCTGTCGCCCCTGAAATTTGGCTTGCAATCCGGCGAAGTCGGGGTGCTGATCGGCCCGTCCGGCTGCGGCAAGAGCACGATGCTGCGCATCATCCTCGGGCTCGACCGCGATTTCGACGGCCGTGTCACGCGCCCCGCCGAAGCGCGAATCGGCATGGTGTTTCAGGAGCCGCGGCTATTGCCGTGGCGCACTGTCGAGCAGAACGTACGGCTGGCGGCGCCTAACGTTTCCGATGCCAAGCTTGCCGAGTTGTTCAGGATTCTGGAGCTCGAGGCGCATCGCAGCCACTTCCCCGGCGAATTGTCGCTTGGCCTCGCCCGGCGGGTTGCGCTGGCCCGCGCGTTTGCGGTCGAGCCCGATCTGCTCGTGCTGGACGAGCCCCTCGCCTCGCTCGACGACGCGCTTGCCGGCCGCCTGCGCGACGAGATCGCGACGCTGGTCGGCAGTCGCTCGGTGATGACGCTGCTGGTGACCCACAGCCTCGAGGATGCGATCCGTCTCGGCGACCGCCTGTTCTTTCTCTCGCCGCGCCCGGCGCGCATCGTGCAGGACGTGCCGATCTCGATTCCGCGCGCCGAACGCAGCGAAGCTGAGCTTGCGAGGATCAAGGCGGAGCTTGCGGCGTTGCCGCTTGAATCGAAATGACAACTCGTGGTCAACTGCATCAATGAGACGGTCTCGAGGAGGTCACCAATGCGCCGTCAGCTGATTGCGATCGGCATTTTGTTGGCTATGCCAGGTACGGCGCTCGCGCAGACCAAGGGCAAAGGCATCCGTCTCTGGAATCTCACGAGCGAGACGATCTCCGGCTTCCAGCTTGCGCCATCAGGCAAGACCGACTGGGGCCCGAACCAGTGCCTGAACGACAAGGACAAGGAGGTCGACCACGACGAGCGGCTGCGCATTACCGGCGTCGAACCCGGCCGCTACGACGCCAAGGTCACCTATCCCAGCTCACGGCAATGCGTCGTCCGCGACATCGAGATCAAGGCCGATGCGGTGTTCTCGATTTCAGACGAGGATCTGAAGAACTGCACGAAGTAACACGCGCGCCTCACGCCTTGTCATGTGTGTGCGGATATTCGCAACGCCAGCGCACCGCCTGCCATTTCGGATGTTCGCCGATCCATTGCGCGATATAGGGCGGCGCCGCCATCGAGCATTGCGCCGGTGATCCGCCGAAGCTGAACACCAGATGCTGCTCCTCGCAGGTCGCAGGCGAGAGCACCACGCACACAGTCACCACCAGGTCGATCGGGTTCATGCCGGGATCCTCGCGCGGGAGCGATCGAGATTAGCACAATAGGCTACGCTCCCGGCCTCGGGAAGTTTCAATCCTGCCGGGCGGGAACCCGCCCAACTAGAAATTGACCCCGAACACCAACCGCGCCTGATGGCGCTCGAAATGGACGAGGTCGAGATTGGCCGCTGATCCTGCGGGACGGCCCCAGGCCTGCATGCTCCAGCTCAAGGTGAGCCGCGATTGCTCCGAGAGCTGGAAATAAGCCGTCGGCCCGACGAACAGCGCCTGCCCCGAGAGCGCACCGAGACCGATGCCCTCATATTGTCGGAAGTAACGCATCTCACCGCCGAGCAGCATGGTTGAGCTCACGCGCACCATGCCGGCGAACGCGGCGCCAACCGTCGAGCTCTTCTCGGACAGCCCCGACACCTCGAAGCGCGCCCATTCCGGCTGGTAGATCAGATTGAGCGCGCCGATGACAAAGTTCGGGATCAGCTCGCGGTCAAAGGCCAGCGTGAAGTCGGTGCCGTACATCCGTCCTTTCGCACCGCTGACCTCGTCGATGCGATCGCCATGGGTCTCCGAGGCGATCGTGAAGCCGAACGGCGCGGTCACGCGATCCAGCAAGCGATAACGCAGGTCGAGCGAGAAACCCTGGAAGTTGAACTGGCGGCGGTCGTCGATGTCAGGGACGCCGGTGATGTCGTGCATCGTCGCCGTGCTGCCGGCCTCGATGCGAAAGTTCGGCAGCGGCACGATCTCGATCTCGACCTCCTGGCCGAGAGCGCGATAGGTACCGCTGCCCTTGCCGAAGCGTCCTGTCGTCTGAGTCTGGAATTCGCGCTCGCCGGGATTACCGACGTCACTGCCGATCATGAAGCCGAAGATGTGCTCGGTATCGAAGCCCTCTTCGGCGTTCGCACATGCCGGCGCGAGCGCGGCTGTGCAGGCCAAGGTCCAGAGGATGTGGGCTCTCGTGCGCATCCCTGACACTACCACGGCTTCGACGGCAACTGCCATCGAAGCCGCGGCAGGTCGTCAGTCTTGTTTGCGCGCAGCGCAGGCGTACATGTTGATTTCCATGCCGACCGGCACTTCCACGATCTTCGGAGCTTTCCAAGCCATTCGGGGTCTCCCCAACTATTGAGCGCGACATCGCGCCGGCCAAAACCTAGGGCTGGGTCAGGCACGGCGCAAGTCTGGAATTGGACCGCACACACAGCGAACCATCGCGCAACACTCGCAAATTTCGCTCTCGGGCAAATCGCGTTCGCTCCCAGTCAAGCGTGGTGGCTCTCAGCGCAACAACCGCAGCAGCGCGCGACCCCTACGGCGCAACGCCCCCAAGCCCTGCATCACGCCACGGAATTTTCTCAGCGCCTGCACACAAGTGAGAGTTGCAAGCGAGAGCGCGAGTGAGAGTTGCAAGTGAGGGTTGATCGTCGGGTTTCCGTCAGGTGACCGGCTTCCGGCGCCAAAATATTGGCAGTGCACTCTCGACTTTCGTATTGACGTGTTTTGCTTTCCAACGGAGTGTTGCTCCTGCAGCGCCTAAAGGCGTGTCTATTGGGAGGAACGGATGAAACGTTTTGCGATGGCCGCGAGCCTCGTCGTATCCGCATGCTCGGTTGCGAGCGCACAGACGACCGATCAACTGGTCAAGGGCGCAACCGATACGTCGAACGTTCTCAACTACGGGATGGGTTACAATCTCCAGCGGTTCTCGACGCTGAACCAGATCAACAAAGACACCGTCAAGAACCTCGTCCCGGTCTGGAATTACTCCTTCAACGACGATCGCAGCGAGGAATCGCAGCCGCTGGTGTACCAGGGCGTGATCTACGTGACCTCACACAATGCGACCATGGCGGTCGATGCCAAGACCGGCAAGCAGATCTGGAAATCCAAGATCGAGTATCCGGCCGAGACTCCGCGCATCGTGTGCTGCGGCATCATCAATCGCGGCGGCGCGCTCTACGAAGGCAAGCTGTTTCGCACCACGCTCGACGCCAACGTGATCGCGATCGACATCAAGGACGGCAAGGAGTTGTGGCGGCAGAAGGCGGCCGACATCAAGGAAGGCTATTCGATGACGGTGGCCCCTCTGGTCGCCGACGGCGTCGTCATCACCGGCATCTCGGGCGCCGAGTTCGGCACCCGCGGCTTCATCGACGGCTGGGATCCGGCCACCGGCAAGCATCTCTGGCGCACCCATTCGATCCCCTCGCCGGACGAGCCCGGCGGCGACACCTGGAAGGGCGATACCTGGAAGCTCGGCGGCGGCTCGACCTGGATCACGGGGTCTTATGATCCCGAGCTGAACACGGTGTATTGGGGCATCGGCAATCCCGGCCCGTTCAACGCGGCCGTGCGCCCCGGCGATAACCTCTACACGTGCTCCGTGCTGGCGATGGATCCCAAGACCGGCAAGATCAAGTGGCACTACCAGTTCTCGCCGAACAATCCGTTCGACTACGACGCGGTGGCCGAGATGGTCCTCGCCGACATGAACGTCGAGGGCAAGCCGACCAAGGTGCTGATGGACGCCAACCGCAACGGCTTCTTCTACGTGCTCGACCGCACCAACGGAAAGGTGCTCGCCGCCAATCCCTACGTGAAGGTGAATTGGGCGAGCGGCGTCGACCTGAAGACGGGCAAGCCGATCGAGACCGACGTCGTCAAGGATGCGCGCGATGGCAAGAAGGTCACGGTCTATCCTTCGATCCTCGGCGGCAAGAACTGGGAGCCGATGTCGTTCAATCCTCAAACCGGCCTCGCCTACGCCAACACGCTCGCCTTTGGCGGCAGGTACAAGTCGGAGCCGGTCACCTTCAAGCAAGGTGAATGGTATCTCGGCATGGATCTGACCGATCCCTGGGAATGGGGTGACGGTGCGCGCGGCCATCTGAAGGCGATCGACCCGATGACCGGCAAGGCGAAGTGGGAAGCGGCAAGCGACATCCCGCGCTTCTCCGGCGTGTTGTCGACCGCCGGCGGCGTCGTGTTCACGGGTTCGCTGACCGGCGAGTTCGAGGCCTTCGACGCCGACAGCGGCAAGAAGCTCTGGCAGTTCCAGACCGGCTCCGGCATCGAGGGGCAGCCGGTGAGCTGGCAGCAGGATGGCGTGCAGTACGTGGCCGTCACCTCCGGCTACGGCGGCGTCTACTCGCTGTTCTCCGGCGACGAGCGGTTGGCCAAGGTGCCACCCGGCGGCTCGCTCTGGGTCTTTGCGGTGAAGCAGTAACGGCAAGACACGTTGAGAGACACATCTCACAAGACGGTGGCGATCCTCGCCACCGTCGCGGTGCTGACGGTCGCGCTTGCGGCGACCGCTCGTGCCGCGGATGATTCAAACGGCAATCCGCTGCAGGCGCAGATCGACCATGGCAAGTCGACCTATGCCGAAAAGTGCTCGCACTGCCACGGCCCCAACATGATGAATTCCGGCACCATCACGCCGGACCTGCGCGCCTTCCCTGACGACAAGACGCGCTTCGTCACCACCGTAAAGAATGGCAAGAACAACAAGATGCCACCCTGGGGCGACATTCTGAGCGACGATGACATCGGAAATCTCTGGGCCTTCATTTCAAGCCGGAGGAAGCCATGAGGGGCCGATTGGCGGCGCTTGGTCTCGTTGCGATGCTTGCAGCGACGGCGGCCCGGGCGGCTGATCCCCTCAGCGTCTGCCTCGACGAGGATCGACCGCCGCTCTCGGCCCATCACAAGGGCAAGCCCGACTCGGGCTTCGACGTGCTGCTGGCGCACGCGATCGCGGACCGCTTGGGACGGCCGCTCAGGATAGAATGGTTCGAGAGCAAGCTGGATGAGGATTCCAGCCCCCAGCTCGAGGCCAACGCTCTGTTATCGGACGGGCGCTGCTCGCTGATCGGCGGCTACGCGCTGACGACGAATTCCCTGGTCAAGCCCGGCATGAAGACGGCTCGCTTGCCGGATTTTTCCGGCGCCACCCGCGACGACCGGCGCCGCCGCGTCGCACTCGGGGTGCTCGCGCCCAGCCAGCCTTACGTCTATTCGCCCATGACGGTCGTGCTTGGGCCGAAGGCACGCGACCGCAAGATCGGCGATATCGGCGATCTCGACGGTCTCCGCCTTGCGATCGAAAGCGGATCTTTGGGTGACGCCATCCTGATGACCTTCGACAAGGGGCGGCTGATCGACAACATCACCCATCTCGTCCCCGGCCGCGACGATCTCATGGGTGCGCTCGATCGCGGCGACTATGACGCGAGCCTGATCGACCTCGCCCGCTTCGACGCGCATCGCGCCGCGCATGCTAATACGGCCATCACCGCCTCCGGCTACTACTATCCGATCGGCGCCAATCGCGGCTATGTCGGGCTTGGCAGCGATCCGGCATTGATCCAGTCCGTCGACAAGGCGCTGACTGATCTTGCCGCCGAGGGCAAGATTGCCGAGTTCGGCAGGCAGGCCGGCCTGACTTATTTGCCGCCGCATGAGCCCGCGATTCTCGGCGACGTCTGGACGAAGATCATTGCGCGGTGAGTCAAAAGCCTGGTGTCGCAAGCGCATGAGCCGGCTATGATCACGCACTGTCGCCGGGCGCCCCTCCGCTCCGGGCGAGAAAGGGCCGAGCATATGAAACCCGATGCTGTCGCCGTCACAGCCCTGGTCATCCTGCTTTTTCCGATGGGCTATTTCCTGCTGGCCTCGCCCGCATTCCTGCTGGTGAAGCTGGACATTCCGCCCGTCACGCAGCTGCTGCGCGGGATGTTCAACATCCAGTTCAGAATGATGGCCGTGACCGGCGTCCTTGCGACCATGGCGTTCCTCATCGCAAGTCGGCCGCTATTCGCCATGGGCATCGGCTTGATCGCGGCCCTCGCGATCCAAGGACGCGGCTGGTTCATGCGACGGATGGACGACGAGCTCAGCGCCAGGGATGCGGGCGACACTGATGCCGTGCGCCGACTACGCCGGTTGCATTGGACCGGAATGCTCTGCAACGCAATGCTGGTCGCGGCGCTCGTGACCAGCATCCCTTACGTCGCCGTGTCGAGTTGAGCAGGCCGACCTAGGTCTCGTCCGCCGCGACCACGCCATGCTGTCCCTTGTGGATCGATGACGGCACCACGCCAAAATATTTCCGGAACACGCGGCTGAAATGCGATGAGCTGGAGAAGCCCCAGGAGAACGCGACGTCGGTGATGGTTTTGCCGCCGTGAGCCTCGAGCTCCTGGCGGCAGTTCTGCAGCCGCGCCTGCCAGATGTAGTCGCTCACCGTCGTACCGCGCTCGGAGAACAGCATGTGCAGATAGCGCTTGGAGCAGCCGAGCTCGGCGGAGATCTGGTCGATGCACAGATCGGGATCGCGCAGATGCTCGCGGATGAAAAATTGGGCGCGCACATACATCGCTTCCGGCCCGACCCGATCGAACATCGTGTCGGCTTCGCGCAGTGGCAGCAGCAGCAGATCGATCAACGAATCGGCAACACCGACTGCGCTGTTGGCCGACAGCTTCGCCGCCTCGTCGAAGGTGGCATGGACGAAATCATGGGCGATTCGTCCCGTCCCAGTCTTTGCGGTCAGCTTGCAAGCCGGCATGCGCTGAGACGGGAAACCTCGATCGCGCAACAGCGCCTTCGGCGCGATCACCACGTCGTGGCGCGTGAAGGCGGGGCTGACGATCAAGTGCGGGCACGAGACGTCATAGGCGATGATGTCGCCAGGATTCAGCTCGATCTGGCGGCCTTCCTGCTCGAAATAGGATACGCCGTAGGTCTGGAAGTGGATCTTGATGTAAGGGTGTTCGTTGGCTTTGGCACGCGCCAGCGTGTGCGCGATGCGATGCTGGCTCACCTCGATCTGGCAGAGCTTCAGGCGCGAGACCGTGGTGTAATCGATACGCCCTTCGAGCGATGAGCCTTCCAGCGGATCGACATCGAAGTGACCACACAGACTGGTCAATCCGTCGACCCAGCTCTGGACCTGTCGCTTCGGCGTCAACCCCGTCGTCGAGAGCGTGTGAATTGTGTCGGACATCGACCCAGCCACTGGAGTTACCAGGAGATTCGACGCGAATCGCGGCCTGCCCTGCTGGAGCCCTCAGCCATGACTGCGTGACGTTTCCCTCGAATTTGTGTGGTCTTTGAAACGAGCGCCATCGTTCCTTTGCCACCCCTGAATGTTAATCCTCCGCCTTCGTTGCAGCGACGTCAAGGGAAACCTGATCGTTGAGCGCTGCGCCGCGCCGCACCGAAGCCGCTGAATTCGCTGCCGCAAAACCAAAAACTTCGCCGTCGTGCGCTGTCGAGCAAAGCGGGTTCACTCTTGGGCAAGTTTCTCGTTGACGAAGTCGTTAGGGATTGCGGCAGGAACAAAAAGAACGGGCCGCTCCTGCGCGTGGACCCATAGCTCTCATCACGAGGAGGAAACAGCACAGCATCGTTTCCGGTCCACAACGTGACCGCCCTGCACGAGCAGACGCCGGACGCAATGCCCGGTGACTAAACAATGCTTCGCAAACAACAAACGCGACCAACGGAGGAATGACTATGCGCAAGGTGCTACTGGCGACCTTTCTTGGCTCCGCGGCGGCTCTCGCCGTCGGGAGTGCGTCAGCCAATGACGAGCTGATCAAGATGTCGCAGAACCCGAAAGACTGGGTGATGCCGACGGGCGACTATTCCAACAATCGCTACTCCAAGCTGAACCAGATCAACGCGCAAAACGTCAACAAGCTCCAGGTCGCCTGGACCTTCTCGACCGGCGTGCTGCGCGGTCACGAAGGCGGCCCGCTGATCATCGGCAACATGATGTACGTCCATACGCCGTTCCCGAACAAGGTCTATGCCATTGACCTTTCGCAGGAGAACAAGATCGTCTGGAAGTACGAGCCGAAGCAGGACCCGAACGTGATCCCGGTGATGTGCTGCGACACGGTTAACCGCGGCCTGGCCTACGGCGACGGCAAGATCTTCCTGCATCAGGCCGACACGACCTTGGTCGCGCTCGACGCCAACACCGGCCAGGTTGCGTGGACCGCCAAGAACGGCGATGCCAGCAAGGGCGAGACCGGCACCTCGGCGCCGATGGTCATCAAGGACAAGGTGCTGATCGGCATCTCCGGTGGTGAGTTCGGCGTTCAGGCCCATATGAGCGCCTACGACATCAAGACCGGAAAGCTGGCCTGGCGCGGCTATTCGGAAGGTCCGGATGACCAGATCCTGGTCGACGACAAGACCACCGCCCTCGGCAAGCCGATCGGTCGGGACTCCAGCTTGAAGACCTGGCAAGGTGATCAGTGGAAGATCGGCGGCGGCGCCACCTGGGGCTGGATCTCCTACGATCCGGAGCTGAACCTCGTCTATTACGGATCGGGCAATCCCTCGACCTGGAATCCGAAGCAGCGTCCCGGCGATAACAAATGGTCGATGACGATCTGGGCGCGTAACCCGGACACCGGGGTCGCCAAGTGGGTCTATCAGATGACGCCCCACGACGAATGGGACTATGACGGCGTCAACGAGATGATCCTCTCGGATCAGTCGATCAACGGCCAGGCCCGCAAGCTGCTGACCCATTTCGATCGTAATGGTCTCGGCTATACGCTCGATCGCGCCACAGGTGAGCTCCTGGTCGCCGAAAAGTACGATCCGAAGGTGAACTGGACCTCCGGCGTCGACATGGACAAAAACTCGGCCACCTATGGTCGTCCGAAGGTGCTCGACGCGGCTTCGACCGACAAGGCGGGTGAAGACCACAACGTGAAGGGCATCTGCCCGGCGGCGCTCGGCACCAAGGACGAGCAGCCGGCAGCCTACTCGCCGGACACGCAGCTATTCTACGTCCCGACCAACCACGTCTGCATGGACTACGAACCGTTCAAGGTGAGCTACACCGCCGGCCAGCCCTATGTGGGTGCGACGCTCTCGATGTATCCGCCGCAGGGTGATACCAACATGGGTAATTTCATCGCCTGGGACGGCAAGACCGGCAAGATCGTCTGGTCGAACAAGGAGCAGTTCTCGGTCTGGTCGGGTGCACTCGCAACCGCCGGCGGCGTGGTGTTCTACGGGACGCTCGAAGGCTACCTGAAAGCTGTCGACGCCAAGACCGGCAAGGAGCTCTACAAGTTCAAGACTCCTTCCGGCATCATCGGCAACGTCACCACCTACGAGAACGCCGGCAAGCAGTACGTGGCCGTTCTCTCCGGCGTGGGGGGCTGGGCCGGCATCGGTCTGGCAGCGGGTCTGACCGATCCGAATGCGGGCCTCGGCGCGGTCGGCGGCTATGCGGCGCTCAGCAACTACACGGCGCTCGGCGGTACGCTGACCGTGTTCTCGCTGCCGTCGAACTAGCCTCACGTTCTCATCGCTCCGGCGCGTGGATCAAGTCCACGCGCCGGCTCGTCTCCACCCGATGCCTTTCGAGGAACACCTCTTGCGTAAGATCCGCTCTGTCATTGCCGCGATCATCTTCGTTGCATCCGGGGGAATTGCCGTTGCCGACGGCTCGGGGGATCCGGCTGCCCTAAAGCAGAACGAAACCGGCGAATGGCTCGATAAGGACGGCAATCCGACCTACAGGATCAACGGGGACACCGTGGACTGGTACACCTATTCGGGATACCGCCGCTACCACTCGGACTGTCACGTCTGCCATGGCCCGGATGGCATGGGCTCGACCTATGCGCCCGCATTGAAAGATTCGCTCAAGACCATGAGCTACGCCGACTTTTTGGGCACCGTCGCCTCCGGCCGCAAGAACATCTCGACTGCCGCGGAGAACGTGATGCCAGCCTTTGGCGATAATCCGAACGTCGCTTGCTACATGGACGATCTCTACGTCTATCTGCGTGCCCGCTCGAACGACGCCTGGGGCCGCGCACGTCCGGGCAAGCATGAGGACAAGAACGAGGCCTATACCAAGAATGAAGACTCGTGCATGGGCAAGAAGTGAACGTTTGCAGCCTGCCAGAGACTTAAGACTTGGCATCCAGAGAGAATCTGAGGAGTTACCGATGAAGACACGTGCCGCCGTCGCTTTCGAAGCCAAGAAGCCGCTCGAGATCGTCGAGGTCGATCTGGAGGGTCCGAAGCCCGGCGAAGTTCTGGTCGAGATCAAGGCGACGGGCATCTGCCATACCGACGCCTACACACTCGATGGTCTCGACAGCGAAGGCATCTTCCCGTCGATCCTCGGCCATGAGGGCGCCGGCATCATCCGCGAGATCGGCGCAGGCGTGACCTCGGTGAAGCCGGGCGATCACGTCATTCCGCTCTACACGCCGGAATGCCGGCAGTGCAAAAGCTGCCTGAGCCAGAAGACCAATCTCTGCACCGCGATCCGCGCGACGCAAGGCAAGGGCGTGATGCCTGACGGCACCAGCCGCTTCTCCTACAAGGGAAAGCCGATCTATCACTACATGGGCTGCTCGACCTTCTCGAACTTCACCGTGCTGCCGGAGATCGCGGTGGCGAAAATCCGCGAGGACGCCCCCTTCGACAAGAGTTGCTACATCGGCTGCGGCGTCACCACCGGCGTCGGCGCCGTCGTCAACACTGCGAAAGTTACGCCGGGCTCCAACGTCGTCGTGTTCGGCCTCGGCGGTATCGGCCTGAACGTGATCCAGGGCGCCAAAATGGCCGGTGCCGACAAGATCATCGGCGTCGACATCAACGACTCCAAGGAAGAATGGGGCCGCCGGTTCGGCATGACCGACTTCGTCAACCCGAACAAGATCACCGGCGACATCGTCCCGCATCTGGTGACCCTGACCGACGGCGGCGCCGATTACACCTTCGACTGCACCGGCAACACCAATGTGATGCGCCAGGCGCTGGAAGCCTGCCATCGCGGTTGGGGCACCTCGATCATCATCGGCGTTGCCGAAGCCGGCAAGGAGATCGCCACCCGTCCGTTCCAGCTCGTCACCGGCCGCAACTGGCGCGGCACCGCCTTCGGCGGCGCGCGTGGCCGCACCGACGTACCAAAGATCGTCGATTGGTACATGAACGGAAAAATCCAGATCGATCCGATGATCACCCATACGCTCAAGCTCGAAGACATCAACAAGGGCTTCGACCTGATGCACGAGGGAAAATCGATTCGTTCGGTCGTCGTGTTCTAGCTCGCGAAGCGTAACACCCAAGGAGGATCGACCTATGACTTCACTGCATCCCTCGATCGACAACGGCCTCAAACAAGGCACCGGCCACTTTGCCGGCGGCACGCTCGCCTGCAAATGCAGGGATCATCAGGTCAAGGTCGGGATCAAGGGCGACGTGGCGCACAACCACGCCTGCGGCTGCACCAAGTGCTGGAAGCCGCAGGGCGCGACCTTCTCGGTCGTCGCGGTCGTGCCGCGCCAGAACGTCACCGTGCTCGAGAACGGCGACAAGCTCCAGATCGTAGACGCGTCGGCGGTGATCCAGCGGCACGCCTGCAAGGCCTGCGGCACCCACATGTTCGGCCGCATCGAAAACAAGAACCATCCGTTCTATGGCCTCGATTTCGTCCATCCGGAGTTGTTCCAGGAGCAGGGCTCGCAAGCGCCGCAATTCGCCGCCTTCGTCTCCTCGGTGATCGAGTCGGGCGTGAAGCCAGAGCAGATGGCCGGCATCCGGTCGCGGCTGAAGGAGATCGGCCTGGAGCCTTATGACTGCCTGTCGCCGGCGCTGATGGATGCGATCGCGACCCACGTGGCGAGGGCCAAGGCTGCCTGAGCCGTCCCAAATGCCTGTCCCCTCGCCGGTCACCCGGCGAGGTAGAGTTCGAACGATCTCGGCATATCGCCGCCTGTGCACGTTGCGTATGCGATCGCTTTCCGCTCCCTCAGTCCCGGTCTCTGAATGACTGCGCAGTGCCGCCTCTTCCTCCTTGAAGTCAGCGTGCCCTTGCGATTCTCCCTCCCTCGACTGAGGACAACTGCTTCGTCCGCACAGTCCCTCTGGCGGACGAAGCTTTTTTCGTTGCATCGTCGCTTTTGACGTCACGCGACGAGTTGGCGCGCCCTGCTTTTGACAAACCCGGATGCAATCGGTTCACATTGAGAACACTCGGCTGTGAATGCCGATGTGGCTCGATCTCTGCTACCGTCTCGTCGTCACGATGCCGCGAGTTCAATCAATCAAGAACAAGACAAGAGGTATCGAGCACATCCGGACATTGCGATTCGCTTTCCAGCCCCCTGCCGGGACCTGCTCGCGTGGGACGACGGGCTGGAGCACGGTCACATGACCCTACGGACATTGCGCCGACCGAGATCGGCGATGTTGAAATCAGCAATCTTATGAAGGGCGACGATCATGATCAAGGTGAAGATCAACGGACAGGAACAGAGCTGGGACGGTGACCCGGATCTCCCGCTACTCTGGTTCCTCCGCGACGAAGCCGGCCTGACCGGCACGAAATTCGGCTGCGGCCAGGCTCTGTGCGGCGCCTGCACCGTCATCGTCGACAAAGAGGCGGTGCGCTCCTGCATCACCTCGATCAACGACGTCGCCGGACGCGAGGTCACCACGATCGAGGGACTGCATCCGGATGGCGATCATCCCGTGCAGAAGGCCTGGCGCCAGGTCAATGTCCCCCAATGCGGCTTCTGCCAGGCCGGCCAGATCATGCAGGCGGCTGCACTGCTGATGGAGAATCCCAAGCCGTCGCACGACCAGATTCGCGAGGCGATGTCAGGCAATATCTGCCGCTGCGGCTGCTACCAGCGCATCGAGAACGCCATCCATCTCGCGTCGATGGGGGTGTGACATGAATTTCATCGACAATCCCGGGAAGCTTCGCGGCTTCGAGAAGAATCTGAAGGTCGAGAAAATCTCACGCCGAAGCATCCTGAAGGGGCTCGGCATCACCGGTGGCTTCGTGCTCGCAGCGCCCGTGATGACGCGCCAGGCTTTTGCCTATGAGACCGGCGCCGGCGAGATGCCGCATGGCGTCGTGGTCGATCCGCGCGTCTTTGTGGCGGTCGCACCTGACGGCATCGTCACCATCCTCGCTCATCGCTCCGAGATGGGGACCGGCGTACGCACCAGCCTGCCGCTCATCGTCGCCGAGGAGATGGAGGCCGACTGGTCCAAGGTGAAGGTCGAGCAGGCCCACGGCGATGAGGTCAAGTACGGCAACCAGGACACTGACGGCTCGCGCAGCACGCGGCACTATCTGATCCCAATGCGCCAGATCGGCGCCTCGGCCCGCACCATGCTGGAGCAGGCCGCGGCAAAGCGCTGGAACGTGCCGGCGACTGAAGTGAAGGCGGTCAATCACGAGATCGTCCATAGCGCGAGCGGACGCAAGCTCGGGTTCGGCGAACTCGCGGCCGACGCCGCCAAGGAATCGGTGCCAGCGATCGAAGGCCTCAAGCTGAAGGACCCCAAGGATTTCCGCTATCTCGGCAAGGGCCAGGTCAGCATCGTCGATCTGCACGACATCACCACCGGCAAAGCGCGCTACGGTGCCGACGTGCGCCTGCCCGGGATGAAATACGCCGTGATCGCGCGTCCGCCGGTGACCGGCGGCAAGCTCAGTTCGTTCGATCCGGACGCGGCACTGAAGGTGCCCGGCGTCGAGAAGGTGATGAAGGTTCAAGGCTGGCCGTGGCCGTCCAAATTCCAGCCGCTCGGCGGCGTCGCGGTGATTGCGCGCAACACCGGTGCTGCAATCAAGGGCCGCGACGCTCTGAAGCTGGTCTGGGACGATGGCGCCAACGGCAAATACGACTCGGTCGCCTATCGCAAGGAGCTCGAAGAGGCCGCCCGCAAGCCCGGCCTCGTCGTGCGCCAGGAGGGTGACGCCGATTCAGCGCTGAAGGCCGCCGACAAGGTCGTGATCGGCGAATATTATCTGCCCCACCTCGCCCATGTCAGCATGGAGCCGCCGGTCGCAGTCGCCGACGTCAAGGGCGACAAGGCCGAGATCTGGGCGCCGGTGCAAAGCCCCGGCGGCACCCGCGAGGACGTCGCCAAGACGCTCGGCATCCCCGAGGGCAACGTCACCGTCAATGTCACGCTGCTCGGCGGCGGTTTCGGCCGCAAGTCGAAATGCGACTTCGCGCTCGAGGCCGCGCTGCTGTCCAAGGAGCTCGGCGTGCCCGTGAAGGTGCAGTGGACGCGCGAGGACGATCTCCATCACGACTTCCTGCACACGGTCTCGGTGGAACGGATCGAGGCAGGGCTCGACAAGGACGGCAAGGTGATCGCCTGGCGTCACCGTAGCGTGGCGCCGACCATCGCCTCGACCTTTGCGGCCGGTGCCAATCATGCGGCGCCATTCGAGCTCGGCATGGGCCTCGTCGACATGCCGTTCGAGATCGCCAACGTCTCCTGCGAGAACCCGGAAGCCGCCGCGTTCACCCGCATCGGCTGGTTCCGCTCGGTCTCGAACATCCCGCGCGCCTTCGCGGTGCAGTCGATGGTCGGCGAGATCGCGAACGCGACCGGCCGCGACCAGAAGGAGACGCTGCTGGCGCTGATCGGCACGCCGCGCATCGTCAAGCCCAACGTCAAGGACCTCTGGAACTACGGCGAGCCCTATGGCAGCTACCCGATCGACACCGCGCGCCTGCGCAAGGTGGTCGAGCTGGTCGCCGAGAAGGGCGAATGGGGGCGGACGGTGCCGAAGGGCCACGGCCTCGGCATCGCCGTGCACCGCAGCTTCGTCAGCTATATCGCGACCATCGTCGAGGTCGCCGTTGACGAGAAGGGCAAGCTGACGGTGCCACGGGTCGACACCGCAATCGACTGCGGCACCTACGTCAACCCGGAGCGCATCGCCTCGCAGATCGAGGGTGCGGCGATCATGGGCCTGAGCCTCGCCAAATATGGCGAGGTCAGCTTCAAGGACGGCAAGGTGGAGCAGAAGAACTTTGACGA
The DNA here is from genome assembly GCF_900113735.1 of Bradyrhizobium sp. Gha. Classification (GTDB taxonomy): domain Bacteria; phylum Pseudomonadota; class Alphaproteobacteria; order Rhizobiales; family Xanthobacteraceae; genus Bradyrhizobium. The sequence continues at coordinate 20,728 of NZ_FOQM01000041.1, forward strand.
CTTCCAGGTGGTCAGGATCGACGAGGCTCCGCTGGTGACGAATGTCTACATCGTACCACCCGCACCAGACACGCCGCCGAGCGGCGTCGGCGAACCCGGAGTGCCGCCGTTCGCACCGGCGCTGATGAACGCCATTTTCGCGGCGACCGGCAAGCGCATCCGTGCGCTGCCGATCGGCAAGCAATTGGAGGCATAGAGGCGGAACATCCGTCGGCTTCGCGCCGTTTGCATCGATCTGACAGGAGCAGATCGATGACCAATATCCCAAGGGCGCTCGCAGTCTCGTTGCTGTCGAGCGCCTTTCCTTTGACCACTGCAGCCGCGTTCGCCGAGAGCAGCAACACCACGCCGCCAACGACAGCGACGCGCCCCACCGCACCGGACCAGCGTTCGCTTCCCAACGCCAGCGCCCCGCTCGCCTCGACCACCCAGACCACCGGGCAGAGCAGCACCGATCCGAAGGTTCGGGAGATGAATCAGAAGGCAAAGGACAAGGTCGAGCGCGAGGGGAAGTAAGCGCCGATCGCACACGCAAGATGCGGCGGACGTTGCCGCCCGCCGCATTTGCCCCCTGTCGCTCCGCGTCTCTCGATCCGCCTGCGGAGCTTATTTCTTCAGCGCGAACACCCAGATCACGCCGCCTTGCGGCACGTTGGAGTCGATGCCGATATTGCTGGTCGCGAGCCCGTCCTGGATGCGCTGCGCGTCCAGGAGGATGAGGATGCAGCCTTGGTTGATGTGCGCGACATGCAGGACAGCAGGCGCTGGAACTCTGCCGAAATGAAGGCGAAGAATTGGCCCCGCGCGGCATCAATATGGCCTTACTCGCTTTGATTGAATGTAATTGCACGCATTCAAGCGCGTTTTTGCCATTTCGACGTCATGACGCGCGACCGGCATGACGATTTTGCAGACCAAACCGATGATGCAGGAATTGGTGCGACGCGTTGCGGCGGCGTGACACAACCGGAAAGCGATTCAACTGCACGTTTTGCAGGCGGTTTTGCTGCCGTCAGGGCCTGAGCAGGTGGCGTGGCACGGCGATGCGGCCGGCAAGGCTGGCGGACGCCATTTCAAAGCTGTCGGCGATACGACGCGCCTTGTCGATAAAGAGCGCGGCTGCCGGCGGCGGGCAGACCTCGCGCGCGGTCTGTTCGAACAAATCGAGCCAGCGGTCGAAATGATCTCCGACCAGGCTGAGCGGCATATGTGCTCGCATCGGCGAGCCATGATAACGGCCGCTCATCAGCACGACCGACGACCAGAAGTCTTCGAGCTTGGCGAGATGTTCGTCCCAATTCTGCACGATCGCGAAAACAGGCCCGAGCAGGGCATCCTCGCGGACACGCCCGTAGAAGCGGGTGACGAGTTCCCCGATCATCTCCTCGGTAATCCCGGTGCGCTCGATCGCGTCCTGGGTCAGCAGGTTCCGCCGCGTCGCCGCCGCTTCGCGCTCGGCCTTCAGTCGATCTGACATGTCCTTCGTTTTCCGTTCGTTGTTCCCGCGAACCGCCCGTTCGACATTGTCGGGCCAAAGCGCCGCGACATCTTTGTCCCGGCGCAAATAGCGGGATTGAGCGGCGGGCACTGAAGTCCGCCGCCCGCGCCAGGATCAGGCGCCGTAGCTGTAAAAGCCCTGCCCGGTCTTGCGGCCGAGATGGCCGGCATCGACCATTTCCTTGAGCAAGGGGGCTGGACGATATTTAGGGTCGTTGAAGCCTTTATAAAAGACCTCCATCACCGAGAGCATGGTGTCGAGGCCCACGAGATCTGCCAGCGCCAGCGGCCCGATCGGATGGTTGCAGCCGAGCTTCATGCCGGCGTCGATTTCTTCCGCCGTCGCGATGCCCTCTTGGAGCGCGAAGATCGCCTCGTTGATCATCGGGCACAGGATGCGGTTGACGGCAAAGCCCGGGCTATTCTTGGCCGTGATCGCCACTTTGCCGACGCGCTGGGCGAAATCGAGCGCCTTGGCGTGGGTATCGTCCGAGGTTTGAAGGCCGCGGATGAGTTCCAGCAATTGCATCACCGGAACCGGATTGAAGAAGTGCATGCCGATGAAGCGATCGGGACGATCGGTCGCAGCCGCAAGCTTGGTGATCGAGATCGACGAAGTGTTGGTCGCAACCAGGGTGCGTAGCGACAGCGTGGCGCAGAGATCCCTGAGGATCTTGACCTTGAGCTCCTCATTCTCCGTCGCGGCTTCGATGACGAGATCGCAATCGGACAGTTTGGCACGATCGGTCGTGCCGGTGATGCGCTTGAGCGTCGCGTCGCGATCGGCCGCCGACATCTTCTCTTTCTTGACCAGGCGCTCGAGGCTGCCGCCGACGGTTGAAATGCCGCGGTTCACAGCCGCATCGGAGATGTCGACCATCACGACTGAAAGTCCGGCGGCAGCGCAGATCTGGGCGATGCCATTGCCCATGGTCCCTGCTCCGATGATGCCAACGGTATTGATCATGGAATGACGTCCTTCTCGTTGAGTGAGCCCGGCTTGAGCGGCGACGTGCCCGGTTTGACCTGAATTTCGATCCGCGGCCGCCCGTGCTGCGCCGCATCCAGGCTCTTCCTTAAAGCATCCGTGGAGAGAATAAAGTCGCCTCCCGGCCACAAAACGCATGATTCCGCGCTCTCGCGGCCTGACCGGTCCGAGTTTAGCGGCTCGTTCCGCCCTGGGGAATGCCGAGGGTGCAGGGGAGGCCGGGCGCCGGCTGGCACCCGCGGTTCGCTGTGCGTGTGTAGCGCAATAGGAAGCCGCACAGCGACGTACAGGGCAACCAGGACATCCCGGCCTTCCCTGCGCGAGTGGTTTGACGGCTTCCCTCGTGCCGGGTGAGGTGATGAGACACACACGTCATTTCCGAATTTCGGCAAACAAGAATGTTTTTGCAGGCCGGGCTTGACACGCACTTCGGGTGTTTTGCCCGTCGGGTCGGCCAACATGGGGGTTGACGCGTCAGCCGCGAGAGGCGATCGATGATCTCCGATAATTGAAGGTGCTAGCGATGGACGCAGTCATCTATCACAATCCCGAATGCGGCACGTCGCGCACCACGCTTGCGACGATCCGGAATGCCGGCATCGAGCCGCACGTGATTGAATATCTCAAGACGCCGCCGTCGCGGGCGCTGTTGCAACAGCTCATCGCCCGCATGGGGATTTCGGTACGCGAGGCGGTTCGCGAGAAGGCTGCACCCTATGCTGAGCTTGGGCTCGACGACCCTGCGCTGACTGACGATCAGCTGCTCGATGCGATGATGGCGCATCCGATCCTGATCAACCGGCCGATCGTGGTCACGCCGAAAGGCGTTCGACTTTGCCGCCCCTCCGAACTCGTGCTCGACCTGTTGCCGTCGCAACCGCGTCAGGCCGGATGAACGACTTCGCACGAGCCCTCGTCGCCGCGTTCACGTTGATTGGCGAAGCCGATCCCGAACTGCTCGGCATCGTCGCCTTGTCGGTGCGGGTGAGCCTGACGGCCGGCATCGTCGCGCTGCTGATCGGGGCGCCGTTCGGCGCCCTGCTTGCGATCACCCGCTTTCGCGGGCGGCAGGTCATCATCGTGTTGACCAACGCGCTGCTTGGGCTGCCGCCGGTCGTGGTCGGGCTTGCGCTCTATCTTCTGCTGTCGCGCTCCGGCCCGCTCGGCGCGGCTGGCCTGTTGTTCACGCCGACCGCCATGGTGATCGCACAGACGCTGCTGGCGACCCCGATCGTGGTCGCGCTGGTACATAGGCCGGCGAGCCTGCTGTGGGCCGAATACGGCGACCTCGCGCGGATCGACGGGCTGTCGACGCTGCGCAGCATCGGCCTGCTGTTTGCGCTCGGCCGCACCTCGTTGCTGACGGCCTTTCTCGCCGCCTTCGGACGCGCCATCGCCGAGGTCGGCGCCATCATCATCGTCGGCGGCAACATCAGCGGCTTCACCCGCACGATGACGACGGCCATTGCGCTCGAGACCAGCAAGGGCGATCTGCCGCTGGCGCTGGGGCTCGGGCTGATCCTGCTGGCGCTCAGCATCGCCGTCTCGACCGTCGCCTTCCTGCTAGTGGGACGCGTTGGGGAAAAATAGCTGCTCACCGCCGACCTTGTAGCCGGCGATCGCATCCTGCCCCTTCGGTGAGATCAGCCAGTCGATGAAGGCCTGCCCCTCCTTCGCCTTCACATTGGGATGCTTGTCCGGATTGACCAGCATGACACCGTACTGGTTGAACAACCGCTTGTCGCCCTCGGTCAGGATGACAAGCTCGCCTCGGTTCTTGAACGACAGCCAGGTGCCGCGGTCCGACAGCAGATAGGCTGATGACGCCGACGCCATGTTCAGCGCCGGGCCCATGCCCTGACCGATCTCGCGATACCAGCTGGCCTTGGCAGTCGCGATGTCGATGCCGGCGTCCTTCCACAGTCGCAACTCCGCGGCATGCGTCCCGGACTTGTCGCCGCGCGAGATAAACGGCGCCTTTGCCGCTGCGATCTTGCGCAGGGCATCGGCGACGTCCTTGTCGCCGGCGATTTTCGCGGGATCGCTCTTCGGGCCGACGATGATGAAATCATTGTACATGACGTTGAACCGCTTCACGCCCTGCCCTTCGGACATGAACTTGTCTTCGGCGACCCTGTCATGGACGAACACCACGTCGGCATCGCCGCGCCGTCCGATGTCCAATGCCTGGCCGGTGCCGACCGCTACGATCTTCACCGCGATGCCCTCGGCCTCGGTGAACAGCGGCAGCAGATAGCCGAACAGGCCGGACTGTTCGGTCGACGTCGTCGATGCCACGGTGATGCTGCGGTCCTGCGCCATCACGCAAGTCGACCAGACCAGAACAGCTGCGATGGCGGCAAGCTTCTTCATTGCGAGGTCCTCATTCCCTTGTTGGTGCAAACTAGGCGAGGAGAACGACGCCAGGAAGGCCGACCTTGGGCGTGCTCGCCCTGTAGGCGCCGTCGCTCTCGCGTATCAGGACGGTTTCCCGCGGCGCATCCTTCGAAACGCCCGCCTCCGGCGCCCCCTCACGATCGCGGGAGGCCACGGAATATCGTGCCGCCGGGCCGATCCCTGAAGGATGGAGCGTTTTGGAGCATCCTATGACGAAGACAATGATCGTCGCCGCCTTGCGGCTCATGCTGTCGCTCGCCATCGCCGGGCCGGCGCAGGCCTGGCCCGGACAATCCTCAAGCACCGCCTGCGCGTGGAGCGGTGGGCCCACCGAATGCGAAGCGCTGACGATGGTCCTCGTCCACAAGCATGCGCTGACGCATTCGCATGTTCGCAAGACCGAGCATGCTGCGATGCCCGCTGCGCCGACGCGCTTGCCTGCACACGACGAAGATCCGCTCGCATCGATGCATTTCGAATGAATGCTCGGGGCGCGTGAGGCTGTGCAGATGTTCTGCAATTGGTCTCGCCCAGATTGACAGAGGTGTGACGGGCGGGCAGTTTTTCACATTGCTGGCGAATCAGCGATTGCCTACGGCAGCCTACCTCTGGGACAACTCCTGGTGCTTTCGAGACTGATATCGTTGCTGAGCCGCATTCCCGCGGTGAAATGGGCGTTGAACCGGCTTCGGCCCCTGCCGCACGGCAGCAGCATCGACGCGGCGCCCGGCGCTGCAGATGAACAGTCGGCCGTCATCGCGATTGCGGAAGCTACTCGGGCGCACGGCAGCGATATCAGTCCAGAGCCGCAGCATCGCGGCCTCGAAGTCGCTGCTCCATTCGCTGAGCACACCGCCACCGTCTCTGTCGCGGTGGAGAGCTCGTCAGCGCGGCCGACTGATACCGCCGTCAGCGACAATTCATCCGGAGAGACGCCGATAGAGGCGGAGCCCTTCGTCAAGGACGAGGTTCCGGTCTCTTCGATTGAAGTCGCGAGTGAGCCGGTTGATCCGCCCGAACCCATCAATAGCGACCCGTCCCCGGAATTTCTCACCGAAGTCAAACCCGAGGACAGAGAAGAGGCGTCGACCTCTTCTGTGCCGGTCGAAGCAGTCGATGCGTCCGAGCCCAGCGTCAGCAACGATCTACCCGTAGAGCTCCTGATCGTTGTCGAACCGGTTGAGGAAGAAATTCCGGTCTCTTCCGTGGAAGTCGAAGCGGTCGATTCTCCCGAGCCCGTCGTCAGCAGCGATGCGTCTCCGGAACTCCCAGAAGATGTCGCGCCGGTCGTAGCGGATGAAGTCATCGTCGCCGCTCTCGAGACGGAGACGATGCCGGAGGCCTCCGGGCTTTATGTCGACGACGAGCCCATCTCCGTCGCTTCCGTCGAGACCGAGCCGGTCGCAATCGACGAGAGGCCCGTCATCCTGGTCGATGCGGAGGTTCCCGCACCTTTCGTGGCCGGGGCCAGTCTCGAGGGCGAGCCCGCGGAGAGCGTCGCCGCAGCGCTTGCACCTGCTGCTGCAAACGATGCCCTGCCCATCGCGGGGATCAACGCGCCTGTTGTCGCCGCGCACGTCGAGCCTCCTCCGGCTCCCACTTCGAAGACGTCCGGCGCGCCGAAGCGTCGCGCAAAGATCGTGGAACCCGCCGATCGCGCCGCGCTGATCCGCCAGCGCTGGACCGAGACCGGGATCAGGATGTGGAATCCGCGGCTTCACGGCACCGGCGAAGCGACGCTGAACATCCAGGGACGCATCGCGCTGCTGCCGCCCGAGCCCGGCGAGAGCATGCCGCGCTACGACAAGCTCGAATTCAGGATGTTGGGCGGACAGATCGTTTGCGAGGGCGTCATCGTCGAGGCCCCCGCACATGCCGGCCAGCGCAGCTTTACCCGGCTCGCCGAGCCGCGTGGCACCGATCGGACCCGCGAGCCGGTGCGGGAACGCCAGGCCGCTCTCGCCTGATTCTTTCAACGCGCGATGGTCAAAAGCCAGGGTCGGGGCCCAACCGCCGTCATGCTCAAATGGGCAGCGACCGTTATTCCGCGCATGACGCGGAATTTTTCGAACGCGAGGCGGTTGCTGCCGCGTCACGCAACAACTAGCGTGCTGCCGGTCGATCAGCGGAGCTCAACCGCGGTCGCAACGACATGACATCGGGAGGCAATCCATGAAAAAGCTCGCGGCGGCGCTGTGTGCGCTGGCGCTCTTCGCACCAGCTGCGCAGGCGCAATCGATCAAGGACTTCGTGGCAGTCGTCATGAAGAAATGGACCGCACCGTTCGACCCGTTCCACCTGATCGACAACATCTATTACGTCGGCACCGACGGCATCGCCGTCTACATCATCAAGACCTCGCAGGGCCTGATCCTGATGGACACCGCGATGCCGCAGTCAACAGGCATGATCAAGGACAACATCGCCAAGCTCGGCTTCAAGGTTGCCGACATCAAATACATCCTGAACAGCCACGCCCATCTCGACCACACCGGCGGCTTCGCCGAGATCAAGCAGGAGAGCGGCGCGCAGCTGGTGGCTGGCGAGCGCGACAAGCCGCTGCTCGAAGGGGGCTACTATCCGGGCGACGAGAGGAACGCCGATCTCAGCTTTCCGCCTGTCAAGGTCGATCGCACGGTGAAGGAGGGCGACAAGGTCACGCTCGGCGACACCACGCTGACGGCACACGCGACACCAGGGCACTCGCCCGGCTGCACGAGCTGGGAGATGACGGTGAAAGACGGCGGCCAGGACCGCGAGGTGCTGTTCTTCTGCAGCGGCACCGTCGCGCTGAACCGGCTGGTGGGACAGCCGACCTATCCCGGCATCGTCGATGACTATCGCGCAACCTTCGCCAAGGCCAAGGCCATGAAGATCGACGTGCTGCTCGGGCCTCACCCGGAGGTCTATGGCATGCAGGACAAGCGCGCGCAGCAGATCAAGAGCGAGACGCCAAATCCGTTCGTCAAGCCGGGTGAGCTTGCGACCTATGCCAGCGGCCTGTCGAAGGATTTCGACAAGCAGCTCGCCAAGCAGACGGCGGCGCTGGAGGCTGCGAAGTAGCCGTGCCGCAGGTAAGCAAGACGTGCGGGGCGGCGATCGTCAGAGGTGATCGCCGCTACGACCGTCCGGACGCTTATGGTTAGCAAAACGCAGCTGGAATGCGGGTCATTCGTGGCAATCCCCGCCGCTTCCAGCTTCCATCCTTAACAGACCCTCACCAATGCGCGCGGATCGAGGAATCCGCGGCAATTTGCAACCAGCGCTAGTGTTCCCGGGCGGAACCAATCTAACGCGGTCTTTACCCCCGCCGTGCAAGATCGCCTTCGTTTTTTGAAGAGATTTGAGGCGCGTATTGCAATGCCTGCCGTCGATTTGAAGGCCCAGTTCACCGCCGCGAAGCAGCTATTCCGCGTGTCTGACGACCCGGACCTGATGCGTGCGCAATTCGATGCCTTCTCCAAGCAGATCCCGCTGCTGTACCTGATCCTGATCAGCAACACGATCGCGGTCGCCTACAGCTACGTCAACGTCGCACCGGACTGGTTGACGATGACCGTGCCGAGCGCGCTGACGCTGCTCGCGGCGTTTCGGACATTCTGGTGGCTGCGCCAGCGCCACCAGGTGCGCAGCGATGCCGACATCCTGCGCAATCTGCGCGTCATGAACTGGATGACGCTGCCGATCGGCGCCGGATTCACCGCCTGGTCATTCGCGCTCTACCCTTACGGAGATCCCTTCGGCAAGAGCCAGATCGCCTTCTACATGGCGGTGACCGTGATCGGCTGCATCTTCTCGCTGATGAATCTGCGTTCGGCGGCGCTGATTGTGACTCTGGTCGTCGACGTTCCCTATGTGCTGTTCTTCTGGGCCACGGGCGAACCGACGCTGAAGGCGATCGCAGTCAACAACCTGCTGGTCTCCGGCGCGATGGTGACGGTGCTGTTCATCTATTATCGCGACTTCGCCGATCTCGTCGCCAGCCGCAAATCGCTGCTGACGCAGCAGGCGGCGACGCAGGCCCTGTCGGACGAGAACTTCCGCCTCGCCAACCTGGATTCCCTCACCGAGTTGCCGAACCGCCGCCGCTTCTTCGCCGAGCTGTCGAGCGCGTTTGCTGATGCCGAGCGCAGGCACGTGGGCGTCGCAGTCGGCATCATCGACCTCGACGACTTCAAGCCGATCAACGACAATTACGGCCATTCCGTCGGCGACCGCGTGTTGATCGAGGCCGGCCGCCGCATCCGCGAGGTCTGCGAGGGCTTTGGGCCGCAAAGGGTGGAGTTTGCGCGGCTCGGGGGCGACGAGTTCGGTGTCGTCGTGTGCGGCGATCCCGAGGACGCCGATCTGGCGCGGCTCGGCGAACGCATCGGCGAGCAGGTCAAGCTGCCCTACCAGCTCGACACAGCGCATACCGGCCTGTCCTGCTCGATCGGCTTTGCGCTGTACCCGCGCTCGGCGACGACGGCGGAAGCTCTGTATGAATGCGCGGATTATTCGCTCTATCATGCCAAGCGCCGCCTGGGCGGCCGCACCGTGACCTTCTCGAGCGAGCTTGAGGCGGAGATCCGCAGCCGCGGCGTGATCGAAAACCTGCTGCGCACCGTGGACTTCGACACCGAGATGGAGCTGGTGTTCCAGCCGATCGTCGACGCCATGAGCGAGCATACTACAGGCTTCGAAGCGCTGGCACGCTGGCAGAGCCCCCGCCTCGGCTGGGTTTCGCCAGCCGATTTCATCCCGGCCGCCGAGCGCATCGGCCTGATCCGCCCGCTGACCCAGTCCCTGCTGGTGCGCGCGCTCGCGGCCGCCAAGGCCTGGCCTGGGCACACCCGCCTCTCATTCAACCTCTCGGCCCACGACATCTGCTCGCCCGACGGAATCCTCCCGCTGATCAGCATCATCGAGAAGAGCGGCGTGGCGCCGCGCCGGCTCGATTTCGAGATCACCGAGACCGCCGTCACCTTCGATTTCGTGCGCGCCCAGCAGTCGATCGCCGCGCTCAAGGCGATGGGCTGCGGCATCTCGCTGGACGATTTCGGCACCGGCTATTCGTCGCTCAGTCATGTGCACCGCCTGCCGCTGGACAAGCTCAAGATCGACCGCAGCTTCGTCGCCGACATCAACGACAATCCCGTCAGCCACAAGATCGTCAAATCGCTCACCGGCCTGTGCGACGACATGGAGATCGCCTGCGTCGTCGAGGGCGTCGAGACCCGCGCGCAGCTCGACAGCCTGCGCAGTCTCGGCTGCGATTTCGTGCAGGGCTATTATTTCGCGAAGCCGATGCCCGGCGCGGCGATCGAGGGGTATCTCGCGAAGGAACGCGAGTGGTGCGACGGCGCTGACGCCAAGGTCGTCGCCTGAGGCAGCGCTACTTCGAAAGGCTCGGCAGATCGAGGCCGTTGTCGCGGGCACAGTCGATCGCGATGTCGTAGCCCGCATCAGCGTGGCGCATGACGCCGGAGGCCGGATCGTTCCAGAGCACGCGCCCGATGCGCCTCGCCGCATCCGGCGTGCCGTCGGCGACGATCACCATGCCGGCGTGCTGGGAATAGCCGATCCCGACGCCGCCGCCGTGATGCAGCGAGACCCAGGTCGCGCCGCTGGCGCAATTCAGGAGCGCGTTGAGCAGCGGCCAATCGGACACGGCGTCCGAGCCATCCTTCATCGCCTCGGTTTCCCGATTCGGGCTTGCCACCGAGCCAGAGTCGAGATGATCGCGGCCGATCACGACAGGCGCCTTCAATTCGCCGCGCGCGACCATCTCGTTGAAGGCGAGGCCGAGGCGATGGCGATCGCCGAGACCAACCCAGCAGATCCGCGCCGGCAGGCCCTGGAACTTGATCCGCTCTCTCGCCATGTCGAGCCAGTTGTGCAGATGCTTATCGTCGGCCATCAGCTCCTTGACCTTGGCGTCTGTCTTGAAGATGTCCTCGGGATCGCCTGAGAGCGCAGCCCAGCGGAACGGACCGATGCCGCGGCAGAACAGCGGGCGGATATAGGCGGGCACGAAGCCGGGGAAATCGAAGGCGTTTGTCAGGCCCATGTCCTGGGCCATCTGGCGGATGTTGTTGCCGTAGTCGAGCGTCGGGATTCCCTGCGCGTGGAAATCGAGCATGGCCTGGACGTGTTCGACCATCGAGGTCTTCGACGCACGCTCCACCGCTTTCGGATCGGAGGCGCGCTTTGCTTCCCAATCGGCGAGCGTCCAGCCCTTCGGCAAATAGCCGTTGATCGGATCGTGCGCGCTGGTCTGGTCGGTGACGATGTCGGGCCTGACGCCGCGGCGCACCAGCTCCGGGAAAATCTCCGAAGCATTGCCGAGCAGGCCGACCGAGACCGGCTTCTTCGTTTTCGCGGCCTCCGCCATGATCGCGAGCGCTTCATCGAGCGTTGCGGCCTGGCGGTCGAGATAGCCGGTGCGCAAGCGCATCTCGATGCGGCTCGGCTGGCATTCGACCGCGAGCATCGAGGCGCCGGCCATCGTCGCCGCCAGCGGTTGCGCGCCGCCCATGCCGCCGAGGCCGGCGGTGAGAATCCATCTGCCGGCGAGGTTCCCGCCATAGTGCCGACGACCGACCTCGACGAAGGTCTCGTAAGTGCCCTGCACGATGCCCTGGCTGCCGATATAGATCCAGGAACCCGCCGTCATCTGCCCGTACATCATCAGACCCTGGCGATCGAGCTCGTTGAAATGATCGAGCGTCGCCCAATGCGGCACGATGTTGGAGTTGGCGATCAGCACGCGCGGCGCATCGGCATGGGTGCGGAAGATGCCGACCGGCTTGCCTGATTGCACCAGCAGCGTCTGGTCGTTCTCGAGCTTGCGCAACGCCGCGGTGATCCGGTCGAAGCTCTCCCAGTCGCGCGCGGCGCGGCCGATGCCGCCATAGACGACGAGCTCGCTCGGGCGCTCCGCGACTTCAGGATCGAGATTGTTCATGAGCATGCGCAGCGGCGCTTCCGTCAGCCAGCTCTTGGCGCTGATCTCGCTGCCGCGGGGAGCGCGGATCGTGCGGTCATTGTCCAGTCGGCGGTTCATGCGGACCTCTTCAGCTCAGTCTCGGAAACGGATCGGTGGAAAGCCTGGCGAGCGCCGCCGACGGCAATGCATCGGCTTCGATCAGCGCGGCGGCCTTGGCGAGATCGCCGGCCATGTAGCGATCGGCGCCAAGCGCAGGCACCTGCTCGCGGAGCGCCGCGATGACGGCTGCGAGCGGCCCGCTGGTCGCATGCGGCGCGCGCAGCGTGATCCCCTGGGCAGCGACCAGTAGCTCGATGCCCAAAATGGCGGCGAGATTGTCCGCCATGTCGGACAGCCGCCGCGCGGCATGCGCCGCCATGGAAACATGGTCTTCCTGGTTGGCGCTGGTCGGCGTCGAGTCGATCGAGCAGGCCGCGGCGCGCTGCTTGTTCTCGGCATAGAGCGCAGCCGCCGTGACCTCGGCGATCATGAAGCCGGAATTGACGCCGGGATCCGGCGTCAGGAACGGCGGCAGGCCAAAGTTCAGCGCGGGATCGACCAGCGTCGCGATACGCCGCTCGCTGATCGCGCCGATCTCCGACAGCGCCAGCGCGATCGTGTCGGCAGCAAAGGCCACCGGCTCGGCGTGGAAATTGCCCCCGGAGACGATCTCGCCGGTCTCGACCAGCACCAGCGGATTGTCAGTGACGGCATTGGCCTCGACGATCAGCGTGCGCGCGGCCTGCGTGATCAGGTCGAGCGCGGCGCCCGCGACCTGCGGCTGGCAGCGCAGGCAATAGGGATCCTGCACGCGCTCGTCGCCTTCGAGATGCGACAACCTGATGTCGCTGCCATCGAGCAGCGCGGTCAGCGTCGCGGCCGCGGCGATCTGGCCGGGATGACCGCGCAGCGCCTGGATCTCGGGACGGAACGGCGCCGTCGAGGCCATTGCCGCATCGACCGACAGCGCACCGGTGACGAGCGCGGCGCGCGCGAGACGAAATGCGCGCAGCACGCCTGATATGGCGTAGGCGGTCGAGAACTGCGTGCCGTTGATCAGCGCGAGCCCCTCCTTGGGGCCGAGCGTCAGTGGCACAAGGCCAGCAGCCGCCAGCGCCTCAGCACCGGACACGGTTTTCCCGTCGAGGATCGCCTGCCCCTCGCCGATCATCACCGCGGTCATGTGCGCCAGCGGGGCGAGATCACCGGAGGCGCCGACCGAGCCTTGCTGCGGCACCAGTGGGTAGACATTTCGCGCCAGCATCGCCTGCAGCTGCTCGATCGCCTCGCGGCGCACGCCGGAGGCGCCGCGCCCGAGCGAGATGATTTTCAGCGCGATCATCAGCCGGACGATGGGCTCGGGCGTCGCCGGGCCGACGCCGCAGCAATGCGAGACGATGAGATTGCGCTGGAGCAGCGCGGTCTGCTCGGGGGGAATGCGCTTCGAGGCCAGCTTCCCGAAGCCGGTGTTGATGCCATAGACGGGCGCGGCCGCCTGAGCAGCGGTCGCGACAACAGCCGCAGCCGCCTCGACACGCGGCCAGAATGCGACATCGAGCACGATGGGCGCGCCTTCCAGCACGCGCGCGAGATCGTCGAGGCTGACCGTTCCCGTGATGGTGACCATCGCTGCGCCCGGCTCCGTCACTGGCCCCTCCAGACGCGGCGGTGCAGCGGATTGAAGCCGATGCGATAGACCAGCTCGGCAGGACGGTCGATGTCCCAGATCGCGAGATCGCACCATTTGCCGGCCTCGAGCGTGCCGGTCTGATCGAGCACGCCGAGCGCCCGCGCGCCTTCGCGGGTGACGCCCGTGAGGCATTCGGCGACAGTCATCCGGAACAACGTCGCGCCCATGTTCATCGCAAGCAGCAACGAGGTCAGCGGCGAGCTGCCGGGGTTGCAGTCGGTCGCGAGCGCCATCGCGACGCCGTGCTTGCGGAAGGTCTCGACCGGCGGTTTGTGCGTCTCGCGAATGAAGTAGTAGGCGCCGGGCAGCAGCACGGCGACCGTGCCGGCCTTCGCCATTGCAGCGGCGCCGGATTCGTCGGTATGCTCGAGATGATCGGCCGAGAGCGCGGAGAATCTTGCAGCGAGTGCCGCGCCGCCAAGATTCGAAAGCTGATCGGCATGAAGCTTCACGGGCAGACCGAGCGACTTTGCCGCCTCGAACACAACCGCGGTCTGCTCCGCCGAAAATGCGATGCCTTCCATGAAGGCATCGACGGCATCGGCAAGCCCCGCCTGTGCCACCGCAGGCAGCATCTCCTTGCAGACGAGATCGATATAGCGATCCTTGTCGCCATCGGCTTCCACCGGCAGCGCGTGCGCGCCGAGGAAGGAGGTGCGGATCGCGACCTTCCGTTGACGGCCGAGGGTGCGCGCGGCAGAAAGCTGGCGCATCTCGGTCTCGGCGTTGAGGCCATAGCCGGACTTGATCTCCATCGTGGTGGCGCCCTCGCCGATCAGCGCATCAAGCCGCGGCAGCGCGCTTGCCACGAGTTCGGCCTCGCTCGCCTTGCGTGTCGCGGCGACCGTGGAGACGATGCCGCCGCCGGCGCGCGCGATCTCCTCGTAGCTCGCGCCTTTCAGGCGCAACTCGAATTCGTGCGCCCGGTTGCCACCGTAGACGAGATGGGTGTGGCAATCGACGAGCCCCGGTGTGATCCAGCGCCCATCGCAATCGATGCGCTGGATGGCGTCGACGTTGTCAGGGAAATCCGCCGCCGCGCCGGCATAGACGATGTAGCCGCCGCGCATGGCAATCACGCCATGCTCGATCTCGCCGAGATCGGGACGATCGGCCCGCATCGTGGCGAGCCGGGCGTTATGCCAGATCCGGTCGAAGCGCTCTGTCATGCGATGGTCCCTTCGTGGGATGCTTGACTTATATGTCTAGACATATAATCGTAAGGCGGTTCTGTCCAGCCGGCGTGTCATCATGTCCCGACTGCATTTCGCCTCCGCGCTCCTGCCCTCGGGCTGGGCCAATGACGTGCAGGTGGTGATCACCGCCGGCGCGATTGCGGACGTGACGCCTGATGTGCCGCCTGCTGCCGGGGACGAGCGGCACGACGTCGCGCTGCCGGGGCTTGCGAGCCTGCACAGCCACGCCTTTCAGCGCGGCATGGCGGGGCTTGCCGAGCTGCGCGGCAACTCGACCGACACCTTCTGGACCTGGCGCGAGACGATGTATCGTTTCGCACTGGCGATGACGCCCGACGACGTCACGGCCGTTGCGACCCTGGTTTATGTCGAGATGCTGGAGCAGGGTTTTACGCGCGTCGGCGAATTCCATTATCTGCACCATGACCGCGACGGCTCGCATTATGACGATCCCGCCGAGATGGCCGCGCGCATCGCGCAAGCGGCCGAAGCCTCTGGCATTGGCCTCACGTTGCTGCCGAGCTTCTATGCGCATGGGTCGTTCGGCGGCGCCGCGCCGCATGACGGCCAGCGCCGTTTCATCTGTTCGGTCGATCAGTTCGCCAAGCTCATGGCTGCGTCGCGCAAGACGATCGCGACGTTGCCCGGCGCCAATATCGGCATCGCGCCGCACAGCCTGCGCGCGGTGGCGCCGGACGAACTCTCGGCGGTCATTCCGCTCGCGGAGGGTGGGCCCGTGCATATTCATGCCGCGGAACAGGTGAAGGAAGTCGAGGATTGCCTGGCCTGGTCGGGGCGGCGGCCGGTACAATGGCTGCTGGAGCACGCGCCGGTCGATCGGCGCTGGTGCGTCATTCACGCGACACACATGACGGACCAGGAAGTCAGCGCATTGGCGAAGACCGGCGCGGTGGCAGGCCTCTGCCCCATCACCGAAGCGAGCCTCGGCGACGGCATCTTTCCCGCGCGCGATTTTCTCGACGCCGGCGGATTGTTCGGCATCGGCACCGATTCCAACGTGCTGGTCGGCGCCGCCGATGAACTGCGCCAGCTTGAATACGGCCAGCGGCTCAAGCATCGCGCGCGCAACGTGCTGTCGGGCGGCGCGGGCCGTTCGACCGGCCGCACGCTGTTCGACGCTGCCGTCGCAGGCGGCGCGCAGGCAATGGCGCAGCCAGCAGTCGGTCTCTCGCCTGGCGCACGTGCGGACATCGTCACGCTCGACGGCTCGCACCCGTCGCTGGCAGGACGGGCGCGCGACGCCGTGATTGACGGCTGGATCTTCGCCGCCGGTAGCACCGCGATCGATTGCGTCTGGGCCGGCGGCAACAAGGTCGTTGAAGGCGGCCGGCATAAATTGCGCCAAGCTGCGCGCGAGCGCTTCAACGCAGCGGTGCGGAGGCTCGTCGCATGAGCCTTTCGACCGAGACGGCCGACAAACCGACGCTCTACAAGCGCATTCGCGCCGACATCGAGAAGCGCATCCTCACAGGCGAATGGCCGCCAGGCCACCGCATCCCGTTCGAGCATGAGCTCGTTGCCCGCTACGGCTGCTCGCGCATGACCGTGAACAAGGCGCTGTCCGAGCTCGCGCAGGCCGACCTGATCGAGCGGCGGCGCCGGGCCGGCTCCTTCGTGCGAAGGCCGCAGCATCAGTCGGCAGTGCTCAAGATTGCCGACATCCGCGCCGAGATCACCGCGCTCGGCCGCAGCTATGGCTACGAGTTGATCGGCCGCAAGCAGCGCACCGCGACTGCTGCTGACCGCGAACGTCTCGGCGTCAAGAAAGCCGGCAAGGTCGTCGCGATCTCCTGCCGCCACAGCGCCGACAATGTGCCGTTCGCCGTCGAGGATCGGCTGATCGATCTATCATCCGTACCTTCTGCGGCGACCGCGGATTTTTCCAACGAACCGCCCGGCTCATGGCTGCTTCACCATGTCCCCTGGACCGAGGCCGAGCACACGATCAGCGCCATCGTCGCGGATGATCGCACGGCGGAGGCGCTCGACATCGCGGTCGGCGCGCCATGCCTCGTGATCGACCGCTATACCTGGCGCAGTGCGCGCACCATCACCGCGGTGCGCCTGCTCTATCCCGGTGATTCTCACCGCCTTGTCGCGCGATTCAAGGGAGGCTGAGAGAACGATGTCGGCACAAATCGTGCAATGCTTCGGGCAACCGTCCATGGGGGCCGACAGAGATCAACAGGACGTCAATCCATCTGGGCAAGAGGACGACAATCATGCGTAGTTCGACAATTTTTGCGACCATCATTGCGCTCGCGGCCAGCACGCCCGCGCTCGCCGACGACGTCAAGGTCGGAATCGGCATCTCCGGCTGGACCGGCTTCGCGCCGCTGACGCTGGCGAAGGAAGCCGGCATCTTCAAGAAGAACGGCCTCGACGTCACCATCAAGAAGATCCCGCAGAAGGACCGCCACCTCGCCATCGCTTCGGGCGACGTCCAGTGCGCCGCGACCACGGTCGAGACCTGGATATCCTGGAACGCCAACGGCGTCGCGACCAAGCAGATCTTCCAGCTCGACAAGAGTTTTGGTGCCGACGGCATGGCCGTGCGCAACGACATCACGTCGATCAAGGAGTTGAAAGGCAAGACGGTCGCGGCCTCCGCGCCCGGCACCTCGCCCTATTTCGCGCTGGCCTGGATGCTGAAGAAGAATGGCCTCACGGTGAAGGATGTCACCGTCGTGAACCTCGAACCGGCTGCGGCTGCGCAGGCCTTCGTCTCCGGCCAGAACGACGCCGCGATGACTTACGAACCGTATCTGTCGACCGTGCGCGCCGCTCCCGACAAGGGCAAGATCATCGCGACCACGCTCGATTATCCGATCGTGATGGACACGTTCGGCTGCACGCCGAAATTCCTTAGCGAGAACCCGAAGGCGGCGCAGGCGCTGGCCAACAGCTATTTCGAAGCGCTCGACACGATCGCCAAGGACCAGGCCAAGTCCTACGAAATCATGGGCGCCGACGTGAAGCAGACCGGCGAGCAGTTCGGCAACTCGGCAAAGTACCTGCGCTGGCAGGACAAGGCCGCAAACCAGAAGTTCTTTGCAGGCGATTTCCTCGCCTTCAACAAGGATGCGACCGAGCTGCTGCTCGAAATGGGCATCATCAAATCGGCGCCGAAGGTCGAAGACCTCTTCGACGCCAGCTTCATCAAGTAGGCCCGACAAGCCGCTGGTCCCGCCGCGCGGCGGGATCGGCCTATGGTTCGACCATTCGGATAGACTGACGATGCGTCCCCTGGATTCCGTGACATCGAGGCAGCGCGTGGCCTATGGCCTCGCGTTCTTCGTGCTGTTCGTCGCCCTCTGGTCCTGGGCGACCTTCGGCGGTCATGTGTCGAAGACATTCCTGGCCAATCCGCTGACCATGGTGCAGGAGGGTTATGACCTCCTGGCCAAGCAGGGCTTCCTGCTCGACATCGGCATGACGGTCTGGCGCGTCGTCGGCGGCTTTGCGCTGGCCGCGGTCATCGCGGTGCCGCTCGGCGTGCTCATGGGCGCCTACAAGCCGATCGAAGCGTTCCTCGAACCTTTCGTGTCCTTTGCGCGCTATTTGCCGGCATCGGCTTTCATTCCACTGTTGATCTTGTGGGCCGGCATCGGCGAGTTGCAGAAGCTGCTGGTCATCTTCATCGGCTCGGTGTTCCAGGTCATCCTGATGGTCGCCGTGACCGTCGGCGCAACGCGGCGCGATCTGGTGGAAGCCGCCTACACGTTAGGGGCCAGCGACCGCGGCATCATCCGCCGCGTGCTGCTGCCATCCTCCGCGCCCGAGATCGCGGAAATCCTGCGACTGGTGCTGGGCTGGGCCTGGACCTACGTCATCGTCGCCGAGCTGATCGGCTCGTCCTCCGGCATCGGGCATATGATCACCGACAGCCAGGCGTTGCTCAACACCGGGCAGATCATCTTCGGCATCATCGTGATCGGATTGATCGGCCTGCTCTCGGACTTCATGTTCAAGGCGTTCAATGCCTGGCTGTTTCCGTGGAGGCTCGCATGACCACGCTCAAGATCGAGCAGGTCTCGCGCACCTTCCCCGCGCGTCACGGCAACGCGCCGACCAAAGCGCTGGAGCCGACCGATCTCGTCATCGGCAACAACGACTTCGTCACCATCCTCGGTCCGTCCGGCTGCGGCAAGTCCACACTGCTGCGCATCGTCGCCGGCCTCGACCGTCCGACCAGCGGCCGCGTCACGCTCGATGGCCGCGAAGTCACCGGCCCCGGCGCCGATCGCGGCATGGTGTTCCAGTCCTACACGCTGTTTCCCTGGCTGACCGTGCGCGAGAACATCGCCTTCGGCCTGCTTGAGCGCGGCGTGCCGGAAGCGGAGCGCAACAAGGTCGCCGATGCCTTCATCCGCCAGGTGGGACTATCAGGCTTCGAGAACCATTGGCCAAAGCAGCTTTCCGGCGGCATGCAGCAGCGCACGGCGATTGCGCGTGCACTCGCCAATGATCCGAAGATCCTCTTGCTTGACGAGCCTTTCGGCGCGCTTGACAACCAGACCCGCGCCCTGATGCAGGAAATGCTGCTGGGCATCTGGGAGCGCGATCAGAAGACCGTGCTGTTCGTGACCCACGACATCGAGGAAGCGATCTTTCTCGGCAGCCGCGTCATCGTGATGAGCGCGCGCCCTGGCCGGATCAAGGCCGAGATCGCCATCGACCTGCCGCATCCACGCTCCTACAAGATCAAGACCACGCCCGAGTTCGTCCAGCTCAAGGAACGCCTGGTCGAGGAGATCCGCACCGAGGCGCTGAAGGGTGCCGAACATGCCTGACACCAAACCGCACGCTGATGGTGAGCGCGTCCTCGCCGATCTCAATGCGCTCCGCGCCTTCGGCACCTACAAGACCGGCGTGCACAAGCCGACCTTTTCGGAGCCGCACCGGCAGTCGCTCGATTGGCTGGTGTGCAAGCTGCCGGAGGCCGGCCTCACGGGTGCGATCGACGGCATCGGCAACATCGTGAGCACCAGCGCGAAGCCCGGGCCAAAGCTGCTCGCCGGATCGCACCTCGAAAGCCAGAACTACGCCGGCTGGCTCGATGGCCCGCTTGGGGTCGTCTATGCGCTCGAAGCCGCACGGGTGCTCAATGCCGATCCGTCCGTGCAGGGCGCGGTCGAGGTCGCTGCGTGGTGCGACGAGGAAGGCCATTTCGGCAGCTTTCTCGGCTCGCGCTCCTATGTCGGCGAGGTGACCGAGGCCGAGATCGACGCGGCGCGCGATCGCACCGATGGCCGCACCATGCGCGACGCGCTTCTCGATATGGGGCTCGCTGGACGTCCGCGCGTCAGGGCCCAGCCGGGACGGCACGTCGGCTATCTCGAGGCGCATATCGAGCAGGGCGACACACTCGAAAGCGGCAACCTCGCGATCGGCGTCGTTACCTCGATCGTCGGCATCTGGCAGTACCGCATCAGCTTCACCGGCGAGCAGAACCACGCCGGCACCACGCGCATGGCGGTGCGCAAGGATGCCGGCCTGGCGCTGGCCAGGTTCTGCGTGGCGATCGACGAGCGTTTCCCGGCTGCGTGTGGGGCACGCACGGTGTGGACCACAGGCCGCATCACGCTCGATCCGGGCGCACCGAGCATCATTCCCGGCGCTGCCGAGATGCTGTTCCAGATCCGCGACGACGATCCGGCCGTGATCGCGCGGCTGGAGCAGTTGCTGCAAACCATGGCGG
The DNA here is from genome assembly GCF_900113735.1 of Bradyrhizobium sp. Gha. Lineage (GTDB taxonomy): Bacteria > Pseudomonadota > Alphaproteobacteria > Rhizobiales > Xanthobacteraceae > Bradyrhizobium. The sequence continues at coordinate 41,185 of NZ_FOQM01000041.1, forward strand.
CTGAGGTCACCGCGAAAGGCCCCTGCTCCGTCGCCGTGGCGAAAATCCGCACCGGCGCGCCCGCCATGATGAGCCCTGGCATTCAGGACGCCATCGAAGCTGCGAGCAAGGCGCTTGCCGGCGGACGGTCGCTGCGCATGCCGAGCGGCGCCGGTCATGATGCGCAGATGCTCGCGACCATCATGTCCGCAGGCATGCTGTTCGTGCCCTCGATCGGCGGTATCAGCCATCACTGGACCGAGAACACGGCGGATGCCGACATCGTCACCGGCGCGCAGGTGTTTGTCGATGCCTGCCGGCGGATTCTGGCCGGCCAGCTTCGTGCCTGACCTCCGGACTCAGGCCAGCCCAGCCTGCTTCAGGCTCTGCTTGAGATGGGCAACGCCCTTCCTGGCATAGGTCAGCGGGTGCGCCTTCTGCGGGTCCTGTTCCGCCTCGACCACGACCCAGCCGGAATAGCCCGGCAGTTCGCGGAAGACCGCCGGATAATCGACCATGCCGTCGCCGGGGACCGTGTAGACACCGAGCTCGCTGCCCTGCCCCAGCACCGCATCGAGGAAGCTCCAGTCCTCGCGCCGCGCCTGCTCCATCACCGCCCGACGCACGTCCTTGGCGTGAACATGGCTGATGCGGGCGCGATAATGTCGGGCCAGTGCGGCTGGATCGGCTTCGCCCCACGTGGCGTGGCCGGTGTCGAGCAGCAGATGAGCGGCCTCGCCGGTCGCCGCCATGAAGGCGTCGATGTCGTCAGCGCTCTCCACGATGGTGCCGATGTGATGATGATAGACCAGCCTCACGCCTTCGGCGAGCGTACGCTCGGCGACCTCGGTGATACGGCGGCCGAACTCCGCCCAGTCGCCGGCCTTCATGACCGGCCGCTGCGATAGCGGCTTGCTGCGATCACCATGGATCGCATTCGAGGTCTCGGCGAACACGAGCACTGATGATCCCATCGCCTTGAGGAGATCGAGATGCGGGCGCAGATGCCGCATCTCCTCATCGGCATCGCGCTGCAGAAGCTCCGCCGAATACCAGCCGGAGATGCAGGCCATGCCGAAGGGCGCGAGCGCGGCCTTCAGCGCCTGCGGCTCGCGCGGAAATTTGTGGCCGAGCTCCATGCCCTCGAAGCCCGCCTCGCGCGCCTCGGCCAGGCACGTCTCGAGCGGTGTCGCACCGCCGATCTCCTGGAGATCGTCGTTCGACCAGCCGATAGGGTTGGCGCCGATACGGATAGGCATGTCGTCCTCGCTTGATCAATATTTGCGGCGCACGAGCGCCTCGACGTAGGCGCGCCTCGCGGCCTCGACCTCGGTGCGATCCGAGACCTCCGGCACCGCCACATCCCACCAATGGCCGCCGGCATCGGTGGAGGGCAGCGGGTCGGTGTCGATCACGATGACGCCGGTCCGATCGTGGCGCCGAGCCTCGTCGAACGCCGCTTCCAGCTCGGTGATGCCGGCGACCTTGCGCGCGATCGCCCCCATCGCGGCGGCGTGGGCCGCAAAGTCGATCTCGGGCAGCATCTCGTGGCGGGTGTCGCGCAAGAGGTTGTTGAAAGGCGCGCCGCCGGTCGCGTTCTGGAGCCGGTTGATGCAGCCGAAGCCGCGGTTGTCGAGCACGACGATGATGAGTTTCGCACCGGACATCACCGACGTGGCGATCTCGGAATTCATCATCAGATAGGAGCCGTCGCCGACCATCACGACGACTTCGCGCGTGGGATCGGCCAGCTTGACGCCCAGCCCGCCGGCGATCTCGTAGCCCATGCAGGAATAGCCGTATTCCATGTGGTAGCCGCCGGGCGCGCCCGGCTGCCAGAGCTTGTGCAACTCGCCGGGCAAGCCGCCGGCTGCGCAAAGTACGACATCGCTTGGGCGGCTGCGGCGCTGAACCGCGCCGATGACCTGAGCATCGCTCGGCAAGGTTTCGTTGCCGGCAGCGGTGTAGCGCCCAGCCGTTTCCAGCCACGCCGTGCGGCCGGTCCTTGCCTGCGCGGTCCAGCTGGCAGGCGCCGCCCAACCCTGTAGTGCGGCGCCGAGTTCGGCCAAGCCGACCTTGGCATCGGCGACGAGCGGCTGCGCACGGTGCTTGCCGGCATCAAATGCCTGCGTATTGAGGCCCACGATCCGGCACGCGGGATCGGCAAAGAGCGAGCGTGAGCCCGTGGTGAAATCCTGCAAGCGCGTGCCGATCGCGAGCACGAGATCGGCCTGCCGCGCCGCATCGTTGGCCGCGCCAGTGCCGGTCACGCCGATCGCGCCGAGATTGAGCTTGTGGTCGTGGGGCAGCGCGCTCTTGCCGGCTTGCGTTTCCGCAACGGGGATGCCGTGCGCCGTGCAGAAGGCAGCAAGATCACCTTCCGCCTCGCTGTAGAGGACGCCGCCGCCGGCGACAACGAGTGGGCGCTTCGCTGCCTTGAGCAGGGCTGCGGCCTGCGCCAGCTGCGTCTCGTCGGCCCGCGCCCGGCGCGGCTGCCAGACGCGCTCGGCGAAGAACCAGTCGGGATAGTCGAACGCTTCCGTCTGCACGTCCTGGCAGAGCGCGAGCGTCACGGGTCCGCATTCGGCCGCATCGTTAAGAACCTGCATCGCGCGCTCGAAGGCGGGCATGATCTGCTCGGGCCTGGTGATGCGGTCGAAATAGCGCGAGACGGGCCGGAAGCAATCATTGGCCGAGACAGTCCCGTCGCCGAAATCCTCGATCTGCTGCAGCACCGGATCGGGGCGGCGTCCGGCGAAGACATCGCCCGGCAGCAGCAACACCGGCAGGCGATTGACGTGAGCGACGGCTGCCGCCGTCACCATATTGGTCGCGCCGGGGCCGATCGAGCTGGTCACAGCCATCATGCGCCGGCGTCGCGAGGCCTTTGCGAAAGCGATCGCGGCATGCGCCATCGCCTGCTCATTATGCGCGCGCAAGGTTGGCAGACGATCGCGCGCGGCATACAGCGCTTCGCCGAGACCCGCGACATTGCCATGCCCGAAGATCGCCCAAACACCGGCGAAAAGTGGCTGATCCCGCCCGTCGATCACCGTCCGCTGCGCCGCCATCGCGGCGACGAGCGCCTGCGCCATGGTCAGCCTGATCGTCGCCATCACTCGCTCCCACTCAACCGCGCCGTTTCGGCCCGCATCCGCCGGCCGAAATGTTCCATCATCGGGCCGACTGCGCCTCGTCGTCGTCCGATCTGGCACGATGCCGTGATGCGGCTGATGGCATCGAGAAGGGCACGCTCCGACCTTGACTAGGCGGCGCAGAGAATGGAATGCTTATCCGAATAGTCAAGCAAGACGAAGAAATATGCCAATGCGGTTTGGACTTCTCGGCGCGGGCAGGATCGGGCGTATTCACGGCCTCAATGTCGCGGCGCGCGGCGATGCACGGCTCGTCGCGGTGGCCGACGCCTCGCGCGAGGCTGCCTCCTCGCTGGCGCAGGCTACAGGCGCTAAAGCGGCCGATGCGGATGCGATCCTGAACGATTCCGGCATCGACGCCATCCTGATCTGCACACCGACCGACACGCATGCCGACCTGATCGAAGCTGCCGTCTCGGCCGGCAAGGCGGTGTTCTGCGAAAAGCCCGTCGATCTCGATGCGGACCGCATTCGCCGCTGCCTGGCGACGGTCGAGACGTCAGGCAAGCCTCTGATGATCGGCTTCAACCGCCGCTTCGATCCGAACTTCGCTGCGCTGGAGAAACGGCTGCGCAGCGGCGAGGCCGGCGAAATCGAGATCGTCAGCGTCATCTCGCGGGATCCCGGACCGCCGCCGGTCGAGTATGTGAAGCGCTCGGGCGGTCTGTTCCGCGACATGATGATTCATGATTTCGACATGGCACGCTTCCTGCTCGCCGAGGAGCCGGTCGAGGTCTTCGCGCTCGGCTCGGCGTTGGTGGACAAGGCCATCGGCGAAGCCGGCGACGTCGACACCGCCGCCGTGCTGATGAAGACGGCGAGCGGACGCATCGCGCAGATCTCGAATTCGCGCCGCGCCACTTACGGCTACGACCAGCGCATCGAGGTGCATGGTTCGAAGGGAATGCTGAGGGCCGGCAACATCCACGAGACGACCGTCGAGATCGCAACCGGCCAGGGCTTCCGGGCCGATCCGGTGCAGAACTTCTTCCTCGAACGCTATGCCGCCGCCTATCGCGCCGAGCTCGCGGCCTTCATCGATGCCTGCGCTGGCAAGGCCGCGCCGTCTCCGACTGGTCACGATGGACTGCGCGCCCAGATGCTCGCCGACGCAGCCACCGAGTCGGCACGCACCGGCTGCCCCGTCGCCATCAAGGCCGCCTGATCCATGACGCCGGCCGAACTGCTGCTGCGCCGCTACGCGGTCCAGGGCCTCGTCGCCGAGGCGGGGCGCATTGCGCTCGACTATTTCAGCCGCAAGGAAAGCCTCGGCGTCACGATGAAAGGGGCGCAGGATTGGCTCACCGTCGCCGACGGCGCGGTCGAGGACTTTCTGCGTGCGCGGCTGGCCGCACTTTTTCCCGGCGATACGGTGATCGGCGAGGAAGGCGGCGGCGATCCCAGCAATGCGGTCTGGATCATCGATCCGATCGACGGCACCGCGAACTTCGCCCGTGGCGATCGCAACTGGTGCATCTCAGTAGGCTTCCTGCTTGACTACAAGCCGACGATCGGAATCGTCGCCGCGCCAGCGCTCGACGAGCTCTATGTCGCGCAGCGCGGCCAGGGCGCGACGCTGAACGGACAGAAGATTGCCGTCTCCGGTACAGATGACATCCGACGCGCTTCTATCGAGCTGGGCTGGTCGGCCCGTACACCGCCGCAGCGCTATCTCGAGCTGATCGGCCGCGCTAATGCGGCCGGCTGCTCGATCAAGCGCTCGGGTTCGGGCACGCTGGGCCTCTGCAATGTCGCGAACGGGCGCACCGACGCTTATGCCGAGCCGCATATCAATGCCTGGGACGTTGCCGCCGCCATTGTGATCGTTGACGAGGCCGGCGGCTGGGTGAACGACTTCTTCGCCGGAGATGGCATCAGCAAGGGCAATCCGATCCTGTGCTGCACGCCGGCACTGGCATCGCAGCTCAGCGACATCACGGGGATTGCCTAGCAGCTATTCCGACAAACAACAGTCATTGCGTGACCTTTGCCGGATCAACTCGCCCTCTGTCCACTGCGCATTCTGCACCATCGATCACATACGCCGCGTGACGAAAATCCCTGATGGTGGCGAGTTTGTCGGCGGACCAGTTCAGCAGCATGAAATATTTCGGCCGCCCGTGGGGCTCGTTCGGATCGAAGACCAGGATCGCCGGACGTCCCTCCACCTGTCCTGCCACCAGGTGCCAGTCGCTGACCTTGGCGTAATTGCCGAAGTAGTTCGACACCTCGGTCTTGCCGTTCATCTTCTTCCGGTTGACCAGATCGAGCCTGACGTCGTCTGCTATCATGGCGCGGATGGCGTCGAAGTTGCGGGCATTGAAATGGCCGACATAGCTGTTGAGCCTGCTGCGATCGGCTTCCGACAGGCCCGACTGCGGCGCGTCGTCCGGCTCCTCGGCCAACTCACGCAGCTGCGTACGCCCGCGATGCAGCGCGGCCTTCACCGCTGGCAGACTGAAATCCATGATGTCGCAGACCTCCGCTAGCGAGCAGCCGAGCACATCCATCAGGATCACGCTGGACCGCTGCGCCACCGGCAGCCGCATGAAGGTGCGCAGGCTTGTCGCGGCGATCTGGCGGTTCTCAACGTCATCGAGCTGATCGGCAACCATCTCCACCTCCTCAGCCGAATGCAGCGCCTCCTGCCGGTTGCGGCGGCGCAGGAAATCCAGTGCGCTGTTGTGTGCGATACGGAATAGCCACCCCTCCGGATTGACGACGGGCGCGACGGACTGCAGCGCTTCCACCGCCTTGATCAGCGCGTCCTGCAACACATCCTCGCCATCGACGACCGAGCCGACCATGCGCGCGCAGTAGCGATGCAGCCTCGGACGCATCCGTGCCAGCAGGTCCTCGATGTCGATGCTAGCCAGCAGCTCCGGCGCCATTGGTCCTCCGCCTCGCCCGTTCAGGATTGGTCCAGCATACGGTAGTTGCCGACGACTTTCACATCACGAACCAGCGGCGGCTCGGCGCAGCGCTCGCGGATGCCGTCCTGGAATGCCTGAAACGCCCTGAGTTTCGGGATCGGGCTCGAGCCATCCTCGGCGGAGGTCTCGACGAAATGGATGAAGGTGTCGTCCTCCAGCCGCAGCGTCAGATAGCGTGTCCCCTCCGGACTGGCCGCCTTCAATTCCGCAAACACCGCCGCAACCAGCTCGGCGTTCCTGTCGGCCAGCTCAGGCTTGGTCTTGTATCTGATCAAGGTCCTTCTCATCGCGTGCTCCTTGGCTGAATGACTGCATAGCCCCTAGGACGTTTGCCGGCCGCCGAAGGATTCGCCCTCCAAGAAATTATTTCCGGGCGCATCCTTGGCGCCTCCGAGCTCATCTAGCCCGCAGAACGCGCCGACAGGTGGCGCGACACACGGAGAGAGGGCGATGCAGACCCCGACCAACCGCGCCGAGCAGAACTGGGTGCTTGGCGTCACCGCGCTGGCATCCTTCATGATGGCGCTGGACGCCATGATCACAACGACGGCTTTCGCGGCCGTCCGCTCCGAATTCGGCAGCCCGGTCGAGACGCTGCAATGGACGGTTAACGCCTTCAACCTGGCCTTCGCCGTGCTGCTCCTGACCGGCGCCGCGCTCGGCGACCGCTTCGGGCGCCGCCGCATGTTCGCAGCCGGCATCGCCCTGTTCGTCGTTGCATCGGCGGCCTGCGCCCTGGCGGGCAACGCCACCGCGCTGATCGCCGCGCGCGCGCTGCAGGGCGCCGGTGCTGCGTTGGTCATGCCGCTGGCGATGGCGATCCTGAGCGGGGCGTTCGCGCGGGAGGAGCGCGCCCGCGCGCTCGGCATTTTCAGCGGCATCACCGGATGCGCGCTGATCATCGGGCCGGCCATCGGCGGCTTCATCACCGAACACCTCGGCTGGCGCTGGGTGTTCTGGATCAACCTGCCGATCGGGGTGATCGCGATCGGGCTGGCACTGGCACGTTTGCGCGAAAACTTCGGATCGGCCGCCGCCTTGGACATCCCCGGCCTCTCGCTCGTCGCCCTCGCGGCGCTGGCCCTGGTCTGGAGCCTGTTGCGCGGAAACGCCGTGGGATGGGCGAGCGCCGAGGTCATGGGCGCGCTGGTGTCGGGTCTGGTGCTCGCAATCGGCTTCGTGTTCTGGGAATCGCGGGCGGCCGCGCCGATGGTGCCGATGCGGCTGTTTGCATCGCGCGCCCTCGCCTCCGGCATGTCCGCCAGCGTCCTGTTCTACGCCGCGATGTATGGCGTCTTGTTCCTGCTGCCGCAGTTCCTGCAGACGACGCTGGGCTTCGAGGCCTTCGGCGCCGGTCTTCGCGTGCTGCCCTGGACTGCGACGCTGTTCGCCACCGCCCCGCTCGCAGGCGCAGTCGTCAACAGATTCGGCGAGCGGCCGCTCGTGGTGACCGGATTGCTGATGCAGGCGATCGGCCTTGGCTGGATTGCGGAGATCGTGAGCCCCGCGGTGCCCTACTCCGCCCTGGTGGTGCCGCTCGTGTTATCAGGCGTTGGCGTATCGATGGCGATGCCGGCAGCGCAGAACGCCATCCTGAGCTCCGTCGCGCTTGCCGAAATGGGCAAGGCGTCCGGGCTGTTCAACATGGGCCGCTTCCTGGGCGGCATGTTCGGTATCGCCGCGCTGGTCGCGAACTTCTCGGCCAACGGTGCGGTCGACTCGGCCACGCATTTCGCGAGCGGATTCGCTGCTGCGATGAGCCTTGCCGCAATGCTGTCGCTGGCCGGCGCGATTGCAGGTCTTTTCCTGCCGGCACGGCGACGCATCGCCAGCGCAGCCGCGCCGCAAGATGCATGAGAGAGTGTCGGGCCCTTCGGCTAAACAATGCCCGCCGAAGTCCCTCCAACCACGGGACGCTCCTTGGCCTTTTGCGCCCTGTAACCGGATTGGCGATAGGCCGCAATCGGCGCGATCGCGCCGCCGGCGCGCAGGCGGGCAACGGCGAGCAAGGGCGAGACGTCGGTCGTAAAGGCGCGCTTCAACTCGATATGCGCGCCGAGCGCGTCGTTGGCCTCCTGCGCCGCCTCGAGCGCCGCGCGATCGACGATCAGAGCCTGCGCATAGGCGCGCTGCAACTCGATAGCCGATTGCATGAGGCTTTCGATCGGATCGGTCACGTTATGCGACTGGTCAATCATATAGGCTGGCGCGAAGCCTTCCGTCTTGCGGCGCTCGGCATCGATGAGCTCGTTGAAGACCAGAAACAGCCGAAACGGCTCGACCGAGCCGCTGTCGAGATCGTCGTCGCCATATTTCGAATCGTTGAAATGGAAGCCCGCGAGCTTCCCGAAGCGAACGAGCCGGGCGACGATCTGCTCGATGTTCACGTTCGGCGCATGATGGCCGAGATCGACGAGACAATGCGCCTTGGGACCGAGTTCCTGCGCGACCGCGAAGCTCGTGCCCCAATCCGAGATCACGGTCGAGTAGAACGCCGGCTCGTAGAGCTTGTGCTCGAGGAAGACCCGCCAGTCGGCGGGTAGCGCGGCGACGATCTCACGCATGGCGCCGATATAGCGGTCGAGCGCCTTGGTCAGATTCGATTGACCGGCAAAGTTCGCGCCGTCGGCGATCCAGACCGTCAACGCCTTCGAGCCGAGCTTGCGGCCGATCTCGATGCATTCGACATTGTGGGCAACGCCTTGCGCGCGAACACGCGCATCGGTGTGCGAGAGCGAACCGAACTTGTAGGAAAGCTCTTGTCCCGGCTGATCCTGAAAGGTGTTGGAGTTGACCGCGTCGAACGCAAGTCCGTGACTGGCGGCCTGTTCGCGCAAGGCGGCATAATCGTCGACCTTGTCCCAGGGAATATGTGGCGAGATGGTCGGGGTTGCCCGCGCCAACAGCTGGATGACGGCGCAGTCGTCGATCTTCTCGACGACATTTCGCGGCTCCCCTGGTCCTGGAAATCGCGCGAACCGGGTCCCTCCCGTGCCGACGCCCCAGGTCGGAATGGCGACGCCGAAGGCCATGACCTTCTGCACCAGCGCTTCCGCGTCGATTCCGCGCCGGCCCAGCGCGCGCTTCAGGGCATCGTAATCTTCAGTGGTCGCGTCTTGCAGCGGCGCGTTGTGCTCGGCGATGAAATCCGCGCTGATGGAGAATGGCGTGCTCATCGCGTGAAGGCCTGGGCGTTGCCGGCGTCGACATTGAGGATGTTGCCGGTCGACTTCGCCGAAAGGTCGGAGGCGAAAAAGCAGACACCCTCGGCGATGTCCTCGGGGAAAACCGATAGTTTCAGCATCGAGCGCTGGCGGTAGACTTCCTCGAGCTGGTCTTCCGCAACCTTGTTGGACGCCGCACGTTGCTGGCGCCACTCGCCCTCCCAGATCTTCGAGCCGCGCAGCACCGCGTCCGGATTGACCGTGTTGACGCGGATGCCATGCACCGCACCTTCCAGCGCCAGGCAGCGGGCGAGATGGATCTCCGACGCCTTGGCGGCGCAATAGGCCGAAGCGCCGGCCGAAGCCGCGAGGCCGTTTTTCGAGGCGACGAAGATGATGGCGCCGCCGATATCCTGACGCTGCATCAGCCGGAATGCCTCGCGCGAGACGAGGAAATAGCCTGTGGCGAGAATGTCCATGTTCTTCTGCCAGAGCCCAAGACTCGTGTCCTCGACCGGCGATGCCGAGGCAATCCCGGCATTCGAAACGACGATGTCGACGCCGCCAAAGGCGCGCGCAGTCTCTTCGAACGAGGCGATCACCGCCGCTTCGTTCGTCACATCGAGCTTCACGCCAATCGCCGCGTCCCGGCCATGGCGTTTCGTGATCGCCGCGACGCGCTCACTCAACGCCTGCTCGTCGATATCGGCAATGACGAGGCAAGCGCCCTCGCCGAGCAAGCGCTGCGCCGTCGCCCCACCGATGCCGCCGGCGCCGCCGGTCACATAGGCGATCCGCCCGGCGAGCGATTTCGGCTTGGGCATGCGCTGGAGCTTGGCCTCTTCCAACAGCCAGTATTCGATATTGAAGGCCTCCTGCTCGGCGAGACCCACATAGGCGCTGACGCCCGAGGCGCCGCGCATGACGTTGATGGCGTTGACGTAGAACTCGGCCGCAACGCGCGCGGTCGCCTTGTCCTTGGCAAAGGTGAACATGCCGATTCCCGGAACGAGATACACCACCGCGTTTGGATCGCGCATGGCCGGCGAGTCAGGATGCTTGCAGCGCTCGTAATAGGCGGCGTAATCGCGCCGGTATGTGGCGAGAACGTCGTCGAGACCGGCGATCACCTCGTCGAGGTTGTCGCGGGCGGGATCGTAAGGCAGCAGCAACGGACGGATCTTGGTGCGAAGAAAGTGATCCGGACAGGAGGTGCCGAACGGCGCCAGCTTCGTCAACGCGCTGGAGTTGACGAACTCCAGGACCTCAGGGGCGTCGGTGAAATGGCCGATCTTTCGCTCGTCCGCGGAGATCCTGCCACGGATCAGCGGCATCAGCCTGGCCGCGACCGCGCGGCGTTTTTCCGGCGAGGCCGCTTCGACCTTGGCGCCGCCGAACGCCGGCTTCCTCTCGTGCGCGGCAAGCCAATCGGCGGCCTGCTGAATCACGCGCAAGGTCATCTCGTAGCAGGATTTCGACGTCTCGGCCCAGGTGAAGAGACCGTGCCCGCCGAGCACGACGCCGACATAGTCGGGATGGCGCGCGGCCATCTCGCCGAGCTTCAGGCCAAGATCAAAGCCGGGCCGTTGCCACGGCAGGAATCCGAGCCTACCACCGAAAACCTCGCGGGTCAGACGCTCAGCGTCTTCAGAGGCGGCAATGGCAATGACCGCGTCGGCATGAACGTGATCGACATGCCGGTGCGGCACGAAGGCGTGCAAGGGCGTATCGATCGACGTCGCGCGCGGATTGAGATCGAAGGTGCAGTGATTGAACATGGCGACCATCTCGTCCTCATGAGCGAGGCCGCGATACAGGCCTTTCAGGCTCTCGAGCTTGTCGAGATACAGCGTCGAAAAGCCGTCGCGCTTCATCGAGCCGATGTCGCCGCCCGAGCCTTTGACCCAGAGCACGCGCACGTTCTCGCGCGTCAGCGGATCTTTCATCTCGATCTTGGCCGAGGTGTTGCCGCCGCCGAAATTGGTGATGCGCAGATCGGCCCCGAGCAGGTTCGAGCGGTAAAGCAATTGACCTGCCTCATCGAGCCCGGCGGCGAGCGCGTCGTCCCATAGGTTTGGCAGGGGCTTGGCCGCGACCTCGCTCATGAGCATCCTCCCTGTGTTGATCTGTGACCAGATTAGGCCACGGATTCAATCAAGGTCAATCAAAGACAATCAGCGCTGCGACGCAATATGATTGATGCAGCGCGATATTGAGCGAATGTGACGGTTTGCAGTTGACCGCTGGTCAAGAGCGTGACCTATTTACGAGCAAAAGGGAGGGCGACGTGCACGAGCGGGAACGCTGGCAGGTCATCAAGGCACTCTTGCGGGAGCGGCCATTGGTACGCATCGCGGACGCTTGTCGCGCAACCGGCGTCTCCGAAGCCTCGATACGGCGCGATTTCGCCAGGCTCGCCGAGCAAGGCGTCGCGATCAGGGTGCATGGCGGGCTCGAAGCCCTGCCGGAAACCGCGAGCATCCCGGGCGATGTCGTCTCGCTTGCCACCCGCTCCTTCGACGTCAGCCAGACACTCAACATCGGCGCCAAGCGCGCCATTGCCAAAGCGGCCGTCGCCCTCTGCGCCGACGGCGAGACGATCATCATCAATGGCGGCACGACCACCTACCAGATGGGCGAATATCTGCGCGAGCGGCGCCTCAAGGTGTTGACCAATTCCTATCTGCTCGCCGACGCGCTGATCCACACGTCGAAATGCCGCGTCGCCTTGCCGGGCGGCGAGGTCTATCGTGAGCAGGGCATGATCGTCTCGCCCTTTGACGAGGATGCGATCCAGCACTATTCGGCGACGCGAATGTTCATGAGTGCGATTTCGATCGGGCCGCTCGGCGTCATCGAAGGCGATCCCCTGCTCGCCCGCGCCGAAACGAAGCTGCTGAAGCGCGCCGACAAGCTGATCGTGCTCGCCGATTCCTCGAAATTCGTTTCGCGTGGCAGCCTCGTCGTCTGCCCGCTCTCCCGGATCGATACGATGATCACGGATTCCGATGCACCTGACGACGCCCTCGACATGCTGCGCGCGCAAGGTGTCCGGGTCATGGTCGTCGACGCAGGCACTCAAACCAATGCGGCGGCGTGACCATGACAAGGGACCCGCGCAGTGAAACTTCCGGCGCCCCGCTTCTGACGGTGCGCGCGATCGAAAAGTTCTTTCCGGGCGTTCGGGCGCTGTCCGGCGTCTCGTTCGACGCCGCCAGAGGCGAAGTCCACGCCTTGCTCGGCGAGAACGGCGCCGGCAAGTCGACGCTGATCAAGATCGTCTCCGGCGTGTTCCCGCCCGATCGCGGCGAGGTCGTCGTCGACGGCAAGCCGGTCGATCTCGCGCGGCCGGACGATGCGAGGCGCGCCGGCATCGCCACGATCTATCAGGAGCTGCTGCTGTTTCCGGAGCTCACGGTCGCCGAGAACATATTCATGGGCCATGCGCCCCGCGCCGGCCTCGGCCGGCTCGACTGGCGTGCCATGCGGGAACGGACAAAAGCGTTGCTCGCGTCGCTCGAGATTCATGACCTGGAGGCGGAGCGCATCGTCGGCTCGCTCAGCATCGGCAATCGCCAGCGCGTCGAAATCCTGCGCGCGCTGTCGCAGGATGCGCGCATCCTGATCATGGACGAGCCGACCGCAGCCCTGACCGAGTACGACGTGACGCGGCTATTCGACATCGTGCGCAAGCTGAAGGCCCGCGGCGTCGCCGTGATCTACATCAGCCATCGGCTCGACGAGATTTTCGCGATTGCCGATCGTGTCACGGTGCTGCGCGACGGCGCCCATGTCGCCACCAAGCACGTCAGCGAGACGGACGCGACCGAGCTCGTGCAATTGATGGTTGGCCGCAGGATCGAAAGCCTGTTTCCGAAGATCACGGTGCCGATCGGCAAGCCGGTGCTGGAGGTGAAGGACCTCGAACGACGGCCGCTGACGAAGACCATCTCGCTCACCGTGCGCGCGGGCGAGATCGTCGGCCTTTCCGGCCTCGTCGGCTCGGGCCGCAGCGAGCTGGCGCAAACCATCTTCGGCGTCACACCGGCCGATAGTGGCCAAATCCGGATCGCCGACCAACAAGTCGACATTCGCTCGCCGGCCCAGGCGCGGTCCTTGGGCGTCGCCTACGTTCCCGAGGATCGCGGCACGCAGGGCCTGGTGCGGCCGATGACGGTGCGCGAGAACTTCAGCCTCGCCGCGCTTGGCAAAATCGCATTCGGCGGCTTCATCGATCGCGGCGCCGAGCGCAAGCTGGCCAGCGACGGCGTCAGGCGCTTTGCGGTCAAGGCCAGCTCGCTCGAGCAGATCGCGGGCAAGCTCTCCGGCGGCAATCAACAGAAGATCGTGCTCGGCAAATGGCTCGCCAACGGGCCGAAGCTGTTGATCCTCGACGAGCCGACGCGCGGCATCGACGTGGGCGCCAAGGCGGAGATCCATCGGCTGATGGGCGAGCTTGCGGCACAGGGGCTCGCCATCCTGATGATTTCGAGCGAGCTGCCGGAGGTGCTCGGCATGAGTGACCGCGTGCTGGTGATGCGCGAGGGCCGTATCGTTGCCGAATTCTCGCGCGAAGAAGCAACCCAGGAGTCGATCGGCGCGGCGATGATGGGCAGTCATGACAACGCGGAGAAAGCGGCATGACGACGGTGACGCTGACCGGTACCGAAGCTGATCCGCGACGATGGCTGAAGGCGTTTGCCTCGCAGGAGGCTTTACTCGCGATCGCGGTGATCGGGCTGGCCATCGCCGTCGGGCTTTACAATCCGCGCTTCCTGGCGGCGCGCAATCTTTCCGACGTGCTGCTCGGCAACGCCTATATTGCCGTCGCCGCGGTCGGCATGTCGATGGTGATCATTTCCGGCAACATCGACATTTCCGTCGGCGCGCTGATCGGCGTGCTGGCGACGATCAGCGGCACCCTGGCCGTCAACGGCGCACCCGCCGTGGTCGCCTGGTCGGCAGCGCTTGTTGCGGGCGTTCTCGTCATGGCCTTGCAGGGCGTCATCATCGCCTATCTGCGCATTCCGGCGATCGTGGTCACGCTGGGCATGCTGTCGATCCTCAAAGGCGGCCTGATCAGCGTGACCGGCGGCAAATGGATCACCGACCTGCCCGACGATTTCCATCTCGCCGACGTCGAGATCTTCGGTACTCTGCCGTTTCCGGTTTTTCTCATGATCCTGGCGACGATCCTGGCAGCGTTGTGGATGCGTTATTCGGCCTCGGGACGCGCGATCTACGCGGTCGGCGGCAACGCCGAAGCGGCGCGGCTCTGCGGCATCTCGCAGCCGCGCACGATCGTCATGGTCTTCGCGCTGCACGGTTTGTTCGCCGGGGCGGCCGCCCTGCTCTACGCGACGCAGCTGCGCGTCATCCAGTCGACCGTGCCGCCCAATCTCGAACTGACGATCATTACCGCCTCTGTCGTGGGAGGCGTCAGCATCCTCGGCGGCGTCGGCACGGTAGTCGGATCGACCCTTGCCGCCGTACTGATCGCCGAGATCGCCAGCGCGCTGGTCTTCATCGACGTCTCGCCCTACTGGATCCGCGCGGTCCAGGGCGTGCTCATCCTCGTGACCGTGATCGCCGACATTCTGCGGCGCCGGCGCATGGCCGGAGCATGAGCGCGCCATGAGCGAAATTCCTCTTCCCCAGACCGCAAAGCGCATCATGCCCTGGTGGCTGCTGCGTCACGAGACCATGCTCGCGGTGATCCTGCTCGTTGCGTTGATCGTGCTCGGGAGCTTGAACAGCCGCTTCCTCACCATCGACAATCTGCTCAATCAAGGCAGGCTGACGACGGAGGTCGGGCTGATCGCGCTGCCGATGACCTTCATCATCATTACCGGCGGCATCGATCTCTCGGTCGGCTCGATTGTCGGACTCTGCGCGATCCTGCTGGGCTATTCCTGGAAGAGTTTCGGCTTTCCGCTGCCGCTGGCGATCTGCTTCTCGCTGCTGGTCGGTGCCGCGGCCGGCTTTCTCAACGGCATCGTCATCACCAGGGTGAAAGTCCCGCCGCTGATCATGACGATCGCGACGCTCGCACTTTATCGCGGCCTCGCCGAGGGAATCAGCCAGGCGCGTTCGGTGCGCGGCTATCCGGAATGGTTCTACTTCGTCGGGCAGGAAAATCTCTTCGGCGTGCCGGCGCAACTCTGGCTCTTGCTGATCGCGCTCGTGGTTTCGGCAATCGTTCTTGACCGCACGACCTTCGGCCGGACACTCTATGCGATGGGCAACAACGAGACCGCCGCGCGCTTTTCCGGTTTGCCGGTGGATCGCGCAAAGCTGATCATCTACACGCTGTCGGGCCTCATGGCCGGCCTCTCCGCCTGCGTTCTCGTCTCGCGCGTGACCACGACCCGGTCGGACATGGGGATCGGCTATGAGCTCGACGTCATTGCGGCCGTGGTGCTCGGCGGCACCAGCATCTTCGGAGGCGTCGGCACGATATGGGGCACGCTGGTCGGCCTGGCGATGATCCAGCTCTTGAAGAACGGGCTGGCCCTGACCGGCGTCAAGGGCGACGCCACGATCGTGGTGATCGGCGCGGTGCTCATCCTTTCAACTCTTGTGGCGAGTTCGCTCCAGCGGCGCCGCGATGGCGTTTTTTGGAGTGTCTGACGGCGAAAAAAGCGGCTTAAAACATGGGAGGACAACAAGATGAAGCTCGGATTAGCCTTTGTGTTTCTCGGCGCGACACTGCTGGCCGGAACGGCCTCTGCGGCGGACAAGAGATGGGATGGCGCGGACGACCTGCCGGTCAATCCGCTTGCCTGTTCGGCCGGTGAGGCCAATGCCGCGCCCGCAGCCAAGCCTTACGACGGCGGTCAGGCAACCAACGCCCCCGACAAGGCCGGCAAACCGATCACGCTGGTCGACGTGCCGAAGCTGATCGGCATCGGTTATTTCAACGCGACGTCGAAGGGCATGCAGGAGGCCGCCAAGGCGCTCGGCAACGTCACGGTCAAGACCGACGGCCCGACCGAGGCCAAGATCGACGAGCAAATCAAGTTCATCGACAATTACATCACCAGCGGCGTCGACGGCATTCTCTTCGCCGCCAACGATCCGGTGGCGATCGCACCGGTCCTGAAGAAGGCCCTGTCAAAGGGCATCCATGTCGTCGGCTACGACGCCAACTCGACGCCGGATGCACGCGAATGGTTCGTCAATCAAGCCGAATTCAACGGCATCGCCAAGTCGATGATCGACTCGATGGCCAAAGAGGCCGGCGAGGACAAGAGCTTTGCGATCGTCACCTCGACCTTCACGACTCCGAACCAGGCGCGCTGGACCGCCGAAATGTGGGCCTATGCGCAGAAATGCCATCCCAAGCTGAAATGGCTCGAGACGGTCGAGGCGCAGGAGGACAATAACCTGTCCTTCAACCAGGCAACGACGCTGATCAACAAGTATGGCGACAAGCTCGCCGGCCTGTTCGGCATGACGTCGGTCGCGACCCCCGCTTCGGCGGAAGCCGTGACCAAGGCCAAGCTCTGCGGCAAGGTGGCCGTGGTCGGCCTCGCCACGCCGAATGCGATGAAGCCGTATGTCAACGCGGACTGCGTCAAGTCGGTCGTGCTGTGGAATCCGGTCGATCTCGGCTATGCCGCGACCTATGTGATGCGTGCCGTCGTCGACGGCAAGCTCAAGTCCGGTGCGACGTCGGTGGAGGCCGGCAAGCTCGGCAAGCTGAACGTGGTCAATGGCAGTGAGGTCCTGCTCGGCTCGCCCTTCATCTTCACGAAGCAGAACATCAAGGATTTCGATTTCTGATCCGGACTCGTCGCCCGGCCGCAGAACGCGGCCGGGCGCACAATTTGGCCCTTCATTGTCATCGCCATGGCAAGCCGGCCATGACGCGCATGACGTTGCTTGTTGAGATGTAGCTGACGATGAGCCAGACGGTTGCAGTGCTCGACATCGGCAAGACAAACGTAAAGCTTGCCTTGTTCAGCGATGGCCGACTTCTCTGGGAAAAGTCGGCGCCCAACCGCGTCCTGGCGGGACCGCCCTATCCGCATGAAGATGTCGAGAGCGCATGGACCTTCTTCATCGATGCCCTTCGCGAGGCCGCACGCACGCATCAGATCAGTGCGATCGTTCCGACCGCGCATGGCGCAGCCGGCGCATTGATCGGCGAGAGCGAACTCGCGGCGCCGGTCATGGACTACGAATTCGAGGGCGTGGACGCGATCGAACCGGACTATGCCCGGCTGCGGCCCTCTTTCTCGGAAAGCCTGTCGCCGAAACTACCGGCCGGCCTCAATGTCGGCCGGCAACTCGCCTATCAGAAGTGGCGCTGTCCGGACCTCTTTGCTGACGCGAGGTATTTCGTTGGCTATCC
The DNA here is from genome assembly GCF_900113735.1 of Bradyrhizobium sp. Gha. Taxonomy (GTDB): domain Bacteria; phylum Pseudomonadota; class Alphaproteobacteria; order Rhizobiales; family Xanthobacteraceae; genus Bradyrhizobium. The sequence goes on from NZ_FOQM01000041.1 coordinate 58,772, forward strand.
GCAATACTGGACCTGGCGCCTGAGCGGCGTTGCGGTCTCGGAAGTCACCTCGCTCGGCGCCCATACCGATCTCTGGGCTCCGCGACGGGGACAAGTCTCCAGCCTCGTCAAAGCTCTCGGCGTCGATCACCTGCTGCCGCCGCTGCGCCGCGCCTTCGATCCGCTCGGTCCAATTCGGCCTGAAATCGCCGCGCTGACCGGGCTTGCGCCTGAAACGCAGGTCTTTTGCGGGATCCACGATTCCAACGCTTCACTCCTGCCCTACCTCGTCTCGCGTCAAGCGCCGTTCACGGTGTTGTCGACCGGCACCTGGGTGATCCTGATGTGCCTGGGTCTTTCGCTCGATCACCTCGATCCCTGCGACGACACGCTCGCCAACGTCGACGCGCTGGGCCGTCCGATCGCGTGCGGGCGCTTCATGGGCGGACGCGAATACGCCACCATCGCGGGCAGCGCCGGCAATCCGGACCTTGACGCGATCGAGCGCGTCATCGCCTCGGGCGCCATGGCCCTCCCCTGCTTCTCCGGGCAGGGCGGCCCCTATGCCACGACCAAGGGCGTCATTCGCGGCGACGTCGCAACGCACGATCGGGCGGCACTCGCAACGCTCTATTGCGCGCTGGTCGCTGACCTGATGCTGACGCGCATGGGCGCCGGCAGTGGCGATCTCATCGTCGAAGGAAGCTTCGCCGGCAATCTTCCCTTTTGTCAGACACTCGGCGCGCTGCGGACGCGGCAGCGTATCTTCGCTGCGCGCGACGCCGCAGGCACGGCGCGCGGTGCCGCGATGCTTGCGCACTGGCCGCCATCCTATTCCATCACGGCCCCGACCCCCGTCGAAACGATCTCGATCGCAGGCCTCGATGCCTATCGTGAGGGCTGGACGGCAGCGCTCACTTCACCAACGCTATGACCTAAGCGCTCTGCTCCGCCTTGCGCACCAATCCCTCACGACGGCCTTTGCGCCAGTCAGGTCATCCGAACCCAGGTGCCGTTACCTGCCGAGGACTTCACCGCAGCATCGATGAACTTCACACCTGCCAGGCCATCCTCGACGGTCGGGAAAATCACCTCAGGATCCGGCTTCATGTTCGCTCTTGCCGCGTGGATGGCGCGCGCTGCCTCGGCGTAGATTGTTGCGAAACCTTCGAGGTAGCCCTCGGGGTGGCCCGAAGGGACGCGGGTGACACGAGCCGCCTCGCCCAAGGCGCCGGCGCCGCCGCGGGTCAGGAGCTGCTTGGGCTGGCCGTACGGCGTGAACCAGAGTTGGTTCGGATTCTCCTGCGCCCATTCGAGCCCGGCTTTGCTGCCGTAGACCCGCAACGTGAGGCCGTTCTCATTGCCGACGGCGACCTGACTGGCCCACAGCATCCCCTTGGCACCGCCCTTCCACTTCAGGAGGATCTGGACATCGTCATCGAGACGCCGCCCCTCGACAAAGGTCGACAGCTCGGCGAGCAGTTCGTCGAGCTCCAGTCCCGTGACGAAGCAGGCGAGATTATAGGCGTGGGTGCCGATGTCTCCGATGCAGCCGCCGGCGCCAGATCGGGCCGGGTCCGTCCGCCACGCCGCCTGCTTGTGGCTGCTTGCCTCCAGCCGCTCGGTCAGCCAATCCTGCAGATATTCGGCCCGGACCAGCCTGACTTCACCGAGGTCGCCTTTGGCGATCATGGCGCGCGCCTGGCGAACCATGGGATAGCCCGTGTAATTGTGCGTCACCACGAAGACCCTGCCCGTCTTCCTGGCCAACGCCACCAGCTCCTCGGCCTCGGCGACCGTCGTCGTCAGTGGCTTGTCGCAGATGACGTGGATTCCGGCTTCAAGGAACGCCTTCGCGACCGGGCTGTGCATGTGGTTGGGGGTTACGATCGAGACCGCCTCGATGCCGTCCGCCCGCGCGGCTTCAGCCTTCGCCATCTCCTCGAATGAGCCATAGGCGCGATCATCAGCGATGCCGAGCTCCTTCGCCGAGGCCTTGGCTCGAACCGGATCGGAGGCGAGCGCGCCGGCAACCAGCTCGAACCGGTCGTCGATGCGAGCGGCAATACGGTGCACGGCACCGATGAAGGCGCCCTGTCCGCCGCCGACCATGCCAAGCCGGATACGACCGCGATCGCCGGCTGCCTTGCTTGCTTCGATGGTCATTCTGTTCTCCTCGCTCAGGAGATGCCGAGCATCTTGCGGTTCGCCGCGTCGTCGGTGCCGGAGCCTGCGAAATCGTCGAAGGCTTGCTCGGTGACGCGGATGATGTGGCTCTTGATGAAGTCGGCGCCCTCGCGCGCACCCTGTTCGGGATGCTTCAGCGCACACTCCCACTCGAGCACCGCCCAGCTGCCATAGTCGTTCTGCGTGAGCTTCGAGAAGATGGCGCCGAAATCGACTTGGCCATCGCCGAGAGAACGGAAGCGGCCGGCACGGTCGACCCAGCTCTGAAACCCGCCATAGACACCCTGGCGGCCGGTTGGGTTGAACTCGGCGTCCTTGACGTGAAAGGCCCTGATGCGCTGGTGGTAGATGTCGATGTAGTCGAGGTAGTCGAGCTGCTGCAGAACGAAGTGTGACGGGTCGTAGAGCAGATTCGCACGCCCATGATTCTCTACCCGATCCAGGAACATCTCGTAGGAGACGCCGTCGTGAAGGTCCTCGCCGGGGTGGATCTCATAGGCGAGATCGACCCCGTGCTCGTCGGCATAGTCGAGGATCGGCCGCCAGCGCCTGGCAAGCTCGTCGAAGGCGGCTTCGATGAGGCCGGCCGGTCGCTGCGGCCAAGGATAGACGTAGGGCCAGGCAAGCGCACCGGAGAACGTCGCCTGCGCGGTGAGCCCGAGCCGCCTGGAAGCCAGGATCGCGCGCTTGACCTGATCGATGGCCCACTCCGTGCGGGCCTTCGCGTCGCCACGCACTTCCGGCACGGCGAAGCCGTCGAATGCCGCGTCATAGGCCGGGTGAACGGCGACGAGCTGCCCCTGGAGATGGGTCGAGAGCTCGGTGATCGCAAGCCCGTAGCGGGCCGCGATTCCTTTCACCTCATCAGCGTAGTCCTGCGAGTCCGATGCCCTCGTGAGGTCGAAGAGCCGTCGATCCCAAGTCGGAATCTGAACCCCCTCGTAGCCGAGCGAGGCCGCCCATCCGCAGATCGCGTCGAAGGAGTTGAACGGCGCCACGTCGCCGGCAAACTGAGCGAGGAATATCGCTGGTCCCTTGATCATCTTCATCGAACGCTCCCTTCTACGCGGTATGCCCCGCCCGTTACTGGCTTCCAGGAGAGGTCATCGGACATCATCATCGCATAAGGCGGCCCCGTCCCGCCTCGCAGTCCTTTCGGGATAAGCGACATCAGACAAAACCGCGCCTCCCGGCGCCGTCTCCTGCTTTGATGTCGAATGGAAGTCCGGAAGCATCACAGATGGCATCTTTGCTGAGGCCATGACAGACCATCAACAAAGAAAAACCCCGGCAGTTTCCTGCCGGGGCTCTCCAATCAATCGGATGATTGATCTTAGAAGTTGCGCTGAGCGCGGAGCATCATGGTCAGCGAGTTCTGGTCCTTCAGCTCATAGGTCGCAGCCGGCTTCGCGAAGGCGGCAACAGCAGGAGCAACGATGGCGCCCGAGTACTTCTGGTCGAGCATCGTATAGCTCAGGTCAGCCGTGAACGCCAGGTTCTTGACCGGGGTCCAGACGGTGTTGACACCGATCACGCCGATGTTGAAGTCCGGGTTGCAGGTCGAACCAGCCACGGCAATCGTGGCGAAGTTCGCGCAGATCAGGCCCTTGCTAACGTTGCCGTAGCCCAGATGAGCATAGCCGCCGTAGATGGCGCTCGCCCAGTTCGGGCTCCAGTTGTGGGTGTAACCACCGCGGAAGCCCCAAGCCTTGGTCGTCTCGATGCCGGTGC
>NZ_FOQM01000031.1 GCF_900113735.1 Bradyrhizobium sp. Gha
CCGTGAGGTCCATACGAGCGCGGCTGTAGTAGTAGTTCGTCAGACGGTTGTTCGAGCCGCCGTTGAAGGTGCCCGAGCTAAACCGGAAGCCGTAGTCGTTCGCGCCGCCAAGGATCATGTCCGCGCGGACGTAACCACCCAGCTTGATGCAGGTGTCGGTGCCGGGGATGTAGTAGAAACCTGCACCGTACAGGGAGCAGATCTTCACGTATTCGACGGCCTTGGCCTTCAACGGAAGATCGGCCGCCTGCGCTCCGCCAACGGCGAGCAGACCCGCCACTGAGCCGAGCAAAAGGCCCTTAAAGTTCATGTTAAACCTCCAAGTTGGTCTTTCAGGGAAGGTCACTGACCCGAACGGCCAATTCCCCAACCCCCTCTAAATCACCGCCCTGGCCACCTTCGCGTCTTCGGACACACCCGCATGAACACGAGGGACTTAAGCGAAAGACCTAAACGGGACGACCTCGGGATGCCCCCCTCCGTCGCCGGATCACAACAACTGAACGCCGTTGCACACACAACAAGAGATCGCTCCGAAACGGGCCTATCATGCGTATTTCTCGACGGGTGTTGCACAATTAACACGCAGATGTGATCGCGCGATATTTCTAATGAACTGTTTTTGCTTAGCTTTTTTGACGGGTTCCGTTTGCGGTCGAAATTCCCGTTTGGTCGTGTCCGGGCCTGCTTACGCACAGCCCCGGGTCGGAACACCCGAATCATTGGAATGCGGAGACAAGCGGGATGTGTCATCCCGGAAGGCTCGGCGCCCCGGAAACAACTGCAATCCGGCGCCACCGCGGGCGTGTGTCACGGACACACTTAATATGGCTGGGAACCCAAGAAGGTCAGGGGAATCCCGCATCGGCGGAAATCGTTGGGAATATTCGAGCGAAAACACACGCTTCCAAATTGACCGGCCCAAGCAATTAGATGCATAAGGCTCGCACCGGAGAGGTGGCCGAGTGGCTGAAGGCAACGCTTTGCTAAAGCGTCATACGGTCTCAAGCTGTATCGAGGGTTCGAATCCCTCCCTCTCCGCCACCCAGCAGAATCAATCTCAGTGAACTGTTTCACCTGAAGCATCGGGGCGCGGCAGCGAGAGCCTGACGCAAGGTTCCGCGATTGAACTCAACCCGATTCGTGCCCTCCCAAGAGTGAGCGCACCTAGCTCGCAGGTTTCGTTGGGCGATGGAAGCCGAGGACGAAGCGAAACGGGATGACGGCTGGAGGTTGTCTCATCCTGCAATTGCGACTAGTGTTTGAGCGCCCCTCCGCCACCGCACAGACCCGTCATCGGGCCCGGAACCTCAATCACATGTCGCAGCAGAGCCGCAACAGGGGAGCTTCGGCCCCCTCCTCACTTCATCCGTCGGCTATTCTGGGCCAGGCAATTGCGGCGCAGCGTTTGGGCAATCTGTCGGATGCGGAACGGGCCTACGCGACCATCCTGAGGGGAAGCAGAACGCATCCCATCGCCCTCCATATGATGGGGCTGTTGCACGCTCAGCGCGGCAATTTCTCCGACGCCGAGCCATTGCTCAAGAAGGCTGCCCGCGCCAATCCCGGTGATCCCGATGTTCTCTTCAACTACGCCAATGTGCTGCGCGTCCTGGATAAGACAGATGATGCGCTCGCCTGGTTTGCGAAAGTGATTGCCCTTTCGCCGAATTTCGCCGACGCGCATCTCAATCGCGGAGCGATCCTGCTAGCACGGAAGGAGCCTCACGCCGCCATCGCGGAATTCGATCGCGCCATTGCGATCGCGCCGTCGGGTGCAGCGTTCGCAAACCAGGGCAGCGCGTTCCAGCAGCTCGGTCAGCTCGACGAAGCGCATGACAGCTACCAACGTGCGCTCGCGCTCGAACCGTCGAATCCACAGTACCATTTCGTCTTGTCTGAGGTCCTTGGCCAAATGGGCCGACACGACGAAGCGATCGGAGCGCTCGAAAGAACGGTCGCCCTCAACAAGGCCTTTCCGTTCGCGTTGAGCAAGCTCGTTGATTTCAGGCGGAAGCGCGCCGACTGGCGCAGTTTCGAACGTGAACAGGCCGGCCTGGACGAGGCCGTCGAATCCGGTGTGGCGGTCGATCCCTTCACGTTCCTCCACGCTTCGTCGTCTCCCGCACACCAATTGACCTGTGCGAAGACATTTGTCGCCAGAGTCGCCCCGGAGCGAGGTGCCGCGAGACCCAGAACGCCGTCACCGGTTTCCCGGCTGCGGATCGGGTACATGTCTGCCGATTTTCGCAATCACGCCATCGGGCACTTGATGGTCGGAGCCATCGAGGAGCACGACCGCGAGCGCTTCGAGGTCAGCGCCATTTCCCTCGGAATCGACGACCGGAGCGAGTTGCGCGATCGCCTGAAGGCCGCATTCGAGCGCTTCGAAGACGTCAACCATCTTCCCGACGAGGACGTGGTCGAGCGGATACGCCAGCTCGACATCGAGATCCTCGTTGATCTCGGAGGCTTCACCGCTGGGGCGCGGCCGAAGATCCTGGCGCGCCGGGCGGCTCCCATCCAGGTCAACTATCTCGGCTACCCCGGCACGATGGGCGCAACCTACATGGACTACGTCATGGCCGACCCGATCATCGTCCCCGAAGCAGAGCAGAACCATTACGCCGAGAAGGTGATTTATCTCCCGGACAGCTATCAGCCGACCGACTCGAGGCGGTCGCTCGCAAATGTACCGGCCCGGAGCGAAGTCGGGCTGGCAGACGATGCATTCGTCTACTGTGCATTCAACAGAACGTCCAAGATCACGCCCGTGCTGTTCGATGTCTGGATGAGGCTGCTTGCAAAGACCGCCGGCAGCGTCCTTTGGCTGCTTGATGCGGACCCGATCGCCAGCGAGAACCTGAAGCGTGAGGCCGTTGCGCGCGGCATCGCAGCAGAGAGGATCGTGTTCGCCCCGCATGTGCCTGCCGACGCGCACCTGGCGCGCCACCAGCTCGCCGATCTGTACCTGGACACACTGCCGTACAATGCCCATACGGCGGCCAGCGACGCTCTCTGGGCTGGCTTGCCGGTCGTGACCTGCCTCGGCACCGCCTTTGCGGGACGCGTTGCAGCCAGCATCCTGACTGCTGTCGCGCTTCCTGAACTGGTGACGCGGTCATTGGACGACTATGAGGGCTTGGCGCTTCGGATCGCGCATGATTCCGAACTGCGAAGCGCCCTGAGGAGCAAGCTGGCGTCGCAGCGGACCACTTGGCCGCTATTCGACACGGCCCGCATGACGCGGCACGTCGAAAAAGCCTTCAATGAAATGTGGCGTCGGCACTGCGCTGGCGAAGCGCCGGCCTCGTTCGCGGTCTAGCGGCTTCATCGCATCACAACGAACCGGACCTCCCGAACAAGTCGAAGTCCAGTTCCCGCGTCGGGGGCTGCACCGCTCAGTGCGCGGACGCCCACGCCCTCGCCTCTCGCTGCGCGGCGGAGATCTCGGCCTCCGACATCTGCTCCGCCACTTCCTGGCGTAGCGCAACGGCGTCCTGGCGGCCGTTCAGGGCAGCAAGATTGAACCATTTGTGCGCGGCGACGAGGTCGATCAGACCCGAGCGGCCGCTCGCCCAATAGAGTCCGCGCTCGAACAGAACGTCTGAGAGCGCGGTCGCATCGATCGGCGTCGCCGTATCGAGATCGAAAGTACCCTGAAACATAACGCATCCCCTTTTTCTTATGCCGCCTCGAATCCCCGGAGCGCGGCTCCCGTCCAGCTCTGATGTGCAAAATCCCGTCTGGGATCGTGCGCTGTTCAACTCATCCCCAGGGCTTCTTGCCCGATGCCGTTTGCCGGCTTGTTGGAGGCGATGATGGCGGGCAAATTTGAATGGCAGTTTAAGTATCGCGATGAAGCAGACGTAAACGGGAAGCCGCGCCGCGCGCGCGATAATCTCAAGAAGTCCATGATTTGCAGGTACTTCTGCGTTTCCTCAGACTCTGTTTACCCCAGGATTTTGGGACATCGATAACCATCGCGCGCGGTGGCGCGTGTGCTGTGGTTACAATTTGTGGGGGCGGCACGAGGAAATGGGCCGCCTCGAGCTTGGCGCCGTCGCGGCAACGACAATGCATCGCAGCCCTCCCCTGCCTCTACGCAGAACGGTGCGGCGATCGCGGTCAGATCAGCAATGTCGGGAAAGGGATTGCCGGCAATACCCCGGCCTCAGGCAACGAGGGCGTCGGCGAACACGTCAGGACCAGATTCCAAATGAGCCCGAAGGCCGCGTGTGGAATTGCGGAGCCCTTATCAGGGAGACCGCACCGAACGAAGAAAACTTGTTTCTTCTGCCGGACCGTACCTGGCGGGCAAGCCCGCGAAGCTGAACGATCCGACCGTTGACCTGATGTCTCGCCGACACCCTCTATCGTCGACCAGAACCTCCAGGAGGCGCTGATGACGTGCCGGCTGCTAGGAGCCGGCAACTTCAGAAGTCGAAGTTACTTCTTCTTCTTCGCGACCTTGCGGGTCTTCTTCGCAGTCTTCTTCACTGCGCTCTTCGCCTTCTTCGCCTTCTTCGCTTTCTTGGCCATGTTGCCCTCCGATGTGTGAGATGGCTTTAATCGCTGCGCGCATTCGGGGATCGAATGTGCGCTCACCCCAAATACACCAACACGACGAAAAAAACATCTTCTCACTTAAGGAAGTGTTGACGACGCAGCGCGCGTGCGCCAGCCGCGCTTGATTTGCCAGTCGGCAGCCACTCGCGTCGCCGATTGCAAATGCTTCTCTCGACATCGACGTCGGCAAGCGCCGCGAGTGCCAGAAAATCCTATGCAACAAGCATTATTCTGCGCACGCACATCTCGCGCGTTCAGCGCGATGATGGACGCTGCGAAGCACGCGGTCGCGCAGCAGAGCCGAGTCGCGGACTCTGAGTCGCGAATTTTGGCAACGAAATTATTTTCATGCTTAACGGCGGGAGCGCTCGTCGGGGCGCGTGCAGGTCGCCGTTTTGCGCGAATCGCGCGGTGGCGATTCGGCGGCGCTGCGCGCCTTTGAGCAGCTGATGATTGCCGCAGATGATGCGCGCAAGCGTCGCATCACCGGGTCAAGCGAGGTGACGAGGCGCGTCCGTCACCTCGTCCGAACGCGTGACGTCAGATGCCGAGCTTGGACTTGAGCAGATCGTTGACGCTCTGCGGGTTGGCCTTGCCGCCTGAAGACTTCATCACCTGGCCCACGAACCAGCCGAGCGACTGCGGCTTGTCCTTCACCTGCGCAGCCTTGTCGGGATTGGCCGCGATGATGTCGTCGACAACCTTTTCGATCGCCGAAAGATCCGTGACCTGCTTCATGCCGCGGCTTTCGACCAGCGCACGCGGGTCGCCGCCCTCCTGCCAGACGATCTCGAACAGATCCTTGGCGATCTTGCCCGAGATCGTGCCTTCGCCGATCAGGTCGATGATCGCCGCCAGCTGCTCGGACGTCACAGGAGAGTCCGTAATATCACGGCCCTCCTTGTTGAGACGGCCGAACAGCTCGTTGATGACCCAGTTGGCCGCCATCTTCCCGTCGCGGGCGCGGTTGGCGAGCCTGTCGAGCACCGTCTCGTAGAACACAGCGCTCTCGCGCTCGGCCACCAGCACGCCCGCATCATAATCCGAGAGGCCGAAGTCGGCGACAAAACGCGCCTTCTTCTGGTCCGGCAGCTCGGGAAGCGATGCCTTCAGCTCGTCCACGAAGCTCTGCGAGAACTCCAGCGGCAGCAGATCCGGATCGGGGAAGTAGCGGTAGTCATGCGCCTCTTCCTTCGACCGCAGTGAGCGCGTCTCGCCCCTGTTGGGGTCGTAGAGCCGCGTTTCCTGGTCGATCTTGCCGCCGTCCTCCAAAATCTCGATCTGGCGCCGCGCCTCGTACTCGATGGCCTGGCCGATGAAGGTGATCGAGTTCAGGTTCTTGATCTCGCAGCGGGTGCCGAGCGGCGCGCCCGGCTTGCGCACGGAGACGTTGACGTCGGCGCGCAAGGATCCCTTCTCCATGTCGCCGTCGCAGGTGCCGAGATAGCGCATGATCGAGCGCAGCTTGGTCACATAGGCCTTGGCCTGCTCGGCGTCGCGGATATCGGGCTTGGAAACGATCTCCATCAGCGCCACGCCGCAGCGGTTGAGATCGATCAGGGACTGCGACGGCAGCTTGTCGTGCTGCATCTTTGCCGGATCCTGCTCCAGATGCAGCCGCTCGATGCCGATGGAGACGCTGCGGCCACCGTCGAGCTCGACCAGCACGTCGCCCTCGCCCACGACCGGCGACTTGTACTGGCTGATCTGGTAGCCCTGCGGCAGGTCCGGATAGAAATAGTTTTTCCTGTCGAACACCGAACGCAGATTGATCTTTGCGTTGAGACCGAGCCCGGTCCGGACAGCCTGTCTGACGCATTCCTCGTTGATCACAGGCAGCATGCCCGGCATCGCCGCATCGACCAGCGACACTTGGGTGTTTGGATCACCACCGAACGCAGTCGAGGCGCCCGAGAACAATTTTGATTTTGATGTGACCTGGGCGTGAATCTCCATGCCGATGACCATCTCCCAGTCGCCAGTGGCGCCCTTGAGAAGCTTGTGCGTAGCCGTGCTCATGTCCTGCTCCCGAGCAGCGTGGCAGCGATCCGCTCCCACTCCGCTTCCAATGAATCCTTTGCCGCGACCTGGCCGGCCTGGCGGTACCAGTAGCCGGCATTGCCGAGATCGCCTTCGACGCGGTGCAAATACGCGTGCACCCAGGCCGCCTCGCGGCTGCTCTCGTCCTGGACGATCTTGTGCGCCTGGTCCCAGTCGCCCTTCGCAGCCCACCAGAGGCCCGTGAGCGGCGCGCTCAACTCCGGCGCGGGTGCCGCGCCGTCGAGGCTTGCGATGAAGCCGGCGACATTCACCACCACCTCGCGGGCGTGAAGCGGCCGGCCGCCTGCTCGATCACTTCGCCGAGCGAGAACAGCGTCTCCTCCTCGAAGGGACGGCCGATCAGTTGCAGGCCGAGCGGCAGGCCCTGACTGTCCTTGCCTGATGGCACGGCAATGCCCGGCAGGCCCGCCATGTTCACAGTGACCGTGAAGACGTCGTTGAGATACATCTCGACCGGATCGGCCCCGCCTTTCTCACCGATGCCGAAGGCCGCCGACGGCGTCGCCGGGGTGAGGATCGCGTCGACGCCCCTCTCGAAGCAATCCTCAAAATCCCTCTTGATCAGCGTGCGCACCTTCTGGGCGCGCAGATAATAGGCGTCGTAATAGCCGGCCGAGAGCACATAGGTGCCGATCATGACGCGGCGGCGCACCTCGGCGCCAAAACCTTCGGCGCGGGTGTTCTCGTAGAGCTCGGTGATGGTCTTGCCCTGCCCGCGCAGGCCGTAGCGGACGCCGTCGTAACGCGCGAGGTTGGAGGAGGCCTCCGCCGGCGCCACGATGTAATAGGCCGGCAGCGCGTATTTGGTGTGCGGCAGCGACACCTCGACCAGCTCGGCGCCGGCCGCCTTCAGCCACGCCGCGCCCTCACTCCAGAGCTTCTCGATCTCGGCCGGCATGCCGTCGAGACGATACTCCTTCGGAATGCCGATCTTCATGCCCTTCACGGATTTGCCGATCGCGGCTTCATAATCAGGCACGGCAATATCGACCGAAGTCGTGTCCTTCGGATCGTGGCCGGCCATCGAGCGCAGCAGCATCGCGCTGTCGCGCACGCTGCGCGCAATGGGGCCGGCCTGGTCGAGCGAAGAGGCGAAGGCGACGATGCCCCAGCGCGAGCAGCGGCCATAGGTCGGCTTGATGCCGACGGTCGCGGTGAACGCCGCCGGCTGGCGGATCGAGCCGCCGGTGTCGGTCGCGGTCGCGCCCATGCACAGCAGCGCAGCAACGGCCGACGCCGAGCCGCCGGACGAGCCACCCGGCACCAGGGTGGTATTGGAGCCCTCACGCCGCCAGGGATTGCCGACGGGACCGAAGCACGAGGTCTCGTTCGCCGACCCCATCGCGAACTCGTCATTGTTGAGCTTGCCGAGCATGACGGCGCCGTCGCGCCAGAGCTGCGAGGTGACGGTCGACTCATAGGTCGGCACGAAATTGCCGAGGATCTTCGAGCACGCCGTGGTGCGCACGCCCTTGGTCGCGAACAGATCCTTGATGCCGAGCGGGATGCCGGCGAGCGGACCGGCGTCGCCCTTGGCGATCTTGCCGTCCGCCTCGCGCGCCATGGCCCGCGCCTGGTCCGGCGTCTCCATCACGAAGGCATTGAGCAGGCGCGCTTTCTCGATCGCGCTCAGATGCGCGTCGGTCAGCTCGAGCGACGTGAAAGTCTTGTCGGCGAGGCCCTTGCGGGCCTCGGCGAGCGTCAGCGATGTCAAATCGGTCATTTATTGATCGGGCTACAGAAAAAAGGAGACAGGGTCTTGTCGTTGGCCGGGTCGTCTTTTTTGGCGGCCGCATTCGCGGCGGCCTGCATTTCGTCGAGCACGGCATTGACGGCGACGTTGGGATCGGCAGCCTTACCCTGCCGTTCCATCTTGTCGAGGTAGTTCATGTAGGCCTGATAGGCCTTCTCATCGTCGCAAAGCATGCACATCGCACGGCGTCCTAAGAGTCATTAGTTGACGCGTTTTCTTGACGCGAACCGGATTCCACTTCGCTCGACAACGCTATGCTACTCGACGACCTTCGGCACCAGGAAGAAGTGACCTTCGGCCGCAGGCGCGTTGGCAACGATATCGTCGGCGATCCCGCCGTCATCGACCACGTCCTGCCGCTTCTTCATCTGCATCGGGGCGACCGAGGTCATGGGCTCCACGCCCTCGACATTGACCTCCGAGAGCTGCTCGACAAAGGCGAGCATGGCGTTGAGCTCGCCTTGCAGATGCGGAACCTCGTCCTCGGAAACCGCAATGCGCGCCAGATGCGCGATGCGGCGGACGGTAGCGGCGTCGACGGACATTATATATGGCCTCTCACGGCAAAACCTATGTGCCGTATAGCAGAGGCTGGTTTTGCGCCGCAACCGGGGCTGGAACCTACCCGGCCAGCGCCTTCAGGCGAGCCAGCGCCGATCTGGCAAGATCCCGGGTCAATTCGGCCGCGGGGACCTCACGGCCAAGGGCCACGGCCTGGCCGGCCCAGAGATTGGTGAAATCCACCCTGCCCTGCTTTTCGGCGGCCGCCTTCAGCGGTCCCAGCGCGGTCGCCGCATGGGGAAACGGCGGCGCATCCGGCGAGATCGGCCCGACCTCGCGCATCAGGCGATTCTGGACACCGCGCGCCGGGCGTCCGGTCATGACATTGGTGATGACGGTGGAATCGTCGCCCGCCTCAGCGAGCGCCTTGCGGCCGCCCGCGCTCACCTTGGACTCCGGACAGCGCAGATACGCACTGCCGATCTGCACGCCAGAAGCACCAAGTGCGAAGGCTGCGGCAATACCGCGCCCATCGGCGATGCCTCCGCAAGCGATCACCGGCACCTTCACGGCATCGACGACCTGCGGCACCAGCGCGAAGGTCCCGGGCTGTTCGGAGATCTTGTCGGTCAGGAACATGCCGCGATGGCCTCCGGCTTCGGCGCCTTGCGCAATGACCGCATCGACGCCGCGCTGTTCGAGCCAGACCGCTTCCTTCACCGTCGTGGCGGATGAGATGACGAGACAGCCCGCCGCCTTGACGCGCTTGAGCAGCGTCGGCTCCGGCAGGCCGAAATGAAAGCTGACGATTTCAGGCTTCAGCTCCTCGACCACCTCGCAGAACGCGGCATCGAACGGCGCGCGGTTCGCGGCGTTGATCGGCGCCGCGGGATCGAGGCCATGCTCGGTGTAATAACCAGCGAGCCGCTGCTTCCAGCGCGCTTCGGCCTCGGCCGTCAGATCGACCGGCGTGTGACAGAAGAAATTCATGTTCACCGGCGCCTTCACGCGCTGGCGGATGATGTTGACCTGCTCGCGCGCCTTCTCCGGCGACAGCATCGCGCTCGGCAACGAGCCAAGTCCGCCGCCCTGAGCCACGGCGATCACCAGCTCGGCATCCATCACGCCGGCCATCGGCGCCAGCACGATCGGAAATTCGGTCTTGAAGAGATCGATCAGTCGACGGTCAGGCCACATGGTTCTTGCCTCGTATTCGCTCTTCCCTGTCCCCTTGTGGGAGAGGGTGGATCGCCGCGATAGCGGCGAGACGGGTGAGGGGTTTGCATCCGCGGATGCTACGCCTCGGATTTGACTTTACTCTCCGTGGATAGAACCCCTCATCCGGCGCTGCGCGCCACCTTCTCCCACATGGGGAGAAGGGAAAGCACCGACCACCGAATTTCGTCGTCCTTCCAGCAACTGCTCGGCCTCAGCGGCGATCCGTTCGACGATCTCGGCAGCGGGGGGAATATCATGGATCAGGCCCACCGCTTCTCCGGCAAAGACGGCCGCGATTTCGAAATCGCCCGCCATTTTTGCCGCCGCATAGTCCTTCACAATCTCGTCCGCGCGTTGCAGCAGCTCGATCTCGCGGCCGGTCCAGGCCTTGATATGGCTGTTGACCAGCGTGCGCGCGGTGAACGGCGCCGGCCAGAACAGTTTTCGCGACCAGTCGGGGACGACTCCGCGCACGGTCCCGTTGCCGTCAGCCGTGCGAATGCGCTGCTTCGCCCCTTCCGCGCCATTGGCCTCAACGCTCGCATAGAAGCGCGTGCCGATCAGCACGCCGGATGCACCTAGCATCATCATCGCCGCAAGACCCCGGCCGTCGGCGATCCCGCCGGCCGCCACGACCGGCACGCGTCCGGCCGCGAGGTCGACGATATCAGGCACGATACCGACCGTGGTGCGCGAAGCGCCATGGCCACCCGCCTCCGTCCCCTGTGCGATCAAAATCTCTGCGCCGGCATCGAGCGCCTGCTTTGCCATCGCCTCAGTTTGCACCTGGCAGATCAATCGCGCGCCGCTCGCCTTGATGCGCGGTGCGAACGGCGCGGGATCGCCGAACGACAGCATGACGGCCTGCGGGCGCGCATCGAGCGCGATGTCGAGAAGCTCCGGCTGCTTGGCCAGGCTCCAGGTGATGAATCCGATCCCGAACGGTGCAAATCCCCTAAGCTCCGCCGCCTCAGCCTGCAGCCGCCCCCGGTCGCCGTAGCCACCGCCCAGAATGCCAAACCCTCCGGCCTCGCTGACGGCGCGGGTTAACCGGCTGCCGGCAATCGTGTCCATGGGCGCCGAGAGGATCGGATGCCTGATCCCGAGAAGCTCCGTCAGCGGCGTAGTGATCGGCATGAGGTCTCCCGCACTGGACAGGAAGATTAGGCCCAATTAGCATTCTCGAAAAATGAATTGTAGCGAACGCTGCCATCGCAAAAGCGAAACGATGCCATGGAACTGAGCGATCTCCAGACCTTCGCCGCTGTCGCCCGCACCGGCGGCATCACGCGCGCCGCCGAAGAGCTCAACACGGTGCAATCCAATGTCACCCAGCGCATCAAGGCCCTGGAGGCCGAGATCGGCACGCCGCTGTTCGAACGCCATAGCCGCGGCATGGCGCTGACGGGCGCCGGCAAGCGCCTCCTGCCTTATGCGCAACGAATGGCCGCGTTGTCGCGAGAAGCCGCCCTCGCCGCCCGGGACGACGGCGAGCCGAAGGGGCCGCTTTCGATCGGCTCGATGGAGACGACGGCTGCGGTGCGGCTGCCGCCGCTGCTCGCCGATTTCCACCGTCGCTTTCCGGCCGTGCGCCTCAGCCTTCGCACGTCGCCGACCGCCGATCTTGTCGCGAGCGTGCTCGAAGGCACGCTCGACGGCGCGTTCGTCGCTGGGCCTATCGCGCACGATGACCTTACCGCCACCAGCGCGTTCCGAGAGGAGCTGGTGCTGGTCAGCGCGCGGCGCTGGGGCTCGCTCGCCGAGCTGCGCGCCGGCACGCCTGAGTCAGGCCCGACGGCGCTGGTGTTCCGGACCGGCTGCACCTACCGTCAGCGCCTCGAGCAGATCTTCGTCGAGTTCGGCTGGCCGTCAGCAGCGCGCTTCGAGCTAGGCACGCTCGACGGCATGATTGGCTGCGTCGCCGCCGACATGGGCGTCACGCTCCTGCCCCGTGCGGTCATCGAGCGCAGCGCCATGAACGGCAGCGTGACGATGCATACGCTGAGCCCGTCACATGGGCGCGTCGAGACGCTGTTCGTCCAGCGTCGCGCCGGCCATCAAACCAGCGCGCTTCAAGGCTTTCTGTCCTGCCTGACCAAGGACGACGACATCATCGCGGCCTGATCCGCCACCGCCGCAGCGCGACAACGGCCCAGATCGCCTCGACCAGGCCGAACGGCCAAGCCCCTTGCAGGAATCCGTAGGCGGATCCTAGCGCACAGGACATTGCGAATAGCAGCACGGACCAATGGCTGCGGTCTTCGAGGGCATAAGTGATCAGCATCGCCGTCACGGCAAACAGCCCGAACACTGTCAATGCATCCATCGTTGTGGGTTCACTCCGCGGCGTGACGCATGATATGCGCTAGTGCCATGCCCGCTCTTATCCTGCCCCTCGTCGATGCTGCAACCCACTGGCCCGAACGCGGCGGGTTGATCGGCCTTGACCTCGGCACCAAGACCATCGGCGTTGCCGTATCCAATCCGGACCGGCGGCTCGCGACCGGCGTCGAGACCATCCAGCGCAAGCAGTTCAAGCAGGATGCAGCCCGCCTGCTTGCCATCGCCACCGAACGCAAGGTGGTCGGCTTCGTGCTCGGCCTGCCCATCAACATGGACGGCAGCGAGGGCCCGCGCGCGCAATCGACCCGGGCGTTTGCCCGCAACCTTGCCAATCTGACCACCCTCCCGATCGGCCTCTGGGACGAGCGCCTGTCGACCGCCGCGGTCGAGCGCGAGCTGATCGGCATGGATGTCAGCCGCGCCAAGCGCGCCGAGGTGATCGACGAGCACGCCGCCATCTTCATCCTGCAAGGCGCGCTCGACCGGCTCGCCAATCTGCGCGGCAGCCCGGGGACGGGCTGATCCATGGCGGCCGTGATCGCGGCGCTGCTGCCCGTCTTCATCCTCATCATGCTCGGCGTCGTGCTCCGGCACAGCCTGATGCGGCTCGACACGCAATGGCACGGGCTGGAGCGGCTGACCTATTTTGTCTTGTTTCCAATGCTGCTGATCCAGACGCTGGTGAAGGCCGATCTCTCGAAAGTGCCGGTCGCCGGCGTCGGCGGTGCGCTGCTGCTGTCGGCGCTGGCGATGTCGCTGCTCTGCCTCGCGTTGCGGCCGGCCCTGTCACGGCTCGATATCGACGGCCCCGCCTTCACCTCGATCTTTCAGGGCGCAACGCGCTGGCAGACCTATGTCGCCCTTTCGGTCTCGGCCAATCTGTACGGCGACGTCGGACTGGCGCTGGCCTCGGTCGCGATGATCGCGATCATCCCGCTGGTCAACGTGTTCAGCGTCGCCGTGCTGGCGCATTACGCTTCGCCCAAGAAGCAATCCGCGCGGGCGATCGCGATGACCGTGATCCGCAATCCCCTGATCTGGGCCTGCGCCATCGGCCTCGTCATCAACGTCGTCCATGTGCCACTGCCAAAGATCTGGCACGAGGTCGCCGACGCGCTCGGTCGCTCCTCGCTGCCCATCGGCCTGCTCGTCACCGGTGCCGGTCTCCAGCTCAAGGGCCTGCTCCGCCCGAGCCTGGGCGTAACGGTCGGCGTGGCGTTCAAGCTGGTCTTGATGCCGCTGCTCGCACTAACGCTCGCCCGCTGCTTTGGGCTCACGGGCACCAACCTCGCGATCATCGCGATCTGCGGGGCGGTGCCGACCTCGCCGAGTGCCTATGTGCTGGCCCGCCAGATGGGCGGGGATGCACCGCTGCTGGCGCAGATCATCACGCTGCAGACGATTCTGGCGGCGATCACGATGCCGATCGCGATCGCGCTGGTGGCGTAGAACTCTTGGTCGAGAGCGCCACCTCTCTCACCTCGTCATTGCGAGGAGCTCTTGCGACCAAGCAATCCAGAGTGCCTCCGCCGAAAGATTCTGGATTGCATCGCTGCGCTCGCAATGACGGAGTCCGAGACGAGCAGCTATTGCGCCAGCCACATCGTCAGCACCACCGCGGTCATGTTGTTGAGCGCATGCAGCACGATGGTGAGCCAGAGCGAGTTGGAGCGGTGGCGCATGTAGCCGAACCACAGGCCGATCGAGAAAACTTCTGCGAGGAAGTACAGGTCGTATTGCAGATGTACCGCCGTCCACACCAGTGACGACAAGATGATCGCGCCGGGCACGCGCAGGAAGCTTGCCGACCAGCCGCGGAACAGGAAGCCGCGTGCGAGCACCTCCTCCGACATCGGCGCCGCCACGCTGAAGGCGAACAGCAGCAATAACGCAGCGCCGCTGTCACGGCCCGATTTGAGGAGATCGGTCATGAAGCCAGGCGTCGCTTCGCGACCGAGGGATCGCGACACCACCTCCCAGCCCATCACGACCAGGATGAGGCCGGCGGTGCCAAGCAACAGCTGCCCCCAGGACGGCCAGCGCAGCGCAAGATAGTCGACGAAAGAGGCCCGCTTGATGCGGATGGCGAGCCACACCGCCGCGAGCGTCGCCGGCAAGCCCATGGTGACCGAGAGCGCCAGCGCCTGCGGCTCGCGGCCGACCGACTGGATCGAGGCCATGTCGAGCGGCAGACCGCGCATTCTTATCAACAGCAGGATCGCCCCGACCTGGCCGACGAACATGGCGACGAAGATGAGCAGGCCCCACAGTGCCGTGCCCCAGAACTTCCAGACCCGCAGCGGTGCGGCCGTCTCGGTCAGCGGCGGATGATCGGGATTGAGGGAGTCCATCACAAGACTTTCTGTTGGCAGGCTCACGGCAGCGCCCGCTCGAGCAGCGCACGGACGTCGCCGCTGTCGAGCTCCACCGCGCCGTACATGCTGGCGTGATTGGCGGCGAGGCGCGTGGCGGCGAACAGTTCAGCGTTGTGGGACGACACGTCTTGGAGTGCAGCAGCGGCGGCCAGCAGCGCCAGCTTCTCGACTGCGAGCCGCGCGACGCGCTCGCCGTCGGCGCGGCGGAAGGTCTTGCCGATGAATGTAACAGCCTCGCCTGCTCCCGGCAGACCTTTCGTCTCGGCGGCCAGCGATTGCAGCACGGCCATTGCGGCCTCCGGCTCGCGCGAGAGCGCGCGAAGCACGTCGAGGCACATCACGTTGCCCGAGCCTTCCCAGATCGCGTTGACAGGCGCCTCCCGATAGTGCCGTGCCAGAATACCATCCTCGACATAGCCGTTGCCGCCGAGGCACTCCATGGCTTCGTAGAGGAACGACGGCGCGCTCTTGCAGGTCCAGTATTTGATCGCGGGCGTCAGCAGCCGCATATAGGCCGCCTCCGCCGCATCGTGCGGAGTGCGGTCGAAGGCGCGGCAGAGCCGCATGACGAGCGCCGTGCTCGCCTCGACATGCAGCGCCATGTCCGACAGCACGGCCTGCATCAAGGGCTGATCGGCCAGATGTTTCTGGAACACGCTGCGGTGACGGGCGTGATGCAGCGCATGCGCGAGCCCCGAGCGCATCAGGCCGCTCGAGGCAATCGCGCAATCCTGCCGTGTCAGTTGCACCATCTGGATGATGGTGCGGATGCCCTTGCCCTCCTCGCCGACGCGCTCGGCATAGGCGCCGACGAACTCGACTTCCGAAGACGCATTCGAACGGTTGCCGAGCTTGTCCTTCAGCCGCTGGAACTGGATCGCGTTCACCGATCCGTCCGGCGCGAAGCGCGGCATGAAGAAGCAGGTCAGTCCGCTATCTGCCTGCGCCAGCACGAGGAATGCATCGCACATCGGCGCCGACATGAACCATTTGTGGCCGGTGACGCGATAGGCGCTGCCATCGCGCACCGCGCGCGTCATGTTGGCACGCACGTCGGTGCCGCCCTGCTTCTCGGTCATGCCCATGCCGAGCGTCATGCCGCGCTTCTCCCACCACGGCGAAAAGCTCGGATCGTAGCTCTTCGTCGACAGCACCGGCATCACGCGCGCGAGCAGATCCGGCTGCATCGCCAGCGCCGCAACGGAGGCGCGGGTCATCGTGATCGGGCAGAGATGGCCGGTTTCGACCTGCGAGGCCATGTAGAATTTTGCCGCGCGGATGACTTCGGCCGCACCGTCCGCAGGCTTGCCATCCGCGGTCCATGTCGAATTATGCACGCCGGCGTGCGCGCTGTGCGCCATCAGCTCGTGATAGGCGGGGTGAAACTCGACCTGGTCGCGGCGATTGCCCTTGGCGTCGAAGCTGCGCAGTTTCGGCGTGCTCTCGTTCGCCGCGCGCCCGCGGTCGGCCATCGCAGCCGAGCCCCAGTGCTTGCCGAACTCGGACAGCTCCCGCTCCGCCCCCGCTCCGCCATTCGCCTTCACAGCGTCGACCAACGACCGGTCCACGGCAAATAAATTCACATCCTCGAACGGTGGCGACTGGTTGAAAACCTCGTGGGTCGCGAAGCTGGGCTGGGTCATCTGGTTTCCTTGGCGGATTCAGTTCCGCCACGGCTGGATCGGGAAATCATAGGCTGCCCCGCCCGCAGCAGGCAGGGAAAAATGCCACCACTCCTTTGAATAGTTCACAAAGCCTTGCTTGGCCATGGCCGCCACCAGCCGCTTGCGCCAGGCGCGCTGATCCGGTGTGATCGACGGTGCTGCGGTATGCCCTTTTGCATCAGTGCAGTCATAGCCGGTGCCCATGTCGACGCTGCCCTCCGGCAGCCGCGCCGCCACCGGCGCCGTACAATCGGCGTAGGATTTTGCGGGATCGATCCTGGCGGAATTGTCGGCCTTCAAATCGACCAAAGTGAGATCGAGCGCAGCGCCGGTCGAGTGCTGCGAGCGGCTCGCGATATAGCCGAGGCGAAACAGCTCCGTCTTGGCAATGCGCGGATTGTAGCGCCGATCGGCCGCCGTCTCATGGCCGTTTTGCGACCATCTCACCATGTCGAGCGAGGCCCTCGCCGGCCGGTAACAATCGAACATCTTAAGTGAGAGATTTTGCGACGCGAGCTCCTGCTGCACCGCCTTCAGCCGCAATCCGACCTCTCGCTTCACCACGCATTCGGCGGCGCCGTAGCCTGCGAGCGGACGGCCGACGAAGTTGTTCGCGGTGGCATAGCGGATGTCCTGGATGATGCTGGGATCGACGTCGCGCAGATAGACGAAGCCGCGCGGGAGTGTTTGGGCGGAAGCGGAAGCGGATGAGATCAAGCCGATTGCCGTGATTGCAGCCGTTGTTGCTTTCACGCGATGTCTCCCCGTCGTCATGGCCGGGTTTATCCGGGTTTATCCCGGCCATCCACGCCTTATTTGCGTCAAATGCGATAGAAGATCGTGGATGCCCGGGACAAGCCCGGGCATGACGGAGGAAGTGGCGACGCGTCACCACGGCCCAAACCGACACATCGGGGGATAACTCCCCGCCCCGGCTTTGGCGCTTGCTCCGCCCGCCATCCGCGCCTATAGCTCTCGCTTTAATGACATCGAAATCGACCTTCGTCCTCGGCCACCGGCATTTGCTGGGCATCGAGGGCCTTTCCGCGGCCGACATTACCGGCCTCCTCGACCTGTCGGAAGAATATGTCGAGCTCAACCGCCAGGTTGACAAGAAGCGCACCGTCCTGCGTGGACGGACGCAGGTGAACCTCTTCTTCGAGGCCTCGACCCGGACACAGTCCTCGTTCGAGCTCGCGGGCAAACGGCTGGGCGCCGACGTCATGAACATGTCGGTGTCCTCCTCGTCCATCAAGAAGGGCGAGACGCTGGTCGACACCGCGATGACGCTCAACGCCATGCACCCTGACATCCTGGTGGTGCGCCATCACGCCTCGGGCGCGGTGGAACTGCTGGCCCGCAAGGTCGACGGTTCCGTGATCAATGCCGGCGACGGCGCGCATGAGCATCCGACCCAGGCGCTGCTCGACGCGCTCACCATCCGCCGCAACAAGGGCCGGATCGAGGGTCTCGTGGTCGCGATCTGCGGCGACGTGCTGCATTCGCGCGTGGCCCGCTCCAACATCATCCTGCTCAACACCATGGGCGCCCGCGTCCGTGTCGTCGGCCCCTCCACGCTGCTGCCCACAGGCATCGAGCGAATGGGCGTCGAGGTCGCGCGCGACATGCGCGAGGGCCTCAACGGCGCCGACATCGTCATGATGCTGCGGCTCCAGCGCGAGCGCATGAACGGCTCCTTCGTGCCGTCGACCTCTGAATATTTCCACTATTTCGGGCTCGACCAGAAGAAGCTCGGCTACGCCAAGCCCGACGCGCTCGTGATGCATCCCGGTCCCATGAACCGCGGCGTCGAGATCGACACCGCGGTGGCCGACGGCGCGCAGTCCCTGATCCGCGAACAGGTCGAGATGGGCGTGGCCGTGCGCATGGCCGTGCTCGAAGCGCTCGCCCGCAACCTGCCGAACGCGTGATGCCCATGCTGACCGACCGCCGCCCGATCCTGCTCGCCAACGCCCGCGTCGTCGATCCCTCAAGGGATTTCGACGGTCCCGGCGACGTCCTGATTGCCGACGGCATCATCCGCGAGACCCGCCGCGGCATCGGTGCGGCCGGCGTCCCCGAGGGCACCGACGTCGTCAACTGCTCCGGCAAGATCGTGGCCCCCGGCCTGATCGACATGCGCGCCTTCGTCGGCGAGCCTGGCTTCAGCCACCGCGAGACCTTTGCCTCCGCGAGCCAGGCGGCTGCGACCGGCGGCATCACCACCATCATCTGCCAGCCCGACACGTTGCCGGTGATCGACAATTCGGCGACCGTCGACTTCGTGATGCGCCGCGCCCGCGACACCGCGATCGTCAACATCCAGCCGATGGCGGCGCTGACCAAGGGCATGCGCGGCGAGGAGATGACCGAGTTCGGCCTGCTCAAGGCCGCCGGCGCAGTGGCGTTCAGCGACGGCGACCGCAGCGTCACCAATTCGCAGGTGATGCGCCGCGCGCTGACCTACGCCCGCGATTTCGACGCGCTGATCGTGCACCACACCGAGGACCCTGACCTCGTCGGCGAAGGCGTGATGAATGAAGGCGAGTTCGCCTCGCGGCTCGGCCTGATGGGCATCCCGAAGGCCGCCGAGGCCGTGATGCTGGAGCGCGACATGCGCCTCGTCGCGCTCACCGGCGGCCGCTATCACGCAGCAGCGCTGTCATGCATCGAGTCGCTCGATATCCTGAAGCGCGCCCGCGACGCCGGCCTCGCCGTCAGCGCCTCGGTCTCGATCAACCATCTCGCGCTGAACGAGAACGACATCGGCCCCTACCGGTCGTTCTTGAAGATATCGCCGCCGCTGCGGACCGAGGATGACCGCCGCGCGCTGGTGGAGGCGATCGCCTCCGGCCTCGTCGACGTCATCATGTCCGACCACAATCCCCAGGACGTCGAGGTCAAGCGCCTGCCCTTCGCGGAAGCCGCGCCCGGCGCCATTGGCCTGGAGACCATGCTGCCGGCAGGCCTGCGGCTGGTTCACAATGACGAGCTCGATCTCAAGACGCTGATCCGGGCGATGTCGACCCGGCCGGCCGAGCTGCTCGGCTTGCCGGGCGGAACCCTGCGCGTCGGAAGCCCTGCCGACGTCGTCGTGATCGATCTTGACGTTCCCTGGGTGGTCGATCCCGCCGACCTGAAATCACCCTGCAAGAACACCCCGTTCGACGAAGCCCGCTTTACAGGCCGCGCGATCAGGACCATCGTCGGTGGACGAACCGTGTTCGAGCATGTCTGAGGTGAAGAGTTCTCTCCGAAGGATTTGCGGATATGGGGCTTGATGCATTCCTGCCGGTGGCCTTGGTCATCGGGTATCTGCTGGGCTCGATTCCGTTCGGGCTGGTGCTGACCCGGCTCGCCGGCACGCAGGATCTGCGCTCGATCGGCTCCGGCAATATCGGCGCTACCAACGTGCTGCGCACGGGCCGCAAGGGCCTCGCCGCGGCGACCCTCCTGCTCGACGCGCTGAAGGGCACCGCCGCCGTGGTGGTCTCAGGCTATGTCGCGGGTCCCAATGCCGCGATGCTGGCCGGCCTCGGCGCCTTCCTCGGCCACCTCTTCCCGGTCTGGCTCAAGTTCAAGGGCGGCAAGGGCGTCGCGGTCTATATCGGCATCCTGCTCGGCCTGTTCTGGCCCGGCGCCCTCGTGTTCTGCCTGCTCTGGCTGGCGACCGCCTTCACCACCCGCTACTCCTCGCTTTCGGCGCTGGTGGCGGCGTTCATCACGCCGCTGTTCCTGTGGTGGTTCGGCCACCTCGCCCTCGCCTCGCTGTTTGCGGTGCTGACCCTGCTGCTGTTCTACATGCATCGCGAGAACATCAAGCGCTTGCAATCAGGAAAAGAAGGCCGCATCGGCGAGAAGGCCTGAAGCCTGAAAAAGTACGGATACCGCCGCGGGGCCTCCGCATTATATGCCAAATCCTGTTCGCAACTCGCAGCCGATTCCGGCCGGGAGTAGCGGCTGAGTTCCATGCCTGTCATCCTGACAGAGCAAATGGCGTTACGCGGTGCTCAGAATGAGCGAGAAGATTGACGGCACGCATGACGACGGTGGCGCGCAGGGCTCTGCGGCAAGTCGCTTGCTCTCGACGACCAACATCTGGGCCGATGCGCCCTCGCCGCATCACGCGCCAAAGCCTATTGCTCTGCCGCCGCGGCCTGATCCCATCGTGCAAGCACGTCTAACGCCCGCACCTGTTGTTGCGCCGGCGCGCGCCCAGCCGTGGCCGCCGCGAAAGCTGTCGCTGGCGCTCCAGGGCGGCGGCACGTTCGCCGCCTTCACCTGGGGTGTGCTCGAGCGGCTGCTGGAAGAGCCCTCCATCGAGCTCGACACCATCAGCGGCGCCAGCGCCGGCGCGATCAACGCGCTGCTGCTCGCGGGCGGCCTCGCCGAAGGCGGCCGCGAAGCGGCGCGCAGCCGGCTGAACCGGTTCTGGACCCGGTTGATGCACGAGGCCTCGTTTCGCTCGCTGATGCTGATCGGCGGCTTCTCTCCGGCGGGAAGCTCGGTCGCCTTCGGGCCGACGCTGCGCTCGGGCCATTTCGATCCGTTCGATCTCGATCCACTGCGCCAGGCGTTGTCGCGCGACGTCAATTTTGCGGCGCTCCGAGACGCGAAATGTCCAAAGCTGCTGATAGCAGCGACGCGGATCCGCGACGGCGAGCTGCAGATTTTTGGCAATGACGCCGTGACCGCCGACGTCGCTCTCGCCTCGACCTGCCCGCCGCTGGTTCACTGCGCCGTCGAGATCGACGGTGAGGCCTATTGGGACGGCGGCTATGGCGGCAATCCGCCGCTGATCAAGCTCGCGCAGGAATCGACGACCCCCGACCTGCTGCTCATCCAGGTCACGCCCACGCGCGACAGCTACGTGCCGATCACGCTCGCCGCGATCGATCGTCGTCTGGACCAGATCGCGGCGAACGCCGCTCTCAGTGCCGAGGTCGCAGCAATCGCATGGGCGCAGTCGCGTGCTGCACCGTCGCTGCGTCTCTCCAGAATCGCGGCCGAAGACTCCGTTGACGGGCTCGCGCAGCGCTCATCCACCGATCTCGGCCGAGGCTTCATCCGCACGCTGCATCGAAACGGCCGCGAGGCCGCCGAGCGCTGGCTCAGGCAAGGCGCCAAAGCCCAACGCATCCTGCCCGCCGCCGAACCCGCGCTAGCCTGACTTCGCCAGCGCATTCTCCAGAAACCACGCCGCCGCCAACGCGCCGGGATCGTTGCCGAAGCGTGCGATCACCTGCACGCCGACAGGCAGGCCACCGACCTTCATCACCGGCACGTTGACGCAAGGATTGCCCATCAACGTCCACAGCCTGTTATAGCGGGGCGAACCGGTCGAGGCGAGCTCCTTGGCCGGTGCGGTGCCGGGCGCCGAATAGGTCAGCAGCACGTCGATGCCTTCGAACAGTTCGCCAAGCTCGCGACGGCCACGGCGAGCGATCCGGCGTGCGTCGTCATATTCCTTCGGCGTCAGTCCAACGGTCTCGTCGAGGCTGGCGCGCAGCATCGGTGCGATCTCGTCGTGATGCTCGTCAAACTCCCACGCGAGCGCGCGATGCGCCTCGAAATCCTGGATGATCGGGTGGATGCGCCAGGCCTCCTTCAACGCCGCGGGCAGATCGATCGTCCGCACGCTGGCGCCGGCCTTCCCGGCGGCCTTGATCGCCACCAGCAAGCCCTCTTCCGCCGCCGGCTCGACCGCCTCGGCAAATTCCTGCCTGACAACGCCGATGCGCGGGGCCTTTGCCGGCGAAATGCCGGCAAATTCGGTGCGGCCGGTCATTCCCAGCAGTCCGCGCGCGAGATCTTCGGCGCGCGATCCGAACAGCCCGACCGTGTCGAGCGCCCACGAATAACACTTCACGCCGACCGTCGGCAGCATGCGGAACGACGGCTTGATCGCGGCAGCGCCGCAATAGGCGGCGGGTCGGATCACCGAGCCGCCGGTCTGGGTGCCCAGCGCCAGCGGGATCATGCCGGCGCCGACAGCTGCGGCCGACCCCGACGACGAGCCGCCCGGCGTATGGCCAAAATTGTGCGGATTGCGCGTCGGCGTCGGATCACGCGAGGCGAACGCCGTCGTCGTGGTCTTGCCGATGATGGTGGCCCCTGCCCGCCTCAGCATCATCACCACGGGCGCGTCGCTGCGCGGCTGCCACCCGCGATAGATCTCCGAGCCCATCTCGGTCGGCATGTTGGCGGTGTCGATGATGTCCTTGATGCCGACCGCGATGCCCCGCAGCGGACCGGACGCTTGCGCTTTCGCCGACTTGTCGTGCCGGACAAAGGCACGAACATCCCCGTCTTTGGCCTCGATCGCCGCGTGCGATTGCGCGATGGCGTCATCGGGCGAAAGCTCCTCCGCTTCAATGCGGCGCTGGAGATCGGCGAGTGAGATCATGGCAAAATCCTTCTTATTGGCATCGCTTTTAGCATTGCGCCAAGGCCACGCAAGCGCACGCCGCTGTTGCTCACGCCCTCAGGTTGTTCCATGCTGCGCCCACAAGGAGACGCCGTGGACGCCATCAACCCAAGCGTGGAGCTGACCGAGCAAGAGCGGATCGACCGCCTGCGGCTGATCCGCTCCGACAATGTCGGGCCGCGCACCTTTCGCTCGCTGGTCGATCACTTTGGCAGCGCGCGAGCTGCGTTGGAGCGGCTGCCCGATCTGGCACGGCGTGGCGGGGCGTCGCGTTCGGGGCGCATTTGTACCGTCGACGAGGCCAGGGCCGAGCTCGCGGCGAGCCGCGCATTCGGCATCGCCTGGCTCGCGCCAGGCGAGGACGGTTATCCGGATCGGCTGTCGACGCTCGACGATGCGCCACCGCTGCTCGCGGTGCGCGGCGACGTCGCGACCTTGATGCGGCCCATGATCGCGATCGTCGGCTCGCGCAATGCGTCGGGCGCGGGCTTGAAGTTCGCCGGCCAGCTCGCCCGAGAACTCGGCGAAGCCGGCTTCGTCATCATCTCGGGACTCGCCCGCGGCGTCGACCAGGCCGCGCATCGCACGAGCGTAGATCGCGGCACGATCGCGGTGCTCGCCGGCGGACATGATTGCATCTATCCGCCCGAGCATGGCGATCTGCTCACTGCGATCCTCGATCAGCAGGGCGCGGCGATCTCCGAGTTGCCGCTCGGCCACGAGCCGCGCGCCCGTGATTTCCCGCGCCGCAACCGGCTGATCTCCGGCGCTGCGCTTGGCGTGGTCGTGGTGGAGGCCGCGCACCGCTCGGGCTCGCTGATCACCGCGCGCATGGCCGCCGAACAGGGCCGCGAGGTGTTCGCCGTCCCCGGCTCGCCGCTCGATCCGCGCGCAGCCGGCACCAACGATCTGATCAAGCAGGGCGCAACGCTGGTTACCGCAGCGTCCGACATCGTCAACGCGGTTGCGCCGATCATGGAGCGGCCGCTGATGCACCCGATAGGCGAGCCCGACAGCGAGCCGTTCGAGAGCGATCCGCAAAGCCATGATCGCGACCAGATCACCGGCCTGCTCGGCCCGAGCCCGATCTCGATCGACGATCTCGTGCGAATGTCGGGCGCCTCGCCTGCGATCGTGCGCACGGTGCTGCTGGAGCTCGAGCTAGCCGGCCGGCTCGAACGCCACGGCGGCGGTCTCGTCTCGCTGCTTTAGGTGCCGCTGCGCTCGTCGAAGCGCGTGCGCGCCGCCGCGATCTGCTCCTGATGCGTCTTCGCCCACTCGCCGAGCGCCATCACCGGCTGCTGCAGCCCGCGGCCCAGATCGGTCAGCTCGTAATCGACGCGTGGCGGAATGGTCGGAAAGATCGTGCGCGTGACGAGACCGTCGCGCTCCAGCCCGCGCAAGGTCAGGGTCAGCATCCTTTGCGAGATGCCGTTGATCATGCGCTTCAGCTCATTGAAGCGCTTGGGGCCATCGCTGAGCATCATGATGACGAACACGCTCCATTTGTCGCCGACGCGCGCGAGGATCGAGGCGACGCTGCGGCAATCGGCATGATCCGGATCGGGCAGCTCGGGGCGCGGCGGCAAGGCGGGCAAACGGCTGTGTGTCGGTCTCAAAGATGTGCCCATGGCTCAAAAAAGTGCGTTCTTGCGGAGAATTTGGCAGTCACTCATGTAGTGCGGGTTACAAATCTATACCATGGGTGACCACAAATGAAACTCCTCCATATCGACTCCAGCGTGCTTGGCCCTCACTCCGTCTCCAGGCAGGTTTCCGCGGCCATCGTTGACCGGCTGCGGCAGGCAACGCCATCGCTGGACCTGATCTATCGCGACCTGACGCAAACTCCGCTCGCCCATCTCTCGGCATCGCATCTTGCAGCCGTCCAGGGTGCGCCCGCGCCGGCTGAACTCGGCCCCGACCTTGCGGCGAGCGCAGCGGTGCTGAACGAGTTCCTCGACGCCGACGTCGTCGTGATCGGCGCGCCCATGTACAATTTCACGATTCCGAGCCAACTCAAGGCCTGGATCGATCGCATTCTGGTGGCCGGTAAAACCTTCAAATACGGCGCGGCCGGGCCCGAGGGACTCGCTGGCGGCAAGCGCGTGATCGTTGCGGTCTCGCGCGGCGGCCATTACGGCGCCGAGACGCCGTACGCTGCCGGCGAGCATCTCGAAACCTATTTGCGCTGGGTGTTCGGCTTCATGGGTATCACCGGTCTCGAATTCATCTCCGCCGATGGCATTCAGATCGGCCCGGAGCATCGCCAGAAGGCGCTCGCCGGCGCGCTTCAGGCGGCAACGAGCCTGCGTTCGGCCTGAGGCCTCGCCGACATCATCAGCCGCCAAACACGCTGCGGCGGCTGATGGAGCCGCGGATGATCCGCGAAGCTAATACCAGACGCCCTGCACGCCCAGGATCACGGCGACGAGTGACACGAGCAGGCCGATGCCAGAGAAGATGGCGACCCCGATGAACTCGGACAGATCAGAATGCTTGGCGGGAACTGCAGAACGCTCGGTGAAAATACGCGGTGCTGAAATCGGAGAAAGAATGGGTGCGGCTGCTTTCGGCATAATGGACTCCTTTTAAAACGAGTCTTTTGACCCCCGCCGTAGAAGGGTCTTTGCAACGCGTCCGAAGGTTCAACGTGACGTGCAAGGTTCAGGAAATACAGCTCGCAGGCGTGGGAACCGGCCAGCGCAACCGTACTTAGCGCGCCGGCCGATTCAATTTTTCATATCGTTTGATCAACCGCGATAGATCGGCGCGCCGCTGGGCGAGGCCACCGCGCCGCCATCGACGAAGATCTCCTGTCCCTGAATATGCGCGGCATCGTCAGACGCGAGGAACAGCACCGTCTTCGAAATGTGATCGGGTTCACCGATACGACCGAGCGGCGTCGCCAGCGAGATCCGCTTCTCGAATGCCCTCTCCGCCTCGGGCGTTGCAACCGCAGCGCCCCAGATCGGCGTGCGGATCGCACCCGGCGCAACGACATTCACGCGGATGCCGCGCGGCGATAGCTCCGAGGCCATGATTCGCGCCATCGCCCGCACGCCGGCCTTCGCTGCACCATAGGCCGAGTAGCCGGGATTGCCGAGCACCGAGATCACCGAGCCGTTGAGAATGATCGAGGCGTTGTCGTTGATGTAAGGCACCGCCGATTGCACCGTGAAGAACACGCCGGTGAGATTGGTGCTGATCACTTTCTCGAACACTTCGAGCGTCGCCGAGCCGAGCGGCGTGCCGCCGGGAATGCCGGCATTGGCGAACAGGATATCGAGCTTGCCGAACTTTTCGCTGCCCTGCTTGATCGCAGCCTCGGTCGCGGAAATGTCGGTGGCATCAGCGGCGAGCGCGATTGCATTCGGCCCGAGTTGCTTCGCGGCCGCCTGCAGCGTCTCCGTGTTGCGGCCGGTGATGATCACCTTCGCGCCCTCGGCCACGAACAGCTTTGCGGTTGCCAGTCCAATGCCGCTGTTGCCGCCGGTGATCAGCGCCGTCTTGTTCGTCAGCCTCATGGTCTTCTCCGTGGTTTCATTATGAAACTAGATTGCCATCTAGGCCATATGGTTTTATGATGCAACCACACAAGCACGTGATCGGCGCCGAAATCGGGCGAACGCGACAGGACCTGAGACGATGGTGAAACGAACGAGCTTCGAGGGCGATGCCTGCCCGATCGCACGATCGCTGGAAGCGATCGGCGATTGGTGGTCGCTGCTGATCATCCGCGAGGCGTTGTTCGGCGTGCGCCGCTTCGGCGAGTTTCAGAGCAAGCTCGGCATGGCCAAGAACATCCTGTCGGCGCGGCTGCGCTCCATGGTCGATCACCGCATCCTGGAAACAGCCCCCGCCTCCGACGGCAGCGCCTATTCTGAATATCTTCTGACGCCGAAGGGCCGCGGCCTCTTCCCGATCCTCGTCGCGCTCCGGCAATGGAGCGAGGAGTTCGACGATCACCCCGAGCAGATCACGACGATCCTGGTCGATCGCGCAAAGGGCCGCCCAGTGAGGAAGCTCGAACTGCGCGCCGAGGACGGCCGACTGCTCAGCACCGACGACACCATGCTGAAGCCGCGGCCCGCGCCGCGACGACGGTCGGCGTGACGGAGCACGTCTGTCGCCACAGCGTCATTGCGAGCGCAGCGAAGCAAATCCAGGAATCTTTCCGCGGAGGGACTCTGGATTGCTTCGCTGCGCTCGCAATGACGACGTGTCAGGACTTGTGCAATGAGCTTAGAGCAGCGCGCTCGACTCTCTCCCCGTCATCCTGAGGTGCTCGTCCTGCAAAGCGGGACGAGCCTCGAAGGGCGACGGCCCCGCTGCATCTCGGCCGTTCATCCTTCGAGGCTCCCGATGGGGCGCTGAGCGCCCCATCACTCCCGACTCAGGATGACGGGTTGATGAGTAGCAAGCAAAAGCCTTTCGCCGTCCCACCACTCCTCACGACAGCTTGCGCTTGCTCCGCAGGCGTAAATGCTCGTCGGCCTCGAGCTTGGTCATCCCCAGAAGGTAATGCAGCACATCGAGCTCGTGGCGCTCGGTGAGCTTGCGCAAGGCACCGACCTGCTCGGAAATGAAAGTGACGGCTTCATCGACGCCGCCCTCCCCCGGCTCCTCGTTGCGCGAGCTTTTTTGCGCGCCTGATGCGGGGCGCGCCCGTCTCTTTCCTGGCTTTGCCACCTGCCCCACCTGAAAATCCATGCGCCGAGGGAACACTACGCCGAGACCGGCCACAACTCAAAGGTGGTATTTCACAACTTTTCCGATATGAAACTTTTCCCATTGCGGGGGCTTTCAAGAGCCCTCGATTTGACAGGACCCGCCTCACCACCCATGTTCGGGTCGAAACGGCCGACCCGAATCTTGTCGATTTCGGCCCCATACTTCCCCGTAAGTTACTGGAACTACATGAATATCGTCATTGTGGAGTCGCCGGCGAAAGCCAAGACGATCAACAAATATTTGGGCTCGTCCTACGAGGTTCTGGCCTCTTTCGGCCATGTCCGCGACCTCCCTGCAAAGAACGGTTCCGTCGATCCCGAGGCCAATTTCAAGATGATCTGGGAGGTCGACCCCAAGGCGGCCGGTCGGCTGAACGATATCGCCAAATCCCTGAAGGGCGCCGACCGCCTGATTCTGGCGACCGACCCTGATCGCGAGGGCGAGGCCATCTCCTGGCATGTGCTGGAGGTGATGAAGGAGAAGCGCGCGCTGAAGGATCAGAAGATCGAGCGCGTGGTGTTCAACGCCATCACCAAGCAGGCGGTCACGGACGCGATGAAGCATCCGCGCCAGATCGACGGTGCGCTGGTCGATGCCTACATGGCGCGCCGCGCGCTGGACTATCTGGTCGGCTTCACCCTTTCCCCTGTGCTGTGGCGCAAGCTGCCGGGCGCCCGGTCGGCCGGTCGCGTGCAGTCCGTGGCGCTACGCCTCGTCTGCGACCGCGAGCTCGAGATCGAGAAGTTCGTGCCGCGCGAATATTGGTCGCTGATCGCGACCCTGCTGACGCCGCGCGGCGATGCCTTCGAGGCGCGCCTGGTCGGCGCCGACGGCAAGAAGATCCAGCGGCTCGACATCGGAACCGGTGCCGAAGCGGAAGACTTCAAGAAAGCGCTGGAGCTCGCGACCTACGCGGTGACGGCGGTCGACGCCAAGCCGGCGCGCCGCAATCCGCAGGCGCCCTTCACGACATCGACCCTGCAGCAGGAGGCGAGCCGCAAATACGGCTTTGCGCCGGCGCACACCATGCGCATCGCCCAGCGCCTTTATGAAGGCATCGACATCGGCGGCGAGACCACCGGACTCATTACTTATATGCGTACCGACGGCGTGCAGATTGCCCCGGAGGCGATCACGCAGGCACGCAAGGTGATCGGCGAGGATTACGGCAATGCCTACGTGCCGGATGCGCCCCGCCAATACCAGGCCAAGGCCAAGAACGCCCAGGAAGCGCACGAAGCGATCCGCCCGACCGACCTCTCGCGACGTCCAGGCAGCATGAGCCGCAAGCTCGATGCCGACCAGGCCAAGCTCTATGAGCTGATCTGGAAGCGCACCATCGCGAGCCAGATGGAGTCGGCCGAATTGGAGCGCACCACCGTCGACATCACGGCGAAGGCGGGCGGGCGCACGCTGGAGCTGCGCGCCACCGGTCAGGTCATCAAGTTCGACGGTTTTCTGACACTTTATCAGGAAGGCCGCGACGACGAGGAGGACGAGGATTCCCGCCGCCTGCCTGCGATGAGCCAGGGCGAGGCGATCAAGCGGCAATCGCTCGCCGTCACCCAGCATTTCACCGAGCCGCCGCCGCGCTTCTCCGAGGCTTCGCTGGTCAAGCGCATGGAAGAGCTCGGCATCGGCCGGCCCTCGACCTATGCCTCGATCCTCCAGGTGCTGAAGGACCGCGGCTACGTCAAGCTGGAGAAGAAGCGCCTGCATGGCGAGGACAAGGGCCGCGTCGTCGTCGCGTTCCTGGAAAGCTTCTTCAACCGCTACGTCGAGTATGATTTTACGGCCAATCTGGAAGAGCAGCTCGACCGCATCTCCAACAACGAGATCTCCTGGCAGCAGGTTCTGAAGGATTTCTGGACCGGCTTCATCGGTGCCGTCGACGAGATCAAGGATCTGCGCGTCGCGCAGGTGCTCGACGTGCTCGACGACATGCTGGGGCAGCACATCTATCCGCCGCGCGCGGATGGCGGTGACATCAGGCAATGCCCGAGTTGCGGCAACGGCCGGCTGAATCTGAAGGCCGGCAAGTTCGGCGCTTTCGTCGGCTGCTCGAACTATCCGGAATGCCGCTACACGCGTCAGCTCGCCGCCGACGGCGAGAGCACCGCCGATCGTTCGCTCGGCCAGGATCCCGAGACGGGTCGCGATGTCTGGGTCAAGGCCGGCCGCTTCGGCCCTTACATCCAGCTCGGCGAGCAAAAGGATTACGAGGAAGGCGAGAAGCCGAAGCGCGCGGGCATCCCGAAGGGCACCTCGCCCGGCGATGTCGAGCTCGAGCTTGCGCTCAAGCTGCTGTCGCTGCCGCGCGAGATCGGCAAGCATCCCGAGACAGGCCAGCCGATCACGGCAGGCCTCGGCCGCTTCGGGCCGTTCGTGAAGCATGAGAAGACCTATGCCAGCCTCGAGGCCGGCGACGAAGTCTTCGACATCGGCCTCAACCGCGCCGTCACGCTGATCGCGGAAAAGGTCGCCAAGGGCCCGAGCCGCCGCTTTGGCTCTGATCCCGGCAAGGCGATCGGCGATCATCCGACACTCGGCACCGTCACCGTGAAGAGCGGCCGTTACGGCGCCTATGTCACGGCGGGCGGCGTCAACGCGACGATCCCGGCCGAGTTCGAAAAGGACACGGTGACGCTCGCGCAGGCGATCGCACTGATCGACGAGCGCGCGGCCAAGGGCGGCGGCAAAGCCAAAACGGCGAAGAATGCCGCGAAGCCGGCCAAGGCCAAGAAGGCTGCGGCAAAGACTGGCGACGACACCGCACCGAAGACGAAACCGGCCGCGAAGAAAGCGGCCAAGACCAAAACTGAATCCACCAGCAAGGCGCGCGCAGGCGTGGCGTCGACGGCCAAGACTTCAGCAGTCAAGACGTCGCCGACCAAGGCAGGCGCCACCAGAGCTCCGGCCAAGAAGAGTGCCGGCACCAATTAGAGGTTAAGTGAAACGCAAGAATGACCGTGGCTTTCCCGACAGGCAAGCCATCGTCGCCTTCATCAAGGCACATCCAGGAAAGGTCGGGACCCGCGACATCGCGCGCGAGTTCGGCCTGAAGAACGCCGATCGCATCGAGCTCAAGCGCCTGCTGCGCGAGCTCGCCGACGACGGCACCATCAAGAAGAAGCGCCATACGGTCTCGGAGCCGGACGCACTTCCCCCGACGCTGGTTGCCGACATCACCGGCCGCGACGCTGACGGCGAGCTGATCGCCTCCCCCACCGAATGGGACGAGGTCGAGGGCGGCGAACCACCAAAAATCCTCATCGTCATGCCGCGCCGGCCGAAGCCCGGCACGACGGCCGGCGTTGGCGACCGCGCGCTGCTGCGGGTCGAACCGACCAACGAGAGCGAAGGACCGGCCTATCGCGGCCACATCATCAAGGTCTTCGACAAGACCAGGAGCCGTATCCTCGGCGTATTCCGCGGCCTGCCCGAAGGCGGCGGGCGACTGGTCCCGGTCGACAAGAAGGCTGCCGACCGCGAGCTGAACATCGCCGCAGCCGATACGAAGGGCGCGCAGGACGGCGATCTCGTCAGCGTCGACATCGTTCGCACCCGCAGCTTTGGGCTGGCGTCCGGCCGCGTCAAGGAGAAGCTCGGTTCGGTCAAGTCCGAGAAAGCGATCAGCCTGATCGCGATCTACGCCCACGATATCCCCCTGCAATTCTCTTCTGCCGCCGAGCGCGAGGCGGAGGCCGCGGAGCCCGCGAACCTGAAAGGCCGCGAGGACTGGCGCGACGTCCCGCTCGTCACCATCGATCCGCCTGACGCCAAGGATCACGACGACGCGGTGCATGCGCAAGCGGATCCCGATCCTGACAACAAGGACGGCTTCATCGTCGACGTCGCCATCGCGGATGTGAGCTTTTACGTCCGGCCGGGCACCGCGCTCGACCGCGCAGCGCTCGACCGCGGCAACTCGGTCTATTTCCCGGACCGCGTCGTGCCGATGCTGCCCGAGCGCATCTCCAACAATCTCTGCTCGCTGGTGCCGGGCGAGCCGCGCGGCGCGCTCGCCGTGCGGATGATCATCGCGCCCGACGGACGCAAGCGCTCGCACAGCTTTCACCGCATCCTGATGCGCTCGGCCGCCAAGCTGAGCTACGCACAGGCACAGGCCGCGATCGACGGACGGCCCGATGACACCACCGGTCCGCTGGTCGATCCGATCCTCAAGCCGCTTTATGCGGCTTACGCCTGCATCAAGCGCGCGCGCGACGAGCGCGATCCGCTCAACCTCGATCTGCCCGAGCGCAAGATCCTGCTGAGGAGCGACGGCACCGTCGACCGTGTCGTCGTGCCTGACAGGCTCGACGCGCACAGATTGATCGAGGAGTTCATGATCCTGGCCAACGTCGCGGCCGCCGAGATGCTGGAGAAGAAATCGCTCCCGCTGATCTACCGCGTGCATGACGAGCCGACGCTGGAAAAAGTCCACGCGCTCGCGGAATTCCTGCAAACGCTGGACGTCCACTTCGCAAAGGGCGGTGCGCTGCGCCCGGCTCTGTTCAACCGTGTGCTGGCGCAGCTCGAGGGCCACGACCACTTCCCGCTGGTGAGCGAGGTGGTGCTGCGCGCCCAGGCGCAGGCGGAATACTCGTCGGAGAATTACGGGCATTTCGGCCTGAATTTGCGCCGCTATGCGCATTTCACCTCGCCGATCCGCCGCTATGCCGATCTCGTCGTGCACCGCGCGCTGGTCCGCGCGCTCGGGCTTGGCGAAGGCGCCCTGCCCGACAGCGAGACGGCGGAAACCCTCGCCGAAGTCGCCGCGCACATTTCGCTGACCGAGCGGCGCGCGATGAAGGCGGAACGCGAGACCGTCGATCGCTTGATCGCGCATCATCTCGCCGAACGCATCGGCGCGAGCTTCCAGGGCCGCGTCTCCGGCGTCACCCGCGCCGGGCTCTTCGTCAAACTCGCGGAAACCGGCGCCGACGGATTGATCCCGATCCGATCCCTCGGCACGGAATATTTCAACTATGACGAGGGCCGCCACGCGCTGGTCGGCACGCGCAGCCGGACCATGTACCAGCTCGGCGATGTCGTCGAGGTCCGACTGGTCGAAGCGGCCCCGATCGCAGGCGCGCTGCGCTTCGAGCTGCTGTCGTCATCCAGCGAGACGAGCCCGCGCGATCGCCGGCAAGCAGGCCCGCAACGCCGCCCCTCGCTCAAGGCGCATCCCGGCCGCAGCCCGGATAGAAAGCGCAAGCCGCCAAAGCCCGGCAATGCGAAGAAGGGCAAGGAAAAGAACAAGGGCAGGAACAAGGGAAAGAACAAGGGCAAAGGCAAGAAGGGCAAGGCATGGTGACCATGAGCACAGTCCCGAAGATCTGGACACGCGAGACCGGCCTCGTCGAGAAGCGCGATCTCTGGACGGCCATGAAACGCGGTTTTCGCGGCCGCTGCCCGCGTTGCGGCCAAGGCAAGCTGTTCCGCGCCTTCCTGAAGACGGCGGACAATTGCCCGTCCTGCGGACTCGACTTCACGCCGCACCGCGCCGACGATTTGCCCGCCTATCTCGTGATCGTCATCGTCGGCCACATCACCGTGCCGACGATCCTCTGGATCGAGACCAACTACACGACGCCGGCCTGGCTGACATACGTCGCCTATCTGCCATTCACCTTCTTTGCGTCGCTTGGGCTGTTGCAGCCGGTGAAAGGAGCCGTGGTCGGCTTGCAATGGGCTCTGCGCATGCACGGGTTTGACGAGAACCCGCCGGATGGTATTCCGCCCGTGTAAGCACAACAAGCAAGAACAGTTTGGGTGAGGATATGAGCGATACGGCGCAGACAGCCGAAAAGGCGAAAGTCCACGAGGAAAAGGAAGCCGATCATCATCCCTATTTCCGCCCGAGGGATGCGGCGACGCTGATCCTGGTCGACCGCAGCGGCACCGTTCCGAAGGTGCTGGTCGGCAAGCGCCACGACAAGGTGGTGTTCATGCCCGGAAAATTCGTCTTCCCGGGCGGCCGCGTCGACAAGGACGATTATCGCGTGCCCTGTGCGGCCCCCATCACCACCGAACTGGAAGCCAATCTCGCCAAGGGCAGCCCCAAGACGCCGGCCTCGCGCGCAAAATCGCTGGCAGTGGCCGCCATCCGCGAAGCCTGCGAGGAGACCGGTCTCTGCCTCGGACGCAAGAGCGAGGGGAAAGCAAAACTCGAAGGCCCCTGGAAACCGTTCGCGGATGCGGGCCTGCTGCCCGATCCATCCAGCCTGTTCCTGATCGCGCGCGCGATCACCCCGCCCGGCCGCGTCAAGCGCTTCGATACGCGCTTCTTCACCGCGGATGCCTCCGCGATCACCCATCGCGTCGAGGGCGTGATCCACGCGGATGCCGAACTGGTCGAATTGGTGTGGGTCGAGCTCGGCTCGAAGCCACTCGCGGATCTCCATCCCATGACACGCAACGTGCTCAACGAGCTGCACACGCGCCTTGCCACCGGCCCCTTGCGCCACGACGCACCGGTGCCGTTCTTCCATTTCTACGGCGGCAGGATGCAGAAGGATGTTTTGAGCTGATCAGCGCGCGTCGTCGTCATCAGGCTCGGTGCCGACATAGTCGCGCGCCGGCAGCTTGAGGACGCGGCCGATCTCGCTCGCGAGCCTGTCCGCCTCCTCGCGGCTGGTAAAACTCTGAAGCGTGATCGGCTCGGTGCCCTTGTCGCCGCAGAGATTGACGTCGTAGGTCGTCAATTCGGGATCGTAATCGTCCGTGATGCTGATGAAGTGATAGTCGGCGAGATCACGGGACTTTCGAAAGTTCAGCGGACCGAACTGCCTGGTGACGACGATCTGGCGCAGCGTCTCGTTGAGCACGACGAAGGTGCGGAAGGTCAGCAGGATCAGGCCGGGGACGCCGATGAGCAGTCCGAGGCCGGAAAACACCAGCACCGGCACGAGATCGTCGGCAAGCCGGCCGAAGCCCAAAAAATCCTGGCGCAGGCCGAGCGCGACATTCCACAGCAGATAGCCGCTCGCCGCCAACAACGGCAGCGACAGCAGTCGGCCGAACCACGGCATCGGCCGGTCGATCCGGATGATGCTGCCGTCCAGGGTCATTGCGTCTGCCATGAAAAGTCTCCTCGGAAGCGAAGGTCACGGCTTGGTCGGCACGAGCGGCGGATTGGTTCGACCGACCACCCCTCGCCGCGGCGAGGCGCCCCGCAATGACGCGATTGTGCTGAGCCTGTCGCGAAAAACAAAAAATTCTTCTCAGCCATCCCAATGGCGCAGTTCCCCCGCGTGCCTATGTGTTTGCGAACGACATCAAGAACGGACCACGGCGCGATGGCACAACGGCAACTCAAGCTTGGCGCGTTCATGCGCCCGATCAGCATCCACACCGGCGCCTGGCGCTATCCCGGGGCCTGGCCGGACGCCAATTTCAATTTCGGCCACATCAAGACGCTGATCCAGAAGCTCGAGGCCGGCAAGTTCGACGCCTTCTTCATGGCCGATCACCTCGCGGTGCTGA
Source organism: Bradyrhizobium sp. Gha (assembly GCF_900113735.1). GTDB lineage: Bacteria > Pseudomonadota > Alphaproteobacteria > Rhizobiales > Xanthobacteraceae > Bradyrhizobium. Next base: position 35,137 of record NZ_FOQM01000031.1, read on the forward strand.
ACATGCCGGTCAACGCGCTCAAGCGCAGCCACACCGTCACCTCGTTCGAGCCATTCACGCTGCTCTCGGCGCTGTCGGCGGTCACCGAACGGATCGGCCTGATCGCGACGGGCTCGACCACGTTCGACGAGCCCTATCACGTCGCCCGCCGCTTCGCTTCCCTCGACCATCTCAGCGGGGGACGTGCGGGGTGGAACATCGTCACCACCTCGAACCCGGACGTAGCGCTGAATTTCGGCCTCGACGATCACATGGAGCACGCCGAGCGCTACAAGCGCGCCCGCGAGTTCTATGACGTCGTCACGGGCCTCTGGGATTCCTTCGCGGACGATGCCTTCGTCCGCGACGTCGAGAGCGGGCTGTTCTTCGATCCCGCGAAGATGCATGTGCTCGACCACCACGGCAAATATCTGAAGGTCCGCGGCCCGCTCAACATCGCGCGCCCCGTGCAGGGCTGGCCCGTGATCGTGCAGGCCGGCGCCTCCGAGGACGGCAGGCAGCTCGCCGCAGAGACCGCGGAAGCCGTCTTCACCGGCGGCGGCAGCCTCGCCGACGGACAAAAGCTCTATGCGGACATCAAGGGGCGCATGGAAAAGATCGGCCGCGATCCCGAGCACCTGAAGATCCTGCCCGGCGCCTTCGTCGTGGTCGGCGATAGCGTCGACGAGGCCAGGGAGAAGCGCGCCCTGCTCGACAGCCGCGTGCATTACGACAGCGCCATCGCCTCGCTCTCGGTCGTCCTCGGCACCGACGCCTCCGGCTTCGATCCGGATGGACAGCTGCCTGACATCCCCGAGACCAACGCCAGCAAGAGCGGCCGGCAGCGCATGGTCGACCTCGCCAGGCGTGACAAGCTCACCGTGCGTCAGCTCGCCCAACGCGTCGGCGGCTATGGCGGGCTCTCCTTCGTCGGCACTGCGAAAACCATCGCCGACCAGATGGAGGAATGGCTGGTCGGGCGCGGCTCCGACGGATTCAACATCATGTTCCCGTTCCTGCCCGCTGGCCTCGACGATTTCGTCGACAAGGTGGTCCCGGAGCTGCAGCGCCGCGGGATTTTCCGGAAAGAATATGAAGGGGCCACGCTGCGGGAGAATCTCGGCCTCCCCCGGCCGAAAAACCGCTTCTTCGAGGGGTAATCGGCCCGATTTGGGTGGTTTTCCGCCCTGGAGCCCCGTCCGGGGCTCTAGGTTGTTGTTTTGACGCGTTTTCTTCACGCGAACCGGTGCCCGCTTCGCTCGAAAACGCTTCGAAACCTTGACATCAGGCGGTTTCTGGCTAGGTTGCCGGCCAACGCGGGCCGTTTGGCCGGCTCCAGATTCCCCAATTTTCTGAGGTTCAGAACATGGCCAAAGCGGTCACCATCAAGGTCAAGCTCGTGTCCTCGGCCGACACCGGCTTCTACTACGTCGCCAAGAAGAATTCGCGCACCATGACCGACAAGCTGGTCAAGAAGAAGTACGATCCGGTCGCGCGCAAGCACGTCGAATTCAAGGAAGCCAAGATCAAGTAAGATCGGCCAAAGCGTCGAAGAGTTTTGCGGGGTCCTTCTGGGCCCCGTTTTCGTTTCCGCTCTGGTGGAGGCGCGGTGCCGCGCCGGGCTGGGGCCCGATTCCGAATTTCAATCCAACGGCACGTTCAGGCTGGTGCCTTTGGTGATGATGCCGCCGCGATTGCCGATTTCGATCGAACCGTAGCGTTCCCTGAAACAATCGGGCAGCGGCCGGTCGCCTTCCATGCTGAGCCAAAGGCGCAACAGGTGACGCTTCCGGCCCGCATCGGGCCAATCGCGGAATCCCGTCCGGTCATGCAGCAAGGCATGATTGTAGACGAACTGCATATCCCCCGGCTGAAGCCGCATGCCAAAGTGCAGATCGGGATCATTTGCCAGCGCGTCAAAGAGATCGAGCGCCTCGATGTGAGCAGGCGTCAATCTCGGCGCATCGGCGAAGCGTTGCGCACTGTCGATATACTGACGCTGATAGAACCCGGTCAGAAACCCCGCATGCCAATTCAGCACCGGGATTTGCAGATATGGCTTTTCGTTCTCCGGCACCTCGCCGCGCCGGTCCGTCGCGATTGGTTCGAACAACAGGGCGGCAAGATCGGGACGCCTGTCGAACATCTCGTTGTAGATTGTGGATGTGCTGACGAGAAGGGACTCGCCGCCCTCCATCGCCTCGCGAATGCACAACAGTCCAACCACGTCGGACGAATCCGTGTGGAATGTTTGCCTTTCCGACGTCTGATAGATCCGCGTGTTCGGATCCCTGGCATCGGCGCCCGTGTCGCGGACGTGACCGAGAATGTGCCCCGCCGCATTCTGGGAGCGTGCCGATCCGAGATGGGCGCCCACCCCGCAAAAGATCGTCGCGGCAAACTCCTGGCTGTATTTTGCGACCGGAAGGCCGCGTATGACTTCAAAGCCCAGCCCGACCAGCAGCTTCCTCCTGAGATCGTCCAGATGCGCGCCGAAGTGAGGGAGCGGAAAGCTGTCCTTCGTGATGTCGGCGATTTTCTTGCTCCGACCAAGGTATGATTCAGCCGCGGTCTCGAGCTCCGCGATATCGCTGGCTCCAAGCGAGATCAACCATCCATCGGGGTTTGCCTTCATCTCCGCGCCTCGCCATGCAGATGCGACCTCGACACGCCCTCGAGGACGATTGATCCCACTGGGCGCTGAGACCACATTCATGCTTGCTGGCTCCCGAAGATTGGCCGTGAGGACGGCGTCGGACCGTCAACGATATGATGCGGATCACTCGTTTGCAACGCTGGCAGCCATGCGCGCAACGACAGTTGGTCACGGAGTGCACCTCATTGCACGTCCTTTGCTGCGCGGGCGTGCCGAAGTATGATTGCCGTGGCGGCAGGGACTCTCTGTGTCCGCGGTTCCGAAGCAGGATCTGCAAATCGTCGGAGTCACGTCATGCGCGCCCTTCCCTTTCTGCTCGTCATTTGCATCATGATGTCCGCGCCCACGCCAGCTGGAGCTCAACGCTTCGGTGGCAACGATCCGGTTTGCCTTCAGCAGTGGAAAAGGGGCGGTGTCAGCTGGATTTCGTGCCGATATGGTTCGTGGGAACAGTGTCAGGCCGAGACTGTGGGCCTTGCCGCGATGTGCCTGCTGAACCCCTATGCGCAACGGCCGCCTCATCCGGACCGCGGCCCGCGTCCGCGATAGGCGCGATTGGAGCGGCTGCTGTCGAGTCGTCGCTACGCCGTCCGCAGCACCGGTGCCGGCGGCGGCGCCGGCCTGATCAGCGCGAACGCGACCTGGATGATGCCGCCGGCAAGCCCGAGCGCCACGCCGATGCGCCAGGCCAGGCTGTAGGAGCCGAGCGCGTCGTAGATCAGCCCTCCTCCGTACGCGCCGAGGAAGCTGCCGATCTGGTGGCTCATGAAGGCAAGGCCCTGGATCATGGCCTGCCAGCGCAGGCCGAACATCTCCGCGACCGCGCCGGCGACCAGCGGGCCGACGCCCATCCAGAGAAAGCCCATGATGGCGCCGAACAGCAGCGTCGAGAACGATGTCGCCGGCAGCATGAAATACCAGGCAAGCGCGAGCGAGCGCAGGATGTAGATGCCCCCGAGCAGCGCCAGCTTGTTCCAGCGTTGGCCGGCCCAGCCGAAGAACAGCGAGCCCAGCACGTTGAAGCCGCCGATCATGCCGAGCGTCTGCGCGCTCAGCATCGGATCGAGACCGCAGATCGCCAGATATGACGGCAGATGCGTGGTGAGGAACACGAGCTGCATGCCGCAGACGAGATAGGCACAGGTCATCACCACGAAAGAAACATTGCCGAAGGCGGCCCTCGCGACGGACGCGGCCGTGGCGTCGCCGATGTCGTCGACGGCGGGCTTGGGCAGCGGAATGGCGTCGACGCGGCCGGCGTACCAGGCGGCGGGGATCATCAGCACCGACATGACGACGAAGCCGGCGAGCCCAATGCGCCAGCCAAAGCCCTCGTTGAGCATCTGCCCGATCGGCGCCGACAACAGCGCGCCGAGCGAGCCCGCGCCGGAGACGATGCCGAGCACGGTCGAGCGCACCGTCGCGGGCACCGCGCGCGCCGCCACCGACATCGCGATTGCGGCCGCGGTGCAGGCAAGCGAGGTGCCGATCAGCACGCCTGCGCCGGTCATGATGCTGACGAGGCCGTTCGCCGTCGCCATCAGAATGAGGCCGGCGATGTACATCAGCGCGCCCACGATCATGATGGGACGAAAGCCGAAGCGCACCGTCATTGCGCCTGCGAGCGGCTGGAGAAAGCCCCAGGCGAGGTTCTGCACGGCCAGCGCCAGCGTGAAGTCCGACACCGAGAGGTGGATGTCGTGCGTCAGCGGCTGCATGAAGATGCCGAGCGACTGACGCAACCCCATGCTCAGCGTCAGCATGATCGAGGCGCCGATCAGGATCGGCAAGGCCGGACGCAGGACCTGCAACAGGGGCATTTTGGTCTCCCTCGTGGGCGCTGAACGCGCGCCGGCATCTGCATTTCGCGATAATTTTGGTTACACAGACCTGTGTAATTAGTCTATAGGTGACGGGTGCTGTCAAGCGAAGAGGATATTTGTCGACGCATGGCTCCCCCGCCCGCACCACAGACGATGAAAGAGCGGATCCTTCAGACCGCCGACAGGCTGTTCTATCTGCAAGGCATTCGCGCCATCGGCGTCGACACCATCGCGGCCGAGATCGGCATCTCCAAGCGCACGCTCTACAACCACTTCCCCTCCAAGGACGCGCTGATCGCGGCCTATCTGGAGCGTCGCTTCGTCGGCGCCCGCCCCTCCGACAAGCCGCCGGCCGAGCAGATTCTCGGCACCTTCGATTCGCTCGAGCGGCGTTTCGCAGCGAAGGATTTTCGCGGCTGCCCGTTCGTCAATGCGGTCGCCGAGCTCGGGCCGACAGACCGCGCGGTGAAGAAGATCGCCATCGCCTTCAAGGAAAGCCGCCGGGTCTGGTTTCGCGAGCGGCTGAACGAGCTTGGTGTTGCCGATGCGGACGCGCTCGCGACGCAACTCGTGCTGCTGGTCGACGGCTCGATCGCGCAGGATCTGGTGCGTGACGATCCCGCCATGGCCCGCGCGGCGAAGGAGGCGGCGAAGGTGCTGCTGCGGAATGCCGGCGTGGACGTGGGCGATGAGGCAGCGAAGCCCGTGAAGGGCAAGCGGCCGCGACAGTAATCACCGTCGCCGCACCTCTCGGTGTCATCACCCGCGAAAGCGGGCGATCCAGTATTCCAGAGACAGTGAGGTTCTGGCCGACAAGCCACGGCGTACGGGATTCCCCGCTTTCGCGGGGAATGACGGCGAAGTTTGTGGCCTCACGCCGCCTGCGACACCACGCGATTGCGCCCGTCGTGCTTGGCACGGTACAGCGCGGTATCAGCGCGCTTGAGGACGTCGGCGACCGCTTCGCCCTTCTGCTCCAGCGTGGTCAGCCCGATCGAGATCGTGACCTCGACGCGCTTGGTGCCCTTGTGAATTGCGAAGGGCTCGCCCGCGATCGAGCGCCGCAGCCGCTCGGCGACCATGCCGGCTACGTGGAGATCGGTCTCCGGCATCACGATGACGAACTCCTCGCCGCCATAGCGGCAGGCCAGATCGATGCCGCGGATCGACTTGCGCACGCGCACCGCGAACTCGCGCAGCACGTCGTCGCCGCCGTCGTGGCCAAAATTGTCGTTGATCGACTTGAAATAGTCGATGTCCAGGATCATCAGCGCGAGCGGCTTGCCGCGGGCGGATGCCTGCTCGGCCAGCGTCGCCAGATGGCTCTCCATGTAGCGCCGATTGTGCAGGCCGGTGAGCGCGTCGGTGATCGCCATCTCGATCGAATTCTGCACGTTGTCGCGCAAATGATCGGTGTAGCGGCGGCGGCGGATCTGGGTGCGGGCGCGCGCCAGCAGCTCGGTCTTGTCGATCGGGCGCAGCAGGTAATCGTTGACCCCGATCTCGAGGCCGCGCAGCAGCCGCGTGGAGTTTTCCGCCTCCGCAACCGCCAGGATCGGCACGTGGCGCGTGCGCTCCAGCGAGCGGGCCTGGCTGCAGAGCCGCAGCCCGTCGAAATTGTTCAGGTCGAGCGAAACGATCAGGAGATCGTAATTGCCCTCGGCGGCATGGAACAGGGCTTCCGTCGGATTGGGCTCGACGTCGATGGTGTGCTCGGCGGCGAGGATCGTCCCCAGCCGCTCGTAGGAGGACGGCCGGTCGTCCACCAGCAGGATGCGGCCACCCTTGCCTGCATCGGCGATGGCGCTGCGCTCGGGCGCCTGCATGCCGATCTCGAGCGAGGTGATGGCGCGCATGCGCAGCTCATCGGTCATCATCTTCAACCGCGTCAGCGAACGTACGCGCGCGATCAGCACGACGTCGGAGACGGGCTTGGTGAGAAAGTCGTCGGCGCCGGCTTCCAGGCCGCGATTGCGGTCGGACGGGCTGTCGAGGGCGGTGACCATCACGACGGGAATGTGGTGGGTGGCCGGGTCGGTCTTGAGGCGATGGCAGACTTCGAAGCCGTCCATGTCAGGCATCATCACGTCGAGCAGGATGATGTCGCATTCGGCGCGGCGGGCCAGCGCCAGCGCCTCGGTGCCGTTCGAGGCGGTCATCACGTCGAAATATTCGGCGGAGAGTCGGGCCTCGAGGAGTTTGACGTTGGCTGGAACGTCATCGACGACAAGGATACGCGCGGACACTGTGAACTCACTTCCTATCCGATAAAACGCCGGACCGTCTCGATGAACTTGCCGACCGAGATCGGCTTGGACAAATAGGCTTCGCAGCCGCCCTCGCGGATGCGTTCCTCGTCGCCCTTCATCGCGAACGCCGTGACCGCGACGACGGGAATGGCGCGCAGCTCCGGATCGTCCTTGATCCAGCGCGTCACCTCGAGGCCCGAGACCTGCGGCAACTGGATATCCATCAGCACCAGATCGGGCCGCATCTTGCGCACGAGGTCGAGCGCCTCGTAGCCGTTGCTGGTGCCTGACGTCTGATAGCCGTGGGCCTCCAACAGGTCGCGGAAGAGCTTCATGTTGAGCTCGTTGTCTTCCACGATCAGGACGGTCTTAGCCATCCCGCCCTCCTGTTTGGTCCCAAAGACCGATGCATGTGACGCCTCAGGCGCCGCTTTCCGGCGCTTCGAAAACTGGATTCAAACTAGCCTCGAATTCGCTTGAGTTTCGTTAAACCCAAGGGGCCACTTTCTGCGATGTGGTTTCCAGTTGCTTGTCTGGCCAGCAAGACTCAACCCCGAGACTCAGCCTCGAGACTCGGGCATAGTCCAAAGTAGACACCGAAAGTTAACGGAAAGGCAAACCGGGCCCGTGAAAAAGCCTGTTCACAACCCCCGCGAAGTCGCTGAAATCGTTGCGATTCAGGCGCTGTCCTTTGTTGCGGGCGACCCTGAGCGGCTGGGCCTGTTCCTGGCCGAGACAGGGGTCGGCCCGGAGACGCTCCGGAACGCCGCATCGGACCCGAATTTCCTGCTCAGCGTGCTCGATTTCGTGCTGCGCGATGACGACACCGTGAAGGCCTTTGCCAAGGCGTCGGAACTGCATCCGACCAACGTTGCCGCAGCGCGGCAGGTGCTGGGCGATGCGCTCGGCGATCCCAATTGGGAGCGCGACGTGCCGTGACCCTCCCCGACCCGGCCGGGCCTCGGTGCTTCTGCCGGGATTGCCTGGCTGATCTGGATATCGGCGGGCGGCGCTGTTCCGCCTGCGGCTCCCCTCGCCTCGTCCGGCACCGCACGCTCGCGAGCCTGACGATCGCCCATGTCGATTGCGACGCCTTCTATGCGACGGTCGAGAAGCGCGACAATCCCGACATCGCCGACAAGCCCGTCATCATCGGCGGCGGAAAACGCGGCGTTGTCTCGGCCGCCTGCTATATCGCGCGCACCTATGGCGTGCGCTCGGCCATGCCGATGTTCAGGGCGCTGGAAGCCTGTCCGCATGCAACCGTGATCCCGCCTGACATGGCCAAGTATGTCCGCGTCGGCCGCGAGGTGCGGCAGGCGATGCAGGCGCTGACGCCGCTGGTCGAGCCGCTCTCGATCGACGAGGCCTTTCTCGATCTCTCCGGCACCGAGCGGGTGCACGGCATGATCCCGGCAAAGGTGCTGGCGCGGTTCGCCCGCAACGTCGAGCGCGACGTCGGCATCAGCGTCTCGGTCGGCCTGTCCTGCAACAAGTTTTTGGCCAAGATCGCCTCCGATCTCGACAAGCCGCGCGGCTTTGCCGCGCTCGATCAGGACGAAGCACGCATCATGCTGGCGGAAAAGCCCGTTGGCTTCATCTTTGGCGTCGGGCCGGCGACGCAGGAACGCCTTCTGCAGCGCGGCTTCCGCATCATCGCCGATCTTCAGAAGGCCGACGAGATCGAGCTGATGCGGCAGTTTCCGAGTGACGGCCGCCGGCTGTGGCGGCTCGCGCGCGGTATTGATGATCGCCGCGTCGAGCCTGACCGCGGCGCCAAGACCATTTCGAGCGAGACGACGTTCGAGACCGACATAAGTGATTTCGCGTCGCTGGAAAAGATCCTGTGGCGGCTGTGCGAGAGGACGTCGTCGCGGCTCAAGAGCAGCGAGGTTGCGGGCTCGACCGTCACGCTGAAACTGAAAACCGCCGATTTCCGCCAGCGCACCCGCTCGCAGTCGATTGCGGCACCGACCCAGCTCGCTACAAAGATCTTCTCGATCTGCCGCGAGATGCTGGCGAAGGAGATCGACGGCACCGCGTTTCGCCTGATGGGCGCCGGCGTCAGCGCCCTGCGCGACGGCTCCCCCGCCGACGACACCGACATGCTCGACCGCCGCGCCGCCCACGCCGAGCGCGCGGTGGACAGCCTGCGCAAGAAGTTCGGCAGCGCCGCCGTCATCCGCGGCATCGCCTATGACGGACCGGAGAAGGCGCAGGAGTCACCGCGTCCCGCTCGACTTCAGTCGCCTTCGAAGATGAGCGCACCCGGATAGACGCGCCTGGCGTAACGAACGACCAGCTGCCGATCCTGCGTCTCCAGGAACGGAGTCCGTATCTGAGAAGACCCGACGATGAGGTGCCACAAGCCGTTGAGCTTTTGGATGACGATGTTCATTGAGCTCCTCGTGATGACCCGACTGGATTCAAATTGTAAGAATCTCCGGCCGTCGCTCAATTCTACCAGGGTAAGATCGGCGTATGAGAAGGATTGGAGGGGATATACAAAGGTATGTTGGTCGTCGCTCCCACAGCCGCTCGCGCGGCTGGAGGGCTGGGATGATGACAGGCGAGCGCGATCTTGATGCACTGCTGCAGAACATGAAGCCGGAGATGCTGGACGGCATCTTCGTGTTTTGCACGATTGCGCCGAGCGCGAGCATTCCCGCCTTCATCAGCCCGATACTGACGTTCCGCGAACGCGAAGGAGCAACGCTGGTGATATCGCGCGAGCAAGCCGAAGCGGCCGGATTGCCTTACGCGCTCCCCTCGCGCCTGATCACGCTGACGGTTCACTCCGCACTCGATGCCGTGGGCTACCTGGCAGCCATAACCACGCGTCTCGCCGCAGCCGGGTTCAGCGTGAACGCCGTGTCGGCCGTTTCATCACGATCACTCTTCGTGCCTACCGATCGCGCCCACGAGGCGATGGCTATGCTGGAAGAGCTTTCCAGAACGAAGCCTTTGTAGCCCGGATGCTCGCCGCTTTTCGAAACACGTCAGCATGGCATCATGCCACTGTTTTGCCCGACGCGTCAAACGAAATTCGGCAAATGCGAAACATCACGCCGCGTGTGTACTGTGCATGGGGTTGTTTTTCACTTTTGCGGAGTCACGCATCACCTCAATCCGCCACCGCGATCGCCTCGATCTCGATCAGCCATTCCGGCGCGGCAAGCGCGGTGACGCCGACGAGCGTCGAGGCCGGCGGCTCCATGCCCTCGAAGAACACCGAGCGGGCCTTGCCGATGATCGGGCGCAGCTCCGGCTTGTAGCCGACGACGAACGTCGTGATCTTCACCACGTTGGCGTAGGTGGCGCCGGCCGCCTTCAAGGCGTGACCGAGATTCTGCATCACCTGCGTGGTCTGCGCGGCGATATCGCCCTCGCCGACGATACGCCCCTCCTCGTCCACCGACACCTGGCCGGAGATGTAGATCGTGCGCGCGCCGGAGGCGGTGACGACGTGGGAATAGGCGGGATTGTGATGCAGGCCGCTGGGACGGAGATGATCGAGCTTCGGCATGGGCTGGCTCCCTGAGTTTATGGTTGGAAGGGAGGGTAGCCGGAGACTGTGCTTGGGGCTAGGCTTGGGGATAGCCTTGGGGCTAGCCTCGCCCCTCAATTGCAGGGCTTGCTGTCCTTGACGTCGAACTTGCCCATCGCGCCGGAGATCACGAAGTCGTTGTAGTCGAGCACGAGCTGGCGCGAGACGCCGTTCTCGTAGAGCTCGAACGACATCGCATAAACGGGCGTCTGCTCGCCTTCCTTCTGCGGGACGTCGCGGTCGAAATAGCTGACCGTCACCGGCCAGCGCGTCAGCGACTTCATGTGCTCGTCCGCCGTCGCCGGATCGGGCGAAGCGGTACGGTCGGCGGGGATCGGCTGACCGATCACGGTCAGCGTGTTGTAGACCTTCTGGCCATCGTCGGAGCCATCATAGACGGACAGCTCCAGCAGCGATTTGCCGTCCTTGGCGGCGGCAATGATGCGCTGGATCTGTTCGGTCGGAAACACGATCTTGCCGTCGAGCGTGAAATTCTTCGGCGCAGGCAGTTTCAGCTTGACGTTGATGTGGTCGCCGTCACGTACCGCCGAGCCGTCGACCAGGCCGGCCTCGGTCTCGTTCATCCGGGTTTCGATCTTGAAGCGGTAGCTCTTTCCGGCGGCGTCCTCCCAGGAATTGGAGCGGAGATCGCTGAGCGTGATCTTGCCCTCGCCGCTGTCGAGTTCGGAGACCTGGCGGAATTCGGACGTGTAGCCTTCGCAGCTGTTGCCGGCGAAATTGTAGAGGATGCGACCGCGCGCGCCGCTGATGGAATTGGAGCGCGATTTGACGAGGTTCAGATCGTAGAGCGCCTGGTGCGCGAGAAATGGAGCGCTCGAGGCATGCGCGCCGGTACCGGAGCCGAGCACGGCCATCGCGAGCGCCATCACACCGAGCGAAGTCCGGAAAAGGTGCACCATGTCTGTTCCCTGAGGACGCGCAGATTCGACACTTTAATGACCGTTCCATTGCGTCGCAACTGCGGCGGTTTCACGTAAAGTTGCGCCTCTCCGTTGAACCTCCGGACCCGGCTTGCATGTGTCGGCTCGATGGGCGAAACATGGCGCGCCCGGGCCGTCGCTAAACGCGCCCGAGGCGATGAGTTTTCCAGACATCGAGGTCGAGACATGGCGGGCACGGTCGAGCAGAAGCTGGCGGAACAAGGCATCAAGCTGCACGAGGCTCCCACCCCGGTGGCCAATTACGTCCCGTTCGTGCGCACCGGCAATCTGCTGTTCGTGTCCGGCCAGGTTTGCTTCGATCCCGCCGGCAAGCTGATCGCCAAGGGCAAGCTGGGCGCCGGCGTTTCGGTCGAGGACGGCGCCGCGGCCGCGCGCGGTTGCGCGATCAACCTGCTGGCACAGGTGAAGGCGGCGCTCGGTGATCTCGACAAGGTCACGCGTGTGGTGCGCCTCGGCGGCTTCATCAACTCGGCGCCCGACTTCCTTGACGGGCCGAAGGTGCTCAACGGCGCTTCCGACCTGATGGTCGCCGCCTTCGGTGACAAGGGCCGTCACGCCCGCACCACTGTCGGCGTCGCCTCGCTGCCGGCGGATGCGGCGGTCGAGGTCGACGGCATCTTCGAGGTCGCCTGAGGCCGGCATCGTGCGAGCTCCGGATTGGCTGACAGCGCGGCCGGTCGCCCATCGCGGCCTGCATGACATTTCCCGCGGCATCGTCGAGAACATGCCCGGCGCGGTGCAGGCGGCGATCGCGGCCAATTTCTCGATCGAGGTCGACATCCAGCTCTCGGCTGACGGCGAGGCCATGGTGCATCACGACCATGAACTCGGCCGTCTCACCGAGGCAAGCGGCCCGGTGGTCGCGAAGACCGCGGCCGAGCTGAAGGCGATCACGTTCAAGGATACGCCAGAGCGGATGATGTCGCTCAGCGATCTCTGCACCATGGTCGCCGGCCGCGTGCCGCTGGTGATCGAGGTGAAGAGCCACTTCGACGGCGACCGCAAGCTGGTGACGCGGATGGCCGAGGTGCTGGCAACCTATCAGGGTCGCGCGGTCGGGATGTCTTTTGATCCCGACCAAGTGCTGGCGCTCCGTGAACTCCTGCCCTCCCGCCCGCGCGGCATCGTCGCGCAGCGCAGCTACGAGGACGAGTACTGGGCCTATCTGACCCCCGAGCAGCGCGACGGCATGCTGTACCTGCGCCACGGCTTCCAGACCCAGCCCCATTTCGTGGCTTTCAAGGTCGATCATCTCCCGGCACCGGCTCCCTGGATCGCCCGTAACGTCTTCGGTTGCGCCCTGCTCGGCTGGACCGTGCGCACGTCAGAGCAGCGGGTGCGGGTCGGACAATCTGCCGATCAGATGATCTTTGAAGGCTTCGTGCCGTAAGCTTGATGTTCCCGACCCTTGAAGTCGCTGCTGCAATGCACGATCTTGGGCGCAATGGCATCATCCGAAATCACCCTGGAGGCGGTACCGTCCATTGGCGAAATCTCGCCGGAGGATTGGGACGCTTGCGCCAATCCTGGCAGGGCCTGCAATGGGCATGCGGTGGGAACCTCATCCGGGTTTCCAGGCGATTCCCTCGGCCTCTCAAAGCCTGCCTACAACCCGTTCGTCTCGCACGCCTTTCTCTCGGCCGCCGAGAACTCGGGTTCAGCCACAATCCGCACCGGCTGGGCACCGCGGCACCTCGTGGCCAAGATCGATGGCCGCGTCGCCGGCGTCGTGCCCTGCTATCTGAAATCACACAGCCAGGGCGAATACGTTTTCGACCGCGGCTGGGCGGACGCCTATGAGCGCGCCGGCGGGCGTTACTATCCAAAGCTGCAGGTCTCGGTTCCCTTCACGCCCGCGACAGGACCGCGGCTGCTGATCCGCGACGGCGTTGACCACGAGCGCATCGCGGACGCGCTGGCGAGCGGGTTGGTGGCGCTGTGCGGCGTCAGCAAGGCCTCCTCCGTTCACGTTACCTTCGCGCGCGAGGCGGAGTGGAAGCTGCTTGCGCGGCACGGTTTCCTCCAGCGCACCGACCAGCAGTTCCACTGGCGCAACGAGGGCTTTGCCAGCTTCGACGATTTCCTGGCGACGCTGAACTCACGGCATCGCAAATCGATCAAGCGCGAGCGGCGCGACGCGCTCGCGGCAGGGATCACGATCCACTGGCTCACCGGAAAAGACATCACCGAGGACGCCTGGGACGCCTTCTTCGCGTTCTACATGGAGACCGGCTCGCGCAAATGGGGCCGGCCCTATCTCACCCGAGGATTCTTCTCGCTGATCGGCGACACCATGAGCCAGGACGTGCTGCTGGTGATGGCGCGCCGCAACGACCGCTGGATCGCAGGCGCTATCAACTTCATCGGCTCGGATACGCTGTTCGGCCGCAACTGGGGCGCGGTCGAGCATCATCCCTTCCTGCATTTCGAAGTCTGCTACTATCAGGCGATTGATTTCGCCATCAAACACGGTCTCACGAATGTCGAAGCCGGCGCGCAAGGCGAGCACAAGATTGCACGCGGCTACCTGCCGCGGACGACACACTCGGCCCATTTCATCGCCGATCCCGGCCTCCGCCGCGCCATCGACGATTATCTCAAGCGTGAGCGGGCCTATGTTGCGGAAGCCGGACGGGAGCTTGCCGAGCTTGGTCCCTTCCGGAAAGGCATCGACGAGCCGTCTTGACGCGCGCGCGGGGCTGGTGACAGTAAGCGCAAAAGTCGCAGCGCAAAGTTCTCGGGAGCCGCCGCCATGACCGCCTACGATCCGAACAACATCTTCGCAAAGATCCTGCGCGGCGAGTTTCCCTGCCACAGGGTCTATGAGGACGAGCACATCTTCGCCTTCCTCGACATCATGCCGCGCGTAACAGGGCATACGCTGGTGATTCCGAAGGCCCCTGCCCGCAACATTCTCGACATCAAGCCCGACGACTACGCGCATGTTGCCCGCGGTGCGCACAAGATCGCGGCGGCCGCGATGAAGGCCTTCAAGGCCGACGGCATCACCGTGCAGCAGTTCAATGAACCCGCCGGCGGACAGGTGGTGTTTCATCTCCACATGCACGTGATGCCTCGCCACGACGGTGTCGCCATGCTGCCGCCCGCGAGCCGGAAGGAAGACGTGAAGGTGCTGGAAGAGAACGCGACCAAGTTGATCGCGGCGCTGAAGGACTGATCCTCACTCCGTCTGAAAATCGCCCGGCTGCGGCGCGGCCAGCGGCGTGAACTCACAGCGGTCGGGCTTGATGTCGATCAGCGGCGTGTTGTCGAGACAGTCGAGACCGCGCACGAGGATGGCATTGCCCTCGATACCGACCAGCTTCACGATCGAGGTGCCGATCGGATTGGGCCGGACCGGCGAGCGCAGCGAAAACGTGCCGCGGGTTTTCTCGTTGTTCTTCGGGCTTTGCAACACGATGTCGCGGCGCGACTTGTCGAGCCAATAGAGCACTTCGAGATTGCTATAGAAGTCGACTCCCTTGATCGCCGGCACGAACGGCTCGAAGATCTCGAGCCGGCAGATCGGGCCATCCGCACGGCCCTGTCGCGGCGTCTCGAGCCGCGAGGTCCATGGCGTGCGAATGCGACCAATGAAGACGAGGCCGGCATCTTCCGTCGATGGCAGCTCGATGGCGATCTCGCCCCCGCGGAGTTCGTTTTCGCGAACCATACTCTTCAGTTCCTTGGCTGTTCGAAGGCGTTTTAGCCTAACCAGCACTCGCCGGCCAGCATGAAGACCATCGCGAGCGGCGGGTCATCAGGTGGAGGCGGCGCCGGTAGGTATGGTTGCGTTTCTATCCGCGCGCGGCCCGGTTCTTCAGCACAAAGCAGGCGCCGCCCGCTTTGCGGATGCGATTGCAGAGATCATCCGCTTCGGGGCGCGTATCAGCGCCGATACGCACCTGGTAGAAGGCGTGCGAGCCGCGGCTGCGCACCACCGAGCTCAACAGGCTGGGATCGCGCTCGCCGATCACCCCGCTGAGGCGCGTGACGGCGCGGGAGTACATCGCCAGCGCCTTGTTGCGGTCGAAGCCGGCGGCGAGCTGCACCCCCCAGATCTTGGCCGCGGCGAGCTCGACATGCTGCTCGAGCTCGGCGACGAACGGGTTCGGCGCGCGCTTCAACAGCGCCATCAGGTCGCGGCAGCTCGTCGGCGGCGAGCTCGGCGGCCCCTTGCCGGTGCTGCCGGCCTTGGCCCAGGCGTCGACGGTCGCGCCAGTGATGGCGTAGACGTAGTTGCGGGTCTGCTCCGGCATGCCACCGGTGCCGGCGAGCCATTCCTGCACGCGCCGCGGGCCGGCGTTGTAGGCGGCCGCAGCGAGACCGAGATTACCGAACTGATTGCGCAGCTCGTTGAGAAACTCGGCCGACTTCGGCAGCGCCTGGACCGGATTAAAGGGATTGAGCAGCCCCCGCTCGCTCGCAGTGCCCGGCATGAATTGCGCGATCCCCTGCGCGTGTTCGCCGCTGCGAGTGACGGGCCCCACTGCATCGGCCTGGAATCGGCTCTCCTGCCAGATCACCCGGGCGAAGAATTCCAGCGGGAGGTTGGCATCACGCGCGGCGGCCTCCACGATCAGGCAGATCGACTCCCGTGTGTCGCTCTCGCGCACAGGCTCGCCTGCTCCCGGTTTCGCCGGCGCCTCGGGGCCAAGCTGCGTGGGAGGGACCGGAGCATCCTCGGCGTGCACGGGCGTGATGACGACCGCCGCCGCGAGCACCCACCAGATCAGCTTCTGAGCCCCGACCAACGCCATGTCGCTCCCAATATCGGCCCTTGATCTCGGGGCCCAAGGCAACTAGCAACGGCCGGAATTAGCAATGCTGAGCCCGGCCAGAATGCGGACAATCTATTTTGATCTCGACGGCACGCTGACCGATCCAAAGCCCGGGATCACCGGTTCGATCCAGTATGCCCTCAAAAAAATTGGCAAGTCGGTCCCGAGCCAGGACGAATTGACCTGGTGCATCGGGCCGCCGCTGCATGCGAGCCTGAAGGCGCTGACCGGAACCGAGGCACTGGCTGATCAGGCGCTCCTGCTCTACCGCGAACGGTTTTCCGAGGTTGGGCTGTTCGAGAACTCACTCTATCCGGGCATCCACGACACGCTCGCGGCGCTCGCCGCAACCGGCGCGCGCATCTTCGTGGCGACCAGCAAGCCTGCGGTCTACGCCACCCGCATCGTCGAACATTTCGGGCTGAAGCCGTATTTCGAGCGCGTGTTCGGCTCCGAGCTCGACGGCACGCGCGTCGACAAGCGTGACCTGCTGCGCTACGCGCTCGCCGAGACCGAAGTCGATCCGCGGCAAGCGATCATGATCGGCGACCGCAGCCACGACGTGATCGGCGCCCGGACCAACGGCATGACGGCGATCGGCGTGCTCTACGGCTATGGCAACGAGGCCGAGCTGCGGGACGCCGGCGCGCATCACATCTGCGCCGCGCATCCGGAACTGCTCGGCCATTGTGTGGCCTAGGCGCTGACGGTCTCCACCGCCGCCAGCATTCCGGTCTTGGCGTGGCAGTTCAGATATTCGAAGAACTGCTCGTCTGCCGCGGCCACCGTGACCTCATGATAGAGCCGCAGTTTCGCTGCAGGCCCCAGCGTCGACAGATATTTCATCGCCGCACCGAAGATCTTGACATGGGTCGGATGCGATTCCGCCCAGCGCTCCAGCGCAGCCAGGCTCCTCCACCAGCTCTGGCCGTAGGATTTTTCGCTCGCCTTGCCGTCGGCCGAGAGCACCTGCATGTAGCGATTGGCATAGCAGCCGATGGAAGGGCCATCGTCGCGCAAGAAATCCATGCCCTCGCGCAGCACCGGCTCGACGTCGTCGAGATAGAGCTTCCGCTCGGACGCCTCGGTATCGCTCCAGTCCTGACCCGAGCGGATCAGACAGAGATTGTCGTGCGCCTTTACGCGCAACCGCGCGCCATCATGGACCAGTTCGGGATTGCCGCCCGGCGACATCGGATCGGTTTGCGACAGCGGAATGCGATCGCGCATGCCGCCCCAATAGGCGTGCTCCTGCACCTCGCCGCTCATGCCATCTGCAATCACCGCGACACCTTCGGGCCTGCCTAGCGAGGAAAACAGCGTCTCGTGCCGCGCCACGGCGGGACGCAGCACCTCGATGAAGGTGCCTATCCCTTCGCGTTGCTTTCCGGTCCACGCCTCGCGCGCCGGTGCAAACCAGGCGTCGAAGCGCGCGATGTCGTCCCAATAGGCCACCGACACGATGTTGGCGTGGCCGGCCTGATCCACATAGTGCGCGCGGTCCCAATGCGAGGGACTGCTCTCGCCGGCGAACAGCCTGTCGATTTCAGCGAGCGCTTCCGTCGCAGCCGCCGGCGCCGCCCCACGATACTGGACGCCGAAATAGGCCATCACGACGCGGCCCACCCCGGGCTTGTAGCGTGCCACGAACGACGGATATGGCGGCTGGTAATCATCCGGCACGCGCTTGTGACGCATGCGCTGGGTTTCGAGATGCGCGGGAATTGCGGATTCCATGATCGTACCCTCCCTCGATCGCAGCGATCAGCTCGCTGCCGCGCCAATGTCCGCCGGCTCGATAGTGTCGACCGGCAGCGCGAACTGCTCGACCCTCTTGTAGGGCTTCTTGTTGAGCAGCAGCCGCGTGACGTCGGGCCGCGAATAATGTCCGGCCGGATCCGCGGCATTCTTGGCCACACCGATCGCGCCGAGATCGATTTCGGCGATCAAGAGCCCTTCCTGATCCGGCGCGAGCTTGTCGCCGATCTGGCTGCCATCCGGCCCGTAGATCGCGGCAAAACCGCCGCCCACATGCAGCAGCGCGTTCTTGTCCGGCCGGTCGCAGAGCTCGTCGATCATGGCTTGCGACACCGTCGCGCAAGGGGCCAGCACGAAGCAGGAGCCTTCCACCGCATAGACGCGGGAGGCGGCATTGTTCACCTCGGCACCGAGGGCTGGCGCGAAGGGATCGTATAGCGAGAAGCTCGGCCAGGCCGCGACATGCACCTGCTCGTTCTGGGCGTACATCGCGTATTTCGACAGCGGCTGGAGATGCTCCCAGCAACACAGCGCGCCGATGCGGCCGATGTCGGCTCGCCCATGGACTGCAAGATCGCTACCGTCGCCCTCGCCATAGACCGTGCGCTCCGCATGGGTCGGTCGCAATTTGCGGCGTGTCGCAATGGTCTCGCCGTCGGGTCCGATCAGCCATTGCGCCAGATAGAGGCTGCCGCCATCGCGTTCGGAGAGGCCGATCACGGCGGTGAGCTTGGCCTTGCGGACGGCGTCACGCAGCCGTTCGGCCTGGGGGCTGTCATAGGATAGCGAGTTGTCGAAATAGCGCTGCACGAAACCGCGTCCGATCGCCCAGGCCGGTGAGTCCATCCAGATATGCCAGGGGTAACCGGGGATGAAGGCCTCCGGAAATGCGATCAGCTTGGCACCCTTCTCGGCGGCCTCCCTGATCAAAGCGATCGACTTGTCGATCGAGGCGTCGAGGTCGAGCCAGGCGGGTGCCGCCTGCACCACCGCGACCTTGTATTTCGGATGTTCGATGCCCATTGCCACCTCCATTGCCGGTTGATCCGAGACCACGTCCGATGCAGTGTATTGGACCAAGCCGGGCAGCCGCGCGCTCGACCACGGCGGAACAAAAACTCGACTGGAATGGATAGCGCCCCGGTACGGAACTTGCCTGCGGTCAGGCTGGATCTGCGCCAAGTGGTTTCTGCTCGATGCGAAAGGGAGGGCGGCCGATGACCATCCAGTTCACGACGGACGGCAGCCCCGGTTACCGGCGGCTTGCCCTCTGGCAGGACATCGTCTGCGACGTCTTCGTCGGGCTCGACTGCAAATCCGACCTCGGCAGCGCCTTTCACGGCTCGGTCACGCAGGCTTCGCTGGGGAAAGCCGCTTGCTCCGAGGTCTGCTCCGACCGCCAGCACGTCTTCCGCACGCCCTCGCGCATCGCGCGCTCGGATCAGGACTACGTCCTGGTCGCGCTCGGTAATCGCGGCGACGGTGGCGTGGTCCAGGACGGCCGCGAGACCGTGATCCATCCCGGCGAGTTCGCGCTCTACGACACCACACGTCCCTACGAGCTGAAGTTCAGGGACACCTTCTCGCAGACCATCTTCAAGGTGCCCCGCGAGATGTTGCACCGACGGCTGGGCGGCACCGAGACTCTCACAGCGATCAGCTTCGGGGCCGACGCGCCGATTGAACGGCTCGCCTATGACTTCATCCTCAGGCTTTGCCAGAGCGCGGACCGGCTCGCGCCCAACAGCGCCGCAGCCCTGTCGGAGCAGGCCGTCGACTTGCTGGCGATGGCGTTGAGCGAACGGCTCGGCGGAACGTCGCTGCCGTCCTCGACCCATCGCTCCGCCCTGCTGTACCGGCTCAAAGCCCACATCCGCAGTCACCTCGCCGATCCCGATCTCTCGCTCACGGAAACCGCCGCCGCGCTCGGAATCTCCTCACGCTACGTCAACGATCTCCTCGCCGACGAGGGCACCTCGTTCCAGCGCCATTTGCTTGCCGAGCGCCTCGCCCAATGCAAACGCGACCTCGCCTCGCCCATGCTCGCCCATCGCCACATCAGCGAGATCGCGTTTGCCTGGGCTTTAACGACCTCTCGCATTTCGGCCGCGTCTTCCGCGAGCATTTTGGGATGTCGCCGCGCGACTTCAGGCAGAGCCAGTTGCGGCACTGAGCGCCATTCCACTCAGCCATCACCACGAGCCTTCGTGCCACGCGAAGGCAATGCTCGCCAATTCCAGATTGTCAGGTGCTGCGACCTGGATCAGGCTGAGAGCTATGAGGACTCGTGGGACGATAGCTGGCTCAGAGCTGCTGCTCGGTGTGATCGCGATCCGGCTCGCCGCGCTGCTCCTCGTGGGCTGGAGCCTGACGCTCCTGCCGCGGCAGGCCAGCAGACCCGTCTGCATCCCTTCGTCTGCCGCAAGGATCGAAATGCAAGCTGCCATGACGGTCGGTTCGCGCGTCGCAGATGCGTCCTTCGATGACATGCGATTGCACGACTAGGCGTTCCGAAGCAAGGCGGGTATGTCAGCGCGCGATAGGACAACGCGCCTGCTTGCATTACCATTCGCCTCCAAGGCCACGCCAATCAATCAGCGGTCGTGAGGGAGCAGTTCGATGGAATACCGACGCTTGGGCCGATCCGGGCTCGTGGTACCCGCTTTGAGCCTTGGCACGGGCACGTTCGGCGGCGTCGGCCGTCTCGCGGCATGGGGGACGACCGACGCCACGGAAGCGCGACGCCTGCTGGACATCTGCCTCGAAGCCGGCGTGTCGATGTTCGACACAGCCGACGTCTATTCGCTCGGTGAATCCGAACGCGTCCTCGGCGAAGCCATCAAGGGCCGCCGCGACAAGGTGCTGGTCTCGACCAAGGCCACCTTCCGTTTCGGCGATGGCCCCAATGACATCGGCTCGTCGCGGCAGCATCTGCTTGCCGCCATCGACAGCTCGCTGAGCCGGCTCGGCACCGACTATGTCGACCTGTTCCAACTCCACGGCTTCGACGCTCTCACCCCGCCGGAAGAGGTTCTCAGCACCCTCGATGTGCTCGTGCGTGCCGGCAAGATCCGATACGTCGGCGTCTCGAATTTTTCGGGCTGGCACTTGATGAAGTCGCTCGGCGTTGCCGACAGGCACGGCTTCCCGCGTTATGTCGCCAACCAGACCTATTATTCGCTGGTCGGGCGCGACTATGAGTGGGAGCTGATGCCGCTTGGTCTCGACCAGGGACTCGGCGCCGTGGTCTGGTCGCCGCTCGGATGGGGCCGCCTGACCGGAAAGATCCGCCGCGGCCAGCCAAAGCCTGAAGTGAGCCGTCTGCCGCAGACTGCCGATTTCGGGCCGCCCGTGCCCGACGAGCAGGTCTATCGCGTCGTCGATGCAATCGACGAGGTCGCCAAGGAGACCGGCAAGACCGTGGCGCAAATTGCACTGAACTGGCTGCTGCAGCGTCCGACCGTTTCGACGCTGATCATCGGCGCGCGCAACGAAGCGCAGCTGTGCGAAAATCTCGGCGCGATCGGCTGGTCTTTGACGAAGGACCAGATCGACAAGCTCGACGCGGCGAGCAAGGTGACGCTGCCCTATCCGTATTGGCACCAGCGCGGGACCTTCTCCGACCGCAATCCGCCGCCGGTGTAGCCTCGCGTTGGTGAGCTGCGAAGGTCGCACTGATCCATGCCCACAGCGCCGGGAGGCCTGCTTCCGGCACAGGAACCGCTCGTGTCCTGCCGGGTTGCGATGAGCAGCGCAATTTCCTAATCGAGGGGACGCTCACGGCTCGGATCAAGCACGCCTCCACCATGTCGTCCATCCCGATCGAGCATGCCGACGGCCTGCCGCAACCACAGCGCAATCAGGCGATCCTGACCATTGCGCTCGGCATCCTCATGGCCGTGGTCGACAGCGCCATCGCCAATGTCGCCCTGCCGACGATCGCAATCGACCTGAATGCGAGCCCGGCCTTCTCGATCTGGATCGTCAACGGCTATCAGCTTGCGATCACGATCTCGCTGTTGCCACTGGCTTCACTCGGCGAGATCGTGGGCTATCGCCGCGTCTACCTTGTCGGGCTTGTGTTGTTCACGCTGGCATCGGCCCTCTGCGCGCTGGCGCATACGCTGCCACTGCTGACGATCGCGCGCATCATCCAGGGGTTCGGCGCGGCCGGAATCATGAGCGTCAACTCGGCGCTGGTGCGCTTCACCTATCCGCGCAGCCTGCTTGGGCGCGGCATCGGGCTCAACGCGCTGGTCGTCGCCTTTTCCGCGGCCGTCGGCCCGACACTCGCCGCCGGCATCCTCGCGGTCGGAAGCTGGCCCTGGCTGTTTGCCATCAACGTCCCGCTCGGCGCGGTCACGCTCGTGGTGGGCCTGCGCAGCCTGCCGCATACGAGGCCGGCGAGCCATTCCTTCGACTGGCAGAGCGCGGGACTCTCGGCGATCACCTTCGGCGTCGGCATCGCCGCGATCGACAGCGTCGGTCACGGCGAGGCGACGATGACCTGCCTCGTCCAATTCGCCATCGCGATCATCGCCGGCGCGTTGCTGATCTATCGCGAAACGCACATGAAGTCGCCGCTGCTGCCGGTCGACCTGTTGCGCATCCCGGTGTTCGGGCTCTCGATTGCGACCTCGATCGCCTCGTTTTGCGGGCAAATGCTGGCATTCGTCGCGATCCCCTTCTACCTCCAGAGCCGCTTCGGTTATTCGGCCGTGCATATGGGCCTGCTGATCACGCCGTGGCCGATCGCGGTGGCATTCGCAGCCCCTCTGGCCGGTCGGCTGGTCGAGCATTATCCGGCGGGCCTGCTCGGCGGCATCGGGCTCACGCTGTTCGCCGGTGGCCTTGCCGGGCTCGCTATCCTGCCTGTGAACCCGACGCCGCTTGACGTGGTCTGGCGGATGGCGCTGGCGGGCTTCGGCTTCGGCCTGTTCCAGACGCCAAACAACCGCACCATGATCGCCGCCGCGCCGCGCGAGCGCTCCGGCGGCGCCAGCGGCATGCTTGGCACAGCCCGTCTCCTTGGCCAGACCACGGGAGCTGCGCTGGTGGCCTTGTTCCTCGGCCGCTATCCGGTCGAGGGAACCCGGATTGCTCTGCTGACCGGTGTGGGATTTGCCCTCTGCGGCGCGATGCTGAGCATGCTGCGGCTCTCGCCAGCGGGGGCGCGCGGCGCCGAACAGGTTCGCGTTCAGGACGACCAGCGCTTGAGGGGCGAGTAGCGCCCGACGATCGTGATACGGGCAAACAAAAGGCCGGCTCTTCAGCCGGCCTTTCGGTTTATGACGCTTGTAATCAAGCCTTGACCAGCGGCCCCTTCGAGGTCGGCCCCTTGGAGCCGCCGGGGCCGCCCGGCTTGTTGGGCTTGCCCGGTGGGCGCTTGCGGGCGCCGGGCAGCTTCTCCTGCTTCGGCGTAACCGGGCCCTCGACGAACTCGAAGCCGATCTTCTCCTTGGTCTCGTCGGCCTCGTCCTTGACCAGAACGACGCGGACGTGACCACCGCCCTTGAGCTTGCCGAACAGCACCTCGTCAGCCAGCGGCTTCTTGATGTGCTCCTGGATCACCCGGGCCATCGGACGCGCGCCCATCTGCTCGTCATAGCCATGCTGGATCAACCAGGTCTTGGCCGGCTCGGAGAGTTCGATCGTGACGTCGCGGTCGCCGAGTTGCGCCTCGAGCTGAAGCACGAACTTCTCGACCACGGTGCCGATCACCTCGACACTCAGATGGCCGAACGAGACGATGGCATCGAGGCGGTTGCGGAATTCCGGCGCGAACTGCCGGTTGATCGCCTCGTGATCGTCGCCTTCCCGCTTCGAGCGCGTGAAGCCGAACGCCTGCTTGGCGAGATCCGAAGCTCCCGCGTTCGTGGTCATGATCAGGATCACGTTACGGAAGTTGACCTGCTTGCCGTTGTGGTCGGTGAGCCGGCCGTGGTCCATGATCTGGAGCAGCACGTTATAGAGATCGGGATGCGCTTTCTCGATTTCGTCGAGCAGGACCACGCAATGCGGATGCTGGTCGACGCCGTCGGTCAACAGGCCGCCCTGGTCGAAGCCGACATAGCCGGGAGGTGCGCCGATCAGGCGCGACACGGTGTGGCGCTCCATGTACTCGGACATGTCGAAGCGCAGGAGCTCGACGCCCAGCGTCGCCGCCAGCTGCTTCGCAACCTCAGTCTTGCCGACGCCGGTCGGACCCGAGAACAGGTAGCAGCCGATCGGCTTCTCCGGTTCGCGCAGGCCCGCCCGGGCGAGCTTGATCGAAGCGGCGAGCGACTCGATCGCCTTGTCCTGGCCGAACACGGTGCGCTTCAGGGTCTGCTCGAGATGCTTGAGCACCTCGGCATCGTCCTTCGACACGCTCTTCGGCGGGATCCGCGCCATCGAAGCAATCGTGGTTTCGATCTCCTTGATGCCGATCGTCTTCTTGCGTTTGTTCTCGGCAACCAGCATCTGCGCCGCACCGGACTCGTCGATCACGTCGATCGCCTTGTCGGGCAGCTTGCGGTCGTGGATGTAGCGCGAAGACAGCTGCACCGCCGCCTCGATCGCCTCATTGGTGTACTTCAGCCGGTGGTAGTCCTCGAAATAAGGCTTGAGGCCCTTGAGGATCGCGATCGCGTCCTCGACGGTCGGCTCGTTGATGTCGATCTTCTGGAAGCGCCGCACCAGCGCGCGGTCCTTCTCGAAGTGCTGGCGATATTCCTTGTAGGTCGTCGAGCCCATGCAGCGGATCGTGCCCGAGGCGAGCGCGGGCTTGAGCAGGTTCGACGCATCCATCGCACCACCCGACGTCGCGCCCGCACCGATCACGGTGTGGATCTCGTCGATGAACAGGATGGCGTTGGGATGGGCCTCGAGTTCCTTCAGCACCTGCTTGAGACGCTCCTCGAAGTCGCCGCGATAGCGCGTACCCGCGAGCAGCGTGCCCATGTCGAGCGAGAACACGGTCGCAGCCGCCAGAACCTCCGGCACCTCGCTGTCGACGATGCGCTTGGCCAGGCCCTCCGCGATCGCGGTCTTGCCAACGCCGGCCTCGCCCACGAACAACGGATTGTTCTTTTGGCGGCGGCACAGCACCTGGATCGCGCGGTTGATTTCGGAATTGCGTCCGATCACCGGATCGATCTTGCCGTCACGCGCCTTCTTGTTGAGGTTGACGCAATAGGTCTCGAGCGCCTCGCCCTTCTTCTTGGCGTCCTCGCTGCCCTTGGTCTCGGTCTCCTCGTCGACGCCGCGAACGGGCCGCGCTTCGGAGACGCCCGGCCGCTTGGCAATGCCGTGGCTGATGTAGTTGACGGCGTCATACCGCGTCATGTCCTGCTCCTGCAGGAAGTAGGCGGCATGGCTCTCGCGCTCGGCGAAGATCGCGATCAGCACGTTCGCACCGGTCACCTCTTCGCGACCGGAAGACTGCACATGGATCACCGCACGCTGGATCACGCGCTGGAAACCGGCGGTCGGCTTGGCGTCATCGGCGCCATCCGTCACCAGATTTTCGAATTCGGTTTCAAGATAATTGACGAGGCTCGTTCGCAGCTTGTCGAGATCGACGCTGCAGGCACGCATGACAGCAGCCGCATCGGAGTCGTCGATCAGGGACAGCAGCAGATGCTCAAGCGTCGCATATTGGTGATGACGCTCATTGGCGATCGCCAGTGCACGATGCAGGGATTGTTCAAGGCTTTGGGAAAAAGTCGGCATTAGCGTCCTCTATGGCCCCCACCATCATGATCGCCATCGCCGGGTCAGGCAACAACAACCTTTGTCACATATAGTTATACAAGGCCGCGGCAAAAGACCGGTTCCGCGACTCGATGAGCATTGCGCGCCCACCGCATTCTCGATGCAAAACCCGTTCCGATTTGGGCAAAACTACCCATTTGGGCAGGATTGGCGGCGGCGCTGACGTCTGCGGATCACGCAGCGGCATGCGCTGACGTCACACAGCGCGCGAACAGCACCGATCTCACGAACTCCGAAGTCGGACCCGGAGTTACTTCTTTTCCATCACGCATTGCAGCGGGTGCTGGTGCTTGCGGGCGAAATCCATCACCTGCGTCACCTTCGTCTCGGCAATCTCGTAGGTGAATACGCCGCACTCGCCGATACCGTGATGGTGGACATGCAGCATGATCTTGGTCGCAGCCTCGGCGTCCTTCTGGAAAAACTTCTCCAGCACGTGGACGACGAACTCCATCGGCGTGTAGTCGTCGTTGAGGATCAGCACACGATAGAGGTTGGGCCGCTTGGTTTTGGGTTTGACCTTGGTGATGACGGACGTGTTCGGACCCGCCGGGCCACCCGAACGGTTCTCGTCGTTGCTCATCCGGAGAGCGTGGGCGGCAGTCGCCGCGGACAGGTCAAATCTGGAAGTCAGTTGCGGCATGGCTCAGGCGTTCAATTCCCCACGGAAGCGTAGAAGCTAGGCCCCGCCGTTTCGGAGCTCGGGACGGGCGCGCCAGCTTGTTGGATCGCCGCTTCCAACCGGTCCGGTCAGGCCCGGATCAATTGTGGGGAATATGGGCCTGCCCTCGGCTCCCTGCAAGCGTGCAACCATCCCGCCGATATGGCCAAGGCAACCCGATTCCCGCTCCAACGATCCTATCGAAGGTTAGTCAATCCGAACCGATTTGACAAAAACTTCCGCCTTGGCCGTTTAGCAACCGATCAGGAACCTGCCGTCGGCGATTGCGCCGGACATCTCCGGGTTTCTACGGTCCCATTGAACCTTGTCGACTCAGTCCCAGGACACGCCTTTGTACGAACAAAGCTTGCATGGCGATTGGCCACCGACGGCTTTCGAGCACTGACGATATGGTCCCAGCAAAAAAAGCCCGGCTGTTCAGCCGGGCTTTTTGATTCCAGGACTTCAGAAATTACTGAGCGGCCGGGGTGAACTTCGACACGACCGTCTCGACCGGCTTGAACGCCTGCTTGGCGAGGTCGCTGTAGAGGCCGGCGATCTTCTGCGATTCCGCGACGAAGGTCTCGTAGGCGGAGCGGGCGAAATCGGTCTGCGCTTCCACCGCCTTGTCCAGCGACTTCACGCCGGACAGCTTCTCGACGAAGGACTTGGTGTCTTCGAATGACTTCTTGGTGTAGTCGCCATAAGCGCTGGCGATCGCCTGGAGGCCGTGCTGCACCGAGGTCGCGGAGGCGACGCACGTCTCGAAATGCTCTTTCCCGTAGTTCTGAAAGTCTTCAACCTTGAACATCTTGGAATCCTTTTTCCCTGGCTCGCGTCGGGAAGCCCCGGCTCCCTGACTCTGCCCACAATTAGTGCAACGCACAAAAAAGTCAAGAATCTTGTGCGATGCACAAAAACCGATCGAGTTTGCAGAAATCCCCGGGGTTTCCCGCAAGGGTTCTTTAAGCTTTTGGAAACCGCAGGCCCCTACCCTGATTCCCTGGACGTGTTCACCATCCGCAGACGGTCAAAGGCCGTTTGAGAACATCACCTTAGCCAGAACAGCGGCTCAGGCCCAAACGTCCCCCGCAGTGAGCACCAGCGGAGGGGCAGCCTAAGCAGGTAGTGATCCCGGGTCCGCAGGGCACAATTTCGCCTCACGAGCCGGTGATCAAGTCACAAACGGGGACGGGGTTCCATGCTTCGTAACAATTGGTCTTCTTCGCGCTTGGCGCGGGTTGGCATTTTCGGACTTCTCACGGTCACCACAGCCGTCATCTTCACGACCGACGCCGCGGACGCACGGCGCTACCGGCGTCACTCCGCGCATCACCGCGTGCATCGCGAGGCCTCCGAGAGCTACAGCCCGCAATTCGCGTCGATCATCGTCGACGGCAATTCCGGCGCTGTGCTCCAGTCGACCAGCCCCGATGGCATTCGCCATCCGGCTTCGCTTACCAAGATCATGACGCTTTATCTGCTGTTCGAGCGTCTCGAGTCCGGCAAGATGAAGCTCGACACCGAGATGCCGGTGTCCCAGCACGCCGCCGACCAGGATCCGACCAAGCTGAACCTGCGGGCCGGCCAGACGATCCGCGTCGAGGACGCGATCAAGGGCCTCATCACACGCTCGGCCAATGACGCTGCGGTTGTGATCGCCGAAGCGATCGCCGGTGACGAGGACGATTTCGCCGCGATGATGACGCGCAAGGCGCATGCGCTCGGCATGTCCAGGACGATCTACCGCAACGCCAACGGCCTTCCCAACGACGAGCAGGTTACCACCGCGCGCGACCAGGCCACGCTCGGCCGCGCCATCCAGGAGCGCTTCCCGCGCTACTATCGCTATTTCTCGACTACTGCCTTCAACTTCCGCGGCCACACCATTACCGGCCACAATCACCTGCTCGGCAGCGTCGAAGGCGTCGACGGCATCAAGACCGGCTACACCCGCGCCTCCGGCTTCAATCTCGTGAGCTCGATTCACCGCGGCAATCGCTTCCTGATCGGCGTGGTACTTGGCGGACGCAGCGGCGGCTCGCGCGACGCCATCATGCGCAACTTGCTCGCGGAGAACCTCGACAAGGGCGCGACCACCCACACTGTTGCCGCGGTGACCGAGCGCAACAGCGCTGAGCCCGGCACCGACGTCGCGGATGCATCTGATTCCCCGGTCCGCCCTGCTCAACAGGTCCAGACCGCAGCTGCTCCTGCGCCCGTGGCGCCCGCGCCACGTTTTGCCTCGCGCCTGTCGACGCTTGCAGCTGCGACCGCGGCAATGCCGCCGCCTCAGCCCAAGCCCGAGGCCAGGCCCATGGAGTCCAAGATCGAGCCCGCGCCGCTCACCAATGGCGTGATCGCGAGCCAGCCGCTCTCCGTGATCCCGGGTTCGTCCGAGCCGATGAAGCCGGTGCGGGTCAAGACGGTTCAAGTCAAGGCCGGCGCTGTGAAGGTTGCGTCCGCCGCGCCGGCGCAGGTCGCGCCACAAGTCACCAACACGATTTCGCCCCGCAACGATATCGCGGAGACATCCGGCGCCGTGGTCGCCAGGGCCGACACCATCAACAAGCCGGAGCCCACCCATGCCGAGCTGCCGCAGCAGCCGGCGGGCTTCGGCACCGGGAACGGTATCCTCGGCGTGCTGCCGGCGGCTACCACGGCGGCCGCCCCCGTCGCCAAGCTTGCCTCCGCCGATCCGGCACCGCAGCCGATCCAGACGGGCGCCACGACCAAGCCGGCCGTCACCCATAGCGGTTGGATCGTTCAGGTCGGTGCGCTCGAGAGCGAGAGCGAAGCCCAGCAGCGGATTGAAGCGGCCCGCAACTCGGCCCGCGGCCTGCTCAGCAAGGCTGATCCGTTCACCGAAACTGTCGTCGCCAGGGACAACCGCAAGCTCTACCGCGCCCGCTTCGCGGGGCTCGAACGCGACCAGGCCGAAGCGGTGTGCCGGGCGCTGAAGCACGCCGACATCTCCTGCATGACCTTGCGCAACTGAGCTCACTTGCCCTTCCAAGCAAAATGCCCGCGCCTTGCGCGGGCATTTTTGTTTTTGGACGCGTTGGCGCTGGAAGCTGTTCCGCGACAACCTCTCGTCAAGAATTTACGGTTAAAACTTTGCTCAAGAGATCGACCACGCCGACAATGGCGGGCAGCGGGGCGACGGCAGACAGAGCAAGCAGAGCTCACGCGGTACGGGCGTTTGTGGCGTGGTGCCGGAGTTAGCCGTTATGCGTACGAAGCAGAGTATCCTTGGCCTCGTTTACCCGGGCAGCGAGGTACGTCGAGCCCCCCTGGTCGGGATGCAGTTTCTTCATGAGGGACTTGTGCGCTCGGCTGATGTCGTCGCGCCCCGCCCCCGGCTGCAGGCCAAGGATCTGATAGGCCTCCTCCGCCGTCATTTTGCCGCTCGCCGCCGTGCGGCGCTGCCCCCCTGCCGCGTCGCCTTGCGCGTTCTGACGCCAAGCGGGAAACCTGCGGTCCAGATAGCTTTCAAGTAAGGCCACGCTCTCGGCGTCGAACGCCGGGACCATCGCCAGCAGGCTTGCGAGATCGAACTCGTCGAGATTACGTCCGGCGTGGGGCCCGGCGACGATCTGGCCCGCAAGCTGGCCGGAATCGTGATCGAGCCGCATATCCAGGAATTGTGAGCGCACGCGCGAACCCTGGCCGGACGAGCGCGCCGCACCACCCCCGAACAGTCCACCAATATTGCCAAAGCCCGCATTCGCGAGCGGCGTCCAGCCCAGCAATCCAGCGCCGAATATTCCAAGCGGGATCGCGACCGCCAATTCGCCCCTCAAGCCTGTAAAGGCCGCCACGGCGAGCGCGACCACGCCTCCGCCGAACTTGATGGCACGCGCCAGCGCCGCCGGATTGGCCGATCGGAACATCTGGAGCAACAGATAGAGCGTGATAACGGCGACAACGCCGGCGATGAGAGTCATGACGGGACTATAGTCGGCCTCTGGTCAAAAAGCATGGCGTCCTTCGAGCCCGCGATTGGCACGCGAAACGAGTGAGGCGCGGCCCGGCTTGACCTGCTACTTCATTTGCCCGATCAGCTGCGCCGCACCGCGCGCCGTCTTCGCCAAGTTCAGCAGCGCCTCGCGCCCGCCCGCCGCATAGGCCGCAGCAGCCCGCAACAGTTCGCGCAGCTGCGCCGCCGCGCCAGGATCGAACCGGCACCAGGCGCCACCCGTCAGCCGCGCGATCTCGCGAAACGCCTGCTCGGCGCCCGCATCATGGCCTTCCTGAAACAGGAAGACCGGCACTTTCAACATACCAAGCTCGCCGGCCTTGGCGCACAACGCATCGACTTTCTCCTCCATGGCATCGCCGACGAAGACCACGGCGCGCACGCCTGATGCAACAGCCTCGCGCCGCGCATCGGTCAACACCCTGCCGATCTGGGTGTCGCCGCCGCGGCAATCGATCTTGCTCATCAGCGTCGCAAGCTTGCTGCTTTCGGAAATCCACCCCGTGGCGCGACATTCGTTGAAGCCACGATAGTAGACAAGCCGGATGTCGAGGCTGCCGAGCGCTGCAGCCTCGCGAAACATGTCCGCCTGAAGTGCGCAGGCCATGTCCCAGGTCGGCTGCCGGCTCATCGTCGCATCCAGTGCGAAGATCAGCCGGCCCTTCGCACCGGGCGCATGCGGCGACAGCGCACGCGCCTTGGCGACGAAGGCGGCGACGTCCTCCGACGTCGAGGTCTTTGCCCGCGGCAATGCGCCGTTGCTTTCGGCCTCGGCCGACAAGGCATCGCTACTGCGCGGTTTGATGGAGTCGCCGGACATCTGAGGTCGCACTTCGTCTCATACCACCAATGTGGATAGCGTGCCCTGCCCGGTCAATGAGCAAAACCTCCGCGGGCGGGAGCCGGCGGAGGTTTTGGGACTTGTTTGGAACGATCAACGCCTTCCGATCAGCTCTTGGCCGGCGCCATCAGAGCGACCGGACCGGGCTCCAGGATCTTGGGCGGAGCCGCGCGGGTGTCGACCGGCGCGATCGCGCTGTCGGTGTCGCTGAGGAATTTATCCAGCATGCCCTGGATCGAGCTCTTGGCGTCATCCGGGCCGGTGTCGCGCATGTCATTGTGCTGGAAGTCGGTCTTCACGACCTGAATTCCGTCCTTCTCACATTCCTCTTCGGTCGGGATCACGCCCGGATCGGTCTTGAACTGCGGATCATGAGAACGGAACGACAGGATCTTGAATTTGCCGCCGGTCACGAAAGGCACGCGAAGATTGTCCAGCGTCACGACCTTCTTGACCTCCTCCGGGTACTGCTTGGCGAAATACATCGTGATGTCGCCGCCCATGGAATGACCGACCATCGTCACCTTGGCGTAGTCGGCGTTGGGCTGAACCTTCTTCATTTCCTGCATCGCCAGATGGATATTGGCGACGCCGCGCAGGATCTGCGGCAGGCGGCCGACATAGAGCTCGCCGGGCTTGGTCACCATCGGCGGATCGGTCGGCAAATCATGCTGCGGGCTGACGACGAGATAGCCGCGCGCCGCAAAGATGTTGGCGAGGAATCCGTATTCGGTATTCTTGACCGTGTTGCCGTGATTGATGACCGCAACCGGCAAGGTGATCATGCCGGCATTGGCCTGCATTTCCTTATCGCGACGGATCGCGATGTCGACAGGCACGGGACGGTTATCGCGCGAAGCGTCGTAGAAGGTGATGGTCTCGTGCTTGATGGCCCACTTGCTCGCCGTGAAATAGGCGACGCCGAAGAGGGCTCCGACAGAAACCAGAACGGCAATTCCGCGCTTCATTTTCGTCCTCAGCCTCAGGCTCTTGCGGCCTGATCCCTGTTGAAAATCGTGTTGTTCGAGGAGCTCTTCGGCTCCCTTCGCGCCTATTCCCTAATATATGTCACAGGCGCGTGACAGAAAGGCTAAATATTGTGGTTCGGCAGCCCTCTCATTGTGCGACGCACACGTTTGGTGGGCAACCTGCTCTGAAACCACTACAATCGGCGTCCAGATGACCATCCGGCGCGACCCGTCACGACACGGTTCAATTTCACGGTGAATGCTCGGTGAAAACGCGTTGGGACGTGACGGGTTCCCGGGAACTCGCGTCATGGTCCACTGGAAGTAGCGACGTACCGCCTAGGCCTCAAGGATATCGTGAACCTCGAGCGGTTTGTCGATTTGGCTGAACCACTCGGCGCGATTTGCCGCACGGCGGCGGCCGCGCTCATCAAGCGGCAGCTTGAGCTGACGGAGCAGGCTCGTGACCTCCTCCCGAGCCGTGAGATGGCCGAGATTAGGTCGCATCCCAAGCGTCGCCTCGTCGATCTCGTCCAGAGCGGTCAGCCCGCGCGGGAAGAACTCGCGATAGACCACGCGCTCGGCGAAACCGTCGACGTAGCGGAAGCCGAGCCGCAGCGACAAATCCTTCAGCCCGTCGGCGACGAGCTGCTTGTTACGCGAGCCGAGCATCGACAGGCGGTTGCGCACTACGATCCAGTCCGTGGTCGAGCCATCGAGCTGGCGGCGCTTGCGCCTGACGTCGCGCACCATCTCCGCGTAGTGGCTTTCTCCTGTTACCGCGTAATTGATCGGATCGACGGTGCCGAGGACGTCGAAGTCGAGGAAGCTGTCGTTGATCGGCGTGACCAGCGTGTCGGCCATCGAATGAGCCAGCCGCATCAGATAGCTGTCGGTGCCGGGCGTATCGATGACGATGAAATCGAAGCTGCTCTCGACCGTCGAGACCGCCTCGATGAACTGCTGGAACTCGGAATTCTCGTTCTCGGCGATCTGCATGGTCTCGCCGAGCTTGATACAGCGATGCACCGGCAGCTCGAGCTCGAGCTTGGTGCGGCGCGCCCAGCTGGAGCGGTTGTTGATGTAGCGGGTGAAGCTTTGCTGACGGCAGTCGAGGTCAATGGTGGCGACTCTCTGGCCGGCCTTCAGCAGAGCAACTGCGATGTGCAGGGCGGTGGTCGATTTGCCGGAGCCGCCCTTTTCATTGCCGAGCACGACGACATGCGCCGAGCCGGATTGGCTTTGGCTAGCCTGCACAAGCATGACGATCCTCAACACCCCTGAACAATATCTTCGAGTTGGCCGCGTCTGTGGTCAAGTGAAATGCGTGACAGGATGACGAAATCACGGTGCGCCGATGATCATCGTGAATCGCACTGCGGTGTCGCCTCTGTGATCCATCCAGCAATGACGCGACATCCGCGCAGCAGAGGATGCTGTGCCTATGGCGATGCACGGCGTCCACGCCCCGCGCTTGTTAAGGTTAGCCGGCTGGGACTTTCAGCAATTGCGCGTGGTGATGTAGATGGCGGGGCATCTCGAGCTCGGCGTCAAGGTGATCGGTTCCCGCACCATACGCGAGCGGGACGCGCTGGCGATGTCCCCGCGCAACGTCTACCTCTCGCCCCAGGAGCGGCAGACCGCCCCCACCCTCCACCGCGTCATGAAGGACAGCGCTCGCCGCATCCACGCCGGCGAAACCATCGCCAGGAGGATGGCGCGCGGCGCCGGGATGATCAACGCGGCAGGCTTCGCGCTCGACTAATTTCGAGCTCCGCCATGCCGAAACGCTGGCGCCGGTCACTTCGCGCAGCGACGGGCCGCTGCGGATCCTGGTCGCAGCCAAGCTCGGCAAAACGCGGCTGATCGACCATATCGCGGTCTGAAGCGCGATGAAGTCATCGCGCTTCAGTCTATTGTTCGAGCATGAGCATGATCCGGAAAACCGCTGCACAGTTTTCCGGATCATGCTCAGAGCAATCCGAGATCGCGTAGCTCGCGCCGCATCGGCTCCGGCATCGCCGCGATGGTGCTGGCGGCGGACTTGCCGAGATCCGGCGGCACGGAATGGTCGGTGAGATAGCGCCAGCCCTGGAATGGCCGCATCGGCCGCGGCGACACCGAGACGATCTTCGGCTGCATCACGATCCGGCAGCGCCCAATGCCGTCCTTGTCGCGGAATGGCTCGATGCCGATGATCTTTTCGCGTGCGGCGATCTCGCCCTTGATGACCCAATAAAGCGATCCGCCCGCCAGAATCTCGGCGTCTCGCTTGGGCACCATGCGGGTGATGTGGATGTGGTGTTGCGGCAGGCCTTTTTTCTTGGCCGTCTGCATCCGTTCTGCGACCCACCCCTTCAATTCCTTGACGGAGTCGCAGCCGACGGCAAGCTTGATCAGATGGAGTGGCATGACCCCAGCATTAGCGGGCTGGCGACGGGTTTTCAAAGCCGAACTAGTTGTTATCCGCAGCTGCGGGAGCCGGGCTCGGCGGCGGCGCCAGCGGAACCGGCGCCGCGGCCGGCGCGCGCGCGGCCTTTGGCGCGGGCGGCCTCTTCGCAGCCGGTGGCGCTGTCGCCTGCGCCGCGCGTGGCGCAGCTGCCGGAGTTGCGGCCGCGTTGGCGGCCGGCGCCTGACGCGCGGGCGGCTCCGGATTCATGATGCTCACCGGCGGCGTCGACGACGCGCTCGGGAACTCCGCATTGGTCGGCTTGCCCGTCGGCATCGATGGCGCAAGCCCGGCAATCGCACCCGTCGGCGGCATCGCCACCGGCGCATTCCAGGTCGGCGCATAGCGCGCAACCAGGGTGTCGTAGAGATGGGAATCCATGTTGGCGGCGACCTGCTGCTGATCGGTCAGCGAGCGGAACGCCGGGCAATCGAACCGCGTGCAGCCATCGCGCGCCACCAGCACCTGCGCAACGAGGCCGTAGCGATCGTGCTCCAGCGATTTCCTGAGAACCTCGACTTCGAGCGTCAGGCTCTTGTCTGCGGTCGCAGCATCGCCGAGCGCAGTCAGCCGATCGATCCGAGCGGCAGTATAGGCGACAGCCGCAGCCGCCGCATCTGGCGCACCGAACAATGCCTTCTCGCAACCGATCGCCACGGCATCGCCGGCGAGGTCGTCGAGGCAGGCGAGCGCGGGAAGGGCCGCGGTTACCGTGGCTTGCGTTCGGACTTCCGCCGTCGCGGTTTCGTGCCCCAACGGCCCAAAGATTCGCATGGTGGCGGACAGCGCAATGATGCCGATCGAGAGCAGCGTGATGACGGTCAGCGCGCCGTTGACGACCGATCTCTCGGTACGCAGCAGCGTGATCAGCAGGACCAATCCGAAGAAGCCGGTCGCGGCCAGCGTCATCCACATCGGGACGTCCGGCGAGCGCCAGATTTGGTCGAGCGACGAGGCCCATACCCAGTCCATGCGCGATATTCCCTCACGCGAGCAAACAGCTGATGGTCAAACGAGCACCGCGAACCGGCTGCTGCCACCGCCCACCTTGTCGAGGTGAAGCGGGCCTTTTGACGGCGGGCGGAGCAAATTCGGCTGTGATGTCAGTGCCGACAGCGCGTTACGAGAGCGCGAGCTGGCTTTCCTTGGCGACCCGTTCGAAGGCTTCGGTTGAGCTCTTGATCCGGTATTGGCAGTCGTCGCCCTCCGTCGGCAGGAGGCGGATGATCTCGTAGGAGCCGCTGGCAGCCGGGCGCGCGACGTTGCTGGCCGTGAACGATACGCGCGTTCCAATCGGGAATTTGTGCTTCAACACCCTCTCCATCACTCAAACAACGCCTGCCTCGCCCGTGGTCCCACTGCGAGGCCGGCTGGAAGCCCGCCGCTGTATAGCACGCATGCGGCGTTTTTGACCAGCCTCATGCGAGGCTGGCAACCGCACAAATTTCAAAGTCTTTTCAGGACGATAACGGGACCATTTGCCGGCCCGGACCGCCGCTGGAACCAGGCCTCAGGCACCGTGGGGAAGATGGCCGTCGGGACTCGCCTGATCCACAGCCTTAGGTAGCTCCTGGGCCAGGATCTCGCCGAGCTGGTCGACCGGAATATTGTAACGGGCAGCGAGTTGGCGGACCGTATCGTTGCCGAGCACGGCGCGGAGCTGGTCGGCAGAGATCGGCAGGTTCTGGCCATTTCCCAGCCAGGACTTCACCTGGTCGCCGAAGCCCGCCTGCTGGAGCTTTGCGACGATCGCACCCAGGCCGCCCTGGTTGTTGCTGCCGAGCACCTCGCTCAACACGGCCGGAAGGACGGTCGCCCCGAGTTGACCGAGCGCGCTCCGCAGTGCCGGGTTGTTCTCCAGCGAGTCCAGAATTCCCATGGCCGTGCCCTCTTCGTTGGTCCCTGCGATTGAGCGCCGCAAGCCAGCATGCCGTCAAGCGGCGCCAAATCACATTTTAGGCGGGCATGATCTCGTCGAAAAACCGGATGCCCGCTCTTCCGGATCATGCTCCTGATTCAGACAGTCTCGAACCTTTCGATGACAAGCGTTTCGGCGAGACCGTCACGGGTCCATTCCTGGAACGCCGGCATCGCCATCATCGTGTCCATGTAAGCCTGGGTCTCCGGTGTGACTTCGATGGCGTAGGTCCGGAAGCGATGCACGACCGGCGCGTACATCGCATCGGCCGCACCGAAACGGCCAAACAGGAACGGCCCGCCGGCGCCGTAGCGGGTCCGGCATTCGCGCCAGATCTGCTGCACCCGTGCGACGTTGGCCCTGGCGTCAGCCGACAGCGTCACGGCGCGCACGGGACGGTGCAGGTTCATGCCGCATTCGTTGCGCAGGGCCATGAATCCGGAATGCATCTCGGCACATACCGAACGGGCAAAAGCGCGCGCCGCGGCGTCGTCGGGCCACAGCTTCTTCTCCGGGTAGCGCTCGGCGATGTATTCGATGATGGCAAGCGAATCCCAAACCGTGATGTCGCCGTCGACAAGTACCGGCACCTTGCCGGCGCGGCTGAACGACAGGATCCGCTCCTTGTCGGCGGGATTGCCGGTGTAGAGCGGGATCACGGTCTCCACGAAAGGGATGTCGTTGGCGCGCAATGCGAGCCAGGGCCGCATCGACCATGACGAGTAGTTCTTGTTGCCGATCGCGAGCTCGAGCACTGCCATGCCGCTGGTCCTTTCGTAGGTCTTGTCGATGCCGCCGCTTTTAACGCCATCGCCTGCCGCCAATCAATCGTTGCCGCACGCGGGCATGCATGGCAATCGTGTCGGCCGCGAGGAGACAGACATGAGCAGGCATTGGGTCGACATCACCGCCGTCGGCTTCTTCATCGTCGAATGGCTGGTCTATGCCGCCACGCTCGAGCATTCCGCCTATGGCCGCGACAGCCTGTCGGCACGGATGAACCGCTACCGCGAGGTGTGGGTTCGCCGCCTGCTCGACCGCGAGGCGCGCATGGTCGACATGCAGATCATGGCTTCGCTGCAGAACGGCACTGCCTTCTTCGCCTCCACCAGCCTGTTCGCGCTCGGCGGCGCGCTGGCGCTGCTGCATGCGACCAACGACGCCATCGCCATTCTCGCCAAGCTGCCGATCGACCTCAGCTCCTCGCCCGCCCTGTGGGAGCTGAAATGCGTCGGCCTGGTGCTGATCTGCGTCTATGCTTTCTTCAAATTCGCCTGGGCCTATCGGCTCTTCAACTATGTCGCGATCCTGTTCGGCGGCATGCCGCCGGCCTCCATGCGCGACACACCCGAGGCCGAGGCCCATGTCATCCGCACCACGCGTGTGTTCGAATCCGCCGGCCGCCACTTCAACCGCGGCCAGCGCGCCTTCTTCTTCGCGCTCGGCTATCTCGGCTGGTTCGTCAGCCCCTGGGTGCTGTTCGCGACCACCGCCGCCGTGGTGATCGTGACATGGCGCCGGCAATTCGCCTCGCATGCATGGGCGGCGATGGCGCCGAACGTGGCGGTGGATGATGGAGGGCTGAAGCGCGGTCGTTGAGAAATCCCGTGTCCCGGACGCGCTGCCGCGTGCAGCGCAGCTGCGTAGAGCCAGCCACGCCGCACGGCGCAAGACCGCGATGCGGCCCCGCTCTGCAGCCGCACCAGCGGCAGCGTCGCCATTCTCCAAACTGCATTTTGCCCGCCGGCCCCGCGACCCGGCTACGACCCGAAATCCTGCGGCGTGAATGAAAGGTCCATGATCTTCCATTCCTCGTACTTGTCGGGCGGCAGCATCTGGTAGGGCTGACAGGCCTGCACCGCGTTCATGGCTGATTTCACGATGGCCACGCCCTTCGCGGACGGCGGCGCCTCGATCAGGATCGGCTCGCGCGCAAGCGTGCCGTCGGTGGCCATCGCCACGCGCAGCCTGATGCGCACGGCATCGGTCGGCGCGACCTCCGCGGGCAGTTTCGAACAGCTCCGCAGGTGACGGCGAAGCTCGGCGACGACCTCTGGCGGCAGCGTGGCTGCGATCGAATCCTTGGCATCGCCGCCATCATCCTTGGGGGCGTCTATCGGCGCCGGCGGCAATGCAGGCGGCAGGCCCAGCATCACGTGGTATTTGACCGTGACATCGGGCTCCGGGGGCTTGTAGGCCGGAGAGGCGGCCTGGGGTTGCGGCGACGCGGCCGGCGGCGGCTGTTGCGCTTGAGATTGCTGCGGTTGTGGCTGCGCCTCTTGCTGCTTCGCCCGCGGCGGCTGAGGCTGCTGCTTCTGTTGCGGCTCGGGCGAGGCCTGCTTCTGCGGCGGCCCCGCCTTCTCCGTTGCCTTCTCCGTTGCCTTCTCTTGGGCCGGCGCCGGCTTGGGCGGGGCGTCCTGCTTGTCCTTGTCGGTGAAATCCAGCTTCGGCAGCTTGAATTCGGGGAGCGGCTCAGGCGGCTTCGCGGCCTCCTCCTTCGCCTTCTCTTCCGCCTTGGCTTCTTCCTGCTTCACCTGCTCCGGCGTGACGATGTCGACCGCAACCGTCTCGGGCGGCGCGGAATGAAACGGATGGACTTCGCTGATCACGATGATCAGCGCGACCAGCGTCAAATGCGCAATCGCCGACGCCGCAATGTCCGTCCGTATGATCTTCCGCGGTTCCATCGCCCGATCTTGGGTTGCCGCTTTGCTCCTAGCATACCCAAGTGCCCCCTCAATCCCATTTCGGGGCGAAGGCGAAATCGGTCAGGCGGCCGTCCGGGCTGGCCAGCGCCGCGATCCGGGCCGTCTCCTCATCCGAGAGCTCGAAATCGAAGATCTCGATGTTTTCCGACAGGCGCTCGACGCGCGACGTTCTGGGAATGGCGGACACATTCTGTTGCACCAGCCAGCGCAGGCAGATCTGCGCCGGCGTCTTGCGATGGGCGCGACCGATGGCCGCGAGCGTCTGGTCGGCCTTGATGCGGCCCTTGGCGATCGGGCTGTAGGCAACGAGCGCCATCCCGTGCCGATCGCAGGCCGCTCTCACCTTCGCCTGGTCGAGGTAAGGGTGAAATTCGACCTGGTTGCAGACGAGCGGCTCGCTCAACAGGGCGACCGCCTGCTCGATCAGCGCCACCGTGAAATTGGATACGCCGATGTGGCGCGCGAGGCCCATGCGCTTGGCATGCGCCAGCGCACCCAGCGTCTCCGCCAGCGGCACATGCGGATTGGGCCAGTGCAGCAGCACGAGGTCGACGGCGGGAAGCCTTAAGCGCACCAGGCTCTCCTTGATCGAGCGCTCGAGGTCATGGGGCGCAAAATGATTGGTCCAGACCTTGGTGGTGACGAAGACGTCGTCGCGGCGCACGCCGGAGGCCCGCAGCCCGTCGCCGACCGCGCGCTCATTGTCATAGACCTGGGCGGTGTCGATGTGGCGGTAGCCGAGCCGGAGCGCCTGCTCCACCACACGGGCGCAGGTCCGTCCGCTCAACTCCCAGGTCCCAAGCCCGATCGCCGGAATTCTCGCGCCATTGGCCTCGACGAACAGCATGAGGAATCCTCTCTGTTGCGGCAGTCCTGATGTCATTATGGACCCGGCCCGCCAGAGTGCAACGGACGCCGCGTCTGATCGTCAGCACGATGCAAACGGGAGGTGGGATCAGGCTTTGGCGAGCGCCTGGAACACCGTATCGGGCGCATGCGCGATCACGGCGAGCAACGCACGGGCGGGACCTCGCGGGGCCCGCTTGCCCTGCTCCCAGTTGCGGATGGTCTCGACCGGCACGCCAAGCTTGGCGGCGAATTCCATCTGGGTCAGACACGCGCGCCGGCGCAAATCGCGCACCCCGGGTGAGCCGACCTCCGCTGCTGGAGTCGCGGCCGCGGCCTCGGCCGGAGACGGCTGGACCGGAAACTCCTGCCCGTCCCGCAACTCAACGACCCGTCCATCCGCCTTCAGCCGCAACCGCATGCTCATTCCCCCAAGCGCGGGCAATCATGCGGCAGCACGCTTAAGGTCGGATTAAAAACGGTCTCGTGCCCGGATGCGGCTCGTCCGAACCCCGCATCCCAAGCCCGGCCCTACTTCAACCCGAACCACAGCGTCGCTATGCCGAGGAAGGAGAAGAAGCCGACGACGTCGGTCACGGTCGTGACGAACGTGCCCGACGCCACGGCCGGATCGGCCCTGACGCGTTCGAGCGCCATCGGAATCAGGATGCCGCCGAGCGCGCCGGCGATGAGGTTGCAGATCATCGCGAGCCCGATGACGATGCCGAGACCCGGGATCTTGAACCAGGCCACCGCGGCGATGCCGGTAATCACGGCGAAGCCGACGCCGTTGACGAGACCGACCAGCGTCTCGCGGATCACCACGCGCCAGGCGTTGGAGGAGCCGAGCTCGCGGGTCGCGAGCGCCCTCACCGCAACCGTCATGGTCTGGGTCGCGGCATTGCCACCCTGGCTCGCGACGATCGGCGCCAGCACTGCGAGCGCCACCATCTGTTCGAGCTGGCCCTCGAACAGGCCGAGCACGGATGACGCCAGGAAGGCGGTGGCGAGATTGATCAGCAGCCAGTTGAAACGGCCACGCGCAATGGTGAGAAACGTGTCCGACAATTCTTCGTCGCTGGTGACACCGCCGAGCGCCTTGAGGTCCTCGTCCGCCTCTTCCTCGATAACGTCGACGACGTCGTCGACGGTGATGACGCCGACGAGGCGGTCCTGGGTATCGAGCACGGGTGCCGCGACGAGGTTGTACTTGCCGAACATGCGCGCCACCTCCTCCTGGTCCTCCAGGACGGAGACGCGGCGGCGATCCTCGTCGGTCAGCTCGGTCAGCGGCACCGGGCGTCGCGCGCGCAACAGCACGTCGAGCGGAACCGCGCCCTGCCAGTGCTGGTCCTTGTCGACGACGTAGATCTCGTAGAAACGATCGGGCAGATCGGGCGTATCGCGCATGTAGTCGATCGCCTGGCCGACGGTGAAGTCCTGCGGCACGGCGATGAACTCGGTCTGCATGCGCCGGCCCGCGGAGTTTTCCGGATAGAGCAGGCTGCGCTCGAGCGCGACCCGCTCCTGGAGCGGCAGCTTCTCGAGGATTTCCTCCTGCTCCTCCTCGTCGAGGGTTTCGAGCAGCTCGACCGCGTCGTCGGATTCCAGCTCGCGGACGCCCTCGGCCACCGTCTCGGGCGGCAGCTCGTCGAGGATCTCATCGCGGACGGCCTCGTCGACCTCGTTCAGTGCGGAGAAGTCGAAGTCGGTTCCGGTCAACTCGACCAGGCGGACACGATCGTCGGGCGCGAGCGCCCCAATGAGATCGCCGAGATCGGCCTCGTGCAGATCGGCAACGCAGGCGCGCAACGCGGCGCTGTCGGCGGCCTCGATCGCATGGGCGATTTCCTCGACGAATTCCTGCCTGATTTCGCCGTCTTCATTGCGCATCGGGACGTGGTCGAGTACCGATGTGTCGGCGGAAGCGGCGTCATCCATCCGTTCATCCATGGTGCGCCTCGCGTTTGACAGGTTGATGGTTTGGGCTGACAGTCAGGCAATACCCGCAGGGCAATCTGGAGCGCAATGGCAAAGATGCAGTGGCCGAAATGGACCTCGATCACATTGGGCCTGGCGCTCGCCGCCCTCACCGCGGTCGGCTCGGTGAAGGCCGCGGACTGCCCGCGGGAGGATGCGCTCGGCACCTCGCGGATCGTGAGCGTCGATGCCAAGACCACGCCGCGCGTCGGCCTGAAGAGCTTTCCGCAGACTCTGCCGCTCGCCGATCATGAGGTGGTGCTGACATTCGACGACGGCCCGCGTCCGAAGACGACCTCGAAGGTGCTGGAGGCGCTGGCGCAGGAATGCGTGCGCGCAACCTTCTTCCTGGTCGGCCGGAGCGCCGCCGAACATCCTGAGATGGTCAAGCGCATCGCCCGTGAGGGCCACACCATCGGCCATCACACCTGGTCGCATCCGCACATGGCGCGGATCCCGGCCGATGCGGCGAGGTACGAGATCGACCACGGGATCGCCTCCGACGAGATGGCGCTGCACGGGGTCTCGACCTCGACGCCGTCGACGCCGTTCTTCCGCTTCCCCTATTTCGAATCCACGCCGGCCCAGCTCGACCTGCTCCAGGCGCGCGGCATCGTCGTGTTCGGCGCCGATCTCTGGGCAAGCGACTGGAACGACATGACGCCGGAACAGGAATTGAAGCTCATCACCGAGCGGATCACCGCCGCCGGCAAGGGCATCATCCTGTTCCACGACGCCCAAGCGCGCACAGCGGCCATGATGCCGGCTTTCCTGCGGTATTTGCGGGAGAACGGCTTCCACATCGTCCACATCGTGCCGGCGGACACATCACAAAGGAACGCCGAAGCGCGTTGATGCCGGAATGTCACGCGGGCGCAAA
Source organism: Bradyrhizobium sp. Gha (assembly GCF_900113735.1). Lineage (GTDB taxonomy): Bacteria > Pseudomonadota > Alphaproteobacteria > Rhizobiales > Xanthobacteraceae > Bradyrhizobium. The sequence continues at coordinate 77,877 of NZ_FOQM01000031.1, forward strand.
ATGGGGTGATTTGAGCCCTATTAACATTCTGTTCATGCTACGCCATGCAATGATCCAGGGGCGGGAAAGGTCTTTGCGCCTGAACCGCTTCCGGGCATTTCCGACCCACGGATATTGCAGCCGACGTAGATGAGGCACACGGAGTTCATGATCGGAAGTGGCGTTGTTTTTCGGACGCGATCGTGGGCCGTCCTGCTGGGTGTCCTGCTCCCTGGGTTGCTGACCACGGCAGCCTTCGCGGCCGACTGCCCGGGACATCCTGATGCGCTCGGAACTTCCCGCACCCTCGTCGTCGATCCGCGCGAGCATCCGCGCATCGGAACCATGCAGTACCGCGAGACCCTGCCGCTGAAGGACCACGAGGTCGTCCTCACCTTCGACGACGGTCCGCTGCCGAAATATTCCAACCAGGTGCTGCAGATCCTGGCCGACGAGTGCATCAAGGCGACCTTCTTCATCATCGGCCAGCAGGCCAAGGCGAACCCGGAAGGCGTGCGCAAGCTGGTCGCGGCGGGCCATACCGTCGGCACGCACACCATGACCCATCCGCTGACGATGAACCGGATGCCGATCGAGAAGGCCGAGGCCGAGATCAACGGCGGCATCGAGTGGACCACGGCGGCGATGACGGATCCGTCCAAGCTGGCGCCGTTCTTCCGCATCCCCGGTCTGATGCGCGCCGACGCCGTTGAAAATCTGCTGATCTCCCGCGGCATTCAGGTGTGGAGCGCCGACTTCCCGGCCGACGACTGGCACCACATCTCGCCGGATCGCGTCTACCAGCTCGCGATCCAGCGGCTGGAGGCCAAGGGCAAGGGCATCCTGCTGCTGCATGACATCCAGGCGCGCACGGTGGCGGCGCTGCCGAAGATCATCCGCGACCTCAAGGCACGCGGCTATCGTATCGTGCATGTCGTGCCCGCAACCGCCGACCGGCCGGCGACGCCGACCACGCCGGTGGAGTGGCTGCTGCATCCACCGACGGAGACGACCCCGATCGCGCGCTGGCCTGCCGTGCCGAATTTCGTGTTCACGCAGACCGCGACGCTGCCGGCGCCCGGTCTCGCCGACCTCAACGCGCAGACGGCGCACCAGCCGCTGCTGCTGCCGCGCAAGACCATGGCGCAGTCGGATGTCGCGGCCACCCTGCCCGTACCCGGTCGCGATCTGTTCGCGATCCCGGAGGGCTCGGTCGAGGTGCTGCTGTCGACGACCTTGTCGCGGCGCGCCGCGACAAGGCTCGCGATGGCGGCCGAAGCGCCGCCTGCCCGCAAGGGCAAGGCTGGGAAGGTGAGGACTGGGCAAAGCGCCCATGCTGCGCATGCCGCACCGAAGCACGCTGCTCAAGCCAAGACCACGGCGCCCCGCCCGACCCGCGTCGCCACCGGCGTGAAGAAACGCGCCTGAGTGAAGCCGTTACTGCCGCATGATGGCGGCGACGCAGAGCAGCACGATCAGCGCCAGGAAGAACAGGTCCATATAAGACTTGAGCTCGCCGTCGCGGCGCAGCCGCGCGACATCGACGACGAGCTGCTTGCGCCCGGCGGTTCCGCCGGAGCCGTCGTTGATCGGCGCTTGCAGACGACGCGCCTCGGCTTCGAGTTTCTCGATCTTCTGGAAGAAGTAGAATGCACGCAGCGTCGAGGCCGCGCGCATGCCGGTGTAAACAAGCACGAGGATCGCAAGGCCCGCCCGGTGCTCGTACTTCTCCATATAGTTCAGGCTGAAATAGACCATCGCCAGAAACAGGAAATTGGTCAGGAAGCGGTAGACGAAGCTTAGAAAGACCATGCTGGCTCCAGCCGCGAGAGGTCGCGCAAGTCCCGTCTACGCCAACTTTGTTTCAACAACGATACCGTCGCCCGCGCGCCGCCGCCTTTTAGCCGCACTCCGTCATATTGCAAGCGAGAGCGCGGGACTGCCCGTTCGTTGTGCGAGTCACCACGCCGCGGCTCGATGGAGATTCGAGCGAAGCTACGGTAGACTGCTGCCCCTGCCAAAGGTCTGCGGACTGGGATCTGCCGATGCCGAAAAAGGGAATCACCGGCCACGACGACTGGGTCCTGACCGAGGCGCTCGCAACGGCGCTGGTCGCGCTGGAGCAGCTGGAGGAGAAGCACCAGCCGAGCGCGCATATGGACGACATCCGCAAGCTGCTGTCGAACGGCAAGGAGCCCGCGGCCGTGAGCCTGCACCTCGCGCAGGCCAAATGCCGCCTGTTCCCCGATCTCGACCCGCTGGAGATCTACCGGGAATACGGGATCGGCGAGGAATATGGCTAGGCATCGGCGCGCTTTGCGCGACATCGCAAGAAGCGGGCGCTTCCTGCCCGCAACCCCGGCCGTCAGCGCCGGCACGGTTGAACGACCGTCTTCAAGTGTACGGCCAAGGCGGAACGGCCACCCGCGATTGGGTCAATCGGGCTCGCGACCGCCCCGACCGCATCGAGAGCCGGCTTGTTTGGCGGTCGACAGCTCGCAGGCCGGACGATGAGGAAGGGATCAACGCCATCAGCTCAGTCGATGACCTGGGGCACCGAACCGCCCCCTCGGCTCAGCCAGGTTCTGGTGAAACTCGTCGGATGCAGGCTTCTAATTCCGGCGAGATGTTCCAAATCTCCGATCCGCGGTTGAGGCCGGATGACCAGGCTCTCGGCCGGCAGACGCTCAGCCGGCCAAGGCGCTGCGGGTGTCGCACCACTCGTCTCAACCTGAGGCAACGGCGCAGTCATTGACCAGATGCTCTTGAGCATCGTTCTGTTCACGGACCAGGCGACGACACTTTTCTCCTTCAGGCGGGCGACGGTAAAGAGCTTGCGGATCAACAGGTCTCGTTCAAGCGACTGCGGCAGTTTGAACTGCACCCCGGCAAGCTGACCTCTTTGTTGCGCGATCATCGCGTCGATCCAGCCCACTTGCATGATGTGTACGCGCAGCGGTTCCTTGCTGCGAGGACAGTCGATGCTGGAATGGAGCAGGACGCCAGCGCCGGAAAGGGAGATGTTGCGCATGCGCCCGGAAAGCAGCTCACCGGTCTCAGTCTGGATCAAGACTGATTCGTCGACATCGAAGCGTTCCTCGGAACGCCCCATCCGCGCCTGTAGCGAGGTCATGCAGACGAAGAACAGCACGACGATGTTCACAACCGACCAGAAGGCGACCATCGGCAAGGCGGCCGGATGATCGATGATGCGCCATTCCGGGATGGTGTTCAGAACGAGGCCGACAACTGTCAGCCCCATCAGGGCCGCCGACGGCCAGAATATCTCAGCGGCATAGCTTGCGCACCGCGCGGCGGCTCCCTTGGGCGTCACCCTGAACGCATGTCCCTTCGGCTTGACGAGAGTCCCGAGCACCGTCGGTAGAATCTTGAAGCTCTGGATGGTCGCCGACACCTGAGCAGCGAGTGGAAAATGCGCGTGCGGCGCGAACCAGGAGATACCGCCGTTGAGCGCCAGGATCGCGGGAAACAAGTAATAGAAAACCGATTCGGGGGTGACGTCGACGACAGGCGCGAGGCCGGTCCACATGAACACGATCGGAACCACCACGACCATGAGCGCCCTCAAGCCCAATGAGAGCCAATGCGTCGGAAAGAAGAGGAGCCGATGCATCAAGCTCAGTCCGGGGCCGAGCGGCCCGGCGGCGAGATAGAGGGTCTGGATCGCGCCACGCGCCCAGCGTTGCCGTTGCACAAAAAAGGCGCCAAGGCTTTCCGGCGCCAATCCAATCGCCAGCGGTTCGCAAAGATACCGGGTGACGTAGCCGTGGCGCAGCAGGACCAGCGTCAGCAGGATGTCTTCAGTGATGGACTGGGTCGGCAAGGAATCGCCCACCGCGCGGAGTGCGGCACGACGCGTGACGGAGTTGGATCCACAACAAAAGGCACCGTCCCAGCCGTCCCGCGCGGGCATGATGGAATCGAAGAAGAAGCGTTGTTCGTCCGGCAGTCCGCTGTGCAGGCCCAGATTCGCCTGCATAGGGTCCTCATTGTAGAAGGCGTGCGGGATCTGAACGATTCCGATCTTTGGATCAGCGAAGAAGCCCATTGTGCGCATCAGGAAATTGCGCTGCGGCACGAAGTCCGCGTCAAAAATCGCGAAGAACTCGCCATCCGTCATCGTCAACGCATGATTGATATTGCCGGCTTTCGCATTCAAATTGTCGGAACGGGTGAGATACCCGGCCCCCTTGCGCTCGCAGAGTTCCTTGAGCCAGGGCCTGCGGCCATCATCCAGCACCCAGACCTGGAAGTTTGGATAGTCCAGACATAGTGCGCCCGTGATCGTCTTTTCCAGCACCTCGAACGGCTCGTCATAGGTTGGAATGAAGACGTCGACCGAGGGCAACTCATCATCCGGCAGGCCGCGAAGCCGACGTTCGTGCTGATCTGCCTCGCTGCGGCGATCGGTCCTGCGAAGGAAGGTCAGATAGAGAATGAACTGATCCGTGAAGGTCAGGAGCTCAACGAAGAGACAGAACCAGATCCAGCCGACCTGATACCAGGTCCCGCTTGCCGGCAGCACGGTGGTGAAGATCCGCCATTCGAGATAGCGGGCAACGACAAGCCAAACCGCGGCAAAAATCGCGACACGCGCCCAAAGGCGCGCGACTGCAAACGTCGGCGCCAACAGGTACATCGCCGCAAAGACGCCCAGCATCGGCGCGAACAGCTGAGAGAGCGACAGAGTCACGAGCTGCACGGAATTTCTCGCTCACAGGGATGAGTGGTCGAGGTCCAGCCGAGCGGTCAGCCATATCAGCTTCGAACTGACCAATCGAAGCAGGCCGTCGGCTCTGCGCTCGAAGCGCACTTCGGCCAACCGTCCGATATCGCAGGAGCCGTTGTGGTCAGCCGCCGTTTCGTTAGGCGGCAACGAGATCTCAACAGTAATATTGCCCGGATCAGGCCGCGGCACCCGAGCCGCGAGCAGCCGATCATCGGCGTACGCGGCCGAGCCGCGAACTTGCCGGATCTGGCCGGTCTTCCACTCTCGACTCCCGATCAGGCGGACAGTCGCCGCATCTCCGGCCTTGATCTTCTCGAAATCGCGCTCGGGCAGTTCAACAACGATGAATCGGCGTTCGCAATCTGCAAAATCAAGGACCGATTGCCCTTCCGTGACCATCGAGCCCGGGCTGGCCGCGACCGACCAGACCACGTGAGCAGCAGGCAACGACAGATCGTAGTGATCAAGGCGATCAAGGCGAGCGCGCTCCGCTGCGATTTCTGCAGCCAGCTGCGCGGAACGTGAGCTGTTTTGCAACAGGTCCGTCTCAAGCTCCTGGCGACGGAGAACGAGCCGCTCGCGCTGCTGCTGAGAATAGGGCACGTCATTGGCATCGCCACGGAGATAAATGCCCTTCTCGGCCGCCGCCAACTCGGTCTTGAAGCGCTGCAGGCGTTCATCGGCCATCTGGCACCGCGTTGCGGTCGCCTCCTGAGAAGCTTGGGCCTCGGCAGAACGCATCTGTGAACTGATGCCGAGCTTAACGAGCTTCTCTATCCGTCCCGCGACATCGTTCCGCTGCCGCGCCTCGGCGAGACAGCCGCCTCTTTCGGCCTCCGTTTCCCCGATCTCGTGGCTCAGGCGTGCTATCGCCCCCAAACGATACTCCTCGCTGCGCTCGCGGAGCTTGCGATCGAGCTCGGCGATTTCCCCAAGCTGCAGACGTACGAGCTCGGCGCGTTTGGTGGACATGGCGAGCTGCTGATCGAGGTCAATGAGGTGCCGGCGATCCGGCGAACGTGCCTCGACCAGCGACACGACCCGGCTGCGCTGGAAATATTCACCTTTGCGTGGAAGATCAGGCGAGAGCTGACCCGCGATCGGTGCAGTCACTCGCATGAGCTCGGCGTTGACAAAGGCGGAGGGAGCGATTCTGTAAGTCACATACGGCAACAGGGCCCATCCGCTCAGAGCGATGATGCCGAGCGCCAGGGATCGTCGGACAATTCGGCTACGAATGAAGCGTTCGACATGCAATCGTATCACGACTGGATCTCCAATGGGCTTTGGTCGCTGCACCTGCCTCAGCGAAGGCAATCCAATCGCCGCGGGCCGCCTGGCCTTGTCAAAGTCTGCATCTGAGGCACTGAGCAAATCCGGCTACGTTGATGCTGGCCGAAATCGGGCTTGTCGCAATCGCAGACTCGTCCTTGCAACCAAGAGAAGTGTATTTAGGTTTCACCACATTAGGTTAACTTGTGTCAAAACCGGAAGATTACGGTTCCGAACAGAAATCAAGATGTCGACCTGGTCCGCTTGACGTCGGCGCGCTCCATTGCCGGCGATCTCCCGCGCTTGGACCCGCCAAGCTGGACGTGCTGAGCCACCACTAGACGCAGGGGATGTGCGTTGTCGCTGCAGTCGCGGATGCAAACGTCCGCGCCTGCGATCGAGCAGCAGCCGCACGCAGTCCGCGCGATTGTGCCAAGCCGCCACCCGTGGTGCCGTTCGCCGCCAGAAACTGTCGCCGCGGGCGTCGCTCAAGTCGGGATGTGTATCGAGCAATCGGCCGAGCTCGTCCGCGCGGTCCTTCTCCACGGCCTTGACCTCCTGTTCCGCCGCGACCGGACGATCGCGGCTCGGCAGGAAATCGCAAACAAGGAGACGATCGCCTCGTTGCCGCCGGGCTTGCCGATCCGGTGGACGGTGCGGCCGTCATGCTGGGTGAAGCTCGGATCACCATCGAAGGGGCAGCGGACGGTCTCGACGTCGCCGGCGTTGGCCGCGGCGAACACACTCGCGGGTAACCTCGTCGACAATGGGCCTTGTGCGCGCCAGCTCGCAAAGCCGTAGCTGCGCATCGCCTGCGGGCTCGGCCTCAGCGAGCTGTGGGTGAATGAGAGCCCGCCGATTTCTACGCTTGGCTACGCCACTGTCCTCTCACGAGCAAATTGCGTTTTTCCTCAGCGAGAAGTTGGCGAAGACACGACCAACCAAAGGAGTTAGCGCTGGAACGCGACACGCAAGATGAAACGAACGATTGCCTCGGGAGGCAATACATTCCCGCTGGAGTAACAATGTGGGGAAGTCGCGAAAATCTCTGCCGTAACAAAGGCTTATTACTTGGTGCGCTCGGAGGGACTCGAACCCCCACGATTTTACTCACTGCCACCTCAAGGCAGCGCGTCTACCAGTTCCGCCACGAGCGCTTGGGAATGCCGGCTGAAGGCTTGAGGCCTGCCGCATCAACGGCGCCGATCTAACAAATCCATCAGTGGGGTACAAGCCTGCCGAGGCCCTGAATTCCACAAGCTTGGCAGGAAATTTTCAGGAAATTTTCAGCCCTGCCCCAACGGTCCTGCCGGGTCCCGGGCCGCTACCGCGTGCCCCGGCCGCTACCGCGTGCCCCGACCGCTACCGCGTGCCCGGCGTCCGGGGCAGCATCTGCTTGACCTCGACCGCGATCCGGTTGCGGTCGACCAGCACGACCCCGGAGGCCACGGGCAGATTGTTGGCGAGAACCTTGACCTCGTCGGCCTCGGTTGCGTCCAGCTCGATGATGGCGCCGCGGGAAAGACGTAATACTTGATGGATCGGCATGGTGGTCGTCCCGAGGACGACCATGAGATCCACGGTGACTTTATCGAGTGTGGGCACTGTCAGGACCGCCGCAACTTGGGACTAAGAGACCAGAACTAAAAAGACTTGGCATTTGCGCCTGCGATCATCACCCCGTTATGGTTAGCCAATGGTTAATTCGCCTCACCCCTCCCGCCAGAACCAGCGTCAAGAGCTCGATTTGACGCCGTTTTCCGCCGTCGGCGGCGAGCCTGTCGAATGGCTGATCTCGGACACGCCGGTGCCCTATCCGGAGGCCGTGGCGGCCATGGAAGCCCGGGTCGCCGCGATCGCGGCCGGCGAAGCGCCGGAACTGGTCTGGTTGCTCGAGCACCCCCCGCTCTACACCTCCGGCACCTCAGGCAAGGAAAGCGACCTGATCGATCCCCGTTTCCCGACCTTCACGACCGGGCGCGGCGGACAGCTCACCTATCACGGTCCCGGCCAGCGGGTGGCCTACATCATGCTCGACCTCAAGCGCCGCCGGCCTGACGTCCGGGCCTATGTCGCGAGCCTTGAGGAACTGATCCTGAAAACGCTCGCCGCCTTCAACGTGCGCGGCGAGCGGCGCGAGGACCGGGTCGGCGTCTGGGTGAAGCGGCCCGACAAGGGCGCTGAGCACGAGGACAAGATCGCGGCGATCGGCGTGCGGCTGAAGCGCTGGGTCTCGTTCCACGGCATCGCCATCAACGTCGAACCGGAGCTGGAGCACTTTGCAGGCATTGTGCCCTGCGGCGTCGCCGATCCCCGCTACGGCGTCACATCGCTGGTCGATCTCGGCCAGCTCGTGACCATGGAAGACGTCGATGTCGCGCTTCGGCAGGCGTTTGAAGAGCTGTTCGGGCCGACCCGCGCGCTGCTGCCGGAAGCCGCCGCCTGACATTCCTGTTGGAGGCGCGCGACGCGCGTTCTCCGCCAGCGAGGAATCGGATACGCTTGTTTCAGGTGCCGCCTGCGCCTCCCCCCTCCGCCGGGAAAGTACAGATCATACCGGGCGACCAAACCATCGGACCGACTGTTCGAGCGCACGCATAAGGAGGGATTGCGCTTTCTGCTCGCATCAGGAGGTTTGACGATGAAATTGTCCGCGCCAATCTATCATCTGAAGCGAAAAGCCAAGCGCCTGTCCCGCGAGGAGGGCATTCCGCTGCACGACGCGCTCGACCGCGTCGCGACCACGGAAGGGTTTTCCGCCTGGAGCAGGCTCGCAGCTAAGGCGGCGGCATTGACGCCTGCGAACAAGCTGTTTCCGCGTTTTGTGCCCGGCGACCTCGTGCTGGTCGGCGCCCGGCCCGGTCAGGGCAAGACGCTGCTGAGTCTCGAGCTTGCCGTGGAGGCCATGAAATCAGGCCATCGCGCCACATTCTTCTCGCTCGAATACACCGAGAAGGATGTGATCGATCGCCTACGCGCCATCGGCGTGGAGCCCGCGCACTTCGAGAAGCTGTTCGAGGTCGATTGCTCCGACGCAATCAATGCCGATTACATCGTCAAGCAGATGGCCGCGGCAGCACGCGGCACGGTCGTGGTGATCGATTATCTGCAGTTGCTCGACCAGCGGCGGGAAAACCCTGATCTCGCCGTTCAGGTGCGCGCGCTGAAATCCTTCGCACGCGACAAGGGATTGATCGTCGTTTTCATCTCGCAGATCGATCGCTCCTATGACCCCACTGTCAAGCCCTGCCCTGATCTAGGCGACGTCAGGCTGCCGAACCCGCTCGACCTGAAACTGTTCGACAAGACCTGCTTCCTGAACAAGTCCGACGTTCAGTTCCGGGCAGCAAGCTGACGAACGGGCCGCCGGTGGCAGGGCCCACCCGCGGCCCGCATCATCACGCCGCCTTCAGCGGCACCTCGAGCTTGCCGGCGATGTAGCGCCGCTCCTGGGTCAGGCCGCCGAAGCCGTAGGCGTCGCCCTTGACCTCGTCGACATGCAGATACGTCTCGGGATGCAGCGGGCCCAAAATCTCGGCCATGCGCTTGAACATCGCGGCGAGGTAGGCTGCCTTCTCGTCCTTGGTGTTGGTGCCTTCAGTGACGTGGATGTCGATCCAGTAACTGGCGAGCCCCTGCTCGGCGAGTGACCTCCCGCCGGCGAACCAATCATCCGCATCGACCGACTTCACGATGATGGCCGTTACCTTGGGATCCTTGTGCAGGATTTTTGCGGTTAGCTCCGACACGGCGCTCGCGATGTCGGCCTTCATCGACGGCGACTGGCGGGACGAGGTGTAGGACACGGTGATCAGGGGCATTGTCGTTCTCCTCAAGATGCCGCGCTGTTTGCACGGCGTTGATGAGAAGCTAGACCTTCCCTCATCATTTTGATATCTTATCTCTCGATATAGCAGTGATAACACATCATAATGAAAGCCACACTCGATATCGCGACGGTCCAGGCTTTTCTGCTGGTCGCCGACTTCCAGAGCTTCACCCGCGCCGCGGAGGCGCTCGGCACGACACAGGCAGCCATCAGCCTCAAGCTACAGAGGCTGGAAACGCTGCTGGGCAAACGACTCGTCGAGCGCTCGCCCCGCGCCGTCCGCCTCACCGCCGAGGGCGCCGGCTTCCTCGATCGCGCCCGCGCCCTGATGGCGGCGCATGACCGCGCGCTCTCGGGCGAAGCGCCGGCTGCGCAATCGCTCTCGCTCGGAATCTCCGACCACGCGGCAGGCCCTGAACTGGTGCCGCTGCTCGAGCGGCTGCATGCGATGTCGGCAAGCCTGACGCTTGCCGTCACCATCGGCTTCTCGCGCCAGATGCAGGACGCCTATGACGCGGGCGAGCTGGATGCGGTGATCGTGCGCCAGGAAGGCAGCCGCCGCGGCGGCGAAAAACTGACCGAGGACGAGTTCGGCTGGTTCGCGTCGCGCCGGTTCACGCTCCCCAGGGGCGAAGCCTTGCCGCTGGCAACGCTCGCCCCGCCCTGCGGTGTCCGCGCGATTGCCGTACGTGCGCTCGACAAATCCGGCGTCACCTGGCGCGAGCGCTTTGTCGGCGGCGGCGTGACGGCGGTCGTTGCCGCCGCGCTTGCTGGCCTCGCGGTTGCGCCGCTGGCGCGGCGGATCGCGCCTCCCGGGCTGATCGACATCGGGCCTGCGCACAAGCTGCCAAAGCTCGGCAGCTCGAAGGTGATGCTGCATTCGAAGGTCAGCGATCCCGCGAAGCTGGCAGCGCTGCGTGCGGTGGCAGCGGCGTTCCGGAGTGCAGCCTCCACCTGAACCTCACAGCATCGCCTCGAACGCGCTGCGCAGCGTCTCGTGCCGGAAGACAAAACCGCGGCTCAGCGCCTTGTTCGGCAGCACGCGCTGACCCCCGAGCAGGAGTTCGTCGGCGAAGCCGCCGCCGATCCAGCGCAACAGGCCGCCGGGGATGCGAAACACCGCGGGCCGGTGCAGCCGGCGGCCGAGCTCCTCGGTGAATTTTGCGTTGGTCACGGGGATCGGCGCAGTCGCATTGACTGGCCCGGAGAGATCGGGCGTCGCCATCACACTGCCGCCCGGTGCCGATGGGACCACCGAGCCCGAACTCGAACGGCGTCAGCATGCGCGTGATGAAGCCGCCCTCAGCCTTGCCTGCTTGCATACCGCCGCTTCGATTTGCCTTAAAATATCCCAGGGAACGGGAACCAAACGCCCTCCTGAGACGTTTGTCCCGATCGAGGCGGGGTTAGGAATGGTCAAAAAGTCCAGTCAACAGAGAGACTTGTTCGAAAGCGAACGGAGTTTTCGGCTGTTGGTTGAGGGAGTTGCGGACTACGCGCTCTATATGCTCGATCCCAATGGGATCATCACCAGCTGGAATATTGGCGGCGAGCGCATCAAGGGCTATTCGCCCCAGGAGATCCTCGGCGAGCATTTTTCGCGCTTCTACACCGAAACCGATCGCACCAACGGCAAGCCGGCGCGCGCGCTCGGCATCGCCAGGGAGCAGGGCCGCTACGAGGAGGAAGGCTGGCGCGTCCGCAAGGACGGCACCTTCTTCTGGGCGAGCGTCGTCATCGACCCGATCTACGAGGACGGTAAGCTCGTCGGCTTCGCCAAGATCACCCGCGACATCACCGAGCGCCGCGAGACGCAGCTCAAGCTCGAGGCGATGCAGACGCAGCTTGCGGAGTCGCAGAAATTCGATGCGCTCGGCCAGCTCACCGGCGGAGTAGCGCACGACTTCAACAACCTCCTGATGATCATCAGCGGCAGCCTCCATATCCTCAGGAAGGCCGCCCCCGACGATTCGAAGTTTCAGCGCGCGATCCTGGCGATCGACACCGCCACAAGACGGGGCGCCGCGCTGACGGGACAGCTCTTGACCTTCGCGCGGCGGCAGAGCGTCAATCCGCAGCCGATCCGGTTCGGCGACCGCGTCGAGGCGATCCGCGAGGTGCTTCACGCGGGCGTCGGCAGCGCGGTTCGTCTCGCCTTCGAGATCGAGCGCGACCTCTGGCCGGTCAAGGCTGATGTCTCCGAGCTCGAGACGGGCCTGCTCAACCTGGTCATCAATGCACGTGACGCCATGCCTAACGGCGGCACGGTGACGATCGGCGCGCACAACACCGTCCTGAACGATCCGCTTCATAGCGGCGAATACGTCGCCATCACCGTCGCCGACACCGGGCTCGGCATTCCCTCCGACGTCGTCGACAAGATTTTCGAACCGTTCTTCACGACGAAGCCGGTTGGCAAAGGCACCGGGCTCGGCCTGTCGCAGGTGCACGGCTTTGCGCATCAGGCCGGCGGCACGGTCAAGGTCGCAAGCGAGCTCGGCAAGGGCACGACCTTCACGATCCTGCTGCCGCGTGAGACCGCGACCGCACCGGTCGAAGCACTCGAAGTGGGGCCGGTGCGCGGCAGCGGCACGGTGCTGCTGGTCGAGGACAATCCTGACGTAGCCCTCGTCAGCATCGGCCTGCTGGAGCAGCTCGGCTACCGCGTGCATCGGGTTTCAGATGCCGAATCCGCGTTGCGGGAGATCGAGAACACTGGTGTCGACTTAGTGTTCTCCGACATCGTGATGCCCGGCAAAATGGACGGGCTCGGCCTCGCTCATCGCCTGCGCCAGATCCGCCCCAACCTGCCGGTGCTGCTCGCCACCGGCTATAGCGAAGCCGCCGCCGATGTCCGCGGCGATTTTCCGATCCTGCGCAAGCCGTATGAGATTCACGAGCTGAGCGAGGCGATTTCGAAGCTGCCGCGGTAGTTGCTCTTCGCCTCAAGCGGGGCGAGGGAGCGCACCGCTCGCGAGGGACGAGAGCCGGCTCTCATACCGTCGGCAACACCGAGAACACCTCCCCTGCCCGGCGCAGGTTCAACTCATCCGCGCTCGCCGTTTCGCTGGTCACGTTGTCGACATGCGAGGACGGCGGGCCGTGGCGGCACAGCGCGACCATGTCGGCAACGAGTTTCGGCGGGCCTGCGAACAGCGCTTCGACGCTGCCGTCGCGGCGGTTGCGCACCCAGCCCTCGAGGCCGCTCGCGGTCGCCTGATACTCGACCCAGGCCCGGTAACCGACGCCCTGGACGCGGCCGCGGATCATCACCTGAAGGATTGCCCGGCTCATTTTTTCAGTCCGAGAAAGTCAGCGCTGCGCTCTTTTACCTCGGCATCGCGCATGACGCGACTGGTCAACTCCGCCGGTGGCAATCCCCCCAGCGCTTTCGGCGACGTGCCCTCGCGCAACGCCTTCTGCACCTCGTACACCGCCTGCGTGGCCGCCGCGATCGGTGCGTGGCCCTGAAGCGCGATGCGGACGCGCTGGTTCGCCAGGTAATCGGTCGCATTCAATTCGTCCGGCGCACCACCAAGCACGATCGGCAGATGGGTTGCGCTCACGATGGCCTCGAGCTCTGCCCGCGACCTGATGCCGGTAAAGAACAGCGCATCGACTCCGGCGGCCTCATAAGCCTTGGCACGCCTGATCGCGTCCTCGATCGCAGTGATCGAGGCCGCGCCGGTGCGGCCCATGATGACCAGCGCGGGATCGCCGCGGGCGTCGAGCGCGGCTTTCATCTTGCCGACGCCCTCGTCGATCGAGATCAGCTGCGCTTTTGCCTCGCCAAAAGCGGCCGGCAGCAGCGTGTCCTCGATGGTCAGGCCGGCAGCACCCGCTGTCTCCAGCTCCTGTACCGTGCGGCGCACGTTGAGCGCATTGCCATAGCCGTGATCAGCATCGACCAGCACCGGCAGGCTTGCGGCGCGCGACATCCGCCGCATCTGCTCGGCAAGCTCGGTGAGCGTGATCAGGGTGACGTCAGGATCGCCGAGCACGGCGAGTGAGGCCACAGAGCCGCCGAACATGCCGAGTGGAAAGCCGAGATCCTCCGCAATGCGGATCGAGATCGCGTCATAGACCGAGCCGGGATGGACGCAAGCGGCGCCCGAGAGGATGGAACGCAGTCTATCGCGGCGGGAACGAAAGGCCATGGCGGTGTCTCTCTCTTGGAACTGAAGCGGTCGCTCCAATCTCCGTCATTGCGAGCGTAGCGAAGCAATCCAGAATCATTCCGCGGAGGCAGTCTGGATTGCTTCGCTGCGCTCGCAATGACGGTGGGTGCAGGCAGACCGGCCCGTGCACCACACACATACACCTTTACGCAAACTCCAGGATCAGCGCGTCCACCGCCAGCGTTGCGCCGGCGCTGGCGTGGACCTTCTTCACGGTGCCGTCCTGCTCGGCACGCAGCACGTTCTGCATCTTCATGGCTTCGACCACGGCCAGCGTCTCGCCGGCCTTGACCTCCTGCCCTTCGGTCACGGCGATCGAGACGATGAGGCCGGGCATCGGGCACAGCAGTTTCTTGCCGCTGTCGGAGGCGGTCGTCACCGGCATCAGCCGCGCGGAGGCCGCTTCCGCTTCCGTCCAGACATAGACCGGCACCTCGACGCCCTGATGCGCCAGACGGATGCCGTTGGCGATCGGGCGCGCCTGCACCGCGATGAAGTGACCATCGATCGTGCCCTGCCAGACCGGATCACCCGGCTTCCATGCGGACTGCAACAGATGGGCCTTGCCGGCCTTGCCTTCGGCGTCGAGGAAGCGGA
>NZ_FOQM01000043.1 GCF_900113735.1 Bradyrhizobium sp. Gha
TTATCTTCCGGGCGAGCCACTGTGAACCGGCGCAGGATTCCATGCCAACTATGCTTGGTTGTGCGCGAGCAAAAAACTGAAGAAGCGTCTCCCGTCGAAGGCGAACTTTCTGAACAGGTGTGCCGTCGCAGCTTAGGCCAACGACGTGGAACAGGTTCTTGCCAATGTCGATTCCATAGACAGCCGCAGGTCGCGGCAAATTGCGATGGGCCATTATACTCTCCTCTTTTGATCTGACCTTCCTATAATGAGGCAGGAGGACGGGGCGGACCATCCCATTAGTGGTGACGCCCGCAGGGAAGCGGAAAGCTGTCGCCCATCTCGTGGACGCCCACGAAGGCCGATATGGCCAAAGAGGCTGAGCGTCTTCTGGATGGCTCGGGTTGGTTGCCGGAGCCGCTCCGTCTCGTCGCTCCCGATGCGGCGCCAGTGGAGCAGGAGGGCGAGGCGGGCCGTCTGCCCGAATTCCTCGCCGATGAGGAGGATCCCGAAAACGGCAGCGACGAAGATCCGCAACGGCTCGACGCGGCTGAGTGACATCATGGAGCGGGATGGACGGCCGTCCCGCAGTAGCTGGGGACCGGTCTGCAGCGCCGGTCCCCATTTTTATGCCTGAGATCTGAGAGGGAGAGCCGGGCCGGGAAGGGTTTGAGCCGTCGGGGTCAAAGGAGAGTGCCTGATGGTTCGACCTGTTCCTGCTCTCCGAAAGAATCCTGCCATGACCGAATCTCTCGTCGGTGGCGCTGCCGCCGCGCCGCTCTCGATGCGTGCCGCTGCAAGTCTCACCTCCGCGGCCGTCAGGGCCGCGCGACAGCTGCTGATCGAACTCGAACGCGGTCGTCGCATCGATGCCGCTGCCCTGCGTTGCGCCATGGAGGGAGCCTTCGATGCCTCCGAGGCGGCCGGCGCCTGGAACTGGAAGACCGCCTATGACGTCTGCGAGGCGGCTACCGTTCTGTTTCTTCGCAAGTTCGGACCGGCCATGCGGGCCAGGGCTGGCTCGACGGCCGCCATGCTGCCGATGCTGGCGAAAATCGCGAACTGTCTGCCGACCCACACGCGGCGTTCCGAAGACAGTCAGGCACTTCAGCAATTCTCGACGCCGATCCCGCTCGGGCTGGCAGCGTGTACCGCGGCCGGCATTATGCCGGCCGATCACGTTCTGGAGCCTTCCGCGGGGACCGGCTTGCTCGCCGTCTTTGCAGAGCTCGCCGGCGGCGCCTTGGTGTTGAATGAGTTGGCCGGGGCCCGGGCGGGGTTGCTCGAGCATCTATTCGCGGGCGTTAACGTCACGCGGTTCGATGCTGCTCAGATCGATGACCACCTGGACGTGAGTGTTGCGCCGAGTGTCGTTCTGATGAACCCGCCGTTCTCCGCATTGGCGAATGTCGATCGACGGATGACGGATGCGGCTCTCCGTCACATCACTTCAGCGCTCGCGCGTCTCTGCGACGGTGGGCGCCTCGTCGCCATCGCTGGTGCAAGCTTCGCGCCGGATAACCCGACATGGCGAGATGCCTTTGTTCGCATCCAGGAACGCGGGCGCGTGGTGTTTTCCGCCGCCGTCGATGGCGCCGTTTACGCCAAGCACGGTACTCAGACGGACACAAGGCTGCTTGTGATCGACAAGGTGCCCGCTGCCGATCCGACGGCTTTTCCTGCCTCGCCAGGCATGGCGGCCGATGTCGCTACCTTGCTAGGCTGGGTGAATCTGCATGTGCCTCCAAGGCTGCCCGTCGCCACGCCATCGGAGATCGTTGTTGTCGGGCGGCCAACGATGTCGCGATCGGTCAGCGCCGTTGCACCACGCATATCGTCCACTTCGAGAGACGCCGCGCCAGTAAGCGCAGAACTGATCTATGAGACGGTCGAATGGTCCGCGCCGGAAGGCGCCCGGCTCACCGATGCTCTTTATGAGGAATACGGACTACAGTCGATCCGCATTCCCGGATCGTGCGCACATCCGACCAAGCTCGTGCAGTCTGCCGCGATGGCGTCCGTTGCGCCACCGAAGCCATTCTATCGTCCGCACCTGCCGGCCAATGTGATGGCCGACGGAGTTCTGTCGGATGCCCAGCTGGAGAGTGTCATCTATGCCGGCGAGGCGCATTCCGAATTCCTGGCAGGCTCCTGGACGGTCGACACGACCTTTGATGTTGTGGCCGCTGCGCGCGACGACGCAGAGAATGCCGTCCGCTTTCGCCGCGGCTGGTTTTTGGGCGATGGCACCGGGGCGGGCAAGGGGCGGCAAGTCGCCGGGATTCTGCTCGACAATTGGCTCAAGGGCCGTCGTCGTGCGGTCTGGATCAGCAAGTCCGACAAGCTGATCGAGGACGCGCAGCGCGATTGGTCCGCGCTCGGCATGGAGCGCCTGCTCGTTACGCCCTTGTCTCGGTTTCGCCAGGGCGCGCCGATCCGGCTTGCGGAAGGCGTCCTTTTTACCACCTACGCCACGCTACGGACCGACGAGCGCGGCGAGAAGCTTTCGCGTGTCAGGCAAATCGTCGAATGGTTGGGCTCCGACTTCGACGGAGTGATCGTCTTCGATGAGAGCCACGCCATGCAGAATGCGGTCGGGGGCAAGGGCGAGCGGGGTGACCAGGCGGCCTCTCAGCAGGGGCGCGCTGGCCTTAGGCTCCAGCACGCCTTGCCAAATGCCCGCGTGGTGTATGTGTCGGCGACAGGCGCCACCACAGTTCATAACCTCGCTTATGCCCAACGCCTCGGCCTTTGGGGCGGCGCCGACTTTCCATTCGGCACCCGTGCTGAGTTCGTCGAAGCGATCGAGGAAGGCGGGGTCGCGGCGATGGAGGTGCTGGCGCGCGACCTCAAGGCGCTCGGTCTCTACGCCGCTCGCTCGCTCTCTTACGAGGGCGTCGCGTACGATCTCGTCGATCACCAGCTGACGCCGGAGCAGGTTCGCATCTACGACGCCTATGCCGGTGCGTTCAGCGTCATCCATAATAACCTCGATGCGGCGATGCGAGCCGCCAACATAACCGGCGCAACGGGAACGCTGAACGGGCAAGCCAAGTCTGCGGCACGCTCCGCTTTCGAAAGCGCGAAGCAGCGCTTCTTCGGCCACCTCCTGACTTCGATGAAGACCCCGTCGCTGGTCCGATCGATCGAGCGCGACCTTGATGCTGGCCACGCCGCTGTCATCCAGATCGTGTCGACGGGCGAAGCGCTGATGGAGCGCCGGCTCGCCGAGATCCCGACTGAAGAGTGGGGCGACGTCCAGGTCGACATCACGCCGCGCGAGTATGTCCTCGACTATCTCGCCCACTCCTTTCCGGTCCAGCTCTACGAGCCCTTCACCGACCCGGAGGGCAACCTCTGCTCCCGGCCTGCCTATCGCGACGGCCAGCCGGTCGAGAGCGGGGAAGCCGTCGCACGACGCGACCGTCTCATCGAGAAGCTTGCATCACTACCGCCGGTACCGGGCGCGCTGGATCAGGTGGTGCAGCGTTTTGGCACCGACATGGTCGCGGAAGTAACCGGTCGCTCGCGACGCATCGTTCGCAAGGGCGACCGGCTAGTGGTTGAAAATCGCGCGGGCTCGGCGAACCTCGCGGAGACCTCGGCCTTCATGGATGACGTCAAGCGCATTCTCGTTTTCTCCGACGCCGGCGGCACGGGGAGGAGCTACCATGCCGAACTGTCGGCCCGGAATCGCCGCTTGCGGGTCCACTACCTGCTCGAGCCCGGCTGGAAGGCCGACGCCGCAATCCAAGGTCTTGGCCGGACCAACCGGACCAACCAGGCGCAGCCACCGCTGTTCCGCCCCATCGCGACCGACGTGAAGGCCGAAAAGCGCTTTCTCAGCACCATTGCGCGCCGGCTCGATACGCTGGGTGCCATTACGCGAGGCCAGCGCCAGACCGGAGGGCAGGGCCTGTTCCGGCCCGAGGACAATCTCGAAAGCCAGTACGGACGTGATGCGTTGCGCCAGCTCTACACGCTGCTCGCGCGAGGCAAGGTCGACGGCTGCTCGCTCGAACGGTTCGAGGATGCGACCGGTCTGAAGCTCATGGATGCCAATGGGCTCAGGGATGACCTGCCGCCGATCACGACCTTTCTGAACAGGCTATTGGCGCTCTCCATTGACCTGCAGAATGTGCTGTTTACCGCCTTCGAGCAGCTCTTGACCGCTCGGATCGAAGGCGCGGTTGCATCCGGCACCTACGACGTCGGACTGGAAACCCTCCGTGCCGAAAGCTTTGTCGTCGCCGACCGGCGGACGATCTACGTCCATCCCGGCACTGGCGCCGAGACCCGGCTGCTCACGATCTGCCAGCGTCAGCGCAATCATCCTGTGGGTCTGGATGACGCTCTTGCTCGTCTTTCCGATCGTCAGGCCGTCCTGCTCGTCAATGAGCGCTCGGGACGAGCCGCCGTGCAGGTCCCCGCGGCGAGCGTCATGCTCGACGACGGCGAGATCGAGCGGCGCGTCCGCCTGATCCGCCCGATGGATCAGCACATGGTCCCCTTGACCATCATGGCCGAAAGTCATTGGGACGAAGCGGATCGTGAACGCTTCGGCGCGACCTGGCTGGCGGAACTTGCTGAGATCCCAGAGTTCACGGAAAGCACGATCCACGTCGTGGCGGGCCTGCTGCTACCGATCTGGAAGCGGCTGCCGAACGAATCGACCCGCGTCTATCGGCTTCAGACCGATGCGGGCGAGCGCATCATCGGCCGGAAGGTTTCGGCCGCGTGGGTCGCAAGCGTCCTTGCGACGGACGCGCCTTCGCTGACGCCAGACGCTGCCTTTGCCGCGCTGATGGAGGGACAAACCGTCCTCGATCTCGCGGAGGGGCTCCAGCTTCGCCGTGTCCGGGTAATGGGCGCATACCGCATCGAGCTGTCAGGTTTCAATGACACGATGCGCGATCGCCTCCGTGCTTACGGCCTCTTTGGGGAGATCATCTCCTGGAAGCTGCGCATGTTCGTACCCACGGACGCGAGCGGTGTGGAGGTCCTGTCGAAAGTGCTCGACACGTATCCGGTAGCGCGCATCGGCGAGCGGGAGGCCGCCTGATGTCCCGCGATGCATCCGAACTGGCACGACGCCTCGCGCGCGAGGCCGAGGCGGTGTGCCGACACTATCTCTCTCACGGCAAGCGCGCGGGGCGATACTGGGTGGTCGGCGACGTCCACAACACCCCGGGGCGCTCGTTGTTTGTACGGCTCCAGGAATCGCCGAAGGGACCCGCTGGGAAATGGTCCGATGCCGCGACCGGGGAACATGGCGATCTCCTCGACATCATCCGCGAAAGCCTTGCCTTGCGAGACTTCCGCGAAGCCGCCGAGGAGGCGAGGCGCTTTCTGAAGCTGCCTCGTTCTGAGGAGCAATCACTCCCGAGAACCGTTCGTCCAGTCGTGCCGGCCGGATCGCAAGAAGCCGCCCGTCGACTTTTCGCGATGTCCGGCCCGATCGAAGGGACGTTGGTTGAAACGTATTTGCAACGTCGTGGAATAAGCGAAATCCACCATGGTGGTAGCCTGCGCTTCCACCCACGTTGCTACTACCGACCGGACGAGCATTTGCCGACTGAAACCTGGCCGGCGATGATAAGCTCTGTCACGGACCTCGAGGGACGGATCACCGGCGTGCATCGCACCTGGCTAGATCCACACGGCTTTGATCGCGTGCGGCTCGGCAAGGCCCCGATCGACACGCCACGGCGGGCCATGGGCGATTTGCTCGGTAACGCCGTTCGTTTCGGCCTGGTCGATGACGTGCTCGCTGCCGGCGAGGGGATCGAGACCATGCTGTCACTGCGTTACGCACTGCCGGCCCTGCCCATGGCCGCCGCGCTTTCGGCTAACCACCTCGCAGCCATGTTGCTGCCGTCTGGCCTACGCCGACTCTATATCGCCCGCGATGAAGATGCTGCCGGAGATGCCGCACAGGCTATTCTCACCCAGCGCGCGGAAGCCGCCGGCATTGAAGCGATCGCATTGTCGCCCCGGCTGGGCGATTTCAACGAAAATCTGCACATCTTCGCCCTCGAGGCCCTCCGAGGAGCGTTGCTACTTCAACTCGTACCGGAGGACGTCGTCCGTTTCCTGCATTCGTCGATGGCAACCGCGGAATAGCCCCGGAAATTCGATAACCGTCGACAGGTCGGTCGCGGTGCGGCCACTGCCGGAAGAGGACGCGACCACGGCCTTCTAGAGGGCGATCGGACGGCAAGCGGCTCGAGCGGCAATGGCTGCGTCCGGCTATTTTCCGCCGCGCGCCGGCGACGAGAAGACACATTAGCCATCTGGCGAGCGCGCTTTGCATCGCGAAGCAAAATAGCCGGCCTCCGCCATCCTCCGCTGCGCTTCGGCCCTCCGCTTCCGCCTACGCCCGCTGGGCTTCGGCGGACAAGCTGCTTCGGGTTCTGGCCCGTTCCGCCCGCCGTCTGAGTGATCGCCACGAAGGCCGCGATGGTCGCGGCCGATCCGGCAAAGGATCGCCTCCATGACCGACCAGGATGACATCGAACCGCCGCACGCCGCATCTGCGACCGAACACGTTCTTACCGAATTGCAGCTCTTCGGTTACCGCCCCTTCGACGACGAGCCCGATCCGCGCCCGCTTCCTGAGGGCAGGATCATCACCGGTGCCGTCGCCGACATCTTCGATGCCCTGGTCGCCACGTTGAGCGACACGCGGCTCGAGCCGGACCTGGACGATCTGCTCTGGTCGACCGTCAACCTGTTCCATCGTGCCGTCGACCGCGTCGGTCGCCAGCTCGACGACAACGAACGGGCGCAGCAGAAGAGTCAGCGCGAGCAGGACGGCTCCGAAGTTCGATCCGTCGAACTCGAACGCATCACGGCGGAAGGCATCACGTTGATTGAGCGCCGCAACTGCCTGGAGCTCTTCCGTGATCAGGCCATAGAGCGATTCGAGACTCACACCGGCTCATTCTGGCGCCCCCGATCAGGATCGCTGGTGAACCACCGCACCCTGAGCGCGGCGATGATCGACTCCCGCGACTTCATCGCAGCCAAGCGCCGTGCCGAGACCGAAATCATGCTGCCGTCAGGGCCGAAGATTGCGCTCACCGGAGGGCTTGACTTCATTGATCATCGCCTGATCTGGGATCGCCTCGACAAGGTTCACGCCAAGCATCCCGACATGGTCCTGCTCCACGGCGGCTCCCCGAAGGGAGCCGAACTGATCGCCTCCAAATGGGCAACCACCCGCAAGGTGCCTCAGATCGCTTTCAAGCCCGACTGGACGAAACATGCCAAGGCAGCGCCGTTCAAGCGCAACGACGCCATGCTTGAACTCCTGCCGATCGGCGTCCTGCACTTCCCGGGCACTGGAATCCAGGACAACCTCGCCGACAAAGCGAAGCGGCTCGGCATCCCGGTCTGGAGGTTCGGCGGCGCGTGAGCGCCGTCTGCTTGACTGAGTCTTCGAGGCGAAATTGCTCACGCCGCAACTCTGCCTCCTTTTCGGTTTCATATCCAGAGTTGCGCCGTGGTGGTGGTGGAAGGTGCGACTGGTACATCTATGCACATGGAGCCACCACCATGCCCGCTCTTGGGCTTGTTCTCAACGCGCTCGGCATTGGCTTGTTCTGCTGGGCGATCTTTGCGCTCGCCGTGTATGCCCTGCCGTTTTTTGTCGCACTCAGTATCGGAATGACTGCATTTCAGAGCGGCGCCGGTCTCATTGGCGCGCTGCTTATCGCAATGGCCGGCGCTGCGCTGACGCTCGTCCTCGGCCAGGTCGCCGTCGCGGTTATTCGGTCGTTAGCCTTGCGTATCGCTATCGCGACAGCATTTGCTGTTCCCGCCGCGGTCGCCGGCTATCATGTGGTGTTCGCCGTGTCTCAGATCGGGGTGCCTTCGCTGGCTTGGCGTGAGATCTTCGCTTGCCTGGGCGCGGTTTGCATTGGCGTCACGTCATGGACGCGCTTGATGGTTTCGGCGGAGACCCGCCCGTTCGAGCCGGGTGGGGTGCTGGGGAACCCGTCCTAGCCCAGTTCTACGGCCGCATGGTGCGAGGGATGATCGTTTCCCGCCTTCATCGTCGTACAGGTGCGCGTAGATCTGGGCGGTGAACGGGGATGATCGAAACATGAGCGCGGGAGAGGCAGTCTCCTCGGAACGCGTCGATCAAGCTGCCGGCATTCGGTCAAGCCCACGCAGCCGCGGCAGAGCGATGTTACCTCGTTCGGTTCCTGGGAGACAATGCCGCCCTTTGCAGGAGATTGTTTCTCTTTCCGCGCTGAATCGTTCCGACCTCTTGTTCATCAAAACTGAGATAGCGACGCTTCTCCAGAGATTGTGGTTCAGCACGCGGAAGCACGTGGCCTCGTTGATGGCTTGATCTGGCCGAAGACCGGCTTCGCCTCGATCGTCTGAGCCGCAACGCCGTTGATGCGACTTTCTTCCCCTGGGCTTCGCCCATTCCTCGCGAGACAAGAAAGTCGCCACAACGACGTCCTCCGCTGCGCTCCGGCCCGAGCGGGTGCGTCGCCGATCGTCCTCGGCCCTAGATCGCCATCGAGGCCGCGGTGGTCGCGGGCTCGAAAACACAACAGGAGAAGTGACATGGCTAACATTGGTTCTTTCAAGAAAGTCGGCAATGATTTCCAGGGCGAGATCGTCACCCTGAGCCTGCAAGCCAAGGGCGTCCGTATCGTCGCCGAGACCAACCGCTCCAATGACAACGCTCCAAGCCACCGCATCTATGTGGGTCGCGCGGAGATTGGCGCAGCCTGGTCGAAGCGTTCCGAAGAGGGCCGCGACTACCTCTCGCTCAAGCTCGACGATCCCTCGTTCAACGCTCCGATCTACGCGAACCTGTTCGATGACGAGGGCGGTGAAGGGTACACCCTGCTCTGGTCGCGGGCGCGCAAGACCGGCGAGTAGGGCTCCAAGCCCCGTCCGGTCCGCCGGGCGGGGCTTCTCATCCTTCCAGGCGTCAGTGAGCGCAAACCGGCCGCTGGATCGAACGGCTCGAGATCAATCACTCGGCCTGCCCCCGAGTCCTTTTCTTAGTGCTTGTGGGCGGGCCAGTGAGCAGGTGGCGCCTCGACACCTAGGCTGCGCGCGAGTGATCGACAACGTCGATACCCGCCGCATACACGCTTCGCTCGAGTGCACTGATATAAGTGCGGTCAATCTCAGCACGATGAGCCAATTCCTCCTGTGACAGACCACGGGCCTGCCGGAGCTTCCGCAAATTGATTGCAAGTATCTCGCGTATATCCATGCGAAGAGGGCATGTTCTTGAAGAGTATTTCACCACGGAGTATTCTCGACAAAACGCGATCCGGACGGCTCCCGCGAAGATTTTGTCGCTTCTGCTCCTTGCTGCCCGCGTGTTAGAAATTGTCTAAACTAAGGCGTGGACTCTTATGAGGAAGCCGCCGCTCAACCCAGACGTCGCCGACGCTGCTCCTGCAGATCAAGTTCTCACTGACTGCGATGGGCAGCATGTGGTGACGTACATGCGTCTTCTTCAGGCCGATAGCGAAGGGGCTGACTGGATGGAAGTCGCTCGAATCGTGCTGCATATCGATCCGGTGCGGGAGCCGGACCGTGCGCGAAATGCATATCAGAGTCGTCTCGCGCGCGCCAAATAGGTGATTGAGCAGGGCCACCTACTACGCGGCACCGGCTCCAAATAGAAGAAAATCGGCGGGCTGCGATTTGCAGGCCGAAATATTTTCTTTTGCTAATCGGTAATCATTCCGGTGCACCACGTGGTGCCAAACTAGGGGCTTCCTACAACCACCTCGTTCATGCCTATTGCTTCGCAATCGTTGTTAGCAGTGTGCAATGTGGCGGAAGCAATGCCTGAATTCGACTGGGTCGCCGGAATCCTACCAGAGCCTACAAGACGCGGAAGTCACCGACATCGCCTGGGAATGTCTCCGCCGCAACGCCGACTATCGGCGTGAGTACGAGGTGATGAGGGCGCCTGAGGTTCTAGCGGCGGTCGTTCCGGTCAACGTCGCAATGGCCGACGACGGCAGCGCGCTGTCTCAGCCACTGCTTGGTCTTACGGCTGGCCAGGTGCGCCGTGCTGTTGACGGCTGGCATGCCGTGCTGCGCATCGGTTCAACGGACCACCGTGTCTGGTCCAAAGAGCCGCCGGTGCTCGGCGCGTCATATGCAGCCGACTTGCTGTTTGATGGCGATTTCGACCCGCCTGCGTATGCAGCCCGCCGGCTGTGGCGTGCGATGAATGGACGCGCGCCAAGTCCTTCCTTTCACTTCTAAACAGCGGCGCGAACTCCTGAGCGCCGCGATCCGCGCGCTCGATGCGCATAGCGCCGGCGGCGTTTATCGTCATCGCCGAAGCGCTGTTCGGCAAAAAGCGCATCCCCGATCGTGCCTGGAAGACGCATGATCTGCGCAATCAAACAATCCGCTTGGTGCAAGGCGGCCTCGCGTTGATGCGCGGTGGTTACCGCAAACTCCTGCATCCCGGGCGCAAGGACGAGTAGCGCAGCCCCGGAGGGTGCCGAAAATCGCTCCTCCATATTCGGCATCCCCGTCCGAGAACCTGCTCCTCCATGATGACCGCACACACGTCGGCCTAGCCAGGCGTCGTGCGCTGTCCTCTTGGAGTTCTCAAATGCCCGATCCGATGGCCGGTCTTCCCCCGCGGTTCCTGCGTACACCTGAGGCCGCGCGCTATCTTGGTCTGTCAGGCCGTACGCTGGAGAAGCACCGCACGTACGGCACCGGACCCACCTATCGGAAGATCGGCGGACGTGTTGTCTACGCCGTCGATGACCTGAAAGCGTGGGCCGATCTCGGCGCCAAAACGTCAACTTCAGATCCCGGTAAGGGCACTGTGCTGCCGGCCAAGAAGCATCCCGCGCTGCGCCCGTATGCAGGCCAGGAACGTCGCTGATCGCCGTGCGAGAGCAGTGACCATGCGGCGCAAACACCATTCCGAGCGCGAGCAGCTTGAGCTCTTTCGGGCTTTGCCCGGCGATCTCGCGCCCCGCGACGCGCAGGGTCTGATGGCATATCCGTTCTTCTCGCTTGCAAAGACCAAGCGGATCGTGCCCATCGATTTTCGTGCCGGTGCGATCGCAATTCGTGTCGAAGCCGTGCCGGAACACGGCATGGCGACCATTTGGGATGCGGACGTTCTGATTTGGGCCGCTTCTCAGATCGTCGAAGCCCGTGATGCGGGCTTCAAGACGTCGCGCCTGATGGCAGCAACACCTTACGAGATTTTGACCTTCGTGGGCCGCGGCACCAGCGCACGTGACTATGACCGCCTGAAGGCTGGTCTTGACAGACTTCAGTCAACGACAGTGCTGACGTCGATCCGCCAGCTCGCAGAACGGCGGCGGCACCGCTTCTCCTGGATCAACGAGTGGAAGGAGACAGCCGATGCAAGCGGCCGGCCTTTTGGCATCGAGCTGATCCTGGCTGATTGGTTCTATGCCGGCGTCATCGATGACGCGCTCGTGCTGACGATCGATCGCGCCTATTTCGGGCTGACGGGCGGACTTGAGCGGTGGCTTTATCGCCTCGTGCGCAAGCATGGCGGCCACCAGCATAGCGGCTGGAGCTTTGACCTTGTGCATCTCCATGCCAAGTCCGGCATCCTCTCGCCGCTCAAGCACTTTGCTTACGACGTACGTCAAATCGTCCAGCGCCAGACATTGCCCGGCTATCAGCTCGTGCTCACGCGCGATCCCGATGGCACCGAGCGGCTGAACTTCGCACCTGCTCCTGATCCCCTAACGGCCCGCTTGCGCCGCCGCGGCCTTATTCCGAATTCGGAGGACAACCTGTGAATCAGCTCGTGCTATCGGGGACCGCAACCCTCGTGCTATCGGGGACCCGATCCTCGTGCTATCGGGGACCGGAATCGAACTTAAGAGCTTGTTTCTGCGCGCGTTCCAGCCGCTCTAACTTTACTAACATACTGACTCTAACTTCTTGTTGTGAATCAGTGCGTTGTGAGCAAGTCGGCTGCGCGTGCAACGAGGATGCCTCATGCATCCACTCTCTCACGCGCAAAGCCTCTCCGCAATACGATTGTTGTCGCCAATGCACGCGCGTCAACGCGATCACGCGCAAGTCTGCGCGATCACCGACGTCAACATCATCGCCTGGTGCGCGTCACGTCCTTTTGCAGCCACTCGCTCGGCGAGGAGAACTCGCTAACATCCGTGGTTGGCACGATGGCCACCACAAGCCGGAATCTGAGGAATGGGCGGTCAGGCTAACCAGCGCCGTGCTTGATGGCTTCAAACGTCGTCATGAAGCCGCCGGCAAGAAAAGTTGCGATCTCACCCAAATCCCCGTCTCCTCGGGAGACGCCGCTCCGCCGTGGCGGAAGGCAAAGGCGCGCGTGGAAGCGGCCGGGTCGCGGAGGCTTTTAAGCCGCCGCAGCGACCCGGCCGCGCTTGCCGCCGGCGCCAAACCGGAACGTGGTGCCATCGATCCAGATCTTGTGCAGCAGCACAGCGAGCGCGCGCGCCACGGCGGTTGCTGCGCGCTTCAGACCCTTCTTCCTGGCCAGCCGCAGGCCCCGCAGCCGCAGCTTAAAGGTCTTCGGAATGCGCGTCAGGATCGCGACCGCCGCCTCGTACAGCATCGCCCGCGTCAGCTCGTCGCCGCATTTGGAGATGCCGCCGATCCGGTCGGTTTGTCCGGATTGGTAGCGCCGTGGCGTCAGGCCGAAATGGGCCCCCACATTGGTCGACTTCCTGAATCGGGCCGGGTCGTCGACGGTTGCGCGGAATGTCAGCGCCACGAGTGCGCCGACACCGGGTACCGTCATCATCCGCCGCACGGCATTGTCGCTCCGCGCCGCTGCCAGCGCGAGGCGCTGCAGCTTTGCCAGCTGCAGCCGCATCGCGCTTCTAGCGTCCAGCAACGGTGCGACAATGACCTCCAAATCCCTCTTCCCGGCCATGATCTCACGCACCCGCGCGTCAAAGCGGCCGACCGAGATTTCGCCAACTTTGAGGCCGAATGGGCGCAACACGCCGCGGATCATATTCTCCATGTCGAGCACCTTACCGAGCAGCGCCTTGCGGCCGACCAGCAGCGCCCGCAGCGTTTGCGCGCCCTCCGATTCGACATGGACGGCACGGAACCAGCCGGTCCGCATCATCTGGGCGATACCTTTGGCGTCGTTGCGATCGGTCTTGTTCAGCATCGCGTTCAGCGCCGCCTTGGCATGCCGGGTCTCGATGCAAATCACAGGCAGGCCCTTTTCGGCGAGCGCCGTGTACAGCCAAGCGCTGTACGAGAACGCTTCCAGCCCGACGCGCTTGAGATGGATTCCCCACTCAGCCAGGAACAGCTCGATCGCGTCCGGATCGGTCTCGAGTTTGGCCTCCCGAACGACGTTGCCATCGCCGTCCACCACGCAAATGTTCGTCGCCTCCAGCGACACGTCAAGCCCTGCATAGAAGTCCATCGTTCGCCTCCACCGCCGATCGCCAGACCGCCCCATGCGTTCCGTTCGCGAATCGTTGCGAGGCATTTTCGCAGCAGCATGGCCGGCGAGTGGGCACCGGTCAGTACCCCGGCTAACCGGAAATCCTTCGGATTTCTTCTAACGGAGCAGGCCGAAAGCCACGTTGGCGGCGCTCGGCAACGGCAATCCGATAGGCCAGCCTGCGTTTGCAGGCCAGACACACTCTCCACCGAGCCCCACGCTCACGGCTGCCAGCTCCAGCGTCGGGGTGCCGCCGCATGAGCGATCTCACGGACGTGGAAGTGTTGTGGCTCGAGAAGCGCATCGAAAACCGGATTCGGTTCGGTCGTATCGTCAACGAACGCAAGCTTGATCGCCACCGGCGCGTCCTTTCATTCGCGCCGGGCAGCATCTTTGCCTTCGTCCGTTGGACCTCCAACGACTTCGGCACGATCATTTCGCGGGTCGACATCTTGCGCGCTGTCGCTCCAGGACAGCGCTGCTCGACCGTGCCTTATGTGACACCCGGCGGAGAGATCTTGCTGCGGCTGTCAGGCTGGCGGAAGGTCGAGCGCGTGCTGCAGATGACCGATGCCATTGAGGCGCTCGGCATTGATCCCGCCGATGTCGCGCCTGATCATTGGCATCACATTCATAACCGTCTGTCCGTCACCGAAAACCCGCGCTCTTACACGAAAGCGCGCCACCAGGCATGGCTTCACCGGCAGAGGGCCATGCGATGACACCGCGCCTCAAGACGTTGACCGTCATGCTCAGCGGTGCCGTCGCACTTATCGCGCCAATTGTTCTGGAGATTACGCCGGCCTACATCTGGAATGCGTCCGACAGCGCACCGATCGGGCTCTACCGTGTGCAGCCGGCGCACAAACTATTCGTTACGGAACTTCTCGCCGTGCAGCCGCCGGAGCCGCTCGCGACCTTCCTCGACCTTAACGGCTATTTGCCCATTGGCGTCCCCATGCTCAAGCGCGTCCTCGCCCTTCCGGGGCAGAGTGTTTGCAGAACCGGCCTCACGATTTCAGTCGACGACGTCGCGCTAGGCTCGGCGAAGGATCACGACAGACGGGGCAGGCCGCTGCCGAAATGGCAGGGCTGCCGCGTCGTCGGCGACGGCGAGCTGTTTCTGATGAACTGGCAGTCGGACGACTCGCTTGATGGCCGGTATTTTGGATTTCTTCCGGCATCCAGCGTGATCGGCCGTGCGATGCCGGTGTGGACGTGGGATGAGTGATCATGCGTATTCGACGTGTTCTGCTCGCCATTCCCTTGTTCGATCGATTGCGGGATCATTCCTCCGTCTCAAGCGATGTCTGCAAGGCTGGCGCATGCGCGACAGAGTGCTTGGCTCAGTTGGGCACGTATGTTTGTGCTGTCCTGCCCTTACTGCTTCTTCTGACCGCGTCCGACAGTTCTGCTTTTGGCCAGAGCGCATCAGCCGGACGTCCGCCGACTAGTCAGACAGTAAAATCCTTTGAAGGCTTCATCATTGAAGCCTCCCAACGCTTCGCGATTCCTCCGAACTGGATCCGATCAGTCCAAAGCATCGAGAGTGTTGGTGACGTGCACGCCAGATCGCCAAAAGGCGCAATGGGCCTGATGCAAATCATGCCGGCGACTTGGGCGGAACTTCGCGAGCGCTACAATCTTGGGACCGACCCCTACGACCCGCACGACAACATTCTGGCCGGCACGGCGTACTTGCGCGAACTGCTCGATCGGTATGGCTCGCCTGGCGTGTTTGCGGCGTACAATGCGGGACCATCTCGCTATGAAGAGCATCTTGCAGGCGGCTCTTTGCCATCGGAGACGCGAGCATATGTCGCAAAGCTTGCAAGTATGCTTGCCATCGAACTGCCGCCGAGGTGGACGTCCAGCGGACAGTCATCAGCAGCTGCGACGCTATTCGCCACGCGATCCGATCACATGAAAACGCGCGATCGGTTGCTGGCGCTCATGCCGTCGAGCGGTGTCACGACAGCAATCTCGACACCCGATGTTTCGCCCATGGTTCCCCCGACAATTGGCATGTTCGTCCCTCGATCGGATTCGGGAGCATCCCAATGACCAAGTGTGCGGCTCCGCAGGCTGATGGCGTATGGGCGATGCCTTCCGCCCGCGCTCTACTCATCGCTTCGTTCCTCACCGAACGCAAGCGGTCGGAAGCAGTGGGGGCTTCGCGAGTTAGCTGCCAAGTCGCGGCGGCTGTTTCGGGAACTGGCAACCGGAAGACCACGACGGGAGGACGGCCGCCCGTAATCGGTCTGCGCCGGGAGTTGCGGCGGCCGAGCAAGTGGTCTGCGCGATGAATCACCGGCAAACTGCGCCGCCTCAGCAACGCGGGAGGCGAGCGATGGAATTGTTTTGTGGTTTGGATGTCGGCATGGACGAGACCGCGATCTGCGTGGTGGACGCCACCGGCAGGGCGATGCTGGAGACAGTGGTGGTGACCGATCCCGACGCGATCAAAGCGGCGCTCGCGGCCAATCTTGGCCGCTTGCGGCGGCTCGGCTACGAGGCGGGCTCGCTATCGCCATGGCTGCATCCGGAACTGTTGAAACTCGGCCTGCCGGCGGTCTGCCCGGAAACGTTGCACGTGCGTGCGGCGCTGAAGGCGCAACGCAACAAGACCGACCGGGCGGACGCGCTCGGCATCGCCCACATCATGCGCACCGGCTGGTTCAGACGGGCGCATATCAAGCGCGAGGCCTGCTACCGGCTGCGGCTGTTGTTGACACACCGACGCAATTTGAAGCGCAAGTTTCTGGACCTGGAGAATGCAATCCGGCACTCGCTGAAGGTGTTTGGCATCCGCCTGAACCGGGTCGGACGCGGCGGCTTTGCGCAGGCCGTGCGCGAGGCGGTGGCGCACGATGCGTTGGTCAGTGAGCTGATCGATACCATGCTGAACGCGCGCGCCGCGCTGTGGACGGAGTATTGCCGGCTGCACGATCTGGTGGTGCGCCTGGTTGCCGGGCACGAGCTGTGCCGGCCCTTCATGCAGATTCCCGGCGTCGGTCCGATTGCAGCGTTTAGCTTCATGACCGCGGTCGACGATCCTGCGCGCTTTAAGCGTTCGCGCGATGTGGCGGCGTATTTTGGCCTGACCTCGCGGCGCTGGCAGTCCGGATCCTCGGTTGACGTCAAGGGTCGGATCAGCAAGGCGGGGGACGGCGACGTGCGCCGGGCGCTTTACGAGGCGGCGAGTGCGCTGCTGACCCGCTACAAGAAGAAGGACAAGGTCAAAACCTGGGGTCTGGCGCTGGCCAAGCGCGCCTCGCACCGCAAGGCGACGGTGGCGGTGGCGCGCAAGCTGGCCGTGATCATGCATGCGATGTGGACCGGCGGCACGTTCTATTGCGGCGATCCGGACACATCTGCGGCGGAGATGGGCGCCGAAACCAGCGCCAAGCAGCGCAAATTGCTCGGGGCTTACGCATGAGCTGCGGGATCTCTCAAGCTGGTAGCAACGCGGCGATGGCCGCGACCTGAACATGGAGCTCCGCCGCTGGCGGATGAGGACTGGTGCAGCACAACGACGACGGAACGCACGTTATCTCGCCTGCGACGATGCATCTTCGGATGCCGACCGATCGCGCCGGATCGCCTGTGATGTGGCTCCGTCACACCGATGGAAAGATGCGCCGCGACGGTATCCGCGCTGCCTTGCTGCAGCGACCTTGTGCCCTCGACGAGCGCGGAAGACTGCACGGCGCATCAGGACTCGCAGCCATCGCGGCGCATCGTGTCATGGCGTGGATCAGAGCGGCTTGTCGAAGACGGGAAGGGAAGCGAGAATGGCTAAGATCAGAGAGACGACACGACCGATTAAGACGGCGAGATAAAAGGGGCTCGCCGGTCGAACCGCAAGCCATTGGCATGGCTTGGGTTCTGGCGTGCCGGTCGGTCGGGGCGCGTGCCGCGCCTTGCATTTTGCCAAATGCAATCAAAGGCGTTTTCGGCACCGTGCGTGTTTTTGATCGTTGGGAGGCCTTGCCGTGAGTGTGGGCGACAGTGACCTGCGTGTTCGGCCTGGGCGTATCCGCAGTACCCGCGCGCCGAAGCCGAAGAGCTTCATTAACCAGGTGCTGCGTGCTGCGAAGAAAGCAGGAGACGCCTCGGGTCAGGCCGCGGCCGGCAGACGTTCGGCGGCCTATGAGCGCTCGACGTTTGGCCGCGGCCGGCTCGCCTTTAGCCGCGCCAGATTGTTCAGCCCGACGCGGCGTGTGGTGGTGAAAGCACGCGTGGTCCGGCACAAAGGGCGAGCTTTCCGTTCAGCACCGCTGACCGCCCATCTTTCATATCTGAAGCGCGAAGGCGTGACCCGGAGTGGTGAACGGGCCGAGATGTTCGATGCCAGCAGTGACCGCGCCGACAGCGCGGCTTTCGCGGAGCGGTGCAAGGACGATCGTCACCATTTCAGGTTCATCGTCTCGCCGGAGGACGCCGGCGACATGACCGACCTGAAGGCCTTTACCCGCGACCTCGCCAAGCAGATGGAGGTCGATCTCGGCACGCGGCTCGATTGGGTGGCTGTCGATCATTGGAACACCGACAACCCTCACGTCCATCTTCTCGTTCGGGGAGTAGATGAGGAAGGGTCGGATCTCGTGATCTCCCGCGACTACATCAGCCAGGGCCTGCGCTCACGTGCCCAGGAACTGGTCGCCATCGAGCTCGGTCCAAAACCGGAGCACGAGATCCGCAATTCGCTGGAGAGGGAAGTCACCGCGGAACGATGGACGCGGCTCGATCGGGAGATCCGGCTGGCGGCCGATGAGACCGGGCTTATCGATCTTCGCCCGGAGAATCCCGGCAAGTCCGATCCCGAGATCCGGCGCCTCATGATCGGTCGCCTTCGACACCTGGAGAAGATGGGCCTCGCCGCATTCGAGCTACCCGGGGAATGGATGGTTGGGCTCGAGGCCGAGCGTAGCTTGCGCGATCTCGGTATGCGTGGTGACATCATCAAGACCATGCACCTCGCCTTCACCGAGCGTGGGGAAGCGCGCGGCGTTGCCGACTACGTTATCGAGGGTGAACAACCAACGTCCGCGATTATCGGACGGCTGGTCGATCGCGGATTGCATGACGAACTGACGGGCGAGGCCTACGCCCTGATCGACGGAACGGACGGACGTGCTCACCACGTGCGCTTTCGAGGGGTCGAGGCCTTCGATCATGCACCACCGATCGGCGGAATCGTCGAAGTCCGCCGCTTTGGGCAAGCCGGCGATCCGCGGTCGACCATCGTGCTCGCAACCCGTTCCGATCTCGACCTTGATGGCCAGATCACCGCACGAGGAGCAACCTGGCTCGACCATAGACTGGTTGAACGCGCCCCCGTGCCGCTCGCCATGGGCGGGTTCGGTCGCGAAACCCGCGACGCCATGGAAGCCCGTACCGAGCATCTGATCCAGGAGGGCCTGGCGCGGCGACAGGGTCAACGCATCATCTTGCAGCGCGACCTCCTGAACACGTTGCGCCGGCGTGAACTGGACGGGCTGGCCGCAAAAGTCTCGGCCGACACCGGCCTGCCTCATGTGAACGCCGCCTCCGGGGAGCATGTGACAGGCACGTATCGCCAGCGGCTGACGCTCAGTTCGGGGCGCTTCGCCATGATTGACAACGGTCTTGGCTTCCAGCTCGTGCCCTGGTCGCGCGAACTCGAAAAAAAGTTGGGCCAACACGTCAGCGGCGTCGTGAAGGACGGCGGTGGCATCGAGTGGGGCTTTGGCCGCAAGCGCGACCTGGGCCTCTAGCTATCTCACCAATTGCGGAAGGACGTTCGGGATGTCCGGAACCAAAATCCTCTGGGGTCAGGTGATCGTTGTCGGCCTGATCGTTTTGCTGGCCATCTGGGGAGCGACTGAGTGGACAGCCTGGCGGCTCGCCTATCAACCGGAGCTTGGGCGGCCTTGGTTCGAGCTGTTGGGCTTCAAGATCTATTACCCGCCAGTCTTCTTCTGGTGGTGGTTCGTCTATGATGCCTATGCGCCTCAGGTCTTTGTCGAGGGAGCCTTTATCGCGGCGTCGGGGACCTTCGTGTCCATCGCGGCGGCGATCGGCATGTCGGTTTGGCGCGCTCGTGAAGCCAAAAATGTCGAGACCTATGGTTCGGCGCGCTGGGCTGGTCTGAAGGAGGTTCGAGCGGCCGGACTTCTTAGTCCGGATGGTGTGGTGCTGGGCAAGCTCGACCGCGACTACCTCCGCCATGATGGGCCGGAGCACGTGTTGTGTTTTGCTCCCACCCGGTCCGGCAAGGGCGTCGGCCTCGTCGTCCCTTCGCTTCTGGCTTGGCCCGGCTCGGCCATCGTTCACGACATCAAGGGCGAGAACTGGCAACTGACCGCGGGCTTCCGTTCGCGGCATGGCCGCGTCCTGTTGTTCGACCCCACCAACCCAAAGTCCTCAGCCTACAATCCGCTTCTCGAGGTCCGGCGCGGGGAATGGGAGGTTCGCGATGTCCAGAACGTGGCCGACGTTCTGGTCGACCCCGAGGGCTCGCTCGACAAGCGGAACCACTGGGAGAAGACTAGCCATTCCCTCCTGGTTGGCGCCATACTCCATGTTCTCTATGCCGAGACAGACAAGACTCTGGCCGGCGTGGCGGCCTTTCTGTCCGACCCGAAGCGGCCGATCGAGGCGACTTTAAAGGCGATGATGACCACCGCGCATCTCGAGCATGCCTCTCATCCCGTCGTGGCTTCGACCGCACGCGAGCTCCTCAACAAATCCGAGAACGAACGCTCCGGCGTCTTGTCCACTGCGATGTCGTTCCTCGGGCTCTACCGCGATCCCGTCGTGGCCCGGGTGACCTGCCGCTGCGACTGGCGCATCGCCGATCTGATCGCAGATAACCGCCCGACGACGCTTTACCTGGTGGTGCCGCCTTCCGATATCTCGCGGACCAAGCCGCTGATCCGTCTTGTGCTGAATCAGATCGGCCGTCGCTTGACCGAGGACTTGCACGCCCGCGACCGCCGGCATCGCGTCCTGATGATGCTCGACGAGTTCCCAGCACTTGGGCGGCTTGATTTCTTCGAGTCCGCGCTTGCCTTCATGGCGGGGTACGGCATCAAGAGTTTTCTGATCGCGCAGTCGCTCAATCAGATCGAGAAGGCCTACGGGCCGAACAATGCGATCCTGGACAACTGCCACGTCCGAGTCAGCTTCGCGACCAATGACGAGCGCACGGCCAAGCGGGTGTCCGACGCGTTGGGCACGGCCACCGAGATGCGGGCGATGAAGAACTATGCCGGCCACAGGCTAAACCCATGGCTGGGGCACCTGATGGTCTCACGGCAAGAGACGGCGAGGCCACTGCTGACCCCCGGCGAGGTCATGCAGCTTCCGCCGATGGACGAGATCGTCATGGTGGCGGGCACGCCGCCGATCCGGGCAAAGAAGGTCCGCTACTACGAGGATCGGCGGTTCACGGAGCGGGTTGTGCCGCCGCCCGATGCGGCGAGCACCAGCCGATCACAGCAAACGGACGGATGGTCGACCCTCGGACCGCTGAAGTCGATGCCAGATCCAACTGACAAAGCCGCGGAGGCCCAGGAAGACACGGCGAACAGCGGGCTCCGTCGTGAGCCCGAACTCCCCGACCACGTTGCGATCGCCAAGGAGACGACCGAACCGGCACCGGCAGAAGAATTTGCTGCCGTTCTAGATGATGACGAGGATGCGGTCCGTCAGTCCCGGCTCATACGCCAACAGATGCGCGGTGTCGCCCAGCAGGTCGCCCTGGACCCGAATGACGGTATGGAGCTCTGAGGCAATATGCGCGACCGGATGAATGTCTATTTTCCGCCAGAGCTGCTGAAGCAGATCTCGGAGCTCGCCGATCGCAAGAAGCTTTCCCGGTCTGCGATCGTGGAAGCGGCGGTTGCTTCGTTCCTGTCGCCGGACGGCGCGGACAGGCGGGAGGCGGCGTTTACCCGTCGCCTCGACCGGCTGTCGCGTCAGATGCAGAGACTCGAGCGCGACGTTGGTTTGACGGCCGAGACCTTGGCTCTCTTCATCCGATTTTGGCTGACGATCACGCCGCCGCTGCCCAACGACGCGCAGGCGGCCGCGCAGGTAAAGGGCAGGGAGCGCTTTGAAGGATTTGTCGAGGCGCTTGGACGTCGTTTGCAAAAGGGGCAAAGCTTTCTCCGGGAGATTCCAGAAGATATCCGCCGTCAGGAACCGGCCGAGGAAACCTGAGCGAACCGCGTAGACAGACCATTTCGCCGGTCCTCCTTTTTCTACGCCAGCCTACGACCGCGGCGATTTACCCGAACTGACGAAAAGCTGGTCGCGCTATCGGCTTGCACGAGCTGACAGCAAGAGGGCCAGCATGCAAATTTCCGGGACATGGCGTCTCATCGCGCGCGTTTTTCTACCGTTTGCTGCTGGATACTATCTTTCGTATCTGTTTCGAACGATCAACGCTTTGATCGCCAGTCATCTCAGCTCGGATACCGGGCTCGGGACTGCCGACCTCGGATTGCTGACGTCAGTCTATTTCCTGGTATTCGCGGCGGCTCAAATCCCCGTCGGCATATTGTTGGATCGATTTGGACCGCGTCGCGTCCAGAGTGCTCTGCTCTTGCTCGCAGCAGGGGGTGCCGGACTGTTCGCGGTATCGAGCGGCTTCTTGTCACTTTTGATCGCGCGTGCGATGATTGGGCTTGGCGTGGCGGCGGCGCTCACGGCAGCTCTGAAATCCATCATCCTTTGGTTCCCCAGGGAGCGGGTTGCCTTGCTGAACGGCTACATGGTCATGCTCGGCTCGCTAGGAGCGGTGACCGCTACTGCTCCCGTCGAACACTTGCTCGCCTGGATGGGCTGGCGGCAACTCTTCGAGATCCTGGCGGCCGCCACCGGTGCGACGGCCATCCTCATCTACGTCGTTGTGCCTGAACGAGGCATCGCCCTGTCAACAGCGTCCACCAGCCTGAGCTCTGTTTTCAGCGATCGACGGTTCTGGCGAATGGCCCCGCTATCGGCGACTTGCATTGGATCATCTTGGTCTCTGCAAGGTTTGTGGGCGTCGCCGTGGTTGATAGACGTAGAAGGATTCGATCGCGCTAGTCTCGTCAGACAGCTTTTTATGATGTCTGTCGTACTGAGCGGCGGTGCATGGTTGTTCGGTATGGCCGTCCATCATGTCAAACGCAGAGGAATCGGGGCGGAGACGATACTAGCGATTGTTGCAGTGCTGTTCATCGCAGCTGAGTCAGCCTTGGTCCTGCGGGCGCCTCTACCATCCATCTTGCCCTGGTCCGTTGTCGCAATTGTCGGAACAGCAACCGTTGTCAGCTTCGCGGTGATCGCAGATTACTTTCCGGCGGAGCTTGCTGGTCGTGCCAACGGCGCTTTGAACGTCTTGCACTTTGGTTGGGCATTTCTGGCGCAATACGCGACAGGTCTTATCCTGGAGCAATGGTCTGCGAATGATGGCCATAGGACCGTCCAAGCCTATCAGGTCGCATTCGATGTCAACATAGTGCTGCAGATCGCGGCTTTGGTCTGGTTCGCGCTGCCTTCGCGCCGATCCATCGCTTCGTGGATGAGTTCAATCCTTGTCGTCAAGCAGGCGGATGTTTCCAATGGTGTCGAGTCGGTAGGCTTGTACGAGAATTCGCCCATCCTGGTACCCGCGGATGACGACACGGAGTGGTGAGCGATATCTCATTGCGAACCGGTTGGATTGAGTAGGCCTCCAATATCAGTTCCCAGTCTTCCTTTTTCTACGCCAGTCTACGATCACCGAAAGCGCTTGTTGCGCCAAGTCCACAGGTGCTTCTTCTAATCATCCCCATCTGAGGGCCCTTTGCGGGCGCTCTCACTGGTTGGGGACGAACGGTGGCAATCCATTCCATACAATCGGAAGCGAGTTCGCGCGGTGCGCGAATGCTACGCAGCGCGCTTGGTTCTGCGATTGCCGGCTACCTCGAAGACGAAGCGATCATCGAGGTGATGCTCAACCCAGATGGGCGGCTGTGGATCGACCGGTTATCACATGGCCTGATCGACACAGGCGAAACTCTGTCGGCTGCGGACGGCGAACGCATTGTTCGCCTGGTAGCGCATCACGTCGGCGCAGAGGTGCATGCAGGCTCGCCACGGGTGTCGGCCGAATTGCCTGGGACCGGCGAGCGCTTCGAAGGTCTGTTGCCTCCG
Organism: Bradyrhizobium sp. Gha; assembly: GCF_900113735.1. Taxonomy (GTDB): domain Bacteria; phylum Pseudomonadota; class Alphaproteobacteria; order Rhizobiales; family Xanthobacteraceae; genus Bradyrhizobium. The sequence goes on from NZ_FOQM01000043.1 coordinate 23,609, forward strand.
GTCGTGGCCGCTCCGGCCTTTGCTATCCGCAAGCCGGCCGTCGCTGTGTTTACGCTCGAAGACTACGTCGCCAGGGGGATCATGACCTCGGAGCAGGCCGAGATCCTGAAGAAAGCGGTCGCCGCACGGAAGAACATCCTTGTCGCCGGTGGAACGTCGACCGGCAAGACGACTCTGACAAATGCACTCCTGGCCGAAGTGGCAAAAACTGCCGATCGGGTCGTGCTGATCGAAGATACGCGCGAACTTCAGTGCACAGCGCCCAATCTCGTGGCTTTGCGGACCAAAGATGGTGTGGCCACGCTATCGGACCTCGTTCGCTCCTCGCTGAGACTGCGTCCTGATCGCATTCCGGTTGGCGAGGTTCGCGGTGCCGAAGCCCTCGATCTGCTCAAGGCCTGGGGCACCGGGCATCCCGGTGGCATCGGCACCATTCATGCGGGCACTGCGCTCGGCGCGCTGCGGCGCCTCGAACAACTCATCCAGGAAGCCGTCATCACGGTACCGCGTGCCCTGATCGCCGAGACCATCAACGTTATCGCCGTGCTGGCGGGGCGTGGCGCTGATCGTCGCCTCGCTGAGCTCGCGCTCGTCTCGGGGCTTGGAGCCTCCGGCGACTACAGCCTTTCAACAGCAGGAGACTGACATGCGTCAGCAATTTCGCGTTTTTCAAGGTGCATCGTTGTCCGCCTTCGGCACGGTGCTTTTGGCAGCGGCGCCGGCATGGGCCGCTGGTTCGAACATGCCATGGGAGCAGCCGCTCAATCAGATCTTGCAGTCGGTTGAGGGGCCCGTCGCCAAGATCATCGCCGTCATTATCATCGTCGTGACCGGGCTGACGCTCGCGTTTGGGGATTCGTCTGGCGGTTTCCGCAGGCTGATCCAGATCGTGTTCGGTCTGTCGATCGCGTTTGCCGCCTCGAGCTTCTTCCTGTCGTTCTTCTCCTTCGGCGGCGGCGTGGTGATCTGATGGATGAACCGGTCACAGGCTTTGTCGTGCCCGTTCACCGCGCGCTCACTGAGCCAATCCTGATGGGCGGCGCGCCGCGGTCGGTTGCGATCTTTAACGGCACGCTTGCGGCAGCCCTTGGGCTCGGACTTCGGCTGTGGGTCGCCGGTCTTGTCCTCTGGTTCATCGGCCATATGGCCGCCGTCTGGGCCGCCAAGCGCGATCCCGCCTTCGTCGATGTGGTGCGCCGGCATCTGCGAATTCCCGCACATCTGAACACCTGAGCTTTCAGTCATGATGAACCTTGCCGAATATCGTCATTCCAACGCGCGTCTCGCCGACTTCCTGCCCTGGGCAGCCCTGGTCGACGAGGGAATCATCCTGAACAAGGACGGCTCGTTCCAGCGGACAGCAAAGTTCCGGGGGCCTGACCTCGACAGCGCAGTGCCGGCCGAACTTGTCGGCGTCGCCGGTCGCCTGAATAACGCCCTGCGCCGTCTGGGATCTGGTTGGGCCGTATTTGTTGAGGCGCAGCGTCATTTTGCTGGGGCCTATCCTCCGAGTACATTTCCGGACGTCGCGTCAGCGCTGGTCGATGCCGAACGTAGAGCCCAGTTCGAAGAGGCCGGCACTCACTATGAGTCCAGCTATTTCCTAACTTTCCTCTATCTGCCACCGGAGGAGGCGGCCGCCAGGGCAGAGCGCCTGCTCTATGAGGGCCGCGATCGGAGTGTTGGCGCAGACGCGCGCGAGGTGCTCCGCGGGTTTGTCGATCAAACCAACCGCGTGCTGCAGCTCGTCGAAGGGTTCATGCCAGATTGCAACTGGCTCGATGATCAGGACACGCTGACCTACCTGCACTCGACGATCTCGACCAAGCGTCACCGCGTTCGCGTGCCCGAAATTCCCATGTACATCGATGCGATGTTGGCAGATCAGCCGCTGACCGGCGGGCTAGAGCCGATGTTGGGCTCAGCCAATATTCGGGTCCTGACGATTGTTGGCTTTCCGGGCGCCACGACCCCGGGGATCCTGGACGACCTGAATCGTCTGGCGTTTTCATATCGGTGGTCGACGCGCGCGATCATGCTCGACAAGACCGACGCCACCAAGCTCCTGACCAAGATTCGCCGGCAGTGGTTCGCCAAGCGAAAGTCGATTGGCGCCATTCTCAAGGAGGTCATGACGAACGAGGCGTCGACGCTGCTCGATACCGACGCACACAACAAGGCGCTTGATGCCGACGCGGCGTTGCAGGAACTAGGGTCGGATCAGATCGGGCAAGCCTTTGTCACGGCGACCATCACTGTTTGGGACCGCGATTCCAATGCTGCCGATGAAAAGCTGAGGCTGGTCGAGAAGGTCATCCAGGGACGCGACTTCACGTGCATGATCGAGACGGTGAACGCCGTCGAAGCCTGGCTTGGCAGCCTGCCGGGGCACGTCTACGCCAATGTGCGGCAGCCACCGGTTTCGACCCTCAACCTCGCTCATATGATTCCGATGTCGGCCGTCTGGGCGGGTGAGGCGAGGGATCTGCACTTCAAGGGTCCGCCGCTTTTGTTCGGCAAGACCGAGGGATCAACGCCGTTCCGATTTTCGCTCCACGTCGGTGACGTCGGCCATACCCTGGTGGTGGGACCGACGGGTGCTGGGAAGTCGGTCCTTATCGCTCTGATGGCGTTGCAATTCCGCCGTTATCCGAACTCTCAGGTCTTTGCGTTTGACTTCGGTGGTTCGATCCGGGCGGCCGCCCTCGCAATGAGCGGTGATTGGCATGACCTCGGTGGCGCATTGTCCGACGCAGGTGAACAAGCCGTCGCCCTGCAGCCCCTGGCCTGGATCGATGATCCTTCCGAACGCGGATGGGCCACGGAATGGATCTGCGCAATCCTTGCTCGGGAAAAGGTCGAGATCACCCCGGACGTCAAGGATCATCTGTGGTCGGCGCTGACATCTCTCGCTTCGGCGCCGAGAGAGGAACGCACCCTCACGGGCCTGTCAGTCCTTCTTCAATTGAACTCCTTAAAGCGCGCCCTGCAACCATACTGCCTGGGCGGACCTTCCGGGCGTTTGCTCGATGCCGAATTCGAACGTCTCGGCGAGGCGTCGGTCCAGGCCTTTGAGACCGAAGGCTTGATCGGAACGAGTGTCGCGCCGGCCGTGCTGGCATACCTCTTCCATCGTATTGGTGATCGTCTCGATGGCCGGCCGACACTCCTGATTGTTGACGAGGGTTGGCTTGCCCTCGATGACGAGGATTTTGTGGGGCAACTGCGGGAATGGCTGAAGACGCTTCGGAAGAAGAACACGTCCGTCATCTTCGCCACCCAGTCGCTTTCGGACATTGATGGCTCTGCGATAGCGCCGGCTATCATCGAAAGCTGCCCAACGCGATTGTTGCTGCCGAACGAACGGGCGATCGAGCCGCAGATCACTGCCATCTACCGCCGCTTCGGCCTCAATGACCGCCAGATCGAGCTTCTGAGCCGGGCAACGCCAAAGCGCGACTACTATTGCCAGTCTCGTCGCGGCAACCGGATGTTCGAACTTGGCCTTGGTGAGGTTGCGCTCGCATTCACCGCAGCCTCGTCCAAGACAGACCAGGCTGTCATCACGCAACTCATCGCCGAACATAGAGCCGACGGCTTCGTGCCCGCCTGGCTCCAGCACCGCGGCGTTGCCTGGGCCCTCGACCTGATCCCCAATCTCGTCAATCTGGAGAAATCCCTATGAGGCGTCTTGGCCTATTGGCGACCACGGCCGCTTTCGCGTTGATGCTTGGCGTTACGCTACCTGCACGGGCGCTGATCGTCTTTGATCCCACCAACTATGTCCAGAACGTCCTGACGGCCGCGCGGGAGCTCCAGCAGATCAATAATCAGATCACCTCGTTGCAGAACGAGGCACAGATGCTTATCAATCAGGCCCGGAATCTGGCAAGCCTGCCGTATTCGTCGCTGCAGCAACTGCAATCATCGATCCATCGTACCCAGCAACTACTGGCCCAGGCCCAGCGCATTGCCTACGACGTGCAGCAGATCGATCATGCCTTCTCGACGAGCTACGCGCCAGCGACCAGCAGCCAGTCGAACCAGTTGCTGATCTCCAACGCTCAATCGCGATGGCAGAATTCCTATGCCGCGACACAAGACGCACTTCGTGTCCAGGCTGGCATCGTTGGCAACCTCGACGCCAATCGCATCCAGACGTCTGCCCTCGTAACCTCGAGTCAGAGTGCCAATGGCGCCTTGCAGGCAACTCAGGCCGGCAACCAGATCCTCGCGCTTCAAGCGCAACAACTTGCCGATCTCACGGCGGCCGCGGCGGCGCAGGGAAGGGCGCAGAGCCTCGAAGCGGCTCAGCGCGCTTCGGCTCAAGATCAGGGGCGAGAGCAGCTCAGGCGTTTCCTGACGCCAGGACAGGGCTATCAATCCTCCAATGTGCAGATGTTCCACTGATGACCGATGTAAGGGCATTCAAGGCGCTGTCGCTGCTTACGACAATCGGTCTGGTGGCCGTCGCGGCTTGCACGATTCAGCTGCGTGGCCGCGACGAATCTGGGGCGGCGCCGAAGGCGGAGCAGAGGACCGATGCAGCCAACGCCGACCTCGTACACTGCCGCGGCGTCATTCCAGAGGAGACGGCAGATTATCGCCACTGCCAGCAGATTTGGGCTGAAAACCGGCGCCGCTTCCTTGGCAGGAAAGACGGCGTCGTAACTCCCAGCCACGATGACCCAACCAACTCGATACCTGCCCAAAAGGACCAAAGCCGGATCCCGCAGGGATATCCGAACGCCGCGACACCCGAGGCGAACAAGCCATGACTGGTACGGGGATCATTGACCAGTTCCTGGAAACGTTCACGCGTTATATCGATAATGGCTTCGGGCTGCTGGGGAGTGATGTCGGATATCTCGCAACGACCCTTGCTGCGATCGACATCACGCTCGCCGCGTTGTTCTGGAGTTGGGGAACTGACGAAGACATCATCGCGCGCCTCGTCAAGAAGACGCTCTTCGTGGGGCTCTTCGCCTACCTCATCGGCAACTGGAACAGCCTGGCGCGCATTATCTTCGAGAGCTTTGCCGGTCTTGGACTGAAGGCATCGGGCGCAAGCCTGTCCGCATCCGACTTCCTCAGACCGGGTAAGATCGCCCAAGTCGGACTCGATGCCGGCCGACCGCTACTCGATTCGATCTCGAACCTGATGGGCTACATCAGCTTCTTCGAGAATTTCGTCCAGATCGTTGTTCTCCTGTTCGCATGGGTCGTGGTCCTGCTCGCCTTCTTCATTCTGGCGATCCAGCTCTTTGTCACCCTGATCGAGTTCAAGCTCACAACGCTGGCCGGCTTCGTGCTCATCCCCTTTGGGTTGTTTTGCAAGACAGCCTTTGCGGCGGAGCGGGTGTTGGGCAACGTTATATCGTCAGGTATCAAAGTTCTGGTCCTTGCCGTCATCGTCGGCATCGGCTCGACCCTGTTCTCGCAATTCACCACTGGCTTTGGCGGCAATCAGCCGACCATTGAAGACGCGATGACGTTGGTGCTCGCGGCGCTGTCCTTACTGGGACTCGGTATCTTCGGTCCGGGTATCGCGAACGGCCTTGTGTCAGGTGGACCGCAACTCGGCGGTGGCGCCGCAATTGGAACAGGGCTTGCTGCTGGCGGCATTGTTGTTGCGGGCGCGGGTCTTGCCGCCGGTGGTGCCGGTCTCGCTGGCGGCGCGATTGCAGGCGCCGCGCGCGGTGGCGGCGCTGTCATAAGCGGAGCATCAGCCGCCTATCGAAGCGAGGGCCTTGCTGGCGTTGCGGAAGCTGGCACTTCGGCTGCGATGAGCCCGTTGCGTCGTGCAGCCGCTGCGCTCGGCGGAGGTGCGGAAGCCGGCGCGCAGGGCGCGAGCACTTCGGCCGAAGGGCAGCCCGATTGGGCGCGGCGCATGAAGCGTGCCGAGACTGTTCGGCACGGTGCGTCGGCCGTCAGCCACGCAGTCCGCTCAGGTGATCACGGTGGCGGCGGCTCTTCCGTCGATTTGTCTGAAGGAGAGCGCTGACACTCAGCCACTGCGCCTTCGCGACTCGCTGCGTGGGTGACTGAAACGCAGACACCACACAACTCGAAACCGATCACTTGATCTCAGGGGCAATAATCGATGTTCAAACGACCTTCCGTACACTACGGGCGTATCCCCGAGCCGATCACGCCTTACCAAAAGGCAGCGCAGGTGTGGGACGAACGCATTGGATCCGCCCGCGTGCAGGCCAAGAACTGGCGCTTGATGGCGTTCGGCTGCTTGATGTTATCAGCCGGTCTCGCAGGGAGCCTTGTTTGGCAATCGAGCCAAGGCTCGATCACGCCCTGGGTGGTTGAAGTGGACCATCTCGGCGAGGCCCAAAGGGTTGCGCCGGCCAACATCGACTATCAACCCACTGATGCGCAGATCGCCTACCATCTGGCGCGCTTTATCGAGGATGTCAGAGGTCTGCCGGCGGACGGAATCGTTCTGCGGCAAAACTGGCTCAGAGCCTATGATTTTACAACCGATCGCGGCGCCGCCGCGCTTAACGACTACGCGCGCAACAATGATCCGTTTGCCAAGCTGGGAAAGGCGCAAATCTCCGTCGACGTGTCGAGCGTCATTCGCGCCTCTTCGGAAAGCTTTCGCGTCGCGTGGACGCAGCGCACCTACGACAACGGTGCGTTGAGCTCGACTGAGCGCTGGACTGCAATTCTCTCGATCGTCATCGAGGCGCCCCGCGACGCCGAACACCTGCGCAAGAATCCGCTTGGCGTTTACGTCCGCGCCATCAACTGGTCAAAGGAGTTGAGTCAGTGACCAAGACGCTGTTCGACGTTTATTCGAAGCGCCCCGTCCCGCACGGCGGGATCGGTCCCAATTGGCCCGAATTCTTGATGGCGAAGCGATCGCTTTTGTTTGCTCTCCTGCTTTGTTCGTCAATGCTTGGCGGGTGCGCGACCTACATTCCCCCGGAGATCAGCTATGATGCTGAAGTTCCTCCGTTGCCGGCGCCTCCGGTGGCCCTAGACGACAGACCGAGACCGCTGCACGTTCCACCCCTTTGGAAGCCGGCTCTCGGCGGCAAGTCGGGAGGAAAGGAAGAGCTCGAGCCTGTGAACCGGGTGGAGACCGCTAACAGCGCCGCCCGTGTCGAACCGCGCAAGCGGGGGTATTTTAACGCGGCGCAATTCTACGCCTACAGTCCCGGTGCGCTCTATCAGATTTACGCAGCACCGGGGCAAATCACAGATATCGCGCTCGAGGAAGGAGAGCAGCTAACGGGATCAGGGCCCATCGCGGCCGGAGATACCGTCCGGTGGGTCGTGGGGGATACCGAGAGCGGGAGCGGCGACGCGCGCCGCGTCCATATCCTGGTCAAGCCGACCCGCGCATCGATCGAGACCAATCTTGTCGTCAATACCGATCGGCGCACGTACCTGATTGAGCTCCGCTCCCGCGAGCGGCCTTATATGCCATCCGTTGCCTGGTACTATCCTGAAACGGTACGCGAACGATCGCGTTCAGCTGCGGTGAAACCCGTTCTTCCGGATCCGGCGCAGCGCATCTCCCGCTATGCCATCGAAGGGGACAGTCCTCCCTGGCGGCCGATTGCCGCATATGACGATGGCCGCAAGGTCTATGTCGAATTCCCGCAGGGCATTGTGCAGGGCGAGATGCCTCCGCTCTTTGTGATTGGCCCTGACGGCAAGACCGAACTGGTCAACTATCGCGCTTACGGCAACGTACTGATCGTCGATCGACTGTTTGCGGCCGCTGAACTTCGGCTCGGCAGTGAGCACCAGCAAAAGGTCAGAATTGTCAGGACCGACGGGAGGCCGTCATCATGAACGCTCGGAACGAAGACGATCACGAGCAGGCAGTTCCGTCGAAGACGCAAGGGGAGCAGTCCGAAAGCTTCCGCTTGAGAGCGGAGAATCCGCCCGTGACACGGTTGTCGCGGAAGATTCTGGCCGGCGGGAGCGCGGCTGCACTGCTTGTCATCGGCGGAGCGGTGCTGTGGTCGCTGCTGAACAATCACTCCCGCAATCAAGCGGCTGATGAGCTTTACAGTACCGACCACCACAATGTTGCCGACGGTATTACGGCGCTGCCCAAGGACTATGCTGGGGTTCCGCGCCCGCCAATCCCGCAGCTTGGTCCGCCGCTCCCTGGGGACCTCGGTCGACCGATCCTTGCCGCTCAAGGCCAGTCACCGACGATCGGCGCTGATCCGGAACAGCAGCGCCGGGATCAAGAGACCGAAGCAGCCCGCATCAGTCATCTGTTCGCTTCGACCAATGGACGCGAAGTGCGTCCGCCCACCGCTGTGGCGGTTGGAAGCGATCGCGTCGTGCCGCCGAGCGCTACGAGCACTAGCAACGATGGATCGACGCAGAACGGTCAAGACCTGAAACTTGCGTTCGTTAATGCTTCTGTGGATCGTCGCACGGTAAGCCCTGACCGCATTACCAAGCCTGCTTCACCTTATATCGTGCAGGCCGGGACGGTGATACCGGGAGCTCTGATCACGGGGATTCGGTCCGACCTGCCAGGCCAGATTGCCGCGCAGGTAACCGAGAATGTTTATGACACTCCGACCGGTCGCTTTCTCCTTGTGCCTCAAGGAGCGCGTCTGATTGGTATCTACGATAGCCAGGTTACTTTTGGTCAGTCCCGTATCCTACTCGTCTGGACCCGGCTGATCATGCCGAATGGACGTTCAATCGTTCTCGAGCGGCAGCCTGGCGCTGATACGGCAGGCTATGCAGGCCTCGAAGACCAAGTGGACAATCACTGGGGCGAGCTATTCAAAGCTGCGGCGCTTTCGACATTTCTGGCTGTCGGCACCGAACTTGGGGCTGGCTCGGACACCAACAGCAACGACAGCGCCATCATCCAGGCATTGCGGCACGGCGCTTCGGACTCCCTGAACCAGACCGGACAACAGGTGGTTCGGCGCAGTCTCAACATCCAGCCCACGCTGACAGCCCGACCTGGTCTCCCGGTTCGGGTCCTTGTCAATCATGATCTGATACTTACCCTGTATAGAGGGTGACAACATGCCAAAACTTAAATTAGGAAAACTTACGGACGACAAGCCGATCAAAGTGACTGTGGAGCTGCCCGCGGCTGTGCATCGTGACCTCATTCTATATGCAGAAGCGCTCACTCGTGCGGGTGGTCAATTGATCGATCCGACTAAACTAATCGCCCCCATGTTGGCGCGCTTTATGGCCTCTGATCGAGTATTTTCTAAACTAAAACGTGAAGGCCACATACCGACCGCCGACGAAGGATAGTAATGCTCGAGTTTTGTCTAAGCCGTTGTCCACACACATAGTTGCCAGTAGCCGAGCACTGCCGAGTTAGAGCTGAGATACGGCGTTCGAGTGTACTTCTGCCTTTGCCCGAAAAAACTCCGACTACCAATTTGTCCGGGTTTCGGGGAGAGTGCTGGGCGTCGGCGTGCTATTCGGTCACCTTCATGCGCGTTACGCTGCTCCGACCGTCCACGCTGACGGGGACGTCGCCCTCGATCGTGGCCCTGTGTACGACGCGATGTTGGTCGCCGTAATCGTTGACCGCGTAATGCTGTGTCGCGCGGTTATCCCAAATCGCAATATCCCCTTGTAACCAATTCCATCGTACAGTGTTTTCGGGTGCGGTGATGTGAGATTGGAAAAGGTCGAACAGCTTTTGTCCGTCGTATTTGCGGATCCCAACAAAGTGTTTAACCAAGGCGCCAAGCACTAGCGTCCGCTCGCCCGTTTCGGGATGGACGCGTACGACTGGATGCTCGGTCTCAAAAACTGTCCTGGTGAACACCTCGTCAAAGTGTTTCTTGTCAACCTCGCGAACACGCGCGATCCCGGGGTAATCGAAAACATTGCTGTGAACGGCCCAAAGATCCTCGGCAAGCCGTTGCAGCGCAGGCGGCAAGCCATAATAGGCGGCAGCTGTATTCGACCACACGGTGTCGCCTCCGAAAGCTGGCGTAATAACGGCCCGCAGGACCAAAATCTTGGGATAGGCATCGGCGAAGGTCCCATCCGCATGCCAAACGTCGGCGCGACCACCGCCGCGAGTTGAGTCCAATTCGAGGATCGAAGCCATTCCCTTTGTAGCGCCGAGCATCGGATGTGGCACTAGCTTTCCGAGACGAGCGGCAAAGCGCTCCTGCTCGGCGTCGTCGAGATGTCCTTGGTTGCGAAAGAAGATCACCTTGTGCTTTAGCAATAAGCGTTTGATCTCGGCGATCGCGTGATGCGGTAGATCGCCTGATAGCTTGATATTTTTGACTTCGGCTCCGATGCGCGCCGCACGTTTCACAACAGCGTTGCTCGGAATGACGTCGCAGATGCTCATCTTGCTTTTCCAAGCCCTCGCAGGTCTCCCTCGCGCCTCGGGAGCTGATTAATGTCAGCAAGCATCGTGCCATCTAAACACAAATGTACTCGACAATGGCAGCGAACGAATTTGGGGTTTGGCGCGAGTCCTCGAACCAAGCGAGTGGTTGGGCCGAGTAACGAGGAATTGGATCACGATGTCAGCCTGTCGGAGCGCAAGGCGTGAACTGAATGAATTTTCTATGATGTCAACGCTTACAATGCGTGCGCTGGACCTGACACGAGATGCCGCCACTTTCAGAATACGGACAACTGATACAGCGCGGCGTCCCGGCCAAATTCTGCCGACGTCGGAGAGGTTTCCGGCGAACCACACCTGCTGCGACCAATCCGGCTGCTTGAAATCTAGAGCAGAAGCCGCCCCGCACATTGGGCGCGAGTGCAGGCCTTTGTCGGACACTTGCTGCGGTTGTCGGTACTGAGCCTCAATGCAGGAAATCCGACACTTCGCGCCGCCAGGAAGTGCCCTGATAGCCTGCGAAATCACATCGGCACGCGATTTGCTCTGTTTGCGGCATCATCACCGATCGCCTTGTGATGGTCTTCGAGGCGCGTCGCTGTTCGCCTCTGGTCTTTTCCGAAGGTTCGCTGCGGAAATGACCTGCTGCTCGGCTGTGGACCGATAAAGAGCAGGGAAGTGTTGGATGCGGTCCGGAATTCTTCTTTGGGAAACCACAACATTTGCGCTCGTCGCAAGCGGTGCAACCAAAGCGGCAAGACCTTGAGTTAGGAGTGATGGCAATCAGCGATGTTGACTGGTCCGGGGGCTATATTGGCGAGACTTCAGTCGTGGGAATGGTCGCCCCCTCATCAATCCCCAGGTTTGCGATGCCGAGAGGTTCAATGTCACTCGGCCGCGTAACCCACACCAGTCGTTCGGCCAGGGCCCGTGCGGCACCGTGCTGGCGCGCTTGGAAATTGCTCCTAGGCTTACCCACGCTGTTCGTGCGGTTGGAGGATCTGGCGCTGACCATCGCCGCGGGGATCTCGGCTACATGCCGTCTTACGTCACGAGCTGCCCACAGCGCCTGCTGGTCACACTTTACCCTTCGATCGCCTAGAGAGTGAAGTGCCACTATGTCCGAACAGCTGCCCTTGCCGGCGCTACCGATGTGGCGCGTCGATCACATCCAGCCCTCGGTCGAGATGTTGGCGCTACGCGCTAAGGGTCCGATCCACCGCGTGCGCTTTCCGTCCGGGCACCAAGGCTGGTGGGTGACAGGCTACGACGAGGCCAAGGCCGTGCTGTCGAACGCAGCGTTTCGACCCGCGGGAATGCCGCCGGCGGCATTCACGCCTGATTCTGTGATTCTCGGTTCGCCCGGGTGGCTGGTCTCGCACGAGGGGGGCGAGCATGCTCGCTTACGCACGATCGTGGCGCCGGCCTTTAGCGATCGCAGGGTGAAACTGATGGCGCAGCAGGTCGAAGCGATTGCCGCCCACTTGCTTGAGACGCTCGCGGCCCATCCCCAGCCCGCCGATCTGCGGCGGCACCTCTCCTTTCCGCTTCCGGCCATGGTCATCAGCGCGCTGATGGGCGTCCTCTACGAGGACCACACCGTTTTCGCGGGGCTGTCCGACGAGGTGATGACGCACCAGCATGAATGCGGCCCGCGCAGCGCGTCGCTCCTGGCCTGGCAAGAACTGCGCGCCTACATTCGCCGCAAGATGTGGGACAAGCGCAAAGATCCCGGCGACAACCTGCTTACGGATCTGCTCGCGGCGGTCGATCAAGGCAAGGCGAGCGAGGAAGAGGCGGTCGGCCTTGCGGCGGGCATCTTGGTGGCGGGGCACGAGAGCACCGTCGCGCAAATCGAATTCGGCCTACTGGCCATGTTCCGCCATCCGCGACAGCGCGAACGCCTGATCGGCGATCCATCCTTGGTGGACACCGCCGTGGAGGAAATCCTGCGGATGTACCCCCCGGGCGCTGGCTGGGACGGCATCATGCGTTATCCGAGGAGCGACGTGACCATCGCGGGTGTGCATATTCCCGCGGAGAGCAAGGTACTGGTCGGCCTGCCAGCAACGTCGTTCGATCCGCGCCATTTCGATGACCCGGAAATCTTCGACATCGGACGCGATGAGGCGCCGCACCTGGCGTTCTCCTGCGGGCCGCACTCCTGCATCGGCGGGGCGTTGGCCAGGCTGGAACTCAAGGCGGTTTTCGGTTCGATCTTCCAGCGCTTTCCCGCGCTGCGCCTGGCTGTACCGCCCGAAGAGCTGAAGCTACGCAAGGAGATCATCACTGGCGGCTTCGAGGAGTTCCCAGTGCTCTGGTGATGTGCGGACGCCACTGGGGATGGGATCGTCTCCGTGATTTGCCGACGCGCCGGCCGCGTACGAGTCAGATGAGCCAGCCAACAGGTAACTAAGATGGACGTTAAAGAAGAATGCCGGGATGCCTTCGCCGAACTGGCGTCGCCGGCGTGGATCCACGACCCATATCCGTTCATGCGGTGGTTGCGCGAGCATGATCCAGTGCATCGCGCGGCGTCGGGCCGATTTCTGTTGAGCCGCCACGCCGACGTCTACTGGGCGCTTAAGGCTACGGGCGATGCGTTTAGGGGACCGGCGCTTGAAGAATTGGTACGCTATTTTCCGCATGCGGCGGCCAGCCTGTCGCTTAATCTGCTGGCCTCCACGCTAGCGATGAAGGACCCACCGACCCACACGCGTCTGCGCCGGCTGATCTCGCGCGATTTCACCATGCTCCAGATCGACAACCTGCGGCCGAGCATAGCGCGCATTGTCGCAGCACGCCTGGACAGCATGGCCCCAGCGCTGGAGCGCGGGAAGACCGTGGACCTGCATCGGGAATTCGCGCTGGCCTTGCCCATGCTGGTCTTCACCGAAATGTTTGGCATGCCCCAAAACGACATGTTTAACCTCGGCGCTGGGATCGGCGCCATTCTGGAGGGCCTGAGCCCGCACGCCAGCGATCCCCAGCTCGCCGCCGCGGATGCGGCCAGTGCCAGAGTGAAGGCCTACTTTGGGCGGCTCATACAGCGCAAGCGCGCCGCTCCCTGCGACGACATCGTGTCGATGCTGGTCGGCGCACATGACGATGACGTCGACACGCTATCGGATGTCGAGTTGATCAGCATGTTGTGGGGCATGCTGCTGGGCGGCTTCGCCACAACTGCTGCAACGATCGACCATGCGGTCCTGGCGATGCTGGCGTATCCCGAACAGCAGCACTGGCTGCAGCGAGACGCCATGGGGGTCAAGGCATTCGTCGAAGAAGTGCTACGCTACGACGCCCCGGCCATGTTCAGCTCCATTCCGCGTATCGCCCAACACGACATCGAATTAGGCGGCGTGGTGATCCCGGCGAATGCGGATGTGCGAGTGCTGATCGCGTCGGGCAATCGCGACCCGGACGCCTTTGCCGATCCTGACCGATTTGATCCCGCGCGGTTCTACGGCACCAGTCCCGGCCTGTCGACCGACGGGAAGATCATGCTGAGCTTTGGCCACGGCATCCACTTCTGCCTTGGTGCGCAACTGGCCCGGGTTCAGTTGGCTGAAAGCCTGCCGCGGATCCAGGAGCGCTTCCCTACGCTGGCGTTGGCCGAGCAGCCGATCCGAGAGCCCTCTGCATTCCTCAGGACGTTCCGAGCTCTGCCGGTGCGGCTGCAAACATACGGAGGCTGAGATGCGCGTCGTGGTTGACCAGGATCTGTGCGGAACCACCGGTCAATGCGTTCTGACGCTGCCGGGCACCTTCCGCCAGCGCACACCGGACGGCGTGGCCGAGGTTTGCGGGGTGACAGTCCCGCAGGCGCTGCACGCCGCCGTGCGGCTCGCGGCCAACCAGTGCCCGGTCGCCGCCATTCGGGTCATCGAAAGCGAAGCTGGCGATGACGAGGCCGAGCGGCATGACGAAGGAGACCAACGCAATCCAGGAAGACACGATGAGACGGTTTGAAGGCAAGGTGGCCGTGGTGACCGGCGCCGGGGCTGGTATCGGTAAGGCATGCGCCCTCGCTATCGCGCGCGAGGGCGGTAGAGTGGTGGTTGCCGACATCGATGGCTCGGCGGCCACGGCGTGTACCTCGCAAATCGCGGCCGAAGCGGGCCAGGCGCTGGCTCTGGCCATCGACATCGCCGAGGCGCAGGCTGTGGCAGCGCTGTTCGAGAGGACGGATCGGCACTTCGGTGGGGTCGACCTGCTGGTGAACAACGCGAGCGCCATGCATCTAACTCCGCGCGACCGCGCGATCCTCGACCTGGACCTGGCGGTCTGGGACCAGACTATGGCGACCAATCTGCGCGGCACATTGCTCTGCTGCCGGCAGGCCATACGAGGGATGATCGCTCGCGGCGGTGGCGCAATCGTCAATATGTCGTCGTGCCAGGGGCTCAGCGGTGACACCGCGCTGACGTCCTACGCCGCATCGAAGGCCGCGATGAACATGGTATCGGCTTCGCTCGCCACCCAGTACGGTCATGCGCAGATCCGCTGCAACGCGGTTGCGCCGGGTCTCATCATGACCGAGCGTCTCGTGGCCAAGCTTGACGAGTGCACGCAACGGCATCTGCGCCGGCACCAGCTGCTGCCGCGAGTCGGCCGCCCCGAGGACGTGGCCGCGCTGGTGGCATTCCTGCTTTCAGACGATGCTGCCTTCATCACCGGCCAGGTCGTCTGCATCGACGGCGGCATGCTGGCGCATGTGCCGACGTACGCCGACGGGGGGAACGCCGCGCGAACTTCCCGCGAGACCGCCGAAGCGGCTGAGTCGCCGCGTCGCTGATGACATGCTGCTCAACCCGCTGAACCGTCGAGATCGGCTGTGGCACGACATCCCGGTCATGCCCGGCGCTTTCCCCCTAGTCGGGCATCTTCCCGCCGTCGTCTACGACCTGCCGCGCCTGCTGCGGCGCGCGGAACGAACGCTGGGCAGCCACTTCTGGCTGAATTTTGGCCCCGCCGGACATATGGTGACCTGTCTGGACTCAGATGCGATCGCGCTGCTCCGGCACAAGGACGTGTCCTCCGCGCTGATCGAAGATATCGCGCCCGAATTGTTTGGTGGAACGTTGGTCACCCAGGACGGCGGCGCGCACCGGCGGGCGCGCGGTGCGATCCAAGCAGCGTTTCTGCCCACGGGGCTGACCCACGCCGACATCGGCGAGCTGTTCGCGCCAGTCATCCGAGCGTGGGTGCAGAGGTGGCGCGACCGCGGCGACGTAAACATCCTGCGCGAAACGGGCAATCTGACGCTCAGGCTCATCTTCAGCCTCATGGGAATCCCGACGCAAGACCTGCCGCAATGGCGTCGCAAGTACCGGCAATTGCTGCACTTGATCGTCGCGCCTCCGCTCGATCTGCCCGGACTGCCGTTGCGGCGCGGCCGCGCCGCGCGCGACTGGATCGATGCGCGGTTGCGCGAGTTCGTTCGCGACGCGCGCGAACATGCCGCGCGCACCGGGTTGATCAACGACCTGGCGAGCGCCTTCGATCGCAGCGACGGTGCGCTCTCCGATGAGATCCTTGTCGCAAATATCCGCTTGCTGCTGCTTGGTGGTCACGAAACCACCGCCTCGACGATGGCCTGGATCGTGATCGAACTGGCACGGCAGCCTGGGCTGTGGGACGCTCTGGTCGAGGAGGCGCATCGCGTGGGCACGGTGCCGACCCGGCACGCGGACTTGGCGCAGTGTCCCGTCGCCGAGGCGCTGTTCCGCGAGACGCTGCGCTTGCATCCGGCGACGCCGCTCCTGGTGCGTCGCGCACTGCGTGAATTGCGAGTCGGCGAACGGCGCATTCCCGGCGGCACGGATCTATGCATCCCACTGCTGCATTTCTCAACCTCGGCGCTGCTGCACGAGGCCCCCGCTCAGTTTCGCCTGGCGCGGTGGCTGGAACGCACGGAGCCCATTCGGCCGGTGGACATGCTGCAGTTCGGTACCGGCCCACACGTGTGCATGGGCTACCACCTGGCATGGCTGGAACTGGTGCAGTTCTGCATCGCCTTGGCGCTGACCATGCACGAGAGCGGGGCGCGGCCGCGATTGCTGAGCAACGCCGAAAAAGGCCGGCGCTATTTCCCGACCGCACATCCGTCCATGAACATCCGCATCGGATTTTCATGAGGTGGCATCGCACGCCCTGTGCCGAGGCAGCGGCACCAGCGCTGCGCGGCATTGCCGCACCCGGCCGGCATGATGCAATCCCGACAACACCTCGGCGACCCGCCTGTGAAGGACAAGGACGTGAACAACATGAGCACCGGTCACACGCCACAGGACGATAGCACTCGTCACGCCGCGCTCGGCGGATTGGGCACCCAGGCGCGCGGCGAGCTGCAGTCCGAGATCTGGATGCAGGAAGGCGCAAAACGGGTCGAACAGGTGATGGCGCGTCTTCTCTGCGCCGAACATGACGGTGAGACCGAGCTGATGGCGGCGATGCGCTACGCCACCTTGCATGGCGGGAAGCGCACCCGCGCCTTGCTGTGTCTGGCAGCCGGCGCATTGGCCGGCAAACCGGCGCACATGCTCGACGAGGTCGGCGCCGCCATCGAGATGATGCACGCGTGTACCCTGGTCCATGACGATCTGCCCGCGATGGACGACGACGTGCTTCGTCGCGGCCTTCCGACCGTGCACGTCAAGTTCGGCGAAGCTACTGCGATCCTCGTCGGCGATGCGCTGCAGGCGCACGCCTTTCTGACACTAGCGAGGCTGGATGCGCCGGGCGACAACCGTGTCGCGCTCGTGCGCGAACTGGGGCAGGCGGTGTCAGCCGAGGGTGCCGCAGGCGGGCAGGCCATGGATCTGTCGCTGGTTGGAAAGCACGTCGACTTGGGCAGGATTGTGGCGATGCACCGGATGAAGAGCGGAGCTCTCGTGCGCGCGTCCGTTCGCATGGGCGCACTATGTGCTGTCGCGGAGGATGCTTCGCACGCTGCACTATACCGAGCGCTCGATCGCTACAGCGCCCGTTTCGGCCTGGCTTTGCAAGTGATCGACGACATTCTCGACGTGACAGCTGATACGGCTACACTGGGCAAGACCGCCGGCAAGGATGCGGCGGCACAGAAGCCGACCTGCGCGTCGATCATGGGACTGCAGGCAGCACGTCAGTTCGCGCTGGATCTGTTGCGCGATGCCGGGGAGGCAATCGCGCCGATAGGGTTGCATGCAGAACGGCTGGCGCAACTCCTACGGCGGGCCAAGGCGTATCTCGTCCAGCACGCGCCATGCGCTTGAACGCGCCCCTCCGCATTAAGCTAGGGCTGTGCAGCTGCGTCTGCCGGCGACAGCCTTGCATGCTGCACTTTGTCCGAGTCCGCGCCAATTGCAGCGGCCGCCGGCCGCGGGGCGCACCGTGCCCAGCCCTATGCGGCGGACCGTAGCGAGCATCGGGCGCGTCGCCGAGCCGCAGCAGGTCGGCCGTCTGGTGCCCCCTAAGCTACCTGCCTGCGGCGACATGCGGGGGCAACTGCCGGATCCCGGTTCTCTTTAACTTCTGCAAAAGGAACTTCCTTCGTGAACGCGCTGCCCGAGCAGATCCTTTCCGAATTGCGCCGCCTTCTTTGCGAAATGAGCGATGGCGGCAGTGTCGGTCCGTCCGTCTACGACACGGCGCAAGCGCTGCGCTTCTACGGCATCCTCACCGGTCGGCAAGAAGCATACGCGTGGCTCATCGCGCAGCAGCAGCCCGACGGTGGATGGGGAAGCGCGGACTTCCCGCTGTTCCGGCATGCGCCCACGTGGGCGGCATTGCTGGCATTGCAGCGCGCTGATCCTCTACTCGGTGCTGCCGACGCACTCCGGGCTGCGACCCGTTTCCTCCAGCGCGAGCCCGATCCCTACGTGGATGCGGTCCCGGAAGACGCGCCGATCGGCGCGGAGCTGATCCTACCGCAATTTTGCGGCGAGGCCGCATCCTTGCTGGGCGACATAGGGTTTCCGCGCCATCCAGCGCTATTGCCCTTGCGGCAAGCGCGCTTGGCCAAGCTAGGAGCGGGGCCGATGTTGCCGAGCGGCCATCCGATGCTGCACTCTTGGGAGGCCTGGGGGACGTCGCCGACCACCGCATGTCCGGATGACGACGGCAGCGTCGGCATCAGCCCGGCGGCTACTGCCGCGTGGCGTGCGTACGCTGTGATACAGGGGAGCACGCCGGAGGTCGCGCGCGCCGATGCGTATCTGCAGACGGCGTCGCGGGCGACGCGCTGCGGCATCGAAGGTGTCGTCCCAAACGTCTGGCCGATCAATGTGTTCGAACCATGCTGGTCCCTGTACACACTGCATCTCGCGGGGCTGTTGGCGCATCCCGCGCTCGCTGAGGCGGTCCGCGTGATCATCGCGCAGCTCGAAGCCCGTCTGAGCGTGCGCGGTCTGGGGCCGGCCTTGCACTTCGCGCCTGATGCGGACGACACCGCCGTTGCATTGTGCGTCCTGCAGCTTGCGGGCCGCGCCCCGGCTGTGGATGCGTTGCGCCGTTTCGAAAGGCGCGAGCTTTTCGTGACCTTTCCCGGCGAACGCAACGCCTCAGTATCAACCAACATCCATGCCCTGCATGCGCTGCGACTGTTGGGCAAGCCCTCCGCGACCACCTGCGCGTACGTTGAGGCCAATCGTAGTCCGCGCGGGCTATGGGACAACGAAAAATGGCACGTTTCGTGGCTGTATCCCACCGCGCATGCTATCGCTGCGCTGGCGCAAGGCAAGCCCCAGTGGCGGGACGAGCGCGCGCTAGCGGCGCTGCTGCAGGCGCAGCATCACGACGGTGGCTGGGGCACTGGTCGCACGTCCACGTTTGAAGAAACCGCCTATGCGCTGTTTGCTTTGCGCGTGATGGACCGGAACCAAGAGGCGACAGAGCGCCGACGCATCGCGCAGGGAGTGGCGCGCGCGCTGGAGTGGATGCTCGTCCACCATGCTGTGCATGCATTGCCGCACACCCCTCTGTGGATCGGCAAGGAACTGTATTGCCCCACTCGGGTCGTGCGGGTGGCTGAACTCGCCGGGTTGTGGCTGGCGTTTCGTTGGGGGCGGCGTGTACTGGGCGAAGGAGCAGGAGCGACGCAATGATCCAGACCGAACGCGCGCTGCAACACGTGTTGGAGTGGGGACGGTCCTTGACCGGGTTCGCTGACGAGCATGCCGCGGAAGCGGTGAGGGGCGGCCGGTACATCCTGCAGAGCATCGACCAGGGCCTGCGCGACGTCAGCGCCCGCACCGGTCGTCATCCGCAGGACGAAATGCTGATTGTGGCGTTCTATCGCGAATTGGCGCTGCTGTTCTGGCTCGACGACTGCAATGACCTTGGCCTGATCGCGCCTGAGCAGCTCGTCGCGGTGGAGCAGTCGGTGGCGCAGGGCGAGCCGTGCGCGCTTCCCGGATTCGAGGGCTGCGCTGTGCAGCGTGCTTCGCTGGCCGCGCTCGCCTACGATCGTCGCGACTATGCTCGGCTTCTAGAGGACACCCAGTGCTACTGCGCGGCGCTGCGCGCCGGGCACGCACAGGCGGAACGCCGCTCCTACGCCGAGTACCTGCACAACGGCACCGTTTCGATCGCCTACGCGAACGTGCTCTGTTGCCTGTCGTTGCTGTGGGGGCTGGATATGGCAACTTTGCGCGCGCGCCCGGCGTTTCGTCACGTCCTGCGGCTCATCTCCGCGATAGGGCGCCTGCAGAACGATCTGCATGGATGCGACAAGGACAGTTCGGCCGACGAGGCCGACAACGCAGTGGTCCTGCTGCTGCACCGCTATCCAGGTATGCCGGTGGTGAAGTTCCTCGAGGACGAGCTGGCCGGCTATACGCGCATGCTGCACCGGGTGATGGCGGAAGAACGCTTCCCGGCGCCCTGGCAATCGTTGATCGAGGCTATGGCGGCGATCTGCGCGGAGTACTACCAGACCTCACCCAGCAGGTACCGCAGCAACTCCGCGGGGGCAGGGCATGGTTCGCTGGCCTGAACGCGCAGGAGGCGGCGCCGGACGCGCGCTGCCGCGGTCCGGGTCCGACTCAACGCTGTCGCCCGATAAGCGGATTGAACGAGCATGAGCGACGCCGCCCTAGCGGGGCTAAGCCGATCATCTGGACACCGTACTGGATCGGCGAGAACATTCAGGTGTGACCTTTTCCTTCGTGGACGACCTCGGTCAAGGCGCCAGACACCCGGTCCTTTCCAAATAGACAGTGAGCAGCCGTGAATATGACTCTTTTTGACGGCGGCTAACACGCGCTACGCTTTGACCTTTCGCGAATTGGCTTCTAGCTTGATACTGAGGCTCGCCGATCTTCAAACTAGGCCTCCCGACTATACAGTTCGGCGTGTTGCATGCCTCACATATTAGCTCACGCGTAAGATTGCATGAGGTATCGTAAGTTCGGCTGGTGTGGGGAAAGGCGGTAGCGCCTCCGGGGGGGGGGGGCCCAGTGACTTGAACCGCCGATTGTATCGATCCGCCAACCGCGACACGGCTTGCGGTTGGATTGCCGGTTGCAAGCCATTGATCTCTAATCACGGGCTTTTGGCGCCAGGATGGCTTCCGGAGCCCCCTTTTGCGATCAAGATGTGTTCGTCGCCTCGTGACACCAGCACCGACAAGCACCTCCCCTCGAAGTCGAACGGCACTTCCGAGAGTCGAACCCAGCCGCCTACGGTGCCGTTCCGCGCGGAGAGTATCGCATCGTCGAGGGGACTTCTGACGCCAGACTGGAAGGTGCTGTTAAGGTGCGCGAGGCTCAAGACGCGATCGCTAGGTCGCCCCTTAGGATCGATATGTGCTTCGAGCGTGATTTTAGCTTCGGTCAGTGTGCCGGTCTTGTCCACGCAAAGCGTGTCCATGGCCCCCAGATCATCGATTGCGGACAATCGCTTAACGATAACTTTTCGGTCAGCCATGCGCAACGCGCCGCGGGCCAGCGTCACCGTCATCACCATGGGCAGCAGCTCAGGCGTCAGGCCGACGGCGAGTGCGACCGCGAACAGGAAGGATTCCAGTGCGGCGCGTGGCGCGACGAGATGAGCCAACAAGACAAAGAGGGTCAGAAAGAGCGAAAGCCGAAGGATCAGGAGTCCAAGCTTGTGCACACCCTGTTCGAGAGCCCTTGGCGGAGCATTGGCCGCCAGTGCAGCAGCGATCGCGCCAAACCGGGTCCGGCCCCCAGTTTTTACCACCAACATCCTGCCGCTTCCGCCGACGGTACTGGTTCCGGCGAACAGGGCATTCGTCGCCTCGGCCGGCAATGCCGCGGAGCAGCAGGGGGCGTCGGTCTTGAAAGCAGGAAACGGCTCACCCGTCATCAAGGCCTCATTGACCTGCAATTCCTGGGCATCAAGGACGATGCCATCGGCGGGTATGAGGTTGCCGACACGGAGCTTCACGATGTCTCCGGGAACGAGCGCCGTCACCGGTACCGTAATATCCCTGCCATCCCGGACGGCGTCGGCCCGAATGGCCACCGATTCGCGCAACGCTTCGGCCGTCAGCTCTGCGCGATGTTCCTGAACGATGTCCAGCGTGATGGACAGAGACAGCACCGTTGCGATAATCACGAAACTGCCAACGTCGCCGCTTAATCCGGATACGAGGGCGGCCGCCAGGAGCATCGCAATCAAGGGATTCCAAACGCGTTGCCCCAGCTTGCGCAGGAACGATCGGCTTTGAGAGGCATCAGCGTGGTTTGCTCCGAAGATCGCCAAGCGCCGGTCCGCTTCGACCTGCGATAGTCCGTTCGGACCGGAGCCGAGCGCACAGCAGAGGATATCTCTTGGTGTTTGCCAGAACTCGGCAGCGGCCAAAGCGTTGTCCGCGCTAGGCTATTCGATCATCGAAGGGCTCGCCGAGCTGTTTGTCACTAGGCCAGGAAGGCCGCCGCCGTCATTCCGCGCTGATCAGCTTGTCTTTTAGCTCGCTTTGGCAAGATCGTCGTCCTCCGGCGAGTTCAGATAGATTCCCGACATGGTGTCGACCCAGCGGATCCGGGACCTGGCGGGCGAGGCTTGCTACGGCTTGCAGCAGATTGGCGCGCGAGACGATGCCGACGAGCTTGTCGCCGCGGACGACCGGCAGGCGCTTGATGTTGTTCCGCTCCATCAGATCGACGATCTCCGCGAGCGCGGTGTCCTCGGTGATGGTGGTGGGTTGCTTGGTCATCACCTCCGAGATCTTGCGGCCATGCTCCTGGACGAAGTCACTGGCCGATCTGCCGGGGCCGAGAATAAACCGCAGGAAGCCGCGCCGTATGCGCCCGGTCCCGATTTCGCTGCGGCGGAGGAAGTCCCCCGCCGACACGATGCCGACGAGCTTGCCGGCAGCGTCGACCAACGTGAGGCCGCTGACGTGCCGTTTCAGCATGATGTTGGCCGCCTCGACGATGCTGGTGTCGGGCGTGACCGAAATGACGGACCGGGTCATGATCTGGTGGGCGCGCATGGCATGCTCCGCAAGTTTCGCGAATTCGAAGGCGGAAGTGTAATCCAGGCGCGAAAGGCCGATTTGACCCAGGTCAACCCGGCGGGGCCGTCGATACCGGCCAGGCAATCGTGACCGGGCGCGCAGTTGATGCAGCTCAACGCAGCGCCCGGAGGGAATGATCATATCCCATTATGGACATCGACATGCCCGGGACCATTCAGCCATGAACGTCGTGCAGACTTTCCAGCGGACCGACCAAGAGATAGCCCCGGCAGGCTCCCCCGATCCAGCCGTGAGCATCGTCCCGGCGACGACTCGCGAACACGTTCAGCCCGAGCCACGGGCGGCTGCGATCGGCCCGCGCCGGATCCATATCCCATCGACCGCGCAATTCACGCGATGCTCGCGCGACTGACGGGAGGGTTGTCGCCGCTTGCGCTGTCGCTCGCTTATCTGGATTGGGCTACGCATCTTGCGGCTGCGCCACAGCGCCAGACCGAGATTGTCCGCAACGTCGTTCGGGATACCGGCCGGCTCCTCGATGCCGTGGTGCATGCGGTATCGCCGGGCCGAAAGCCTTGGTCGGTGATTCAGCCGCAGGCGGGCGATCGCCGTTTCTCGGAGCCGCAATGGGAAACGCCGCTGTTCAACCTGCTGGCGTAGGCGTTCCTGCTCGGTGAGCAATGGTGGCACGACGCGACGACGGGCGTGCGTGGCGTCGCGCCGGCGAACGAGGCGATCGTCGAGTTCTCGGTGCGCCAGATGCTCGACATACTGGCCCCGTCGAATTTCGCAGCGACCAATCCCGAAGTCCTAGAGAAGGCGTTTAAGAGCGGCGGCGAGAATTTCGTCTTCGGTTGTGGTGCAACGATCTGATGCGCTCGCCCGGAAAGCAACCCGACGACGGCGGCTTCATCGTCGGCGAGACGGTTGCGGCTTCGCCCGGCAAGGTCGTCTATCGCAACGATCTGATCGAGCTCATCCAGTATCTTCCGACAACCGACAAGGTTCGACCTGAGCCGATCCTGATCGTGCCGGCCTGGATCATGAAGTACTATATCCTCGATCTTTCCCCGCAGAATTCGCCGTCGATGCCGACGTCACTTACCTGCTGACCAGCGGCGGTCACAATGCCGGCGTCGTCGCGCCCCCGGACGAGGCGGGACACAGTTATCAGGTAGTGACCAAGCCTGCGGACGCCCCCTATGTCGGCCGTGACGAATGGCTGAAGCTGGCCCCGCGTTATGAGAGATCGTGGTGGCCCGAATGGACCAACTGGCTTGCGGCGCGTTCTGGCGAGCCATGCGAGCCGCCGCGGATCGGGTTAGGCAACGCAACCGGTTTGCCTGACGTTCCGGGAAACTACGTTCGTACCTAGAGCATGATCCAAACCCGCAGGCTGTTGATGCGGATCAAGCGCCCCCATCGCGGGATCGCCTAGTCTGGCTGCCAAGGAGAACTCTGATGCCCATCAAGGATGTCCTTCTGCCACTCATTGGCGAATCGTACGAGCCGACGCTTGCCGCGATCGAGAAATGTGTGGCGCTCGCCGCCGGTCTCGGCGCCAGGGTCACGGCGCTCGCGCTTGAGGATCAGGTCCTCGTGCGACCGAAAGTGGTGTCGCCGGACGGTCCTGCTGCCGCCAAGCCGGCCGAGACCAGTGATATGCAACGGCTGCTGAATGCGCTCAACGATGCGGCCTCGCGCAAGAACGTTCGAGCCGAGCGGCGATCCGGCAAGATGCCGGTGGAGCAGATTGCATCAACGCTGGCCGAACACGCGCGTTTCAACGACCTTACGTTGGTGACGGTGCGGCCGCATGACAGTTGCACCGAGCGCGTCATCGAGACGCTGCTGTTCGAATCCGGCCGACCTCTGCTGCTTTGCCCGGAACACCGCGCGGCTGAACTGCGCGCCAATTTCGAGAACATCGTGATTGCCTGGGACAATTCCGCGCGCGCGGCCCGTGCGGTCGGATGCACTGCCGTTCCTTAGGGACGCCGCCTCCGTTCGCGTCCTCACGGTGACGGACGGCAACACCGAGACCATCCAGCGTTCCGGCGCGGATCTCATCGACCACCTCAAGGAGCATGGCGTCCGCGCCTCCTTCGAGATGGTGAACGGCAGCGGGAGCTCGACAGGCAAGGTGATCGGAACCTGGGCGCAGGCCCATGAGATCGATGCTCTGGGGCGGCGTGACCAAAACGGTCATCGGCCAGCCACCGTGCTGGGTTATGATCTCGCACTAGCCGGTTCCGTCATAGATCCGAGTAGCTGTCGGATACCCGCCCGATCGGACGATTGCAGCCATGTCGACCTACCGCCTGAAAAATCTGCTCTCGCCCAGATCGGTCGCGCTTGTCGGAGGGAGCGCTGGGCGCGCGTCCGGCGTGCCGTTCTGGAGAACATCGCCAACGCAGGGTTCAAACGTCAGTTCGCACTGGTCAACCCGCGCTACGCCGAGATCGGCGGCATCGCTGCCGTGAACAGGCTCGACAAGTTGCCATTGTTCCCGAGCTGGTCGTGATCACCGCGCCCGCCGGCGAGGTTCCCGCGATCATCGACCAGGCCGGGCGCCTCGGTTCGGCCGGAGCCCTTATCGTATCGGCCGGGCTCGGCCATGGACCGGGATCTCTGCACGAGGCGACGCTCGCGCCGCGCGAGAATACGGCATGCGGCTGGTCGGGCCCAACTGCCTCGGGATCATGATGCCGGGCGCGAAGCTCAATGCCAGCTTCGCCGCGCATATGCCGGGCGCGGGAACCTCGCGCTGATCTCGCAGTCAGGCGCGATTGCGGCCGGCATGGTCGATTGGGCCGCGCAGCGCGGCGTCGGCTCTTCCGGTATCGTGTCAATCGGCGACCAGATCGATGTCGACATTGCCGACCTGCTTGATCATTTCGCGCTGGACCACAAGACGCGGGCGATCCTGCTGTACATCGAGGCCATCAAGGATGCGCGCAAGTTCATGTCGGCGGCGCGCGGCTGCGCGCGTCAAGCCCGTCGTTGTAGTGAAGTCCGGCCGCATGGCGCAGGGCGCCAAAGCGGCGGCGACACATACGGGCGCGCTGGCGGGCTCGGATGCGGTCTATGACGCGGCGTTCCGCCGCGCCGGCGTGCTAAGGGTCGCGGATCTGCGCGAGCTGTTCGATTGCGCCGAGACGCTCGGCAGGGTCGAGTCGCCGGCGGGAAAGCGCCTCGCCATCCTGACCAATGGCGGCGGCATCGGCGTCCTCGCCATCGACCGGCTGGTCGAGCTTGGCGGCATCCCCGCGCCGATGACGGACGAGACGCGGAGCAAGCTCGCTGCGGTGTTGCCGTCGACCTGGTCTGGCGCCAATCCGGTCAATATCGTCGGCGATGCGGATGCCGGGCGCTATGCTGCGGCGCTGGAGGTCTTGCTCGCCGACCCCGGCAACGATGCAATCCTGGTGCTCAACGTGCAGACCGCAATCGCCTCTGCGGTCGACATCGCCGAGACCGTCACCGCGCGGGTCAAGACCTATCGCGAGCAGCATCGCAGCTGGGCAAAGCCGGTGCTTGCCGCCTGGGTCGGTGCCGATCAGAGGATCATCGAAACGCTGAGCGGTGCCGGCATTCCGAACTATCCGACCGAGGACGACGCGGTCCGGGGCTTCATGCATCTGGTCCGGCACCGCGAGGTCATCGAGGAGCTGAGCCAGGTGCCTCCGGCGATGCCCGACACTTTCGTCCCCGATGTCGAAGCAGCCAGGACGATCGTGACAGGCGCCATCGCCGACGGTCGCAAATGGCTCGAGCCGGTCGAAATCAAGCATCTGCTCGAGGCCTACGACATCGCGATGGTGCCAACCTATGCGGCCGCCAATGTCGAAGAGGCCGTGAGTTGCGCCAACGAGATGTTCGCGCAAGGCTCGACCGTGGTGCTCAAGATCATGTCGCGGGACATCGTGCACAAATCGGACGTCGGCGGCGTCGTTCTCAACCTGACCACGCCCGAGGCGGTGCGCGCGGCGGCGGCCAATATTCTTGCCCGGGCGAGGAAGTTGCGCCCCGAAGCCCGCATCGCCGGTGTCATCGTGCAGGCCATGGTCGTCAAGGCGAAGGCGCGCGAGCTGATCCTCGGTCTTGCCGACGATCCGATCTTCGGCACCGTCGTCGTCTTTGGCCGCGGCGGCACTGCTGTGGAGATCATCAACGACAAGGCGCTCGCGCTGCCTCCGCTCGACCTTCAGCTCGCCCGCGACCTGATCGAGCGCACGCGGGTCTCGCGCCTGCTGCGCGCCTACCCGGACGTGCCGGCCGTCAAGCAGGACGCCGTCGCCACGGTGCTGGTCAAGCTGGCGCAGATGGCCGCCGATATCCCGGAGATCCGCGAATTCGATATCAACCCGCTGCTCGCGGACGAAACCGGCGTGACGGCGGTCGACGCCCGCGTCGCGGTGGGATCGCCTCAGCGCCTGTTTGTCGGTCCTGGCCTCGCCAATTTCGCCGTTCGCGCCTATCCCTCGCAATGGGAGCGACATTTGCAGCTCAAGGACGGCTGGCGCATCTTCGTGCGGCCGCTTCGTCCCGAAGACGAGCCGACCATCCATGAGTTCCTGCGCCACGTCACCTCGCACGATCTCCGTCTGCGCTTCTTCGCGCCGATGAAGGAGTTCACGCACGAATTCATCGCGCGTCTGACCCAGCTCGACTATGCGCGCGCGATGGCGTTCATCGCACTAGACGAGGCCACCCATGAGATGGTGGGCGTGGTCCGGATTCACTCCGACTCGATCTACGAGAGCGGCGAATACGCCATCCTGCTACGGTCCGACCTCAAGGGCAGGGGGCTCGGATGGGTCCTGATGCAGCTCATCATCGAATATGCGCGGTCGGAGGGGCTGAAGGCCATATCTTGCGACGTGCTCCAGGAGAACACCGTGATGTTGGACATGTGCCGCCAGCTCGGCTTCGACGTGAAGCCGGATCCGGCCGAGCCGGACATCTGCGACGTTAGGCTGAAGCTCTGAACAGGATCGTTGCGGTTGGCGGGTCGCC
This sequence comes from Bradyrhizobium sp. Gha, assembly GCF_900113735.1. Taxonomy (GTDB): domain Bacteria; phylum Pseudomonadota; class Alphaproteobacteria; order Rhizobiales; family Xanthobacteraceae; genus Bradyrhizobium. Next base: position 51,394 of record NZ_FOQM01000043.1, read on the forward strand.
GACCCTCCGGGCTTAGGCGGGCGTTTCGTTTGATGCCACAGCAGCATGCGGCGCAGGCTCCGTAGCCGGCTTCTTCAGGCTCTTGACGATGATGGCAATCAGGGGGACCAGGACCGGCACGAGTCCCGTTAGGGGATGGTGCACCGCTCCGCTCACCTGGGCCTGGAGCGCCCGAGCTTCCAGTTGCAGGGCTTCGACCGAGGCGCCATGGATTTCGCTTGCGAGCTCGATTTCGCGGCCCGAGGGCGGCCTGCCCGCGATGATGAACAGGACCGCGGCAATGGTGAAATTGAGCGCGCCGAGAATGGCTGCCGCGACAATCGCGCTCCAGATCTGGATCAGGGCGAAATAGGCGGACAGCTCGAGCATCAACAGACCGAAGGCGGCGATCAGCACCGCGAAGGCCCGCAAGCCCAGCCCGACCAGCAGATGGCGCAGACGGATATCGGCGTGATCCTGTCGGTGCGCCAGAGCGCGCGCAGGTGTTTGATGACGTTTTCCGTATTCACCTAGTGTCTCCTCAGCATGAAGCCGACGACCACCCCCAGCGCGAAGGCCGAGGCCAGTGATGCTACGGAGCGCTCCGTCATGAGACCCTGAAGCTGCTCCCGCTCTTCGCTGACGGTCTCGCCGAGCTCCGCCAGCGCAGCCTTGATCTGGTCGGCCAAGGCGGCGGTGCGCTCCCGGGACGTGTCGAACATCTGCTGACCGGCCATGCTCAAAAGGCGCGCGACATCGACCTTCATCGCGTTCAGCTCATTGCTCATGTTGCCGGTGTCGAACATTGGCGGTCTCCTTTGCATCGAACAAACCTATGCGAGCGCGCATGAGGGTCGTTGATTTGCGTCAAGGAGGTGAGCCCGCGTCCCGGCTGCTCTTTGAGGTAGGTCAATCGGGTCCCTCCATGACGACCTAACCTCGAAGCTATCGGGGTCGGTCCCATGAGGATTTAGGCGTGAATTCGGAACCTCTGCTGCTGGCAACGCCCTCCGGCGAAGCGCTCGAATTGCGGCCGGAAGGGCCTTGGAACGCCGCCAATGTGGGTAAGCTCGAAGCGCTGTCGCGAGCGGTCAGGGCAGATGTCGATCGCTCGAAGCTCGTCAGGCTCGACATGGCCGGCATCAGCGACCTCGACACGCTCGGCGCCTGGCTTCTGGAGAGACTGTCGCGCGGGGGTGCATCGTCGGGTCGGTCCTCCGAGTTTGTCGGAGTGGCCGATCATTTCAGCGGTCTGATAGACGAGGTTCGCCAGGTCAACCGGCACACGCCACGGCCGGCACCGGCGCCCAATCCGGTTGTGGGCAGACTGCACGATCTCGGCAAGTCCACGGTCGAGGCCCGGGAGGATGTGACCGTCTTCCTCGGAATGCTCGGTGCGCTCTTCATGTCCCTGATCGGCGTGCTGCGGCGGCCCCGGTCACTGCGGCTGACCTCGCTGATCTATCAGCTTTATAGGATCGGGTGGCAGGCAATCCCCATCGTCATGCTGATCACCTTTCTGATCGGCGCGATCATCGCGCAGCAGGGCTTCTTCCATTTCCGCAGGTTCGGCGCGGAATCCTACACCGTTGACATGGTCGGCATTCTGGTGCTGCGCCGAGCTCGGCGTGCTCATCGTCGCGATCATGGTCGCCGGCCGTTCGGGCAGCGCCTATACCGCCGAGCTCGGCTCGATGAAGATGCGCGAGGAGATCGACGCGCTCGCGACCATGGGCCTCGATCCGGTCGACGTCTTGATCCTGCCGCGGGTGGCTGCCCTGGTCATCGCGCTTCCGATTCTCGGCTTCATCGGATCCATCGCCCCGCTCTATGGCGGCGGCCTGGTCGCGCAGTTCTACGGCGACATGGGACCGGCGATCTACATCGCGCGGCTGCATGAGGCCATCTCGGTCACTCACTTCGAGGTCGGCATCCTGAAGGCTCCATTCATGGCGCTGGTGATCGGGATCGTTGCCTGTAGCGAGGGATTGCGCGTGAAAGGCAGTGCGGAGTCGCTCGGCAGGCAGACGACGACATCGGTGGTCAAGTCGATCTTCCTGGTGATCGTGCTCGACGGCCTGTTCGCGATTTTCTTCGCCTCGATCGAGATGTGATGATGCCCGAGACACAGCAGTTTGCGATCCGCGTTCGTGAGTTGGTGGTCGGCTTTGGCCGTCACACCGTGCTCGATCATCTGTCGCTGGATGTCCTCCGGGGCGAAATTCTCGGCCTCGTCGGCGCGTCCGGAGGCGGCAAATCGGTCCTGATGCGGACCATCATCGGCCTCGTTCCGCGCCAGAGCGGCACCATCGAGGTGATGGAGCGGCCAGTCGGCGGCATACATGACGGCGGGACGCAAACTATCGCGGGGCAATGGGGCATCCCGTTTCAGCGGGGCGCGCTGTTCTCCTCGTTGACGGTGCGGCAGAATGTCCAGTTTCCGCTGCGCGAGAACTTGGCTTTGTCGCCAGAGCTGATGGACGAGATGGCGATTGCCAAGCTCGGTCGGGCTGCGGGCCGAGGATGCCGACAAATCCGTCAGAGTCCGGAGGCATGACCAAGCGCGTGGCGCTGGCGCGCGCGCTTGCGCTCGATCTGCCGATCCTGTTTCTGGACGAGCCGACCTCCGGCCTCGATCCGATCGCCGCCGGTGATTTCGACGCTCTCATCAAGACCCTGCAGACGACTCTCGGCCTCACCGTATTTATGGTGACCCACGATCTGGCGAGCCTGACGACGGTCTGCGACCGAGTCGCGGCGCTGGCCGACGGCGGGATCGGGGCGATCGGTCCGATGCGCGAGCTGCTTCAATCCGAGCATCCCTGGGTGCGCGCCTATTTCCACGGCAAGCGCTCGCAGATGCTGCAACCTCATATGAGATGAGACATGGAAACGCGCGCTCCCTATGTGCTGATCGGTGCCTTCGTGCTGACGGCAATCCTTGCGGTGTTCGGCTTCGTCTACTGGCTCAACAACGCCGGCGGCATCGGGCCGCGAACGGCCTACCACGTCCAGTTCCAGGGGCCGGTGCCCGGTCTCCTGGTCGGCGGCGGCGTACTGTTCAATGGCATTCGTGTCGGCGAGGTGACCGCGCTCGGGCTCGCACCGGACAATCCGCGCATCGTCAATGCAACGATTGCGGTCGCATCGACGACGCCGGTGCGTGCGGATACCAGGGTCGGGCTCGAATTCCAGGGCTTGCGTGCCGGTGGTAACGCTGGAAGGCGGCACGATCGTCGCGAAGTCGGGCGAACCCCCGACCTTGCTTGCCGAGGCGAGCGCAGGCCAGAGCATGACGCAGGCGGCGCGCGACGCATTGCGGCGGGTCAATAGCGTGCTGGAGGACATTCAGATCCGCTGAAGGATACGATCGCCAATTTCAAGACGTTCTCGGATGGACTTGCGCGCAACGCCGGCAAGCTTGACGGCATCCTGGCCGGCCTCGAGAAGATGACCGGCGGTGGCCAGCCAGCCCAGAAGATAACCTGCGATCTGCGCGCGCCGCAGGATCTTGGGCCGGCCGGCAAGACGCTGGCGGTCTCCTTGGCGATTCCCGAGCCGACCGCCGTCGCAATGCTCCAGACCCAGCGCATGCTGTTCTCGCCGGTTCGCGACACCCCTGGCTTTGCCGAGTTCCTTTGGGCGGACAGCATTCCAAAGCTGGTGCAGGCGCGCCTGATCGACAGCTTCGAGAACTACGACATCGCGCACGCGCCGTTGCGCACGACAGATCTGGGCCAGGCCGACTATCAGCTCCTGATCGACGTCAGGCGGTTTCGGATTGAGACGGAGGGAGAGCCGCAGGTCGAGATCGGGCTGTCCGCGAGGATCGTCGACAAGAACGGCAAGGTGGTCGCCTCGCGCATCGTGGAGACGAGCGAAAAACTCGACAAGGTCGAGCCGGCCGCGGCAGTGTCCGCTTTCGACGCCGCCTTCGCCCGCATCGCAAAGGAGCTGATCGGCTGGACGGTCGGATCGGCCTAGAGCGTGAAGCCTGACGACGATTCGTCCCGATCTCATCGGGGCGAGAGCGTCTTTAGAAAGCGGCAGCGTCCGCCGAATTGATCTGTATCAACTGCCTTTGCCACGGTGAAGTAAAATGCATCGCGCGGTGGACCCGGGTTCGATGCGATGGCCGGCTGGTGCTTGGAGCGGTGAACGAAGGCTTCCTTGGTCATGATTGAACCGGACGGGCATTTTTGCAGCGACTGTGCAGTGCGCGCCACGGCAGTCTGTTCATCACTCGATCGCGCCGAGCTGAAGGAGTTCGAGCGTCTGGGCCGCCGCGTGAGTTTTGCCGCAGGAGAAACGGTCTTCTCCGAGGAGGACATCACGACCTCGTTCTACAACCTCCTCGAGGGCGTGATGCGGCTGTACAAGCTCCTGCCCGATGGCAGGCGGCAGATCGTCGACTTTGCATTGCCCGGTGATTTCCTGGGGATGAACATTGCGGGACGCCACAATTTTTCCGCCGATGCCATCGGCGCGGTCACCGTGTGCCAGTTCGCCAAGACGGCGTTCGGCCGCTTCGTAGAGGACCGGCCGCATCTGCTGCGCCAAATCAACGAGCTTGCGATTCGCGAACTGAGCCAGGCGCGCGACCACTTGGTCCTGCTTGGCCGCCGTTCGGCTGAGGAGAAGGTCGCAACCTTCCTTCTCAATTGGCGCGCGCGGTTGGTCTCGCTCAGGGGATCGTCGGATACGGTTCCGCTGCCGATGAACAGGCAGGACATCGCCGACTATCTCGGACTGACGATCGAGACCGTCAGCCGCACCTTCACCAGGCTGGAGCGGCTCGGTGTCATCGAGATCATCCAGGGGGGCATCAGCCTGCTCGATCCTGCACGCGCCAAAGCCCTGGCCGCCGCTTGAGGCTTCCCGCAGCTGTTCCGATTTTTGATCCCGATCAATCACGGCGCGCGCGGCCCCGTAAAAAATGACGCAAACGACCTTGGGAGGAGCGTGATGCCGATTGACGCAATACTGGTGGCCGTCGCCGTCGAGGCTGTCTTTGTCGGATCCGCCGGGGCTCTGGCATGGGCGGACCGACAAACCAGCGCAAATATTGCTACTCGCACAAAAGTCTGAGCGAGAGCCCGGCAGGCTCGCACACGATCCGCGAGCGCTCGCAGTCCGATGAGGCTTCAGACGGCGCGGCTGTGAGTGGCCTGGGAGCGTGCAAGATGCGCGTCGAAAGCTGACGCGACGCTCCGAACCAGGAACTCTGCCCCGCCGCTGACGGCTAACCTGTCGCCGATCATCGTCACCACCCCATCGGCAACGAGACTGTCGATCCGCGATCGATCGACGATCGCCGATCGTGGATCCCGACCGTGACGATGGGACACTTGAGGTAGATCGACGGCCATGTCGCACATGACGCGCTCGATGATGTCGGCTCGGAAACGGTCTTCCTCGGTGAATGCATAGCCCTTCACGGTCGCGAGACGTTCATCGGCGATATGCGCGAGATAGTCCTTGGTGGCCACGACGTTCTGCACAAATCCCTGCGGCAGGCGACTGATCGAACTCGAGCCGAGGCCGATGAGAGCTTCAGCGGCGTCGTCCGTGTAGCCCTGAAAGTTCCGCCGCAGTCGGCCTTCCCGTTTCGCGACGGCGAGGTCGTCGTCGGGCAAAGCGAAGTGATCGAAGCCGATCCGGACGTAGCCGGCATCGACCAGCGCCTCGGCGATGGTCTCCGCCTGCAGATGACGATCGAGGCTGTCAGGAAGCGTACTTTCGTCGATCTTGCGCTGATGCTTCTTGAAGGATGGGACGTGGGCGTAGCCGAAGACGGAGAACCGGTCCGGGCGCAGCTCAATGCACTTGGCGACAGTGCCCAGGCAGGAGTCGACGGTCTGCAGCGGTAGGCCGTACAGCAAGTCGAAATTGATCCTGCCGATGCCAGACCGTCGTAGTCGTTCGACGCACTGGGCGGTCTGCTCGAAGCTCTGCAGGCGATTGATGGCTATCTGGACGTCCGAATCGTAGCTCTGCACGCCCAAGCTCGCGCGGGTGACGCCGCTGAAGGCCAAGGCTTCCGCCATCGGTTCGGTCAGGGTGCGCGGATCAATCTCCACGGCAACCTCGGCGTCCGGCAGCACGAAGTACGAGTAGCGCAGCGCGCCGACGAGGTCGGCGAAGGTCTCCGGCGCCATGATCGTGGGCGTGCCGCCGCCGAAGTGGATGTGCGAGACCGGAAGTCGCTGGCCGATCGTCTCAGCCACGATGTGCGCTTCGGTGCGTAGGCCGGAGGTGTAGATCGCGATGGGATCGTCTTTCTTGGTAATGGAGGTGTGGCAGCCGCAGTACCAGCACATGGACCGGCAGAAGGGTACGTGCATGTAGATCGATGCGGACTGTCGGGCCGGTAGCGACTTGAGCCATTTCCGATAGTCGGCTTCGCCGATCGCGGGGGAAAAGTGCGGGGCCGTGGGATAGCTGGTGTACCGGGGCAGCCTGTCCTGCCCGTAAGATTTCGCCAAGTCCGATCTCATCTCAAGTTTCTCCTCCGTCTTGCGGATAGTACCAGCGCTCGGAAGGAACGACATTGCTCTGGCTCAATGCCCTCGGAAAGGACCTCATGTCCGCCACAGCAGCTTGGCCACGTTCTTGAAGGTGTTCGCGACAATCGACCGCGGCGTTTCGATAACGAGCCGGAAGGCAAGATTGGTTGGCGGGACGCCGGCCGCGCTGGCCGCATCGCACCCGTCACCGCGTCGGCTCAGCGAGTAAGATCTATTTGATCCGCGTCAATGAATGTAGCCGAAGACTAGCTATAGTCTTTGGTTCGAAAAAGATAGGGGATAAATCAATGCTGGAAAAAGTTGTCGAGTTCGCAGGTGAGGCGTTGCCGGGCGGGAATGCTATGCCCCCGTACTCCGAGAGCCAATTCCTAGTCGAACTCGGTGAGCGTGTGCGCAGCTCGCGCATCCATTGCAGCATGTCGCGCCGCGAGCTTGCCCGCAAGTCCGGCATTTCGGAGCGCTACATTGCCCAGATCGAGGGCGGAAAGGGGAATGTCTCGATCGTCCTCTTGCTCAGACTTACGTGGGCTATGCGCCGCAGCCAGCGAACGGCGGCTTGATATCTGGCATCTGCGACGATGGCCTCTCACTGGCCGGCATCACGCGTCCATATTGTGCAGGCGCTGGCGGTTGCGCAGCACAATCTGGCGAGCGCCAGAGAACCCGAGAATGCCCTGGGCGTGAAGCTGCGAGAGCGCCCGCGACACGGTCTCCAGCGTGAGACCAAGATAGTCGCCGATGTCGCGGCGGCACATCGGCAGCGCGATCATGCCCGCGACGGCGAGGCGGCGGTCCATTTCGAGCAGGAAGGTCGCGACCCTCTCCATCGCGGTCTTGCGTCCGAGCAGCAGCATGTGGTCTTCGGCGTGGCCCAGCTCGCCGGCGGTCATGGCCCAGAGCTTGCGGGCGACCTGCACGTCGGTGCCGGCAGCCTTTTCCAGGCTTACACGCTTCACTAGCCGAACATTGGTATCGATGATCGCCTCGGCAGCGAGGCGATGGCTGGTGCCGGATTCGAGGCCGAACACGTCACCAGGGAGGTGGAAAGCGCCGATCTGGCGGCGGCCGTCGGAGAGGAGCTTGTAGGTGCGCACTGCGCCGGAGACGACCTGGTAGACATATTCGGCTGGCTCGTCCTCACCGTAAATCTCCTCGTCCTTGCGATAGGAGAATTCGGTGGCGACGAGGCCGACATGGCCGGCGATCGCGCCGAACTGGTCGGAGACGGGATGAACAGGGGCAATCTTGACACGAACTTGCGTGTTGATCGCTTGGGTGTTGAGCGTCTGGGTCAGCATCTGCGCCATCTCCGTTGTGATGGCACTTTGGTACGCTGTATCGGGTGCTTCGAAAATTTCGCGAGATATCTTAAGGGGGCGCCCTTACGTAGAATCCCGTAGGTCAATTCCGGTGACGGCTCTGGATGGCATGGCGAATACGTTTGACCAGGTTTTCGTCGAGAAGCGGCTTCAAGATCACGTCCTTTACGCCTGCGGCAGCAGCCCGGGCCGAGATATTGCCGTCCGGATAGCCTGTGATCAGGATCATCGGGGTGCTGCCGTCGAACTGGCGCAGCCGATCGGCCAGCTCGATGCCGTTGATATCGGGCATCTTGTAGTCGATCACGTAGCAGTCGGCGCCGGGCAGGCTCGAAGCGTTGAGCAGTGCTGTGGCATTCCGAAACGTCCGCACGGCAAAGCCCTCGGTTTCCAGAAGAAAGCGCAGCGATCCCAGCACAGCGTCGTCGTCGTCGACCACGTAGACGATGGGCCGTGTCGACGATGCCATGGGTAGCCGCTGATGGTGCGAGCCGATTTCGATCATCCGGATCGCGTAGCACAGGCGGACCGGCCCGTCTTGACTTGCCTCAAACCGGTTGGCCTCAATCCTTCAGCATGCCGGCGCGCATTGCGAGGCGCACCAGTTCCGAGAGGCTGCCCGCCTGCATCTTGGTCATGATATTGGCCCGGTACACCTCGATCGTGCGCGGGCTGATGTCATAGTCGCGGGCGATCAGCTTGTTGGAGAGCCCTGCGACCAATCCCTCCATGACCTGTCGCTCCCGCGGGCTCAAGGAGGCGACGCGGGCGGTGATATCCTGGACGACGGCCTCGCTTCTGGCCGCCAACTCCGTCTGGCGGATGGCGCTCTCGATCATGGCGGTGAGGCGATCGTCCTCGAACGGCTTTTCCAGAAAGTCGACAGCGCCAAGCTTCATCGCCTCGACCGCCAGCGGCACGTCGCCATGACCGGTCATGATCAGAATCGGAAACGACCAGCGCTGCGCCTTCATTCGCTTCAACAGCTCGATTCCGTCGAGACCAGGCATCCTGATGTCGGAGACGACGCAGCCGAAGGCGAGGCCGGGCAGGGTATCGAGGAAGCTTTGCGCGTTGTCGAACAGCGTGACGTCGAAGCCAACGGACTCCAGCAGGAAATTGAGCGAGTCCCGCATCGCCTCGTCGTCGTCGATGACGTAAACATGTCCCTTGGTCGTCATTGCTCAGGCCTCATCGGCTGCCGGCAGGGTGAAGCGGAATGTCGCGCCGCCCGATGCGTTGTTCTCGGCGACCATGCGACCGCCGTGAGCCTCGATGATCGAGCGGCTGATCGACAGTCCCAC
>NZ_FOQM01000034.1 GCF_900113735.1 Bradyrhizobium sp. Gha
CCTCTCGAGCCTGCCCGCCGCAAGCGGAATGTTGGTGCAGTCGTGACCCTCGCGACGACCGAATGTGAGTTTGATCTGGCATGCAAACCAGATTGCCAAAACCGGCTCGACCCTTGGATCGCAAACCGAAAGGAGCTTCCGCCGCTACCCCCGACCACACCAGCCTGATGGCGTGCTCGGTCAAGTCAAGGTCAAGCCGCTGCGCGGCGGCCCTCCGGGCCGACCTTGACTTGACCTGCGCGCGCCATCTTCACACTGCCACGGTCGGGACGAAGAGCTGGCCTGCAATCGAACAAAGAGCTGATCAAACACCTTGACACGCAAACTCCCCATGTGAGCAATCCAGGATCTTTCCACGGAGATATTCTGGATTGTCGTCGCAAGTGCTCCTCGCAATGACGCCAAAGCAAAACGGGCATGCCTTCGTGAGAAGGCATGCCCGTCAAAACTCTCTTCGTGCGAAGCGCGCGCGCTCAGTGCACGCTGACGGCTTGCAGCTCGTTGCTCCAGGCGTTGGCTACAGCGGCTTCGCGGCTGTCGGTCAGCATGATCGGCGTGCCGTCGGCGGCGTGGAGCGCGAACAGCTTGAGGCCCGGCGCGATCTTCGGGGCTTCGGGGAACAGGCCGGGCACATCTTCGGAGCGGATCTGCTTCACATAGGCGATGTGGCCTTCGCCGAGGTTCGCCAGCGTCTCGGGCGAGGCGTTCCTGGCTTCATATTCGAACACAACTTGACCTTCACTCATGGTCTCGACTCCTTCAGGAAAACTAAGCGGTCGAGTCCGCTACTCGTTCCATTATTCGTGCTCATTGATAGCGATTGTCTTAACGATCCTCTCCGGTTCAGGCCGGGCAAGGTCGACCGACAACAACCCGTTCTTCAGATCCGCACCCAGCACCAGCATCCCCTCCGCCAGCACGAAGGTGCGCTGGAAGTGGCGCGCGGCGATGCCGCGATGGATGTATTGCCGGGACTTGTCGTCCTGCTGCCGCCCGCGAATCACGAGCTGGTTTTCCTCAATGGTTACATCGAGTTGGTCGCGGGTGAATCCGGCGACCGCCAGCGTGATGCGCAACCGCTCGGGCTGGCCGTCGGATCGTTCACACCTCTCGATATTGTAGGGAGGGTAACCGTCGGCGCCCTTGACGACACGATCGAGCACGCGCTCGATTTCGTCGAAGCCCAGAAGGAACGGACTGGAAAGCGTGGGAACACGAGACATAGTTTACAAAGTCCTCTCGAAGCGACTTTGGTGTGTCGGGGCCCTCGATGGCGCCCCTTGGTCAGCAATATGGGCATATCCCGGTGGGGTTCAAGCGGCTAGCCCCGGGCTGTGGATTCACTGCTTGCGGGTCGCCTTGCGATGGTGAATTTTCCGGGCGATTTATCCCAATGAAAACAGAGCCCGCCCTACTGTGCATGGGGTTGTTTTCGCGGCCTTGGGCAGCAGGACCCTTCGGAACCGGTCAAACCTCGATCCGCTTCCGCCCGTCGCCGCTGAACAGATGCAGCTTGGAACGGACTGCGGCGACGCGGATCCTCGCGCCGATGGCCGGCGCCTCGGTTCCGGGGATGCGGACGATGATGTCACCAGGCGGCAGTTCGCCCGGAGTGGCAGCAACGCGCTGCGCGTCCTGCGCGCGTGAGCCGTAAACGAAGGTCTCGGCGCCGACGCGCTCGATCGCTTCCACCGCCAGCGGCAGCGCAACGCCGCCTGATGGCGTCTGGTCGGTGATGACGAAGTCTTCGGGACGGATGCCGAGGATGCCGGCGTCGCCCGCATTGCCGAGCTGCGACTTGATCTCGTCCGCGCGCGCCGACATCAGATTCATCGGCGGCGCGCCGATGAACGAGGCGACGAAGGTCGTCGCCGGCTTCTCGTAGATCGCGAGGGGATTGCCGACTTGCTCGACCTGGCCGCCATTCATCACGACGAGAACGTCGGCGAGCGTCATCGCCTCGAGCTGGTCGTGGGTCACGTAGATCGATGTCGTGTTGAGCCGGCGCTGCAATTTGCGGATCTCGACGCGCATCGCGATGCGCAGCTTGGCGTCGAGGTTCGACAGCGGCTCGTCGAACAGGAACACTTTGGGCTGACGCACGATGGCGCGGCCCATGGCGACGCGCTGGCGCTGGCCGCCGGAGAGCTGGCGCGGCTTGCGCTCCAGCATCGGTGCGAGCTCGAGCACGCGCGCGGCTTCCTCGACGCGAGACTTGACCTCGGCCTCCTTCATGCCGCGGTTGCGCAGGCCGTAAGCCATGTTGTTGAACACGCTCATGTGCGGATAGAGCGCGTAGTTCTGGAACACCATCGCGATGTCGCGGTCGGCGGGCTCGACCTGGTTGACGATACGGCCACCGATGTCGATCTCGCCCGAGGTGATGGTTTCGAGCCCCGCGACCATGCGGAGCAGCGTCGACTTGCCGCAGCCGGAGGGACCGACCAGCACGCAGAACTGGCCGTCGCCGACCTCGACGTTGACGCCTTTGATCGCCTCGAAGCCGCCGGTGTAGGTCTTGCGGACGTTGCGCAGGGTGACGTTAGCCATATTCCTCTACTTCTCCGTCTCGACCAGGCCGCGCACGAACAATTTCTGCATGGCGAGGACGACGAACACCGGCGGCAGCATGGCCAGCACGGCGGTCGCCATCACGATGGGCCATTCGGTCAGCGCGTCGGTGGTGGTGATCATCTTGCGGATGCCGACCTGGATGGTCTGCATGTCGTCGCGCGTGGTGATCAGCAGCGGCCAGAGATATTGGTTCCAGCCGAGAATGAACAGGATCACGAACAGCGCCGCCATGTTGGTGCGCGACAGCGGCAGCAGCGTATCCCAGAAGAAGCGCAGCGGCCCGGCGCCGTCGATGCGCGAGGCCTCCAGCAATTCATCCGGCACGGTCATGAAGAACTGGCGAAACAGCAGCGTCGCCGTCGCCGATGCGATCAGCGGCAGCGCGAGGCCGGCATAGCTGTCGAGCATGTGCAGGTCCGCGACGATCTTGTAGGTCGGATAGATGCGCACCTCGACCGGCAGCATCAGCGTGATGAAAATGATCCAGAAGATCGCCATCCGGAACGGGAAGCGGAAATAGACGATCGCATAGGCCGAGATGATCGAGATCGCGATCTTGCCGACTGCGATCAGGAGCGCCATGATCAGCGAGTTCAGCATCATGTTGGCCACGGGCTCGCGGGTCGAGCCGCTCGTGCCGACGAAGATGGTTTGGTAGTAGACCTCGAAGAAATGGCCGCCGGGCAGCAGCGACATCTGCCCGTTGGCGATCAGCGCGTTGTCCTGGGTCGAGGCGACGATCGCGATGTAAACGGGGAATGCGACGATCGCGATCCCGATCCAAAGGATGATGTGAGCGACGTAGCGTCGAAAGCCCTCTTGCTCGACCATCAGTAGGTCACCTTGCGTTCGACGAAGCGGAACTGGATTCCCGTGAGCACGATGACGAGGATCATCAGGATCACCGATTGGGCCGCCGAGCTGCCGAGATTTCCGCCGAGCAGGCCGTCGGAGTAGACCTTGTAGACCAGCGTCACCGTCGACGTGCCGGGGCCGCCGCGGGTCATGGTGTCGATGATGCCGAACGTGTCGAAGAAGGCGTACACGATGTTGACCACGAGCAGGAAGAAGATGGTTGGCGACAGCAGCGGGAATGTCACGGTCCAGAACCGCCGCATCGGGCGCGCACCGTCGATTGCGGCGGCCTCGAACACGCTCTTCGGGATGGCCTGCAGCCCGGCGAGGAAGAACAGGAAATTATAGGAGATCTGCTTCCAGGCCGCGGCGACGATGATCAGCGCCGCAGCCTGATTGCCGTCGAGGAGCGGATTCCAGTCAATCCCGGCGGCGCGCAGATAACGCGAGATCACGCCCAGCGAGGGATGCAGCATGAAGATCCAGAGCACGCCGACGACCGGCGGCGCCACCGCGTAGGGCCAGATCAGCAGCGTGCGGTAGAGCATCACACCGCGCAGCGGCTTGTCGGCCATGACGGCGAGCAGCAGCGCGAAGGCCAGCGACGACACCGCGATCGCGAACGAGAAGAAGAAGGTCCGGACGATGGACTCGAAATAGGCGGGGTCCTTGAACAGCTCGATGTAATTGTCGAACCAGACGAAGCTCATCGACAGACCGAAGGCGTCCTGCAGCAGGAAGGACTGGATCACCGCCTGCAGGGCGGGCCAGTAGAAGAAAATCAGAACCACTGCCAGTTGCGGGGCAACCAGCAGATACGGCAACAGCTTTGATCGGAAAATCGCTTGCTTTTGCATGACAGGGTGACGCCGGCAGGCCGCTTGTCGCAGCCTGCCGGCGTCGTCGCCTTATTTCACGGCGGTCTTTTCGAACTGACGCAGCATGGTGTTGCCACGCTCGACGGCCGAATCCAGTGCCTGCTTGGCGGTCTTCTTGCCGGCCAGCGCCTGCTCGATCTCTTCGGCCCAGACGTCACGCAGCTGAACCATGTTGCCGAGGCGCAGACCGCGTGAATTCTCGGTCGGCTCCTTGTTGGTCAGCTCGAGCAGCGGAGTCTCGAGATAAGGCTGGTCCTTGTAGAAGCCCTCGGCCTTGGCCTTCTCATAGGCCGCCTTGGTGATCGGCAGATAGCCCGAGGCCTTGTGAATCCAGACCTGGCGATCCGTGTCCGAGAGGAAGGTCAGGAACTTTGCGACGCCCTTGTACTCGTCGGCCGATTTGCCGCCCATGATCCAGAGTGAGGCGCCACCGATGATCGAATTCTGCGGTGCGTCCTTGACGTCAGGATAGTACGGCATCGGCGCAGCGGTGAAGTTGAACTTGGCCTGCGCCTTGATGTTGGCGAACAAAGACGAGGAGCTCAGGAAGATCGGGCACTCACCCGAGGTGAAGCGGCCTTCGCCCTGATTGGTGCGGCCGGCATAGTCGTAGGTCTTGTCCTTTTGAAGCTCGATCAGCTTCTCGAGATGCCTGATCTGAACCGGACCATTGAACTCCAGCACGGTGTCGAAGCCGTCGAGCCCATTGGCCTTGCTGGCGAGCGGCACGTTGTGCCAGGCGGACAGTTGCTCGAGATTGACCCAGGTGACCCACGCGTTCGAGAACCCGCAGGTCGGATGGCCGTTGTCGTGCAGCTTCTTGGCTGCCTCGAAGGTTTCAGGCCAGGTCTTCGGGATCTCGACATTGGCCTTCTTGAGTTCGTCGAGGTTGACCCACATGACTGTCGACGACGAGTTGAAGGGGAAGGACAGCATCTCGCCCTTCGAGGTCGAGTAGTAGCCGGTAATAGCGGGGAGGTAGACCTTCGGATCGAACTTCTCGCCGGCGTCGGCCATCAGCTTGTAGACCGGCTTCACTGCACCGGTCGCAGCCATCATGGTCGCGGTGCCGACTTCGAACACCTGCATGATGTGCGGGGCGTTGCCCGCGCGGAATGCCGCGATGCCGGCATTCATCGTATCAGGGTAGCTGCCCTTGTAGGTCGGGACGACCTTGTAGTCGCTCTGCGATGCATTGAAGTCGTTGGCGAGCTTGACGATGACGTCGTTGTTCGCGCCCGTCATGGCGTGCCACCACTGGATTTCAGTGACGGCAAGCGCCGGCGAAGCGGTCATGCCAACCGCGATTGCAACAGCGGCAGCTGCCCCAAAATGTCGAAGAGCCATCAAGTAAACCTCCCTTAACCGTCCCTCAGCCGTCTCTTGGCCGTCAAAAAGAAGCGCTTGCGCTAGCAGCGCCACATGACGTTCACATGACTGTGTAAGCGGCCGAAACGAAAGCGGCAAGCGCGGGAAAAGGGAAGTCGTCAAATAGGCGAAGGCGCAGCGCAGGAGCCTCCTCCGCTCGCAGTGCACATGCGTGCATGCGCCGCACTGCGGCATTGGATGACGTGAGTCGAAATCGAGCCGCGGGCTCGAAAACCTCTCCCGCTTGCGGGAGAGGTCGGTGCGAAGCGCCGGGTGAGGGCTTTCTCCTCCAGGGGATTGTCCCGCTGCGGCGACACCCTCTCCCCAACCCTCTCCCGCACCCGGGAGAGGGAGCGCACCACCTAGCGCTTGCGCTCGGGCCCGCAGACCGTGCCCTGCGCGACCATGGCGTCGATCTCCGCCTTTGAGTAGCCGAACTCGCCCAACACCTCGGCGGCGTGCTGGCTGAACTTCGGCGGCAGGCGGCGCAGGCTCGGCTTGCTGCGATCGAGCCGGATCGGCGAGGCCACGCCCTTGTACCAGTCCTTCTCGATGACATCGCCGCGCGCGATCGTGTGCGGATTTGTCAGCGCCTGGTCGATCTTCTGCACGGGACCTGCGGGCAGGCCGGCCGCGAGCAGGCGATTGCACAGCGGCTCGGCCGCGTGCTGGCTGAACACGGCGGCCAGCTCGGCGCGCAGCGCCTCGCGATTGGCGATGCGGTCCTTGTTGCGGGCAAAGCGTGGGTCGGTACCGAGCTCGGGCTTGCCGATCTCCTTGGCGAGCTTGCGGAAGGTGCCGTCGTTACCGACGCCGATGAAGATGTCGTCGGTCTGGGTCGGGAAGATCGCGTAAGGCACGAGGTTCGGATGCTCGTTGCCGGTGAGCGAGGGCGGCTTACCATGCATGAAATAATTCGCGGTGTGCGGATGCATGATGGCAAGGCCGGTCTCGTACAGCGTCGTCTCGAGGAACTGGCCCTTGCCCGAGCGCTGCCGTTCCGACAGCGCCATCAGGATGCCGATCGCCGCATAAAGTCCGGTGGTGATGTCGACCAGGGGCACGCCGATCCGCATCGGGCCACTCTCTTGCGAGCCGGTCGCCGCGATCATGCCGGTCATGGCCTGGATGATGGCGTCATAGCCGGGATTGCCGCCGCGCGGGCCGTCGGCGCCGAAGCCGCAGATCCGGCAATGCACGAGGCGCGGATATTTCTTGCTGAGCACATCGTTGCCGATGCCCCATTTCTCCAGCGTGCCCGGCTTGAAATTCTCGATCAGAACGTCGGCGGTTTCCAGCATCCTGAGCAGCACGACACGGCCGCCCTCGGAGGCGAGGTCGAGGCCGATCGAGCGCTTGTTTCTGTTGATGCCGACGAAATAAGCCGCATCCTCCTCGTGGAAGGGAGGGCCCCATTCGCGCACCTCGTCGCCCGCAGGCGGCTCGACCTTGATGACGTCGGCGCCATGATCGGCGAGGATCTGGGTGCAGTAGGGGCCGCCGAGCACGCGCGTGAGATCGACGACGCGCAGTCCGCTCATTGCGCCCAAAACGGCTTCAGTCATGCCTTCGCTTCCCCTGTGTCAATGTTGGCCACAGGCCTAGCGAGGTTCGTGCGCCCCAGCAATGCCTCGCTGCGGAGGGGGATATGCACGCGCGCGCCGCATCCCGCGGCATGGCAAAACCAAAACGGAAGCGGCCGGCCCAGGGGGACCTCGCGCGGGGTCCCGGGCCAGCCATTCCATCGTCGATCAGACGACCGTCAGGCGGACGTCGACATTGCCGCGCGTCGCGTTGGAATACGGGCACACCTGATGCGCCTTCTCGACCAGCGCCTCGGCGTCCGCGCGGGACAGGCCCGGCAGCGAGACGGCCAGATCGATGTCCAGGCCGAAGCCGCCGGCCGAGCGCGGGCCGATGCCGACGGTCGAGGTCACGGAGGCATCGGCGGGAACCTTCGGGCCACCCTGCGACGACACGAACTTCATCGCGCCGATGAAGCAGGCGGCATAGCCGGCCGCAAACAGCTGCTCTGGATTGTTGCCGACGCCACCGCCACCACCGAGCTCCTTCGGCGTGGTGAGCTTGACGTCGAGTGCGCCATCGAGGGTCGCAGCATGGCCGTCGCGGCCCCCCGTGGCTTTTGCGCTGGTCTTGTAGAGCACGTTCACGGACATTTTCGTCTTCCTTGGATGTTCGGGTTGGCGATGCGATCCATATTGCAAACAATTAGATTGTGCGCAATGTATATTCCGGTCTCTCACATTTAATTGTTCGCAATTGAATGTCCGCCCGCCCGGTCCCACAATGCGGGTCAGTCCCGCGAGATTCTGCATGGCCCGGAAATCATCGACCCTCGATCCGCAACGCCTCGACAACCAGATCTGCTTCGCGGTCTATTCGGCCGCGCATGCCTTCAATCGTGTCTACAAGCCGCTGCTCGACCGCCTCGGCCTGACCTATCCGCAATATCTGGTGATGCTGGTGCTGTGGGAGCGCGATGACGTCCCGCTCAAGGAGATCGGTGAAAAGCTGTTTCTGGATTCCGGCACGCTGACGCCCCTGTTGAAGCGTTTGGAAGCAGCCCATCTGGTCAAGCGCACGCGAAGCAGCGAGGACGAGCGTCAGGTGCTCATCGCGCTGACTCCGCAAGGCCATGCGCTGAAAGACAAGGCGCGCAGCGTGCCGCAGTCGATCCTGGCCGCTTCGGATTGCTCGGTGTCGGAACTGGTCGCGATGAAGGACGAGATCGTGGCGTTAAGGGACCGGCTGAATGCGGTGATTGGGGAGTAGGGCGGTTAGGACACCTCGATTAGAAGTGCTTCTTCGCGAATGCCCGCCCAGAGCCAGATTTCAGATATCGTTCGAATGCGACAGCGCGTGCGGCATCGTCGAACGCGAAGCAGGTCCGTATTCGCCAGGGCCCATATTTCGAGGTGTGTGGTACCTCGCCGGAGTTGTGCTTCGCCAGACGGGCTCGCAAGTCGTCGGTGATGCCGACGTAGAAATGCTCGGAATCGAGACTCTCAAGGATGTAGCCATATTTCATCGCTCCTTCCTCCCGACGGGCAGGATAGCAGCTTCGAGACGCGTCTAGGGTGTTGCCTTTGCCCACCGCAGCTTGGGAATGACGGCTCCAGTCCGCCGTCGCCCTACGGGCTATGGCGGGACAGCCTTCGCTCACTTCGCTACGAGGGACTTCCCCAGGCTTGCCTAGCCGAAGCTCGCGAAGCGAGCGAAGGCTGGTGGAGCCAGGCGGGATCGAACCGCCGACCTCTTGCATGCCATGCAAGCGCTCTCCCAGCTGAGCTATGGCCCCTTTAGTCCAGATGGGACGATCCTGGGGGATCCGTCCCGGCCGTCGAGCCGTCTAAGCGACTCGCGCGGTGCACCCTTTTTCACAGATCAGGGCTGACCTCAAGTCTCTTCATCACCTCCGACGTCACCAATGATGTCGGTGACGTCCTCGTCGCCCTCTTCTTCGTCGGCAATGAAGGTCGAATCGTCGTCATCGTCGTCGTCGAGGGTATCGTCGACCTCGATATCGTCCTCGGATTCGGGGACGACGGCCTTAACCTTGCCGGTGTTCTCCTCGGCATCGGCCTCCTCGAGCGAGACCTCTTCGACCTCGGCCGGCTCCGGCGCGGCGTCCGCGGCGGCTGCGTGGCGGGCCTCGGCGCCGCGTCCAGCGCGGGCGGTCGCAATCGGCGCGATCGGCACCACCTCGCCGGTATAGGGCGAGATCACCGGATTCTTGTTGAGGTCGTAGAACTTCTTGCCCGTGGTCGGGCAAATACGTTTGGTTCCGAGTTCGGACTTGGCCACGGCAGAGGAATCCTGGGAATGTCTGAAAAGCGGTGCTTCACTTGGCTAGTTGGCGGCCCGCTGTCAATAGCGCATTACGAGAGAAAGACATGCTCGTGACGGCGGGAAGGGCATGTGGTACCTGCCCGCAGCCGCTATCAGGCACATTCAAGGACACAATCTTGACTCATTCCGAGAACCCGGCGCCGCTCAAATCGCGCTCAAGCGGTCCCCTGACCGGAAAAGTACGGGTGCCCGGCGACAAGTCGATCTCCCACCGTGCCCTCATCCTGGGCGCGCTCGCGGTCGGCGAGACCCGGATTACCGGCCTCCTCGAGGGCGAGGACGTCCTCAACACCGCCAAATCCATGCAGGCCCTCGGCGCCAAGGTCGAGCGCACCGGCGATTTCGCCTGGAAGGTCCAGGGCGTCGGTGTCGGCGGCTTTGCCCAGCCCAAGGCCGCGCTGGATTTCGGCAACTCGGGCACCGGCTGCCGGTTGGTCATGGGCGCCGTCGCCGGCTGCCCGATCTCGGCAGTGTTCGACGGCGATGCCTCGCTGCGCAGCCGACCGATGCGCCGGATCCTCGATCCGCTCGAGAAGATGGGCGCAAAGGTCGTGTCCGGCGGCGAGGGCGGCCGGCTGCCGCTGACCGTGCAGGGCGCGCGCGATCCGCTGCCGATCAGCTACAAGACCCCGGTTGCCTCGGCCCAGATCAAGTCGGCGGTGCTGCTGGCGGGCCTCGCTGCGCCTGGCACCACCACGGTGATCGAGAGCGAGGCCAGCCGCGACCACACCGAACTGATGCTGAAACATTTTGGCGCTGACATCACCTCGGTGCGGGAAGGCCAGCACGGGCGCCGCATCACGCTCGTGGGTCAGCCCGAGCTGCACGGCACCACCGTCATCGTGCCGGCTGATCCCTCATCTGCGGCATTTCCCGTGGTCGCGGCGCTGATCGTCGAAGGCTCAGATGTCGTCCTCTCCGACGTCATGACCAATCCGTTGCGCACCGGCCTTTTCACGACGCTGCGTGAAATGGGCGCTTCCATCGAGGAAAGCGAAGTGCGTGGCGACGCCGGCGAACCGATGGCGCGCTTGCGCGTGCGCGCCTCAAAGCTGCGCGGCGTCGAGGTGCCGCCGGAGCGCGCGCCGTCGATGATCGACGAATATCTGGTGCTGGCCGTCGCGGCGTCCTTCGCCGAAGGCACGACCATCATGCGCGGCCTGCAGGAGCTGCGCGTCAAGGAATCCGACCGGCTCGAAGCCACCGCCGACATGCTTCG
Organism: Bradyrhizobium sp. Gha; assembly: GCF_900113735.1. Taxonomy (GTDB): domain Bacteria; phylum Pseudomonadota; class Alphaproteobacteria; order Rhizobiales; family Xanthobacteraceae; genus Bradyrhizobium. Next base: position 10,765 of record NZ_FOQM01000034.1, read on the forward strand.
CGTCAATGGTGTGAAGGTGACGATCTCCTGCGACGATCTGATCGTCGAAGGCCGCGGCCATGTGCCTGGTGGCGGCACCGTCGCCACGCATATGGACCATCGCATCGCGATGTCCGCGCTGGTGATGGGCTGCGCCTCCGACCAGCCGGTGACGGTCGACGACACCGCCTTCATCGCCACCAGCTTCCCGGATTTCATTCCGATGATGCGTTCGCTTGGGGCCGAGTTCTCATGATCATCGCCATCGACGGACCCGCGGCCTCGGGCAAGGGCACGCTCGGCAAGCGCCTGGCCCATCATTACGGCTATCGTCATCTCGATACCGGCGTCATCTATCGCGCCGTCGCGTACGAATTGATGCAGTCCGGCCAGGATCTCCGGGACGAGGCGGCGGCGGTCGCGGCTGCGCTGGAACTCGACCCGGAAAAATTCGGCAATCCGGCGTTGAAGACGCAAGCCGCCGGTGAGGGCGCTTCGATCGTCTCGGCGATTCCCCGGGTGCGCGAGGTCCTGCTCAATTTCCAGCGGCAATTCGCCGCCGATCCGCCGGGCGCCGTGCTTGACGGCCGGGACATTGGAACCGTGATCTGTCCCCATGCCGACGTGAAGATCTTCGTCGTGGCCGATCCCAAGGTGCGTGCCCGCCGCCGCACCATGGAGGCGCGGGCGCGGGGTGAGGAGGCGGATGAGGCGGCCGTGCTCGCCGACATCATCCAGCGCGACGAACGGGACAAGAACCGGCCGATAGCGCCTTTGAAACCGGCCGCGGATGCTTACTTGCTAGATAACTCCCAACTGGATATAGAAGGCGGCGTCCGGGCCGCCATCGACATTATCGAGGCCGTCCGAGCGGGCCGGTTGCGGGGTTAAGCCGCGGCCGTCATTGGAGGAAGCGCCCGCTCCCGCTCTTTGAGGTCGATACTCTCGGTCCCTGTTTGGGGTCGACGCGATCCAGGCTCCGGACAACAGATTTCAACGTATCGAACGTGCGGGCCCAGCCGGCCCGCTTCCGCTGCTTCGGTCGCAAGATCGAGCATCGAGCGGTCGCTCGAAGGTCTTGCGGACCTTCCGACACTGCGCGCGCGATACGCCCATGAACCCAACGGCCGGCAAGACATCCGCAACTGGAGAACAAATGGCTTCGACTTCCGCTGATACCTACAGCCCGTCGCGTGACGATTTCGCCGCGATGCTCGACGAGTCCTTCGCAGGGGGCAACCTGCAGGAGAGCTCCGTCGTCAAGGGCAAGGTGGTTGCAATTGAAAAGGACATGGCCGTCATCGACGTCGGCCTGAAGACCGAAGGCCGCGTTGCGCTGCGCGAATTTTCCGGCCCCGGCCGTGACAGCGAAATCAAGGTTGGCGACGAGGTCGAAGTGTTCCTCGACCGCATCGAAAACGCCCTCGGCGAAGCCGTGCTGTCGCGCGACAAGGCGCGCCGCGAAGAGAGCTGGGGCAAGCTGGAGAAGGCGTTCCAGAACAACGAGAAGGTCACGGGCGTCATCTTCAACCAGGTCAAGGGCGGCTTCACCGTCGACCTCGACGGCGCCGTGGCCTTCCTGCCGCGTTCGCAGGTCGACATCCGTCCGATCCGCGACGTTGCGCCCCTGATGAACAACGCGCAGCCGTTCCAGATCCTCAAGATGGACCGCCGCCGCGGCAACATCGTCGTTTCCCGCCGTACGGTTCTCGAAGAGACCCGCGCCGAGCAGCGTCAGGAGCTGGTGCAGAACCTCGAAGAGGGTCAGGTCATCGACGGCGTGGTCAAGAACATCACCGATTACGGTGCGTTCGTTGATCTCGGCGGCATCGACGGCCTGCTGCACGTCACCGACATCGCGTGGCGCCGCGTCAACCACCCGACCGAGGTGCTCTCGATCGGCCAGACCGTGAAGGTCAAGATCATCAAGATCAACCACGAGACGCACCGCATCTCGCTGGGCATGAAGCAGCTGCTGGACGATCCGTGGCAAGGCATCGAAGCCAAGTACCCGCTGGGTGCCCGCTTCACCGGCCGTGTCACCAACATCACCGACTACGGTGCGTTCGTCGAACTCGAGCCGGGCATCGAAGGCCTGATCCACGTCTCCGAGATGTCGTGGACCAAGAAGAACATGCACCCCGGCAAGATCGTGTCGACCTCGCAGGAAGTCGACGTGCAGGTGCTGGAAGTCGATTCCGTCAAGCGCCGCATCTCGCTCGGCCTCAAGCAGACCATGCGCAACCCGTGGGAGGTCTTCGTCGAAGGTCACCCGACCGGTTCGGTGGTCGAGGGCGAAGTCAAGAACAAGACCGAGTTCGGTCTGTTCCTCGGCCTCGAGGGCGACGTCGACGGCATGGTCCACCTCTCCGACCTCGACTGGAAGCTTCCGGGCGAGCAGGTGATCGACAACTACAAGAAGGGCGACATGGTCAAGGCCGTGGTGCTCGATGTGGACGTCGAGAAGGAGCGTATCTCGCTCGGCATCAAGCAGCTCGAAGGCGACCCCTTCGCCGAGCCGGGCGATGTCAAGAAGGGCGCGGTCGTGACCTGCGAAGTGCTCGAAGTGAAGGAAAGCGGTATCGAGGTGAAGATCGCCGGCACCGATTTCACCACCTTCGTCAAGCGCTCGGAGCTCGCGCGTGACCGCAACGACCAGCGCGCCGAACGCTTTGCCGTCGGCGAGAAGGTCGATGCCCGCGTGATCCAGTTCGACAAGAAGGCCCGCAAGGTCCAGGTGTCGATCAAGGCGCTCGAAGTCGCCGAAGAGAAGGAAGCCATCGCGCAGTACGGCTCCTCGGATTCGGGAGCGACGCTCGGCGACATCCTGGGCACCGCGCTCAAGAACCGCGACAGCAAGTAAGCGAAACGCACGTTTTGCTGACATCAAAGCCCCGGCCAGCGCCGGGGCTTTTTTGTTGCGGCTCCCAACGGGCCGCGCGGGGCCTTGTTTTCTTCAAATTACGCCGCAATTGGTGTATCCAGACCGGCGTTGATCACGTCGTGACGGCACGACGCAAGCGGTCCTTCATCTGGAGATATCTCGATGTCGCTCGATTCGGACATCATCGTCGATCGCCGCAGGATCCGCCGCAAGCTGACGTTCTGGCGCGTGGTGGCCGCGCTGATCGCGATCGCCGCGATCGCGGGTTTTGCGCTGGTCGCGACGCCAGGTGCGCGCGGTACTTTCGCCTCTGCCGGCGCCATCGCCCGTGTGCAGATCGACGGCCTGATCCGCAGCGATGCCGAGCGTACGCGGGCGCTGGAGCGGCTGGAGAATTCGCAGGCTGCGGCCGTCATCGTTCACGTCAATTCGCCTGGTGGCACCACCGCCGGCTCCGAGCAGCTCTACGACTCGCTGACGCGGCTGAAGGCGAAGAAGCCGCTGGTCGTCGTGGTCGAAGGTCTTGCGGCGTCCGGCGGCTACATCACCGCGATCGCGAGCGACCACATCATCGCCCAGCAGAGCTCGCTGGTGGGCTCGATCGGCGTGCTGTTCCAGTTCCCCAATTTCAGCGAGCTGTTGAAGACGATCGGCGTCAAGGTCGAGGAGGTGAAGTCCACGCCGCTGAAGGCCGCGCCCAATGGATACGAGCCGACCAGCCCGGAAGCCCGGGCCGCGCTGGATGCGCTGGTGAAGGATTCCTATGCCTGGTTCAAGGATCTGGTGAAGCAGCGCCGTGGCATGGATGACACGCAGCTCGAAAAAGTGGTCGATGGCCGCGTCTTCACCGGCCGCCAGGCGATCGATCTCAAGCTGATCGATCAGCTCGGCGACGAGAAAACCGCGGTGACCTGGCTCGAGGAACAGAAGGGCGTCAAGAAGGGTCTTTCCGTGCGCGACTACAAGCTCGAGCCGCGCTTTGGCGACCTGCCGTTCATCAAGGCGGCGGCCTCAGTGACGCTGGAAGCGCTTGGATTCAGCGCGATTGCGCATCAGATCGAGCAAACCGGCGTTGCGCAGGCGGTGGATCGCGCCGGGCTGGATGGAATGCTGGCTTTGTGGCAGCCGGCCGCGTCGAACTGACCAAAAAAATTGGGAACCACGCGAGCCCGCGACTTTTTTCCCGTTCGGCGGGTGGCTGTGCAGTCTGTTTTTTCGGCATTTGTCACGCATTTTCACGACGCCGGGCCTTGATTTAGCGACTTGACAGATCAAGGCATTTTCACGGAAATGGTCATCCGCACGCTTCCGGGTCCTATCTCTCGATGATCAAATCCGAACTTGTTCAGCGTATCGCCGAGCACAACCCGCATCTGTACCAGCGGGATGTCGAGAACATTGTGAATGCGATTCTCGAGGAGATCGTAGCGGCACTCGCGCGCGGCGACCGCGTCGAGTTGCGCGGCTTCGGCGCTTTCTCGGTCAAGCACCGCCCCGCGCGCGCCGGCCGCAATCCGCGCACCGGCGCCCATGTCCCTGTCGATCAGAAGAGCGTTCCGTTCTTCAAGACCGGCAAGGAAATGCGCGAGCGGCTCAACCGGGACCATCCGGATCCGGGCGCCCCGGACTGACGCTGCCGTCCGGGCTTTACCTGATGGCCGCAACGATGCGGCAGCAAGCTTGATTCAAGACGAGCGCTCGCGATGCGAAAGTTCCTGACCGCGCTGATCGTGATTCCGCTGGCCCTGATCCTGGTGACCTTTGCGGTCGCCAACAGGCATGAGGTCACGGTTTCGTTTGATCCCTTCATGGCGGCTGATCCGGCCTTGTCGCGCACCGTCCCGTTGTTCCTTCTCCTGATCCTGGTGGCTGCCTTGGGTGTCATCGTCGGCGGCTGTGCCGTCTGGTTCGGCCAGCGGCACTGGCGGCGCGCTGCGCGCCGGCATGAGGCGGATGCCCGGGCTGCCCGGGTCGAGCTGGCCGATCTGCGGGCCCAGGCGGCTCCTGCCAAGCCCGAGGCCCAGCGTCTCCCGGTACCCTCTGGGGTGGGCCTTTATGGGCCTGTCGGGCGAGACAAGCAGCGCGCGACGTTGTAGAAGCGGCCCCGACCGAAAAGCCCGCTTCCTGGCCGCCATTTGCGGCCTCCATTTGCATTGAGACCATGTCCCTGCTCGTCAAGATCTGCGGCCTGTCCACGTCAGAGACGCTCGAAACGGCGCTCGACGCGGGTGCCGACATGGTGGGGTTCGTGTTCTTTCCGCCGTCGCCACGGCATGTGTCGCTGCAGACCGGGCGTGAGCTCGGGCGTCAGGTGAAGGGACGCGCGCAGAAAGTGGCGCTCACCGTCGACGCCGACGACGCCACGCTCGACAACATCATGGACGCGCTGTCGCCCGATATCTTCCAGCTTCACGGCCAAGAGAGCGTGGCGCGGCTGCGCGACATCAAGCAGAGGTTCGGCCGTCCGGTGATGAAAGCCGTGCCGGTCGCATCAGCCTCCGATCTCGCCGTCCTGCCTGGCTACGCCGCAGTCGCCGACCGCCTGCTGTTCGACGCGCGCGCGCCGAAAGACGCAACCCGTCCCGGCGGATTGGGCGCCCCGTTCGACTGGCACCTGCTGGAAAATCTCGATCTGGAGCTGCCCTACATGGTTTCGGGCGGGCTTCACGTCGACAACGTTGCGGAAGCCGTCCGCGTCACTCGCGCCGGCGGCGTCGATGTGTCCTCCGGGATCGAGAGCGCCCCGGGCGTCAAGGATCCGGAGCTGATCAAAGCCTTCATTCGCGCCGCGCGCGCCACCCAAGAGTCGAGCGTTCGATGAACATCGCCAAACCAAATTCCTACCGCAGCGGGCCCGACGAGCGCGGCCATTTCGGCATCTTCGGCGGACGCTTCGTCGCCGAAACCCTGATGCCGCTGATCCTGGATCTGGAGAAGGCCTATAGCGCGGCCAAGGCCGACCCGGCGTTCCAGGCCGAGATGAACGGCTATCTCAAGAACTATGTCGGCCGGCCCTCGCCGCTCTATTTCGCCGAACGCCTCACCGAGCATCTCGGCGGCGCCAAGATTTACCTCAAGCGCGAAGAGCTCAACCACACCGGCTCGCACAAGGTGAACAATGTGCTCGGCCAGATCATGCTGGCGCGGCGCATGGGCAAGAAGCGCATCATCGCCGAAACAGGCGCCGGCCAGCACGGTGTCGCCACTGCGACGCTGTGCGCGCGCTTCGGTCTCGAATGCGTCGTCTATATGGGCGCGGTCGACGTCGAGCGGCAGCAGCCCAACGTCATCCGCATGGAGATGCTGGGCGCGACGGTGGTCCCGGTCCAGTCGGGCACGCGCACGCTGAAGGACGCGATGAACGAGGCGCTGCGCGACTGGGTCACCAACGTGCACGACACCTTCTACTGCATCGGCACCGTGGCGGGCCCGCATCCCTATCCGACGCTGGTCCGCGACTTCCAGTCCATCATTGGCGTCGAGACCAAGACGCAGATGCAGGAGGTCGAGGGCCGCCTGCCGGATTCGCTGGTCGCCTGCATCGGCGGCGGCTCGAACGCGATGGGCCTGTTCCACCCGTTCCTCGACGATCCCTCCGTCGAGATCTTCGGCGTCGAAGCCGCGGGCCACGGGCTCACGCAGCTGCATGCAGCCTCGATCGCGGGCGGCCGCCCCGGCGTGCTGCACGGCAACCGCACCTATCTGCTGATGGATGCCGATGGCCAGATCCAGGACGCCCATTCGATCTCGGCCGGCCTCGACTATCCCGGCATCGGCCCCGAGCATTCCTGGCTGCATGAGGTCGGCCGCGTCAATTATCTCTCCGCGACCGATGACGAAGCGCTCGCCGCATTCCAGCTACTCTCGAAGCTCGAAGGCATCATCCCCGCGCTCGAGCCTGCCCACGCCATCGCCAAGGTGATGGAGCTCGCGCCGAAGCGGGCGAAAGACCACCTGATGGTCGTCAATCTCTCCGGCCGCGGCGACAAGGACGTCCCCCAGGTCGGCGACATCCTGAAGGGCAAGAGCAAGTGAGGCGCGCGTCGCCCTCTCTTTACCTCTCCCCGGCGGGGAGAGGTCGGCTGCGCAGCATGAGCTTCCCGTGCAGCGTCACGAAGTCGACGACGTATCGATCAACCGGATGCTGGCGGCGAAACTTCGAGCGGGCGAGCTGCCTGTTGCGCAGCGCCTGCCAAAGCTTTGCTTCGGCGCTCGTCTGGGACTCGCGGAGCCTTCGTGCTCTGGACTTGAACCTCTCCATCCCCCTCACCCGGCTGCTTCGCAGCCGACCTCTCCCCGGAGGGGAGAGGTATAGCACAGCGGCCGCCGAATCATGACCACGCGTATCGACACCCGTTTCGCCGAGCTCAAGAAGCAGGGCCGCGCGGCCTTCGTCACCTATGTGATGGCCGGCGATCCCGATCCGGCGACGTCGCTCGAGATCGTCAAGGCGCTCTCAAAATCAGGCGCCGAAATCATCGAGCTCGGCATTCCCTTCACCGATCCGATGGCGGATGGTCCGTCGATCCAGGCTGCCGGGCTCCGCGCGCTCAAGGTCGGCATGACCTTGAAGAAGACGCTCGATCTCGTGCGCGACTTCCGCAAGGAGGACAACATCACGCCGCTGGTGTTGATGGGTTACTACAATCCGATCTACATTTACGGCGTCGACAGGTTTTTGGCTGATGCCAAGGCATCAGGCGTTGACGGCCTCATCATCGTCGACTTGCCGCCGGAAGAAGACGATGAGCTCTGCATTCCCGCGCTGAAGGCGGGGCTGAACTTCATTCGCCTGGCGACCCCGACCACCGACGACAAGCGCCTGCCCGCGGTGCTCGCGAACACATCGGGGTTTGTCTATTACGTCTCCATCGCCGGCATCACCGGTGCAGCGGCCGCGGACTCCAATACCGTCGGGCAAGCTGTCGCCCGCATCAAGCAGCATACCAAGCTGCCGATCTGCGTTGGTTTTGGTATCCGCACGCCGGAGGCGGCGCGCGCCATTGCCGAGAAGGCCGATGGCTCGGTGGTCGGCACCGCGCTGGTCGATGCGCTCAAGAACAGTCTCGATGCGGAAGGGCGGGCGACCGCCAAGACCGTTAACGCCGTGGCTGAGCTGACGGCGGCCCTGGCCCAGGGCGTCAGGGCTGCGAAACAGGCGGCCGAATAGGCCATAATTCCGCTTTGGCTTTTTTGTTTGAGCATGATCTTGTCGGAAAACCGCTTCACACTTTTCCGGATCGTGCTCTAACGCGGACGACACGGCGGCTTGCCGGGTAACGGCCCGGCCGCCATATATCTCTTCAGGCGGCCCCCAGCGGGTCAGCACATCGGAGCAAACCATGAACTGGCTTACCAATGTGGTCCGGCCGAAGATCCGCAACATGCTGCGGCGGGAGACGCCGGAGAATTTGTGGATCAAGTGCCCGGATTCGGGACAGCTCGTGTTCTACAAGGACGTCGAGGCCAACCAGTTCGTCATCCCCGGCTCGAACTACCACATGCGCATGGGCGCTGTGGCGCGGCTGAAGTCGATCTTCGACAACGAGACTTGGTTCGACGTGGCCTTGCCCGATGTCACGCCGGATCCGCTCAAATTCCGCGACGAGAAGAAGTACGTCGATCGCATCAAGGATGCGCGTGCCCGCACCAATCTGAACGATGCGGTCAAGGTTGGCTACGGCAAGCTCGAAGGCGCTGGTGTCGTCGTCGCCGTGCAGGATTTCGATTTCATGGGCGGCTCGCTCGGCATGGCCGCAGGCGAGGCCCTCGTGCGCGGGCTCGAGCTTGCGGTCGAGAAGAAGTCGCCCTTCATCGTGTTCGCCGCCTCAGGCGGTGCGCGCATGCAGGAAGGCATCCTGTCGCTGATGCAGATGCCGCGCACCACGGTTGCCGTGCAGATGCTGCGCGAAGCCAAGCAACCCTACATCGTGGTGCTGACCAACCCGACCACCGGCGGCGTCACGGCATCCTATGCGATGCTCGGCGACGTCCAGATCGCCGAGCCCGGCGCGCTCATTGGCTTTGCTGGCGCGCGCGTGATCGAGCAGACCATCCGCGAGAAGCTCCCCGAGGGTTTCCAGCGCGCCGAGTATCTCAAAGAGCACGGCATGGTCGACATGGTCGTGCATCGCCATGAACTGCGTCCGACCCTGGCGCGGCTTTGCCGCCTGCTGACCAGAGCGCCGGCGCGTGAGAACGCGTCCAGGCCGACGCAGCCTGTCGTCAGCCCGGCGCAGATCGTCTCGGCGGCTGAAACGGCGCCGGCTGCGCCACACGCGTGAACGCGCCGTCGGACAGCACAAAGAAGTCGCTCGATGAGGTGATCGGGCGGTTGTCGGCCTTGCATCACAAGCGCATTGATCTCGGGCTGGAGCGGATGTACCGCCTGCTCGAGCGGCTCAGCCACCCCGAACGCAAGCTGCCGCCGGTCATCCATGTCGCCGGCACCAACGGCAAGGGCTCGACGGTGGCCTATCTGCGCGCGACGCTGGAGGCCGCTGGCCTGCGCGTCCACGCCTACACCTCGCCCTATCTGGTCCGGATCAACGAATGTTTCCGGCTCGGCCGCGCCGGCGGCGGCGTGCTCGTCTCCGACGATGAATTGCGCGCGGCGCTGGAAGAGGTCGAGCGCGTCAATGCGGGCGAGTCCGCGACAGTGTTCGAACTCAAGACCGCGGCGGCGTTCCTCTTGTTCGCGCAAAATCCTGCCGATGCGGTTCTGCTCGAAGTCGGCCTCGGCGGCCGGCTCGATTCGACCAATGTGGTCGACATGCCTGCGGCCTCCGTGATCACGCCTGTCAGCATGGACCACATGGATTTCCTCGGCGACACGCTGGCGTCGATCGCCACCGAGAAGGCCGCAATCATCAAGCATGGCGTGCCCGTGATTTGCGCCGAGCAGTCGCCAGAGGCGATGGCCGTGATCGAGGCGCAGGCCAAGTGCATGCGCGCGCCGCTGTTTACCGCGAACGAAAGCTGGCACGTCAACGTCGAGCATGGGCGCCTGGTCTATTCAGACGAGCAGGGCCTGATGGATCTCGCCGCGCCGCGCCTGTTCGGCCGCCATCAGTTCGACAATGCCGGTCTTGCGATCGCGACGCTGCGCGCGGTCAAGGCGTTCAGGGTCAATCAGGCGGCGTTCGAAGCCGGTATCGTCGGTGCCGAATGGCCGGCGCGGATGCAGCGCCTCACTTCGGGTGAGCTGCTCGCTCTCGGTCCGCAGGGCAGCGAGATCTGGCTCGATGGTGGGCACAATGCCGAAGGGGGCCGCGTCGCCGCCGCCGCGCTCGGCGATCTCGAAGAGCGGGTGTCGCGACCGCTGGTCGTGATCGCGGGCATGATGGCCAATAAGGACGCGCAGGCGTTTCTCGCCAATTTCGCCGGTCTCACCCGTCACATCATCGCCGTGCCGATTCCCGATGCGGAAAACGCCATGCCGGTGGACCGCCTTGCGGATGCCGTGCGCAGCCTCGGCATGCGCGTCGAGATCGCGCCCGGCATCGAGGCCGCGCTGCGCGCCTTGTCGAAGCTCGCCTACGAGGTGCCGCCGCGCATCCTCATAACAGGCTCGCTCTATCTCGCCGGGCACGTTCTGGGCCTCAACGGCACGCCTCCTGCATAAGCGCTCGTGTCCCGCACGCGCGAAGCGCGAGCCGGGACCCAGAAGCCGCATGGGCCCCGGCTCCGCGGTGCATCACTGCGCGCTGCGCCGCGTCCGGGGCACGAGAGAGGGGAGAGCAACAATGCGCTTTGCTGCGATTGCCGACGTCCACGGAAACTATCTCGCGCTGGAGGCGGTGCTATCAGACATTCGCGCGCTCGGCATCTCGGACATCGTCAATCTCGGCGACATGCTGAGCGGCCCGCTCGACGCGCGGCGCACCATCGAGATCCTGATGCCGCTCGACACCATGCATGTGCTCGGCAATCATGATCGCTATCTGCTCGATCGCGCACCGGAGAAGATGGGCTCCTGGGATCGCCCGGCGCATGCGCAGCTCACTGCGACGCAGCTCGACTGGCTGCGCGCGCAACCGATGACGCGTTTGTTCCGTGACGAGGTCTTCCTCTGTCACGCGACGCCCGACGATGACGAGGTCTATTGGCTCGATGCGGTGCACCCTGACGGCACGGTCGCGCTGTCGCCGCTGGACCGGATCGAGCAGTTCGCGCAAGGCATCACGCAATCGCTGATCCTTTGCGCCCACACCCACCTCGCCCGCGCCGTGAGGCTTCGCGATGGCCGCATGATCGTCAATCCCGGCAGTGTCGGCAGCCCCGGCTATCGCGACGTGCATCCGTTCCCGCATGTCGTCGAGGCCGGCACGCCGCACGCGCGCTACGCCATTCTCGAACGCATTGACGGCGCCTGGCAGGTGACGTTCCGCCAGATCTCGTACGATCACGAGACGATGGCCGCACTGGCCCGCCGCAACAATCAGCCCGAGCTCGCGAACGCACTGGCGACGGGGTGGATCAGCTCGTGAATGGTGAAACCGGGCTCGGTCAGCTGGGTTCATAACAAACTTCGATCCCCAGCTTCGGCGGCAGTGGACACCATTTGGCCGAGCGCTCGGTCGACCATCGGCTTGGCCCACCCGGTGCCTTGCCGCTGAAGCCTCCTGGACACGCGACATGCGCTTCAACGCCGGGCACGCACCTTTGCTCCGAGGCGTCTTGACCGTATCATATGTGCGCTTATTATATGGGCGCTTACTGAATACAGGAGACCGGGGCCATGAGTGACGAAACCACCTGGAAGACGGAATACGCCATCGAGACGAGCGCGTCCGCGCAGACGATCTGGGGCATCTTTCGCGATGTCCCCGCCTGGAAAAACTGGAACGCGGGCATCGAGCAGATCGACATCGATGGGCCTTTTGCATCAGGCACCTGGTTCAGCATGAAACCGCCCGGCGAGGAGGCGCTGCGCTCGCAACTGGTCGATGTTCGCGAGAATGTCTGCTTCGTCGACGAAACGCGGGTCGGCGACCTCGCCATTCTTGTCGCGCATCGCATCGAGCCGCTCGGGCCGGCGCGGACGCGAATTGTCTACGCCGTCGACGCCTGGGGGCCCGGGGCCGCCGAGATCGGCGCGGCGGTTTCCGCCGACTTCCCCGAGGTGCTGGCGAGCCTTGCCAAACTGGCTGAAGGGACGCGATGACGAAGCCACCGCTGCCGACCCGTCTGTCCGGCCCCGCTGAAAGCCCGGGCTACCTGCTCTGGAAGATCTCGAACGCGTGGCAGCGGCGGCAGCGGGCGGCGCTTCAGCCCTACGAGCTCACCCATTCCCAATTCGTGCTGCTGGCGACGGCGACGTGGTTCGCCGCGTCCGAGACGCTGACTCAGGCACGGCTCGCCCAGCTCTGCGGCGTCGATCCCATGACGACATCGCAGGTGCTGCGGGCGCTGGAAGCAGCACGGCTGATCCAGCGGGTCGACCACCCCGACGATCCGCGCGCCAAGGCCATTTCGGTCACCAAGGCTGGCCGCGACGTTGCCCGCAAGGCGGTCGTGGCGGTCGAGGAGGCCGACGCCGCGTTCTTTGAGCCGTTGGGGTCCGATACCAAGCGGCTGGTTGCGATGTTCCAGGCGCTCGTCGAGGGCAATGAGTGAGTCGATGCTACGGCAAGACAAACGGCCGGCTATTCGCCGGCCGCTGCAGAATTCCCTGGGGCTCGTGACGTGGATCAGACCGCGGAGGTGATCCACTGCTGCAGCTTCGCCTTCGGTGCGGCGCCGACCTGGCGGGAGGCCATCTCGCCGCCCTTGAAGATCATCAGGGTCGGGATCGACATCACGCCGTATTTCGACGCGGTCTTCGGGCTCTCGTCGACGTTGAGCTTCACGATCTTGACCTTGTCGCCCATCGCGCCGGCGATCTCGTCGAGTGCGGGTGCGATCATGCGGCAGGGGCCGCACCATTCGGCCCAGAAATCGACGACGACGGGGCCGTTCGCCTTGAGCACCTCGGCTTCGAAATCGGTGTCAGAAACCTTGCCAACGGCCATTGGAGTACCTCACTCGGTTGAAAGATCGGCGCGCATGGGAATCGCGCCCGGGATCATGCCGTCAACCTATGAACGGCCCCTTGCCGGGTCAAGGACGCTCACACCGAGATGAAGGGATGCCAGCGCCGCGTCCAGCGCGGGGGCTGAAATCTCCATATATTCAAGGGCCTCGGTCCAGAGCAGGACGGCTCTGATGGGCTTTTGGGGATAAAGCCGCGATAGCACCGCCCGGTACAGTGCAAGCTGCCTGACATAAGCGGCGGGCGCTTCGGCCGCGCTCTTGGGCGCGGTCTGGTTGGTCTTGAAATCGACGATCAGAACCTCGGCCGGCGTCACCACCAGCCGGTCGATCTGTCCCGACACCAGCGCCGGGGCACGGCCCGGCCGCTCCAGCCGGCCGACGATGGCGGCCTCCGCCCGGCTGCCGGCGGCAAAGACGGCTGCGAAGCGCGGCTCGGCGATCAGGGCGAGCACTCTGTCGGCCAGCGCGGCACAATCGGCCTCCGTCCAGTCGGCGGCATTGCGGGCCATGAATCCAAGCGCGGCCGAACGCCGCCGCTCAATGGCGATATCAGGGAGGGATTGCAGCAACCGGTGTACCAGCGTGCCGCGCTGGAGCGCCAGCGCGCGCGACTGCACCGATTCGCCTGGTCGCACACTGCGGCCTTGCTCGGCCTGCTGGCCGGACGGGCGCACCGGATCGTCGTCGACCGTCTCCTGCGCCGCCGGTGTTCGCAGCCAATCCGGCAGCGTGACCGTGTGGTCGACGGAAGTCGCCGGCGTGCCGAGCGCTGCGACGTCTTCCGGCCGGGTGAAGCGGGTTACCTTGCCGAGCGGCGTCTCGATCGTCTGCTTGTCCAGGCCCGAGCCAGTGAGCCCGGTGTCGATGAGGTCGTACCAGCTCAGTTTGCGGACCGTGCGCATGTTGCCCGGCAGGCAGCCGCCGACGACCAGCCGGTCGGCCGCGCGCGTCATCGCGACATAGAGCAGGCGGCGATATTCGTCCTCGGTCTCCTCCAGCATCGCCTTGCGCGCGTCGGCGACCGGCTTGGGATCATCAGCCTTGCGCCCGGCCCAGACCACGACTTTGCCGCCATTGCCGCGCGGCACGTGGATCAGCCTGACACGCTGCGAGTCCGCGGGCGACGACGTGGTGTCGACCATGAACACGACGGACGCTTCCAGGCCCTTGGCGCCGTGCACCGTCATCACGCGCACCTCGTCGCGCGAAATCTCCATGTCGCGCTTCACCTCGGTGTCGGCCGAACGCAGCCAGGCCATGAAGCCCTGCAGCGAAGCCGGTGCCTTGCGCTCGCAATTCAGCGCCAGCTCCAGAAACTCGTCGAGCGCGTCATTGGCCTCATGGCCGAGCCGGCGCAGGATGCGCGCGCGACCGCCATCGCCGCCGAGCAGCCACGCATAGAAGGCGAACGGCGTCTCCTCGCGGGCGCGACTCTCGCAAGCTTCCAGGCGCCGCAGCACGGCCGCGAATTTTTCGTTGTCCGCGGCGTGCTCGCCGAGCGCCCGGCGCAGCGGTCCCTTGCGGTCATGGGCAAGCGTAAAGAGATCGTCGTCATCGAGACCGAACAGCGGGCTCTTAAGCGCCACGGCGAGGGCGAGGTCGTCCTGCGGCAGCAGCAGCGCGTCGGCGAGATTCATCAGGTCGATGATCGCGATGTGTTCGGTCAGCTTCAGCCGGTCGGCACCGGCGACGGGGACGCCGGCGTGCTTCAGCGCCTGGATCACCGCGTCGAAGGCATTGCCGCGCCGGCGCACCAGGATCAGCATGTCGCCGTAACGTAAGGGACGACGTTCGCCTTCGTGTCCCGTCAGCGTGCCGCTCTCGACCAGCCGCTTGATCTCGGCCTGGATGCGGCGGGCGAGTTTTACTTCGGGACTGGTGACGGCAACGCCGTCGAACGGCGCGCGCCAACCCTCGATCTCCTGCCGGTCGTCGGCTTCGGCGAGGTCCCAAAGCTCGATCACGCTGGGGCCGGCATCGGCGAGCGCATTGTGCAGGGGGTGGCCGATCTCGACCGAGTGAATGCTCTTGTAGATCGCGGGCTCGCGGAAGACGTGGTCGACCGAGTGCAGGATCGCCGCGCCCGAGCGGAACGAATAGGTGAAGGCAACCGGATCGAATTTCAGCCCGGCCGCGGTGAATTTGCGGTGCAGCTCGCGCCGGCGCGCATCGAACTCGTGGGGCGCTGCGCCCTGGAACGAGAAGATCGACTGCTTCTCGTCGCCGACGGCGAACACCGTGCGGTTCAGCCCCCCGCGCGCGCCTTCTCCGGCGGTGAATTCCGAGATGATGTGCGCGACGATGTCCCATTGCCGCGGGCTGGTGTCCTGGGCCTCGTCAATCAGCACATGATCGACGCCGCGGTCGAGCTTGTAATGCACCCAGCCCGAGGAGATGCGGTCGAGCATCGCCAGGGTCTTGTCGATGAGGTCGTCGTAGTCGAGCAGCCCGCGTTCCTGCTTCTCGCGCCGGTAGTTTGCGGCGGCGGCGGTCGCGATATGCAGCAGAGCCGCAGTGCGGTCGCGCATGGTCACCGCGCGGCGTTTCTCGATCAACCCACAAAGGCGCGATGCCTCGTTCTCGAACAGGCGCGCGACGGACGGATTGTGCTCGCCGAACTTCTTGGTCAGGACGGCCTTGCGCGGCAGCTTTTCGTCGGTGAGGAAGACGCCGAGGTAAGCGTCGACCTGCGCCGCGCCGGAAAATGCTTTTGCCTCGCGGAGCCGGCTCGCCTGGTCGTTGTCGGACTTGCTGCCGTCCTCCAGCGCAAAGGCGATGTCGTCCCAGCGTGAGCGCGGCAAATAAGGGCCGTCGAGAATCTCGGCCTCGACATCGTCGATGCGGTCGCCCGCATCGACGCCCAGCACGGCCGCCATCTGCTCGGCTGCCGCGCCTGCGTTGCCGGCTTCATCGGTCCAGGCCATGAAATGGTCGCGGCTCAGGCACGCTTCGCGCACGACCTCCTTGAACGTCACGTCGGCGGCGCTCGCCATTGCGGTCAGCAGCGCGCGGCCGGTGAGGCTGTCCGGATCGCGCGCGGCCTCCAGCAATACCTTCAGATTGGCGCGCTCCATCATGTCGGACTGGTCGCGGTCGTCCATCACGGCGAACCGCGCCGGTACATTGGCCTCGAACGGGAATTGCTGGAGCAGGCGGGTGCACAGCGCATGGATGGTCTGCACCTTCAAGCCGCCAGGCGTTTCCAGCGCGCAGGCGAACAGCTTTCGCGCTTCGCGGCGCAGCTTTGCATTGGGATGCGGGATGCCGACGGCGCGGATCGCGGCATCGAGTCCGGCGTCGTCAAGCGTCACCCAATGGCCAAGCGTGGTGAACACACGCTCGGCCATGTTGGCGGCGGCGGCCTTGGTGAAGGTGATGCAGAGGATCTTTTCCGGCGGCACGCCCGCCAGCAGCAGCCGGATCACCCGCTGCACCAGCACATGGGTCTTGCCCGAGCCCGCGTTGGCCGACACGAAGGCGGAAGCGGTCGGATCGGACGCACGCTGCTGCCGCGCGCGCACCTCGTCGGGGATGGGACGGGGCAGCTTCACCATTCCTCGATCCCCAGGCCGCCGGCCGCGGACCATTCCTTGATCCGGGCCAGATCGTCATAGGCGCCGTAGCGGTTGGTCCACATCGGCAGGTTCAGCGAGGTGTAGGGCTGGTTCTCGTCCTCGAAGGCGCGGATCAGCGCCTCCAGCTTGGCCCGCGCTTCGGCGGCTGCGGCGTCCGGCGGCTGCGGCTCATCGCCTTGCTTGTATTTGAGCTCGAGGATGCGTTCCTCGCCCGCCGGATTGTTGCCGCTCAGGCGGACATAGACGAGCTGGCTCACCGACGCGCCGGCATCGATGTCGGGAAAGCCGCCCTCGCGCAGGATCGCGGCCTCCAGCGTCAGCTGTGGCGACAGGCCCATGCGGACCTGCTTGCCGGTCGGCGGCTGGCCGGTCTTGTAATCGAGGATGGCGTAACCGCCGCCCTGGCGCCGCTCGATGCGGTCGGCGCGGGCGGAGAGGCGGAAGCTGCGCCCGTGGTCGAGCGGGATCGAGATCTCGCCGTGGGTCTCTGCCGTGATCGCCTCGATCGCATCGCGGCGCGCGATCTCCCATTCGCCGAACCAGTGCGCGATGCGCTGGAAGCGTGGCCACCACAGCGCGCGCGCTTCGGGCCGCTCCATCAGCGGCGCAAAATGCTTCTCGCCGATCGCGCGCAGCATGCGGGCGGGATCGGGAGGCAGATGTGCGGCGAAAGTCTCGGTGAACTCGCCGAGCGCCTCGTGGATCGCCGAGCCGCGATCCGCCGCCGACAGCGGCATGTCGACGGGGTCCAGCGCGTCGAGCCGCAGGATGTGCTTGGCGTAGATCGTGTAGGGATCGCGCAGCCAGTCCTCGATCGCGGTGACCGACATTCTCAGCGGCCGTGTCGCGCGCGGCGGGCGCGGCTCGGGCTGCTTGATCGGCTTGACCTCGGCGGGCTGGTCCAGCGCGGCCGCGAATTGCACGTATTTTTCGCCGGCGCGGACAGCCGCTTTCCAGAGCTCGTCGCCGGCGACCGCCTCCAGCCGGTGCAGGAAGCGCGAGGCCACCGCCGGCGCGCCGCCGGCCTTGGCGGAATGGCTGAGGATCACCTCGTCGCCGCCGAGCAGCTGCGCGAAGTCGTGGGCGGAGAGCCCGATGCGGCGTTCCGGCAGGTCGAGGCCGAGCTCGTGCCGCATCGGCCGGCTGAGCCAGGGATCGATGCGCGGCGCCGGCGGCCAGACGCCTTCGATCAGTCCCCCGACGATGATGCGGTCGGCCTGCATCAGGCGCGATTCCAGCGGGCCGTAGATCTGCAGGCGCGCGCCGGGCTTGTCGCGTCGTCGCACCGCGCGATCACTGAACGCGGTCTGGAACGTCTCGGCATAATCGGGCAGCGTCACCATGAGCCCGCTGGTCGTGCCGCCGCGCAGGAGATCGTCGAAGGCGCTGGCGAGCGCGAGGCCTTCGCGCTCCTCGAACGCGAGCGGAATGCCCTGCTCGTCGCGCGACAGCTCGATCATGATCTCGCGATGCCGGTGCGCGAGCTCGGCGAAGTCGAACGGTTTTGATGATGCCAGGCTCTCGATCGGCGCCAAGGCCTGTCGTAACGCCTCGATCAGCGCCCGGACGCGGTCGAGATCCTCGGCCTTGAGACGGGCGCGCGGCTCGGCCTTGTGCAGCGCGGAGGCTTCGCCGCGCCGAAGCTTCGTCAGTTCTTCACGGAAGCGATCGAATTCGCGCAAAAGACCGGTGGTGCCCGCGGGAGGGCGTGTCCCGCGCAACACCGCAAGCTCGAGGTCTTCGATCGCGGCCTTCCATGCACCCCTTGCGCGGCCGAGCCGGGACATTGGATGTTTCAGCACCGCCAGCAGCGTCGGCGGCTCCAGTCCCTTGGTTGCGGCTTCCGCCGCGAGGCGGGCAAACACACCGGCGGCGGTTTCCATCAGCACGTCGCCGCCGGAATCATCAAAAGCGAGATTCCATCTCGTCAGCGCGGCCATCACCCGTCGCGCCAGCGCGCGGTCGGGGGTCACCAGCGCCGCCGATTTGTCCAGATGCCGCGCCTCGCGCATGGCAACGGCGATCGCGAGCGCTTCCATTTCAGGGTTTGGTGCTTCGACCACCGCGAGATTTTTCATCCCGCCTGATATCCTTGCCGCGACATCCGGTCGCTTGAGCCGGTCGTGCCAGACTTCGGTCTTCGCCGAAGGCCGCATCGATTCGGATGCCAGCAGGTCGCGGCCGTCTTCGGCGGGCGGCTGGAGAATCTCGACGTCGCCACGCTTGATGCCGAAACGATCCAGCAGCGCATGCATGGCATATTGCGGATGGTTCGACGCCGGATGCTCCGCGAACTTGCCGAGCGAATCGCGCACCCCCCCGATGCTGCGCCAGGAATCGTCGTCGAGATCGGTGTCGAGGCCCGGCAGCACCACCGCGCCATGCGGCAGCGAGGCCACCGCGTGGAGGAATTTTGCGGTGGCGGGCATCGAGCCGGTCGAGCCTGCCGCGATCACGGGCCCGTGGAGATGCGCGGTGAGGCGCTTCGCTTCCGCCGCGATCAGCAAATCGCGCCGTGCCGCGGGCTCGATCCGGTTGATCTCGGCGAGATGGTTCGGCCATGTCTCGCTGGCGATGTTCAGAAACTGGAGGGAATGCTGCCAATATCGATCGAGCTGATCTGGCACCAGTCCTCGGAGCTTGCTCCATTCGACGCCGCGCGTCACCATGTCATCGATCAGGCGGGCGAGGTCGCCGGCCAGCGCCAGCGTCGAGGCGGGGCCGCCGACCACCAACGGCGCCAGCACCGGGCCCTTGGCCCACGCCGCGACCAGCTGCGCCAACGTCAGCCGCCGTTCGAGCTCGCCGAGCCGCGGCGGAATGTCGAGCGGCGTCGCACCGGAAAACTGTTCGCCCTCCTCCGCGAAAGCGAGCTCGTCCTCGTCGATGTCCCCCAGCGCGACGATGCGCGGCAGCACCACGGCGTCCGCCGCCATCTCGTCGAGAAATATCTCGCGGACGACGCGCATGGCGCGCCGCGTCGGCAGATAGAGCGTGGCATCCGCCAGCCGCGCCGGTTCCTTGCGCGCCTCGAATCCGTCGACCAGCCGGCCGTCGAGCAGGCTTGCCACGATCGTGCGCAGGAACGGAACTGAGAGGGGAACGCTGAAAACGCGCATGGGCTGCCTGATTCGAACGATGAGGCAATATAGGGAGGCGCGCTCGAATGGTCATGGGTGGGGCAGCAGTCGTCCCCGGTGTTCGCGAGGCGAGGTTCGTAGGGTGGGTTAGACGGCGGCTGCGCAAAGCGCAGTCCGCTGGCGTAACCCACCACGTCTGTCGCTGCGGAAAACAAAAGAGGTGGGTTACGCCGTGCGAACCGCGCTTTGCGCGGTCGCAGGGCTAACCCACCCTACGGCACCGTCTTTACGCCACGCTCTCCAAAAACGCCTCTTCCGCGGCGTGCACGGCATCGGGCGTGCCGACATGCATCCAGACGCCGTCGAGGCGGAGGCCAAACAGGCGCTCCTGCTCGTTGGCGCGGTCGAACATCTTGGTCAGCGAGAACTCGCCTTGCGGTGCGCCGTCGAAGATCGTCGGCGACAGGATGGCCGCGCCAGCATAGACGAACGGAACGATCTCTTTTTCCTTGCGCTTACGCAAGGCGCCGTCGGGCAGCATGCCGTAATCGCCGCGACCGCTATAGCCGATGCTGGTCGCGGTCGGCGCCATCAGCAGCAGGATGTCCATGCGTGCGGGATCGAAGTTTTCCGCGAGCCGCGTCAGATTGGACCGCACGCCGTCGATCCACAGCGTGTCGGAATTGACGTGGAAGAACGGCGCATCGCCGAGCAGCGGCAGCGCCTTGACCACGCCGCCGCCGGTGCCGAGCACCTGGTCGCGCTCGTCCGAGATCGTCACGTGCGGATGCTGGCGCGTTGCGGTGTGATTGATGATCTGGTCGGGCAGATAGTGCACATTGACGACCGCCTCGGTGACACCGGCGCGACCGAGCTTGTCGAGCACGTGGTCGAGCAGCGGCTGGCCGGCCACCGGCACCATCGGCTTCGGCATCTTGTCCGTCAGCGGCCGCATGCGCAGGCCGAACCCTGCGGCGAGCACCATGGCTTTGGTCGGTTTGACGGACATCCCCAAGCTTTCTCGAAACCTCTGAATTGGCGTTTGCAGCAACCCTAGCACGATCACGGATGGGCCGCACCGCCTCTCGACCGCCTTAGCCACCCGCCGTGACGGTTGTACGACGTGTGTTGCCCTCACGCCCCGACGGCTGTGGAACGCGCCTTTTTCTTCTTGTCACCTGGCTTGAGGAAATTGACACCGATCTGGTCGCCATTCACCCAGGCCAGTTCGCAGCGCCGGTACGCCAACCCGGTGGACGACAGCAGCAGGAAAAATTCCTTCAGGTGCAGACCTTCGACCGAACCGTCGATGGTCAGCTTGGCGCCGGTCTCGGAGACGTCCTCCATGGTGCATTCGCGCCGCCATGTGCCGTCGATGCCCATCATCTGGGCCGAAATCCCGCGTTCGAAAACAACCCGGTTGCTCCCGCGCTGGTCCGTCTTGACCGCCATCTGCCCTTGCTCCAGCCCCCGTATTCGTCCGGCTGCCCGCGGGCGATGATACCGGTGTGATGGCTAACAGCCGGTAAACCGCTCCCACTCAGGATCGCGGCGGCGGGACGTTGGCGAGATACCAGCCGCGCAAATGTTCGAGCGCCGGGTGCGCCAGGGAGCGCTGGAGATAGGTCCAGATCCGCGGCTGGTGACGCAGGTAATGCGGCTTGCCGTCGCGGCGATTGAGCCGGGCGAAGGTGCCGAGCAGGCGCGTGTTGCGCTGCGCCGACATGATGGCATAGAGCTCGGCAAAGCCGGCCGGATCGAAGCTCGCATCGCCTGCCCGGCGCGCCTTGATGTAGCGCGACAGCAGCGTCAGCTCGAGGGTCTCAGGCACGTCGATGCGCGCATCCTGCAGCAGCGACACCACGTCATAGGCGTGCGGCCCGAGCACGGTGTCCTGGAAGTCGATCACGCCGACACGCGCCAAGCCGCTACGATCGGCAAGCCAGATCAGATTCGGCGAGTGATAGTCGCGGATGATCCAGGTCTTCGGCGCGGCCAGCGGCCTCTTCAAGAGCTCGCGCCACATCGCAAAAAATTCCGCGCGCGCCCCGTCGCTCAGGGGCGCGTTGCGATCGGGCAGATACCATTCCACCATCAACCCGATCTCGATCAGCAGCGCCTCGGTGTCGAAAGCGGGAATGGTGTAGGTCTGCCCATCCAGCGGCAGCGTCTCCGGCAGCGTCTTGCCGTGCAGCACGGCCAGCACGTCGGTTGCGGCTTCGTAGCGCTCGGCGATCGGGCGCGGCGGATCGCCTTCGATCACGCCTTCGCTGCCGAAATCTTCCGAGATCAGAAAGCCGTGCTCGAGGTCGCAATGATGGATCGCGGGCGCCGAGATTCCTGCCGCGCGCAAGCCTTCGTCGATGGCGACGAAGGATTTGACGTTCTCGGCCAGATGCACCGCGGCGCTGTAGGACTTTCCGTTGTAGATCGCCGCGCCATCGCCGCGTTGCGGCGAGTTCATCAGGATGACGACGCCGTCGTCGCGGATCAGCCGCGCATAGGAGCGTGTCGAGGCGTCGCCGGGCATGCGCTTGCGCGTCGCATCCGTGTACCCGGCGGCGTCCAGGAATTCGCGCAAGGTCTTCAGCCGCGCGACGACGACGGCGGCCCTGCCATGGCCGGTGATGTCGGCGGCCCGCGCGTTCGCGCCCAGCGCCGGGCGGTGCGTCAGCGCGATATCGATGCGGTCGGCGGGCATCGCCGACGGCGCGCGCTCGGGCCATTCGATCAGCGCCAGCGTCGCCTCCGGCAGCGGCGAGAGCCCGATCTCCTCGAGCTCGCTCTCGTCCTCGACGCGATAGAGATCGGCGTGCATCACCGGAAATGCCGGCAGCTCGTAACTCTGCACCAGCGTGAAGGTCGGGCTCGGCACTTCCAGCTCGTCGTCGCCGGCGAGATAGCGGATCAGGCTGCGGGCCGCGGCGGTCTTGCCGGCGCCGAGATCACCTGTCAGCGTGATGGTGTCGCCCGGGCCGACCAGCAGCGCGAGATCGGCCATCAATTGCGCGGTGGCCGTCTCGTTGAGGAGCGCGACGGAGAATGTGGTCGGTTCGCTCATTCGGCGGCGTCGCGGTGCGCCGCCTGGTCGGTCGGGAAGTCGCAGATCACGACCGTGCCCTTGCCGACGACCGAATCCACCCGCACCTTGCCGCCATGCAGCTCGACGAAGGAGCGCACGAGCGACAATCCGAGCCCGGCGCCGCGATGACGCGAGCCCTGGGAGCGGCTTTCGAACCAGTTGAACACCTTGTCCTTCATGTCGGCGGGTATTCCAGGTCCGGAATCTGTCACAATGAAGACCACGCTGCGATCGGTGCGGCGCGCGCTGATCCCGACGGTGGAATCCTGCGGCGAGAAGCCGACGGCATTCGCAAGCAGGTTATAGAGCACCTGCACCACGCGCTTCTCGTCGCCGACGAAGCTGCCGACGTCGGGGGCGATCTCGACCTTGAGGCGGATGCGGTCGGTGGCGAGGCGGTCCTGGATGCCTTCGGCGGCGAGCTCGATGGTCTTGCTGACGTCGACCGGGCCGAGCTCCAGCTTCATCGCGCCGGCATCGATGGTGGCGAGATCGAGGATGTTGTTGGTCAGTGCCAGCAGCGCATTGGTCGATTTGGTGACGTAGTCGAGATATTCGGCCTGCTTCGGCGTCAGCGGTCCGGTCGAGGGGTCGCTGAGGAAATGCGCGAAGCCGATGATGGTGGTGAGCGGCGAGCGCAGCTCGTAGGAGACGTGATGGACGAAGTCCACCTTCATCTGGTCGGCCGCCTCCAGCGCCTCGTTGCGCTCGCGTAGCGCGCGCTCGACATTCTCGGTGTCGGTGATGTCGAGGAAGGTCAGCATGGTCGCGCCGTCATGCAGCGGACGGATCATGCCGTCGAGCACGCTGCCATCCTTGCGCTCCAGCTTCAGCGGCACGTCGGCGCGGTTCTCGATCGAGGTGATGGCCTCGCGGATCTGGCGCCAGACCACGGGGTCGTCGAACAGCTGATGACACCAGCTCTCGACCGTCTGGATATGCGGCTGCTCGCGCATCGAATCGTTCGACAGCTTCCACATCCGCAGGAAGGCCGGATTGAACAGCTGTGCCCTGCCGTTGCTGCCGAACACGGCGACGCCCTCGGCGAGGCTGTCCAGCGTCTCGCGCTGGACCCGGATCATGCCGTCGAAGCGGCGGGCGAGCTCGAGGCTCGCGGTGACGTCGTCGAACAGATAGGTGACGCCGCCTTCGGGATTCGGCGTGGTGACGACGGAGAGGGCGCGGCCGTCGGGCAGGTACCAGGTGTCCTTGGCGGTCTCGACCGCGCGATAGGCCTCGTGCAGCTTGGCCTTCCAGGCGCGGAAATCAGGCTGCTCCTGCAATTTGCGCGCGGCGCGGAGCTGGTCGAGCACACTGGAATCGTCAGGCTGGGCGTCGAGGAAGCTGCGGTCGAGGTCCCACAGCCGCCGGTAGGAATCGTTGTAGAAGGCGAGGCGCCGCTGGCCGTCGAACACGGCAACGCCTGACGAGAGCTGGTCGAGCGTACGGCGATGCGCCTCCGCCATCCGCACCAGCGCCGCGCTCAGTGCATCCGCCTCACTGGCATCGATCGCGACGCCGACACTGCCACTACCGACATTGACGGCGCGCACGTCGTACATGCGCCGCTCGCCGCCGGTCACGATCGGCAGGCGCGAGGTGAAATGAGCTGCCTCCTTCAGGCTGCGCTCCATGGCGGCGCGGTCGGCGCTGTCGAGCAGCTCGAGCTTGCGCTCCTGGGCATCGGTGATGCTGGTCGCTTCCGTGGCGCGCACATAGGCCGGATTGGCGAAAGTCAGCGCGCCGTTCTCGCCCTTGGCCCAGATCGGCCACGGCGCGGCAGTGGCGAAACCGCGCAGCATCTCGGTTTCGTCGGAGAGCGCCCTGAAGCGCAGGTTGGTTTCGGCCAGATCGCGCCGCAAGCCGGAGAGTTCGCGGATCCGGACGATGGCCTGGCCGCCGATGGCGCGGCCGAGCGCTTCCAGCGTATGGCCGTTGGCCGTGCTCAGCGTGAGCTGGAAGCCGTCGCCGCGTTCGCGCAAGCCATCGACGGCGTGATCCATCTGCAGCGCCGGTTCCGGCGGCAGCCAGGTTCCAAAGGCGAGCACGCGCTGCGGCGACGAATCGCGCGGCAGCACCATGGAAATGTCACCCGAGATCTGTGCGCGATCGTCGCCGGCGGGCCAGGAGATCAGGATCTGCGGTTCGGCGAACAGCAGCGCACCCAAGCGGTCGGCCTGCAGCTGAAGTTCCCTGATTCGCCCAAGCAACGCCGCTTCGTTCTTCGCAGTGCGGACGCGCGTGCGCATCAAGAGGATTGCGGCCACGACCGTGAAACCGAGCAGAGCCAGCGCGGTGGCGAGCACCGCGAGTTCCTGCCGGTTGAAATCCAGCAATATCGAGAGTGTGTCGACGAGGTCGGCGGCATCAGCCGGCTCAGCCGGCAGTAGCGCTGCGAGAGCGCCCCCCAACAAGCTGTTCCGCGCCAAGGATGTGCACGACAGCAGCGTCCGACGCATCGACACGATCACGCCTGACATAGTTGCCCCAAGACCGCACGAATTGACGCGCGCGGCGACCCCCGTCGCGCGCGAATCAAACGACAATACCCTCCCGGGGACTCCAGCGGTAAGAGTCCAGATCGTGAACGCAAACACGGTCCCAAAAAAATGCGGAGCGCGGGGTTCCAGTCACAGTCATTCTGCGGGTGATTCGGGTGGAGTCATCGCGGATTAGCGTGCTGGGCGGGTTGCGTGCCACGATGACGGTGCGCTCCCTCCCCCGCTTGCGGGGGAGGGCTGGGGAGAGGGCTCTCTCCCCATCGGGACAATCCCCTAGAGGAGAGAACCCTCACCCGGCGCTTTGCGCCGACCTCTCCCGCAAGCGGGCGAGGTGAAGCCAACTTCGAGCTGGGCTACCTTCCCGTCGAGCCAAACCCGCCGGCGCCGCGATCGGTCGAGGACAGTGTCGCTACCGGAACCAGCGCGGCCTGCAGCACCGGCGCGATCACCAGCTGCGCGATGCGCTCGCCGCGCTTGATCACGAAGGGCGAGATGCCGTGATTGATCAGGATCACCTTGATCTCGCCGCGGTAGTCGGCGTCGACAGTGCCGGGGGAGTTCAGCACGGTGACACCGTGCTTGGCGGCAAGCCCCGAGCGCGGCCGCACCTGGGCCTCGTGTCCCGGCGGCAACGCGATTGCGAGCCCCGTCGGCACCAGCGCATGCTGGCCTGCTGCAAGCGTCATCGGCTCGCCCTCCGGCACCGCCGCCATCAAATCGAGGCCGGCGGCTTCGGCTGTTTGATAGGCCGGCAGCGGCAGACCTTCGGCGTGGGGCAGGCGCTGCAGTTCGACCGTGACTTTGCTGCTCAAGAGGCAGGCTCCAAGGGTTTGTCGGCGGATTTGGCGGTCACGCTTTTGGCGATATGCGCGACCAGTTCGATGGCGACCTGTTCCTTGGTCATGACAGGCCAGGAATCAACTGTGATCTCGCCGTTGTTCTCAGCATTCTTGCTGATGAGGTGCACGGTGTTGCGGTCGCCGCCCATCACGCCTGATGCGGGCGAGACGTCGTTGGCGACGATCCAGTCGCAGCCTTTGCGGGCGAGCTTCGTCTTGGCATTGTCGATCAGATGCTCGGTCTCGGCGGCGAAGCCGATCACCAGCGGCGGGCGCTTCTCTGTGAGCTTCGAGATCGTTGCGAGGATGTCGGGGTTCTCGACCAGCTGTAGCGGCGGCATGCCGGCCGACGTCTTCTTCAGCTTCTGCTCGCCCTCGTTGGCGACGCGCCAGTCCGCGACCGCGGCGGCGAAGATCGCGATGTCGGCGGGAAGCGCTGCCTGCACCTGCTCCAGCATCTGCCGTGCGGATTCGACGCGCGTGACCTTGACGCCGCCGGGATCGTCGAGATCCACCGGGCCACTCACCAGGATCACTTCGGCGCCGGCGGCTTGTGCTGCGGCGGCAATGGCAAAACCCTGCTTGCCCGAGGAGCGGTTGGCGATGTAGCGCACCGGATCGATCGGCTCGTGGGTCGGGCCTGCGGTGATCAGAACACGCTTGCCGGCGAGCGGGCGCGGCAGCGGCGGCCGCAGCAGTTTCTCGGCGGCATTGGCGATCTCGATCGCCTCGGACATGCGTCCGATTCCGGCCTCGCCCGCCTCGGCCATCTCGCCGGAGTTCGGCCCGATCAGCAGGACGCCGTCGCGCTGAAGCTGTGCGACGTTGCGGCGGGTCGCGGCGTTGTTCCACATCAGCGGGTTCATCGCCGGCGCCAGCAGCACCTTGCGGTTGGTCGCGAGCAGGATCGCGCTGGCGAGATCGTCGGCGTGGCCGCCTGCCATCTTCGCCATCAAATCGGCGGTCGCCGGCGCCACCACGATCAGATCGCAATCGCGCGCGAGCCGGATATGGCCGGCGTCGAACTCGCTCTGGGGATCGAACAGATCGGTGTAGACGCGCTCATGGGAGAGGGCGCTGACCGAGAGCGGCGTGACGAACTGCGTGGCGGCCTTGGTCAGCACGCAGCGCACCTCGATGCGCCGCTCCTTCAGCCTGCGGATCAGGTCGAGCGACTTGAAGGCCGCGATGCCGCCGCCGATGATCAGTGTGACGCTGGCCTCGGGGACGGCGCCCGGGCGCAGGGTCGCAGGTGCAGGCGATGCCTCGGGCGGCACCGCGAACGGCGTCAGCGGCTCCTCGCGGCCCTCGATCAGCTCCCTGAGGATGACCCGGACTTCTTCCTCGACCGACCTGCGGTTCCTGGCCGAGCGCAGCCGCAAATAGGTTTTGACGGCGTCGTCGAGCTTGCGGATGGTCAGGCTTGCCATGGCGCCCTCCAGCACGGAATGATAGCGACGCTATCACTAGCGTGATTGCAGTGCAATCAAGCTTTTGGCGTCATAGATTCCGGACAGCGATCAGGATGCCGATGAAGGTCACGGCGATGATCCAGACCGCCACGGTGCGCCAGCGGTTCTTGCGGCCCTCGCTGCGGCCCATCGCGGCGATGCTCTCCGGCGACAGGCGGATGCCCTCCCGTGTCATGGTCTCGAGCTGCTCGAGCACCGCGACCGAGCGCTGCGCGATATCAGGCAGGCGCATCAGCACCTTGGCGAGATCGCCACCGCCGGCCAGCGCGCCCTGCACCCGGCCAACGGGTCCGAGATTGCGCTCGATCCATTCGCGCACTACGGGATCGGCGACCTTCCAGATGTCGAGCCTGGGATCGAAGCCACGCGCCACGCCTTCGACCACCACCATGGTCTTCTGCAGCAGGATCAGCTCGGGCCGCGTCGTCATGTCGAACAGGCCGGTGACCTCGAGCAGCAGCGTCAATAGCCGCGCCATCGAGATTTCCTCGGCGGTGCGGTTGTGAATGGGCTCGCCGATGGCGCGGATGGCTTGCGCGAAGTTCTCGACCGAGTGATGCGAGGGGACGTAGCCCGCCTCGAAATGCACTTCGGCGACGCGGCGATAGTCGCGGGTGATGAAGCCGAGCAGGATTTCCGCGAGGAAGCGCCGCTCCTTCATGCCGAGCCGGCCCATGATGCCGAAATCGACCGCCACGAGGCGGCCGGCATCGTCCAGGAACAGATTGCCCGGATGCATGTCGGCGTGGAAGAAGCCGTCGCGCAGCGCGTGACGCAGGAAACTCTGGATCACCTTGCGGCCGAGATCGGGCAGATCGACCCGCGCTTCTTCCAGGCGCTTGTGATCGTTCAGCGCGATGCCGTCGATCCACTCCATCGTCAGCACGTTGTGCGTGGTGCGATCCCAATCAACTTCCGGCACTCGAAAATCAGGATCGCCGCGCGTGTTCTCCGCCATCTCCGACAGCGCGGCAGCTTCGAGGCGCAGGTCCATCTCCATCGCGACGGAGCGCGACATGGTGTTGATGACCTCGACGAGCCGCAGCCGCCGCGCCTCGGCGGAATAAGCCTCGGCCTTGTGCGCGACATAGAAGAAATCGGAGAGATCGCGGCGGAAGCGGGCGGACACGTTCGGCCGGAGCACCTTGACCGCGACAGGCTTGCGGATGCCGTCGCGCATCACCTCGCCACGATGCACCTGTGCGATCGACGCGGCCGCAACGGGCGCACTGAGACTGACGAACACGTCGTTCAGCGGCCGTTCCAGCGACGTTGCGATGGCGGCTTCGGCTTCCGCTTGCGAAAACGGCGGCAGGCGGTCCTGCAGGCTTTCGAGATCATGCGCCATCACGACGCCGACGACGTCGGGCCGCGTCGCCAGGAATTGCCCGAGCTTGAGATAGGCCGGGCCCATCCGGGTCAGCGCGCGCGATAGCCGCGGACCATGCTTCGGCCCGCGCCGCTCGACGATGCGCGCAAGCTTCAGCGCAAGCTGGCCGGGCGGCGGCACCAGGCTCGGGTCGACGGAGCCGAACACGCCTTCGCGCGCAAAAACGAACGCGGCGCGGATCAGGCGCGAAATGTGGGTGATGGCAGAGATCACAAACGCCAGCCCGAATGCAGTGCGACGATGCCGCCGGTCAGGGTCTGAAAGCTGACACGCGAGAACCCGGCGTCGCGGATCATGTCGGCGAAGGCGTTCGGCTTCGGAAACTTGCGGATCGATTCGACCAGATATTGGTAGGATTCGGCATCGCCCGTGACCATGCGGCCGAGCGGCGGAATCACCTTGAACGAGAACAGATCATAGAGCTTGTCGAGGCCGGGCATCTCCACAGTGGAGAATTCCAGGCACAGGAAGCGGCTGCCGGGCTTGAGCACGCGATAGGCCTCGCGCAGCGCCTTGTCGATTTGAGGCACGTTGCGAATGCCGAAAGCGATCGTATATGCGTCAAAGCTGCGATCGGCGAAGGCGAGCGCTTCGGCATTGCCCTCGACGAAATCGACCTGCGTCTCGAGATGGCGCTTGGCGGCGCGCTCGCGGCCCACCGCCAGCATGTCGGAATTGATGTCGCAGACGGTGGCGTGGAAGCCCGCACCTGCCGCCTTGGCGGCGCGGAACGAGATGTCGCCGGTGCCGCCGGCAACGTCGAGCAACGCAAAAGGCCGGTCGCCGCGAGGCGGAGCCAGCGTGGTGATCATGATGTCCTTCCAGACCCGGTGCAGGCCACCGGACATCAAATCGTTCATCAAATCATAGCGCGACGCCACGCTGTGAAACACATCGTTTACCAGCGTCTGCTTGTCCCCGAGGGGAACGTCCTTGAAGCCAAAATGCGTGGTTTCGCCCGGCCGATCCATTAGTCTACTCCACTGGGCGGACCATAGCCCGCCCGCCGCAATGGCGCTATCACAGCGCCCTCATAAGGTGAATGCCTGACCATGCCTGAATTGCCCGAAGTCGAGACCGTTCGCCGCGGCCTTCAGCCGGTCATGGAGGGTGCGAAAATCGTGGTGGCGGAGGCCCGCCGGCCGGATCTTCGCTTTCCGTTCCAGCCCGATTTCGTCGCCCGGCTCCAGGGACAGATCGTCACGGGGCTCGGCCGCCGTGCAAAATATCTCATGGCCGATCTCGCCTCCGGTGACGTGCTGCTGATGCATCTGGGCATGTCGGGCTCGTTTCGCGTCATCAAGCCCGACAACGAGGCTGCATCAGGCGAGTTTCACTATCCAAGGGGCAAAGACTCCGCGCACGACCACGTGCTGTTTCGGATGTCCTCGGGCGCCGACATCGTTTTCAACGATCCGCGCCGCTTCGGCTACATGAAAGTGATCGCGCGCAATGCGCTCGAGGAGGAGCCGCTGTTGCGCGGGCTCGGCCCCGAGCCGCTCGGCAACGAATTCGACGCGGCGATGCTGGCGCGCGCCTGCCAGGACAAGGCCACCAGCCTGAAGGCAGCACTGCTCGACCAACGCGTTGTCGCGGGCCTCGGCAACATCTATGTCTGCGAGGCCCTGCACCGCTCGCATCTGTCGCCGCGCCGGATCGCCGCGACGCTGTCGACCAGGGCCGGACAACGCAAGGGCGTTGCCGGGGGCGAGCCGACGGATCATGCCAAGCGGCTGGTCGGCGCCATCCACACCGTGCTGAACGATGCCATCAAGGCCGGCGGCTCGTCACTACGCGACCACCGCCAGACCTCGGGCGAGCTCGGCTATTTCCAGCATTCCTTCAAGGTCTATGACCGCGAGGGCCAGACATGCACCACGCCGCGCTGCGGCGGCACGATCAAGCGGTTCACCCAGAACGGTCGCTCGACCTTCTGGTGTTCGAAGTGTCAGAAGTAGCAGACCATGCAGACGCCGCAGCTTGAGACCGAACGGCTAATCCTGCGTCCGCTCGCGTTGTCCGACGCGCCTGCGATCCAGCGCCATTTCGACAATTGGAACATCATCCGGCATCTCTCGACCGTCGTGCCCTGGCCTTATCCCGCTGACGGGGCGAAGACCTTCATCGAGCAGCAGTTCGACAAGGTCTCGGCCGGCGAGGAGATTCATCTCTGGGTGCTGGTGCTGAAGGGCGGCGACGGCGAGGCGATCGGCAACATCCACCTGCGGCCGCGCGCCGAAGGCTTGAAAGGCAATCGCGGCTTCCGGCTGGCCGAGCCCTATTGGCGGCGCGGCTTGATGACGGAGGCGATCGCCGCGGTGAACGATTTCGCCTTCCTCACCCTCGGCCTCGATCATTTCCACGTCTGCAACGCCGCCACCAACGAAGCCTCGCGCCGGGTCAAGCAGAAGACCGGCGCGGAGTTCGTCGGCTTCATCGAGCTGCCGCATCACGGCGGACAGTCGAAATCCGAGCGATGGATCGTGCGGCGTGAGGCTTGGTTGCGCGGCAGGGTGTGAGGCCCGGCCGGAGCTTGACGAAATTTGACCCGAGCGAAGCCGTTTCCGTCGCACGGCCGTTTTCCCCGAGGAGTCAAATGCCTGCATGTCGCCACCGGTCGCCATGGCTCGGAAGCGCTTCTACTGTGCATGGGGTTGTTTTCAAAAAAGCGAAGCGAAGCCATCCGGCCGGGCTGCCGGCCGGAGGGCTTAACCTACTTTCGCACGCAGATGACGCGCACGACGGCGGTCTTTGCATCCGTCGACGTGCCGTTTGCGGTGACCGCGTTCGCCTTCAGGAAATCGCGCACCGTGTCCGCGGAGACCATCACCGCTTGTGAGGCGGGCACCGCGGTTGCAGGACCTGCGACCATCGCCGGCTTCAACAGCGCGACGCCGGCGAACTTGCCGTCGCCGTCGATGGCCGGGCTGCCGGAGAAGCCGACGGCCGGCGCTGGAGACAGCGCGGAATCGCCGGACGTCACCTGCGCCAGCGCGCTTTTGATGCTCGACACGCCGGCTGCGCCGCCCTGGTTTTGCGGATCGGCGATGCCGACGATATCGACGACGGTCTTCGCCGCGCCGCCGGCGAGGCTGAGCGGCGTCAGGCCGCGGGCGCCATAGATGTGCAGCAGCGCGAGATCGTGCTCCTTGTCCTCGGCGATCCGATCGGCGTTGCCGTAGCCGCCGATGGTGATGGCGAGACAGGAATCGGTGACGAGACGATCCGCCAGAATCGCGCCGTCGTCGCTGACGACGACGCCGGTGCCGTATTCGACCGTCTTGCGTGGCGGCGGTCCGGCTTGTGGGGCCGATGGAAACGCATTGAACGCGCTCGACATCGCGATCACGACCGGCTCGACCGTGTTCTCGGTCGCCTGGTCGTACAGAATGGTCATGATGCGGACTTCGTCGCCCTTGAAGGTGCCGCGCACATAAAACTTCTTCAGGCCCTGCAACCCCGACAGCACGAAGAAGTCGGGCTTCACCACGGAGTAGTCGACCTTGCGTCCGGCCGGCTCCTTCTTCTCGGTTTCAGCGAGCTTTGCCGTGGTCGGGTTCGCCTCCTTGCGGCGGCTCAGCAGCACCTGAACCGTGCCGTTCGGCGCGGTCCATTTCGAGCCGTTCGCGTCGGTGACCTGCTGCGGCACCAGTTTGGAGGGGATGCCAAGCCGCGCGCCGCTCGTCATCTCCGTCACGATTTTCCACCCCACGCTGTCCTGCTTGCGCCGCGCCGTTTCGGCGAGCGCCGCGCGCTCCTGCGGATTGAGCACGCCGGTCGGCTTGCCGCCCTTGGCCTTCTGGTACTCCTTGATGGCATCGACCATGCGCGAGCTGACATCGCCGGTAATGGCGCCGTTATATTCGCCGACCCAGGCGAGGTCGGATTGCAGCGACAGTCGCTCGGCCTGCGCCATCGGGTCGGCCGTTTCCGACGGCGTTTGCAGGGCGGGCGGCTTGATCGGAACGGTCTGGACCACCTTGGGCTTGGTGCCGGGCAGCTGTGGTGTGGTCATCTGGGCGCCGGCGCATGTGCCTGACGCCAACATCAGTGTTGCTGCAAGCATCGATCTCATGACAAATCCAGCCAGCCCATTGAACGCGCTGCCATTGAAGCACATCTCGTTGGTCGCGAACAATGTTGGGGTGGTTCAGGAGTAAGAGAAGGTGCTGAGCCCGGACGAACTCGAACGCTATGCCCGCCATATCGTGCTGCGCGATGTCGGGGGCCCTGGCCAGGCCGCGCTGAAGCGGGCCTCGGTGCTGGTGATCGGCGCCGGCGGTCTCGGCGCGCCTGCTCTGATGTATCTGGCCGCCGCCGGCATCGGAACACTTGGCGTGGTCGATGACGACGTGGTGTCGCTGTCCAACCTTCAGCGCCAGGTGATCCACACGACGCCTGATATCGGCCGGCACAAGGTCGAGAGCGCGGCCGAGCGGATCGCGGCGCTCAATCCGCATGTCCGTTTCGTCGGCCACGCCACCTGGCTCAATGCCGACAATGCGCTGAGCCTGATCGGCGACTATGATCTCGTGCTCGACGGGTCCGACAATTTCTCGACGCGCTATCTGGCTTCCGACGCCTGCTTCTTCGCGAAACGGCCGCTGATCACGGCGGCGCTCGGCACCTTCGATGGTTCACTCACCACGATCCGTGCGCATGAAAAGGACGAGCAGGGCGAATTCAATCCGACCTATCGTTGCCTGTTTCCGGAAGCGCCGCCGCCCGGCACCGTGCCGGCCTGCGCGGAAGCCGGTGTCATGGGGGCGCTTGCCGGTGTCATGGGTTCGATGATGGCGCTGGAGGCGATCCGCGAGATCGTCGGTTTCGGCGACGGCCTGGTCGGCCGCCTCCTGATGATCGATGCACGCGCGATGCGCTTCGAGACGCTGCGTTACGCGCGCGATCCGGCCAATCCGCTCAACGGCCATGGACCCGTGATGTCAGATCTCAGTGCCCATCGCGCCTGAGCGCGACAGGTCTTTGGACCTCAGAGCATGCTCGGCAGCACGCGATCCGGCGGCTTGTGGGCGTCGAGGAAGGTGCGGATGTTGATGATCACTTTCTCGCCCATCTCGACGCGGCCTTCGATCGTGGCCGAGCCCATATGCGGCATCAACGTCACCTTGCCGGCTTTCGCAAGCCGCACCAGCTTCGGGTTGACCGCAGGTTCGTGCTCATAGACGTCAAGGCCGGCGCCGCCGATCTCGCCGCCTTCGATCAGCTTGATCAGCGTGTCTTCGTCCGTCACGCCGCCGCGCGCGGTGTTGACGATGTAGGCGTCTTTGCGGATCAGCTTCAGCCGACGCGCCGAGAGCAGATGATAGGTCGCCGGCGTGTGCGGACAGTTCACCGAGATGATGTCCATCCGCGCCAGCATCTGGTCGAGGCTTTCCCAGTAGGTCGCCCCAAGCTCTTCGGCGATGACAGGCGCCACGGGACGGCGGTTATGATAGTGGATCTGCAGGCCGAAGGCGCGGGCGCGGCGCGCGACCGCCTGGCCGATGCGGCCCATGCCGATGATGCCGAGGCGTTTGCCGCCGATGCGGTGGCCGAGCATCCAGGTCGGCGACCATCCGGCCCAGGGTTTTCCCTCCGTCAGCACCATGGCGCCTTCGATCATCCGGCGCGGTACGGCCAGGATCAGCGCCATGGTCATGTCGGCCGTGTCTTCGGTCAGGACTTTCGGCGTGTTGGTGACGGTGATGCCGCGAGCATGCGCGGCCTCGACGTCGATATTGTCCACGCCGTTGCCGAAATTGGCGATGAGGCGAAGCTTGCAGTCGGGCTGATTGACGATCTCGGCGCCGATGTGGTCGGTGACGGTCGGAACCAGGATGTCGGCGGTGCGCGCGGCTTCGGCGATCTGCTCGGCCGACATTGGTGTGTCGTCGAGATTGATGCGTGCGTCGAACAGCTCGCGCATCCGGGTCTCGATCGAGTCCGGCAGCTTGCGCGTCACCACGACGAGGGGCTTTTTCTTCACCGACATGTCCTGCCCTCATGAGGCGTTGCAGGCTGCCTCTGTCGCCAAAGGCCGGCCGTTGAGGCCTCATTAACCCGGTTGTTCGACACTGTCTTGGCCGTGTCGTCCCCGGCGTTTCCTTCAAGCTGTCCCCTACTTTCCGGCCGGAAAATCGGGGCAAACTGGTTGTTCAGATGTCCGTCCTCTCTAGCAGAAGGCCGGGCCAAGACAAGTTGGCTTAGGGAACACCCGCGTAGGGCGGGAGGGAATTGCGCGGCAGGTTTTTGGAATTCGGGGTGAGGACCTGGTTTCGCCGGTTCCTCGACAGGAGACGGGTCGATGGCGTTGGGGCGTTTTTGTTCGGTGATGGCGCTCGTTTGCACCTGGTGGAGCGCCTCGGTCGGCCCCGGGCATTCGGCGAAGGACGCCGTGACGCCCCAGACCGCCAGCGGCCTGCCGGTGCCGCGCTATGTCAGCCTCAAATCGGATCACGTGAATGTCCGCGCCGGTCCGACCAAGGACAATGACGTGGCCTGGGTCTATACCCGCTCAGGCCTGCCGGTCGAAATTACCGCGGAGTTCGAGAACTGGCGCCGGGTGCGCGATTCCGAAGGTGCCGAAGGCTGGGTCTATCATTCCCTGCTGTCGGGCCGCCGCACTGCGGTCGTCACCATGAAGCACAAGGACGAACTCGCGCCGATCTATGACCGCGCCGATGCTGACAGTGCCGTGGCCGCAAGGCTCCAGGCCGGCGTCGTCACGCAGGTGAAAAAGTGCACCACCAGCTGGTGCCACGTCAGCGGCAACGGCTTTGACGGCTGGATCCAGCAGGAGCGCCTGTGGGGCGTCTATGCGGACGAGCAGGTCAACTGAGCCGAAGCTCGAACTGCAACCTCAGCCGTCATGCCCGGGCTTTGTCCTGGGCATCCACGAACTTCTCGCTTCGCTTAGAAACGTGGACGGCCGGGACAAGCCCGGCCGTGACAGTCAAATTGTGAGCCGATCTCAGCGCTTCTTGCGCAGGCGGACGACCATGTCGATACGCGCGATCTCGTAACCATCAGGCACCTCCGGCATCTTGGACAGCGCCAGATGCGGATCCTCGATATCGACCAGCTCATGGCTGTTCTCGAGGTAGTAATGGTGGTGGGTGGTGACGTTGGTGTCGAAATAGGTCTTGGTGCCATCGACGCTGACCTGACGCAGCAGGCCGGCATCGGTCAGCTGGTTCAGCGTGTTGTAGACGGTCGCGAGCGAGACCGGGACCTTGGCCAGCGTCGCTTCCTCGTAGAGCATTTCAGCCGTGAGGTGGCGTGCACCCTTGCCGAACAGCAGCCAGCCCAAAGCCATGCGCTGGCGCGTCGGGCGCAGGCCGGCAGACTGCAGCATTTCATTGACGTCGTGCCAGGGGCAGCCGGTCAGGGCCGGCTGGCGGCCGGACAGAAGGGCCGCATGGGCGTCTTCGTCGTGACGGATCGCGTTGTTTTCGCTCATTTCCAGAATTCGGGCACGCGTGAACACTATCTATCTGCAAATATATGGACAGATAGATGCAGATGCAAGTTTCTCGCAACTAGAGCGGTTCTAATCCGAGACGGAACCGCCCGTGCCTGCCGTCATTCTACCTTCATGGGACGGCTTTGCTACCCGAAAAGGCCTGTGTTAGAGAGCGCGCGGTTCCGCTTAACCGATTTTGGCGCAGCCAGGCATTGGGGGGTCCGGCCACCGGTCGATCCGGCTCTCGGTATTGGCGCCTCGGCAATTGGTGTTGCCTCCAGGCAGCACGGGGCTCATTTTGCCAGAAACGCCACTCGACCGGGGTTAGAACAGAGGCTTCCGCATGCTGAACAGGCGCAACGGTTACGACTACGAAGATTTGCTGGCATGTGCCCGCGGCGAGATGTTCGGCCCGGGCAATGCCCAGCTGCCGCTGCCGCCGATGCTCATGTTCGACCGCATCACGGAAATCAACGACAATGGCGGCGAGTTCGGCAAAGGCGTGGTGCGCGCCGAGCTCGACGTGAAACCCGACCTCTGGTTTTTCGGCTGCCACTTCAAGAACGATCCCGTCATGCCCGGCTGCCTCGGCCTCGATGCGCTGTGGCAAATGGTCGGATTTTATCTGGGCTGGACCGGAGGCGAAGGTCGAGGCCGTGCGCTTGGTTTGAACGAATTGAAGTTCAGCGGCCAGGTGCTGCCTGAGGCCCGCAAGGTTGTGTACAACGTCGACATCAAGCGCGTGATGCGCTCAAAGCTCGTGCTCGGCATCGCCGATGGATGGCTTTCGGTCGATGACCAGATTATTTATCGCGCGAAGGATCTGAAGGTCGGCCTGTTCAAGCAGGGCACGAGCCTGGGCTGACGCGCATCACCAAGAAGACAACGATAGAGGCGAGGCTGTCATGAGGCGGGTTGTGGTCACCGGGATGGGTATCGTCTCGTCGATCGGAAACAACACCCAGGAAGTGCTTGCGAGCCTTCACGAGGCGAAGTCCGGGATTTCACGAGCCGAGAAATATGCCGAGCTTGGCTTCCGTTCGCAGGTGCAAGGTGCGCCGACGCTCGATCCCTCGACAGTGGTCGACCGCCGCGCGATGCGCTTTCTCGCTCAGGGCGCCGCTTGGAATCATGTCGCGATGGAGCAGGCCATTCAGGACTCCGGTCTATCGCCCGACGAAGTCTCCAACATCCGCACTGGCATCATCATGGGCTCCGGTGGCCCTTCGGCGCGCACCATCGTCGAAGCCGCCGACACAACCCGCGCCAAGGGGCCGAAGCGCGTCGGTCCGTTTGCCGTGCCGAAGGCGATGTCGTCCACGGCGTCGGCGACGCTCGCGACCTGGTTCAAGATCAAGGGCGTGAACTATTCGATCTCCTCGGCCTGTGCGACGTCGAACCATTGCGTCGGCAACGCCTACGAGACCATCCAGATCGGCAAGCAGGACGTCATCTTCGCCGGCGGCTGTGAGGAACTCGACTGGTCGCTGTCGGTGCTGTTCGACGCCATGGGCGCGATGTCCTCGAAGTACAACGACACGCCCGCCACCGCCTCGCGTCCCTACGACCTCAACCGCGACGGCTTCGTCATTGCCGGCGGTGCCGGCGTGCTGGTGCTGGAAGAGCTCGAGCATGCCAAGGCGCGCGGCGCGCGCATCTACGGCGAGATCGTCGGCTATGGCGCGACCTCGGACGGCTACGACATGGTCGCGCCGTCGGGTGAAGGCGCCGAGCGCTGCATGCGCATGGCGATGTCGACGGTGAAGACCAAGGTCGACTACATCAACCCGCACGCCACCTCGACGCCGGCAGGCGACCCGCCTGAGATCGACGCGCTGCGTCGGGTATTCGGCGCCGGCGAAAACTGCCCGCCGATCTCGGCGACCAAGGCGCTGACCGGCCACTCGCTCGGCGCGACCGGCGTGCAGGAGGCGATCTACTCGCTGCTGATGATGAACAACGGCTTCATCTGCGAGAGCGCGCACATCCAGGAGCTCGATCCCGTATTCGCGGACATGCCGATCGTGCGCAAGCGCATCGACAACGTCAAGATTGGCACCGTTCTGTCGAACTCGTTCGGCTTCGGCGGCACCAACGCCACGCTGGTGTTCAGCCGGATGGACGTGTGACGGCGTCGTCGACGCGTCGTTGATTTTCTCGTCATAGCCGGGAAAAGCGCGAAGCGCGTCTTCGCGCTTTTGCTCGGGCAAGAGGAAGCGGAGGTGATCCCGAGATGGAAGGTTTGATGAAAGGCAAGCGCGGTCTGATCATGGGCATCGCCAATGATCATTCGATCGCCTGGGGCATGGCCAAGACGCTGCATGCTCACGGCGCCGAGCTTGCCTTCACCTTCCAGGGCGAGGCCCTCGGCAAGCGCGTCAAGCCGCTCGCGGAATCGCTTGGCGTCGAGCTGGTGCTGCCTTGCGACGTCGAGGACATTGCCAGCGTCGATGCGACGTTCGACGTCTTGCGAAAAAAATGGGGCAAGCTCGACTTCGTCATCCACGCCATCGGCTTTGCCGACAAGAACGAGCTGAAGGGTCGCTACGCCGACACCAGCCGCGAGAATTTCTCGCGCACCATGGTGATCTCCTGCTTCTCGTTCACGGAGGTCGCAAAGCGCGCCGCCGAGCTGATGACGGACGGCGGCAGCATGATCACGCTGACCTTCGGGGCCTCGGAACGCTCGATGCCGAATTACAACGTGATGGGCGTGGCCAAGGCGGCGCTGGAAGCGTCGGTGCGCTATCTGGCCTCCGATTTCGGGCCGCGCGGAATCCGCGTCAACGCGATCTCCGCGGGCCCCATCCGCACGCTCGCCGGTTCCGGTATCGGCGAAGCGCGCGCGATGTTCGCGTTCATGCAGAAGCATTCGCCGCTCCGCCGCGGCGTCACGCTCGACGAACTCGGCGGCTCGGCGCTGTATCTGCTGTCTGATCTCTCGGGCGGCGTGACCGGCGAGATCCATTATGTCGATTCCGGCTACAACATCGTGCTGATGCCGAGGCCTGACGATTTGAAGGCGGAAGGTTAACCCGCCGCGATCGTCTCCGCGCGCTGGAACGCGGGCCGCGCCATGCAACGGGCGATATAGGCGTCGAAGGCCGGCCGCGTCGGCACCATCTTGAACAGGCGCACCGCGAAATTCAGCCCCGATCCGATCGTGATGTCGGCCGCGGAAAATTCCTCGCCGAGAATCCACGGTCCCTTTTCGAGGGCGGCCTCCAGGACATCGAACACTTGCGTCGCACTGCCCCAGGCCGCAGTCGAGGTCGGCACCTCGATCTTGGTGAAGATCTGGATGATCGCGGGCTCGATGCAGCCGGGCGAGAAGAACAGCCATTGCAGATAGCGTCCGCGGCGCGGGTCGGTCACCGCAGGTGCCAGCTTCGTCTCGGGATAGCGGTCGGCGATATAGGCGCAGATCGCGGCGGCTTCGCCGAGCGCTGCATCGCCGTCGGCGAGCGCCGGCACCTTGCCCATCGGATTGATCTTCAAATAATCCGGCGCCTTCTGCGCACCCGTCGAAATGTCGGTCAGCACCCGCTCGTAGGGCAGGCCGCTCTCTTCCATCAGCCAGAGCGCCGAGAACGAACGCGAGCGGGGCGACCAATACAGCTTGATCATGGGAGCGGACCTTCCTTCTTCCACCGGTAGTATTTCATCATGAACCCGTTCGATGGCTCGACCTCTTCCTTCTCGAACACAAAGCCCTCGCGCTCGTACCAGCGCCAGGCCCTTTCGTTCTCGCGGACGCAGCGCAGATACATCTCGTCGGGCAATTGCGTGCGCGTGAAGGCAAGCAGTTTTCGTCCGAGCGATCGTCCCTGATAGTCGGGCCCGACGAACAGCATGTCGAGATAAAGCTTCGGCAGATGCAGCGCGAGCATCGCGGCGATGGTGCCGTGATCGTCGGCGACGAACAGGCTCCAGCCGTTTTCGATCTCGCGCCGGATGCGCGCACGCAAATTGGCCAGCAGGAATTGGCTGGCCTCGGCGAGCCCGGTCGAGACCCAGCTCTCCATCCAGACGCGGCCGATCTCGTCATATTCGTCTGTGCGGGCGGGGCGGATGATGGGATCTGACATCGTGGTCTCTCAGGCCTTCTGGCCGCGCGCGGCGTGGCGCGGGCGTGCCTTGCCGGCCGACAGGCATACGACTTCGGAGATCTGCAGCAGCTGGCGGGCCAGCGGGCTGGTCTTGCGCCAGACCATGCCGATGGTGCGCGACGGTTCGGGGTCGCGGAAGCGCGACAGCGAGACCGAAGCCGACCGCGTCTCCACCGATACCGCCATCTCCGGAATCAGGGTGACACCGATGCCGGCGCTGACCATCTGGACCAGCGTCGACAGCGAATTCGCATCCAGCATCTCGCGCGGCGGCGCCGACTGCATGTTGCAGAACGACAGCGCCTGATCGCGGAAGCAATGGCCTTCTTCGAGCAGCAACAGCCGCATCTCGCGCATCATCTCGCGTGATGGCGCTGGCGTGCCCGCATCCGTGCCCGGCCGCACCAGCAGGAATTTCTCCTCGAACAGGGCGACCTCGGTGAGCGAGGGCTCGGAGACCGGCAGCGCGACGATCGCGGTATCGAGCCGGCCTTCCACCAGTTCCTGGATGAGCCGCGGCGTCATGGTCTCGCGCACCCGGATGTCGAGCTCCGGATGCATGCGCGTGAGGTTCTTGGTGATCTTGGGCAGGAGATACGGCGCGATGGTCGGGATCATGCCGATGCGCAGGCGGCCCGCAAACCGGTCCTGCGAGGCGCGGGCAAAATCGCCGAGCTCATCGACCGAGCGCAGGATATCGCGCACGCGCTGGGCGAGCTCCTCGCCGAACCGGGTCAGCGCCACCTGGCGCGCGCTGCGCTCCAGCAGCAGCCCGCCGAGCGCCTCCTCCAATTCCTTGATCTGCATCGACAGCGCCGGCTGCGAGATGGAGCAAGCCTCCGCGGCGCGGCCGAAATGGCCATGGCGCGCCAATGCGTCGAAATATCGCAGCTGGCGCAGCGTCAGATTGATCATCAGAAAAACCTATCGCAGCGATCATTAAAGTCAACTTCCCCTGATCGAAGGTGACGCTTAGAGTGGTTCGACCTGGTCAATGGCGCCGATACGGCGCCACCAGAGGAGGTATTCATGGACGACACTTCGAAGTGCCCGTTTTCGGGCGGCAAACGCGTGCCAGCAAACCGCGACTGGTGGCCCACCAATCTCAGCATCGAGATGCTGCACAAGAATTCCAGCCTGTCCGATCCGATGGGCAAGGAATTCGACTATGCCAAGGAATTCAAAACGCTCGACCTGAACGCGGTCATCAAGGACCTGACCGCTCTGATGACGGATTCACAGGAATGGTGGCCGGCCGATTTCGGTCACTATGGCGGCCTCATGATCCGCATGGCCTGGCACAGCGCGGGCACCTACCGCATCACCGACGGCCGCGGCGGCGCCGGTGCCGGCCAGCAGCGTTTCGCTCCCCTCAACTCCTGGCCCGATAACGCCAACCTCGACAAGGCGCGTCGGCTGCTCTGGCCGATCAAGCAGAAATACGGCCGCAAGATTTCCTGGGCCGACCTGATGGTGCTCGCCGGCAACGTCGCGCTGGAGTCGATGGGCTTCAAGACCTTCGGCTTCGCCGGTGGCCGTGCCGACGTCTGGGAGCCGGAAGAGCTCTATTGGGGGCCGGAAGGCACCTGGCTCGGCGACGAGCGCTACAGCGGCGAGCGCCAGCTCGCCGAGCCGCTGGGCGCGGTGCAGATGGGCCTCATCTACGTCAACCCGGAAGGTCCGAACGGCAAGCCGGATCCGATCGCCGCGGCCAAGGATATCCGCGAGACCTTCTTCCGCATGGCGATGAACGACGAGGAAACCGTTGCGCTGATCGCCGGCGGCCACACCTTCGGCAAGACGCACGGCGCGGGCGATCCGTCGCTGGTCGGTCCCGAACCGGAAGCGGGCGCGCTGGAGGATCAAGGCCTCGGCTGGAAGAGCAAGCACGCCTCGGGCCTTGCTGGCGATTCGATCACCAGCGGTCTCGAAGTGACCTGGACGACGACGCCGACGAAGTGGAGCAACAATTTCTTCGAGAACCTGTTCAAGTACGAATGGGAGCTGACGAAGAGCCCCGGTGGGGCGAACCAGTGGACGGCCAAGGGTGCCGATGCGGTCATTCCGGATCCCTTCGACAAGTCGAAGAAACATCGCCCGACGATGTTGACCACCGATCTCTCGCTGCGCTTCGATCCGGCCTATGAGAAGATCTCGCGCCGCTTCCTCGAAAACCCGGACCAGTTCGCGGACGCGTTCGCCCGCGCCTGGTTCAAGCTGACCCACCGCGACATGGGTCCGATCCAGCGCTATCTCGGCCCGCTGGTGCCGAAGGAGACGCTGATCTGGCAGGATCCGATCCCGGCGGTGGACCACGAGCTGGTGAACGAGCAGGACATTGCTGCGCTGAAGACCAAGATCCTGGCTTCGGGGCTCTCTGTCTCCGAGCTGGTCTCGACCGCCTGGGCGTCGGCCTCGACGTTCCGCGGCTCGGACAAGCGCGGCGGCGCCAACGGTGCGCGCATCCGTCTTGCTCCGCAGAAGGACTGGGAGGTGAACCAGCCGGCTCAGCTCTCGAAGGTGCTCGGCAAGCTCGAAGCGATCCAGAAGGACTTCAACGCGGGCGCGAAGAAGGTCTCGATCGCCGACCTGATCGTGCTCGGCGGCACTGCCGCAGTCGAGAAGGCCGCCAAGGATGCCGGCGTCGACGTGAAGGTCGGCTTCACGCCCGGCCGCATGGATGCGTCGCAGGAGCAGACCGACGCTGCCTCCTTTGCTCCGCTGGAACCGCGGGCCGATGGCTTCCGCAACTATGTCGGCAAGAAGCATCAGTTCCTGCGGGAGGAAGAGGCGCTCGTCGATCGCGCGCAGCTTCTCAAGCTCACCGGTCCCGAGCTGACGGTGCTGGTCGGCGGCCTGCGCGTGCTCGGTGCCAATGCGAACGGGTCGAAGCACGGCGTCTTCACCTCCAAGGTGGGCACGCTCTCCAACGACTACTTCGTCAACCTGCTCGACATGAGCACGGCGTGGACGCCGGTTGCTGACGGCTCCTACGAGGGTCGCGACCGCAAGACCAACGCGGTGAAGTGGACCGGCACGCGCGCCGATCTGATCTTCGGCTCGCACTCGCAGCTCCGCGCCTTCGCCGAGGTCTATGCCTCGTCCGATGCCAAGCAGCAGTTCGTGCACGACTTCGCCAAGGCCTGGACCAAGGTGATGAACCTCGACCGCTTCGACCTCGCGGCGTGAGTTGTTGCACCTCTCCCGCCTGCGGGAGAGGTCGACGCGCGAAGTGCGGCGGGTGAGGGCTCTCTCCTCATTGGGAATCTCTCCGCGGAAGCACCCCTCTCCCCGACCCTCTCCCGCAAGCGGGAGAGGGGGCGCAGATCGCGCCCGAAGCGAACACAAACGAAAAGGGCGGCCTCTCGGCCGCCCTTTGTGTTTCTGAGTTGGGGCTTTGAGCGATTACTCGCCGGCCGCTTCGCGCGGGGCCTTCTCGCCCTCGCCGCCCCTGTCCTTGCCTTCGAGGTCTTCGCCGGTGGTCTGGTCGACGACCTTCATCGAGAGGCGGGTCTTGCCGCGATCGTCGAAGCCGAGCAGCTTGACCTTGACCTTGTCGCCTTCCTTGACGACGTCGGAGGTCTTCTGCACCCGGTTGGCCGCGAGCTGGCTGATGTGGACGAGACCGTCCTTGGAGCCGAAGAAGTTCACGAAGGCGCCGAACTCCATGACCTTGACGACGGTGCCGTCATAGATCTGGCCGACTTCCGGATCGGAGGCGATCGACTTGATCCACTTGATCGCGGCCTTCATCGCTTCGCCGTCGGAGGAGGCGACCTTCACGGTGCCGTCGTCCTCGATGTTGACCTTGGCGCCGGTCTTCTCGACGATCTCGCGGATCACCTTGCCGCCGGTGCCGATCACTTCGCGGATCTTGTCGGTGGCGATCTTGAAGGTCTCGATGCGCGGCGCGTATTCGCCGAGCTCGGCGCGGGCGTTGGTGAGCGCCTTGGCCATCTCGCCGAGGATGTGGATACGACCATCCTTGGCCTGGGCCAGCGCCACCTTCATGATCTCCTCGGTGATGCCCTCGATCTTGATGTCCATCTGGAGCGAGGTGATACCCTGTTCGGTACCCGCGACCTTGAAATCCATGTCGCCGAGATGATCTTCGTCGCCGAGGATGTCAGAGAGAACCGCGAAGC
Source organism: Bradyrhizobium sp. Gha (assembly GCF_900113735.1). GTDB lineage: Bacteria > Pseudomonadota > Alphaproteobacteria > Rhizobiales > Xanthobacteraceae > Bradyrhizobium. The sequence goes on from NZ_FOQM01000034.1 coordinate 55,318, forward strand.
GCTTGTCTTCGAGGATCAGGCCCATTGCGATGCCCGCGGTCGGCCGCTTCAACGGCACGCCGGCATCCATCAGCGCGAGCGAGGCCCCGCAGACCGAAGCCATCGAGGACGAGCCGTTCGATTCGGTGATCTCCGACACCACGCGCGTGGTGTAGGGGAATTCGTGATGCGGCGGCAGCACCGGGTGGATCGCGCGCCAGGCGAGCTTGCCATGGCCGATCTCGCGGCGCTTGGTGCCGCCGAGGCGACCGGTCTCACCGACCGAGTAGGGAGGGAAGTTGTAGTGCAGCAGGAACGTCTCTTTGTACGTTCCCGACAGCGCGTCGATGTACTGCTCGTCCTCGCCGGTGCCGAGCGTGGTCACGACCATCGCCTGGGTCTCGCCGCGGGTGAACAGCGCCGAGCCGTGGGCGCGGGGCAGCACGCCGACTTCGGCGACGATGTTGCGCACGGTCTTCGAGTCACGGCCGTCGATGCGCTTGCCGGTGTCGAGGATGTTCCAGCGAACGATCTTCGCCTCGAGCTCCTTGAACACGGCGCTGATGCGCAGCTTGTCGTATTTCGGCTCCTGCCCTTCCGGGAAGTAGTGGGCGATCACCTTTTCCTTGACCTTGCCGACCGCGGCGTAGCGATCCTGCTTGACCGGAATGGCGTAGGCGGAACGCAGCTCCTGCTCCACGAGGCCGAGCATTTCCTTCTCGAGCGCGGAATTGTCGATGACGGTGACCTCGCGCGGCTCCTTGGCGGCCTTCTCGGCGAGCTCGATGATCGCCTTGATGACCGGCTGGAAGTGGCGGTGACCGAACATCACGGCGCCGAGCATGATGTCTTCGTTCAGCTCCTTGGCTTCCGATTCCACCATCAGCACGGCATCGGCGGTGCCGGCGACGACGAGGTCGAGCTGGGTGTCGGCCATCTCGTCGAGCGTCGGGTTGAGGATGAACTCGTCATTGGCGAAGCCGACGCGGGCGGCGCCGATCGGGCCCTTGAACGGCGCGCCTGACAGTGTCAGCGCGGCGGAGGAGGCCACCAGCGCGACGATGTCGGGATCGTTCTCCATGTCGTGCGACAGCACGGTGGCGATCACCTGGGTCTCGTTGCGCCAGCCGTCGACGAACAGCGGACGGATCGGACGGTCGATCAGGCGGGAGACCAGCGTCTCCTTCTCGGTCGGACGGCCCTCGCGCTTGAAATAGCCGCCGGGAATGCGGCCAGCTGCGTAGGTCTTTTCCTGGTAGTCGACGGTCAGCGGCAGGAAGTCGACGCCTTCACGCGGCGCCTTCGCCGCAACGACGGTGGCGAGCACCACGGTCTCGCCATAGGTGGCGATGACGGCGCCGTCGGCCTGGCGTGCGATCTTGCCGGTTTCGAGCTTGAGTGGGCGTCCGCCCCAGTCGATCTCGACTGAATGCTTATTGAACATAGTGGTCTTCTTTCATGGGTTCTCGAAAGAAGGGACGGCTCGAAAAACAAAAACCATGTCAAGATTGCAGGACGCTGATCGGAGCGGGCGATCAGCGTCCTGCGATCCTGCCATGGTTTTTGGATGTCGGATGGCGTCCATCCTTTCGGGTCATACGGGCACCTTGCCCGTTGCGCCCAGCCGCCGGATTGCTGCTGGACTGTCAGTCGGCACGTTCGCGAACACCGCACCGCGGTCTTCGCTGATCATGCCCCGGATGCGAAGCCTCATTGGCCCGCACCGGACGCACGCGTGAGCCTCGATCAAAAACCTTGAAACAGGCGCTTTCGCTCGAAACCACGCGCTAAAACGCGCGCCAGTGGCGCGCGCAGGAACTCTTAACGACGAATGTTGTGCTTCTCGAGCAGCGCCTTGTAACGCGCCTCGTCCCGCTTCTTCAGGTAGTCGAGGAGCGAACGGCGGGTCGAGACCAGCTTCAGGAGGCCACGACGCGAATGGTTGTCCTTCACGTGGGTCTTGAAGTGGTTGGTCAGGTTGTTGATGCGTTCCGACAGGATCGCGACCTGAACCTCCGGCGAGCCGGTGTCGCCGGCCTTGGTGGCATTCGTCTTGATGACTTCCGCTTTGCGTTCTGCGGCAATCGACATCGTCAATTTCTCTCGTTGCGACCGGTTGAGGCAGTCAAGCCGGTCAGGTTGAACACACGCTTGGGGATGATTTCGCCATTGCCAACTTCGGCAAGCGCCAAAAGACGGCCTGCCACCGTGACATAGACTGTGCCGCTACTTGTGGGCGCATCCCGTCCGCGCAACAAAACGGCTTGGCCCCGATGGAGCCTTGCCGCATCAGCCCGAGTGACGGCCAGTGCCGGGATGTCGTCCAGCGCGGTCTCAACAGGCATCAGCGCGTCGGCGAGGTTTCCCTCGCCGGACGCGGCTCTATCGCACAAAGCCTCCAACTGATCCAGCGGAATCATGTCATTTTCGCCAAACGGGCCGACCAGGGTCCGCCTGAGCGCGCAAATATGGCCGAAAGTGCCGAGAATCCGGCCCATATCGCGGGCGAGCGCACGGACATAGGTCCCCTTGCCGCACTCGGCCTCGAAGACAGCCCGATCGTTATCTGGTTGATCTACAAGGGTTAAATGGTGAATTTCGACCGGACGGGCAGCCAGCTCCACGACCTCGCCGTCACGGGCGAGATCATAGGCCCGCTCGCCCTGGACCTTGATCGCCGAATAGCGCGGCGGAACCTGCTCGACCACACCGGTAAATCGAGGCAGCAGGGCGAGGATGGCCTCGCGGCTCGGGCGCTGATCCGATGTTGCGGTGACCTGGCCCTCGGTGTCGTCGGTGTCGCGCTCCTCGCCCCAGCTCACGGTGAATCGGTAGCGCTTGCGGCCGTCCATGACGAAGGGAACCGTTTTGGTGGCTTCGCCGAGCGCGATCGGCAGGCCGCCCGATGCGAGCGGATCGAGCGTGCCGGCGTGGCCCGCGCGCTTGGCGTTGAACAGGCGCTTGAGCACGGCAACCGCCTGCGTCGAGGTCATCCCGATCGGCTTGTCGAGCACGACCCAGCCGTGCACGTCGCGCCGGTCGCGGCGCGGCTGATTGCCCTTCTGCTTGCCCGCGCGCGGATCGTTGTTGACGCGACGCGCCTCGTGATGCGGTTGAGCATTGCCGCCGGCATCTGCAAAATTATTTCGCTGCAGGTCGCGCGTATCGGTCTCGTCGCTGCCGATCGCGCCGTGAGCGGGGTCCATCATCATTGCTCTTCTTCCCGATCCGTCTCCGGATCCTGTTCCGGATTCTTGTCCAAGTCCTTCTGCACCGCAGGTGTTCGCAAAAGCTTCTCGATCCGTTCCGCTTCGTCGAATCGCTCGTCGACGCGGAAGCGAATATCAGGTGCAAATTTCAGGTTAACGCGCCGCGCGACTTCGCCGCGCAGGAATTTCTTGTTGCGGTCGAGCGCAGCGATGACGAGCTCGGTGTCGCGGCCACCCAGCGGCATCACGTAGATCGTCGCGAGCTTCAGGTCGGGCGACATCCGCACCTCCGGCACGGTGATGATGTGACCTTCCAGGTCCGCATCATGCACGCTGCCTTGCGCCAGAATCTCGGCTATCGCGTGGCGAACCTGCTCGGCGACGCGCAGCTGACGCTGCGAGCCGCCGGGCGCGGAACTCTTCTTCTGATGATGGCGCGGCATGGTCGAAAATCACCTCGTCGTGCCCGCGTTGGGACACGAGCATTGTCGTTTGTCCTGTGAAACGAATGAGGCGCGGATGGCCGGAAAAATCCGGCCATCGCACTCCCGCAATTTCAGCTCAAAAAGATCCGGACGCTTCGGTAAGATTTGGACTTACAGGGAGCGCTGGATCGTCTCCACGCGATAACACTCGATGACATCGCCTGCGCGCATGTCGTGGTAGTTCTCGAAGGCCATGCCGCATTCCTGACCGGACTGGACTTCCTTCACTTCGTCCTTGAAGCGCTTCAGCGTCGACAGCTTGCCTTCGTGCACGACGACGTTGTCGCGGATCAGGCGCACATTGGCGCCGCGTTCCACGGTGCCGTCGGTGACGCGGCAGCCGGCCACCTTGCCGACCTTGGAGATGTTGAAGATCTCCAGGATCGAGGCATTGCCCAGCATGGTTTCGCGCAAGGTCGGCGCGAGCAGACCGCTCATCGCCTTCTTCACGTCGTCCACGAGGTCGTAGATGATGTTGTAGTAACGGATCTCGATGCCGTTGCGCTTGGCGGCGGCCGCGGCCTCCTTGTTGGCACGGACCGAGAAGCCGATGATCGCGGCGTTGAAGCCTTCCGCGAGCGTCACGTCGGATTCCGAGATGCCGCCGACACCGGCATGCAGGATGCGGGCAGCGACCTCGTCGGTGCCGAGCTTCTCCAGCGAGCCGAGGATCGCTTCCAGTGAGCCCTGCACGTCGGCCTTGATGATCAGCGGGAATTCCTTGCGGCCCGCCGTTTTCAGCTGCGACATCATCTGCTCGAGCGAGCCGCGCATGCCGGAGATCGAGGCAGCCGCGTTCTCGCGCTTCTGGTGCGCGCGGTAGCTGGTGACCTGACGAGCGCGGGCTTCGTTCTCGACCACCGCGAGACGATCGCCGGCTTCCGGCGGACCGTTGAAGCCGAGCACCTCGACCGGCACCGAGGGACCGGCTTCCTGGACCGTCTCGCCCTGATCCGAGATCAGCGCGCGGACGCGGCCCATCTCGGCACCGGCGACGATGATGTCGCCGACGCGGAGCGTGCCGCGCTGGACCAGCACGGTCGCAACCGGACCACGGCCGCGGTCGAGCTTGGCCTCGATCACGGTACCTTCGGCCGGACGCTCCGAATTGGTCTTCAGCTCGAGGATGTCGGCCTGCAGCGCGATCATCTCGAGCAGCTTGTCGAGATTGGTCTTGTTCTTGGCGGACACTTCGACGTCGACGACGTCGCCGCCGAAGGATTCAACCTGCACCTCGTGTTGGAGCAGCTCGGTGCGCACGCGCTCGGGCTTGGCGTCGGGCTTGTCGATCTTGTTGATGGCAACAATGATCGGCACGCGGGCCGCCTTGGCGTGGTTGATGGCCTCGACGGTCTGCGGCATCACGCCGTCATCGGCCGCAACCACCAGCACGACGATGTCGGTGACCTTGGCGCCGCGGGCGCGCATCGCGGTGAACGCGGCGTGGCCGGGCGTGTCGATGAAGGTGATCTTCTTGCCGCTTTCGGGCGACAGCACCTGATAGGCGCCGATATGCTGCGTGATGCCGCCGGCTTCGCCGGACACAACGTTGGCATGGCGGAGCGCGTCGAGCAGCGAGGTTTTGCCGTGGTCGACGTGACCCATCACCGTCACCACCGGCGAACGCGTCTCGGTATCGGTGGAATCGTCGACGGCGTCGAACAGGCCTTCTTCAACGTCCGACGCGGCCACGCGCTTGACGGTGTGGCCGAGCTCTTCGGCGATCAGCTGCGCGGTGTCGGCGTCGATCACGTCGGTGATCTTGTGCATCGCGCCTTGCTTCATCAGCATGCGGATGACGTCGACCGCGCGCTCGGACATGCGGTTGGCGAGTTCCTGGATCGTGATCGCTTCCGGGATGACCACCTCGCGGACGAGCTTTTCCTTCGGCTCGTTGGCGGCATGGCCCTTCAGGCGCTGGGTGCGGCGGCGGAACGAGGCGATCGAACGCTCGCGGACCTCGTCGGCATTGAGCGCGGTCACGACCGTGAGGCGGCCGCGTTCCTTTTGCGGACCGGGCTTGTGGGTGGGCTTGGGGGCGACCACGGGACGTGCGGCGCCGCCGGGGCCACGGCGGATCTGGCGCGGACCATCGTCCTCGTCCGGTCCGGCTGCGACGGCGGGCGTGCGGCCCACAGGGCCTCCCGGCCTTGCGGTGGTGGTTGCCGGGCGCGCGGTGGTGGTCGCGCCCGGTCGGGCGGTGGTCGGCGCGGGGCGCGGAGCGCTGGTCGCCGGAGCGGCTGCCGCAGGACGCGCGGCAGATGCCGGCTGCTCGCCTTCGCCAAAGCGCTTCTTGGCTTCGGTCTCGGCCTTGCGCTTGGCTTCCTCCTCGTGACGGTGGCGCTCTTCCTCGGCCTTGCGGCGGGATTCGGCAGCCTCGCGCTCGGCGCGCTCGGCGGCCTCGCGGACGGCGCGGCGCTGCGCCTCTTCCTCGGCCTGGCGGCGCTCTTCGACTTCGCGCACCTTGGCATCGGCCAGCGCACTGGCGCGGGCGGACCGTTCGTCCTCGGTCAGCGTTCGGAGCACGACGCCGGAGCCGGAGTTGCGGGGCGGAGCCGGGCGCGCGGGAGCGGGTGTCGGCGCGGCCGGCGCCGGCTTCGCGACAGCCGCGGGCGCCTGCGGCTCCGGGCTGCCGTCGATACGGCGCTTGCCGCGCTTCTCGACCACGACCTGCTTGCTGCGGCCATGGCTGAAGCTCTGGCGCACAGTGCCCGTTTCGACGCGCGGCTTGAGCGATAGCGTCTTGCTCGGAACGCTCAGCTTCTTGTCGTCTGGGGTCTTGGTATCAACCATTCAGCAGTCCTAATCCTGATTTATTCAGTGTTGTGCGTTGCCGCACCGTCCTATCGGGTCGTCGTGTCTCTCAGAAATCCTGGCCGGGCTTTTCGGCAGTCTTGTCAGCGTCCGCCATCCGGTATCGGACCAGCATCTGGCTACGCGACAGGAATGACTTGCTCGCCGGGCCCGCGAGCAGGGCAGCATGTATCACATTTGACCGGGTAAGTGCCAAATCCAATTCTTCAGAGTTCAACGCGGTGACGACCGGAATCGAGGGCTGGACGCCGTCATTTCCGGCTTTTTGCCGCGCCAGCATGTCCAACTTGCGGATTCCGTCCGCGGCCCCGTCGCTGGCATGGATCAGGACCTCGGCCGTGCCTTCCCGCAAGGCGCTTTCGACCTTGCCGAAACCGGCGACGATCTGCCTCGCCTTGGCGGCGATCCCAAGGGCTTCGGTCACGCTCCGGACCAGGAGCGCCTCGATGTCGGCGGGAAGCGTCGGAGAAACGCGCAGGTCGCGTTTGAAGGCTTTGGTAAATTGGTGACGCCGAAGGGCTTCCGCAACCACTTGTCGCGACGCCGTGACCCACATGCCCCGTCCGGGCAGCTTGCGCTTGAGATCGGGAACTATATCCCCGGTGGGCGATACGACGAAGCGTATCAGCTCGTCGATCGGCCGGACCTCGCGGCTGACCGCGCACATGCGCATGGTCGCGGACCTTTCGGCCCGCGGTCCATGGTCAAGTTCGTTGTCAGTGCTGGCAAGCATCCGGGCGACATTCTCCTTCGTCCCTAAGCCGGCTGATCTTCGGCCGCGTCAGCCTCTTCGGCCGGCTTGGCGAGGTCAGCCTCGGTGATCCAGCCGGCCTTGACGCGGGCCTGCATGATCATGGCTTCCGCGTCGTCGCGGGAGATGCCGAGGCCGTCGAGCGCGCCGGCAAACTTGGCCTGCTCGCCGCCTTCCTTGCGCTCGGTCCAGCCGACCAGATCGTCGGTGGCGCAGCCTGCGAGGTCTTCGACCGTCTTGATGTCGTTCTCACCGAACTTCACCAGCATCTTGGAGGTCACGCCGGGCACGTCCTTGACGGCGTCCTCGACGCCGAGTTCCTTGCGCTTGGCCTCGATCTCGGCTTCCTGCTGATCGAGATATTCGCGGGCGCGGCTCTGCAGTTCCTGCGCGGTCTCCTCGTCAAAACCCTCGATGCCCGCGAGTTCCTTGAGGTCCACCATCGCGAGTTCCTCGACCGAGGTGAAGCCTTCGGAGGCGAGCAGCTGGCCGACCACCTCGTCGACATTGAGCGATTCCATGAAGACGCGGGTGGAGTTCTCGAAGTCGGCCTGGCGGCGCTCCGATTCCTCCTGCTCGGTCAGGATGTCGATATCCCAGCCGGTGAGTTGCGAGGCCAGACGCACGTTCTGGCCGCGGCGTCCGATCGCCAGCGAGAGCTGGTTGTTGGTGTCGGGCACCACGACCTCGATGCGCTCGCGGTCCTCGTCGATGACGACCTTGGAGACCTCGGCCGGCGCCAGCGCGTTGACTACGAAGGTCGCGATGTCCGGCGACCAGGGAATGATGTCGATCTTCTCGCCCTGCAATTCGTTCACCACGGCCTGCACGCGCGAGCCGCGCATACCGACGCAGGCGCCGACCGGATCGACGGAGGAATCGCGGGAAATCACGCCGATTTTCGCGCGCGAGCCCGGATCGCGGGCCACCGCCTTGATCTCGACGATACCGTCGTAGATCTCGGGCACCTCCTGCGCGAACAGCTTGGCCATGAACTGCGGATGGGTTCGGGAGAGGAAGATCTGCGGGCCGCGGGTCTCGCGGCGGACATCGAAGATATAGGCGCGGACGCGGTCGCCATTGCGGAACACTTCGCGCGGTAGCATCTCGTCGCGGCGGATGATGGCCTCGCCGCGGCCGAGATCGACGATCACGCTGCCATATTCGACGCGCTTGACGACGCCATTGACGATGTCGCCGATGCGGTCCTTGAATTCCTGATATTGCCGGTCGCGCTCGGCCTCGCGCACCTTCTGCACGATCACCTGTTTGGCCGACTGCGCAGCGATGCGGCCGTATTCCAGCGGCGGCAGCGTGTCGGCGATGGTGTCGCCGACCTGGGCGCCGGGGTTCGCACGCTGCGCATCGATCAGCGAAATCTGGTTGGAATGGTTTTCGACCTTGTCGACCACCAGCATGTGGCGCGACAGCCGCAGCTCGCCCTTCTTCGGATCGATCTCCGCGTGAACGTCAGTCTCGCTGCCGTAACGGGCTCGCGCTGCCTTGGCGATGGCATCTTCCATCGCCGCAATGACGATGCCGCGATCGATCGATTTTTCGCGAGCGACGGCGTCGGCGATCTGGAGCAATTCAAGTCGATTGGCGCTGACTGCCATGGCTAGTCTCCTTCGTCAGGCTCGATCTCGCCGCGCCGCGCGCGTTCGGCGGCAAGGCGATGTTTCTTTGTATTTGTCGGGGCCGGCTTCTTTTGCTTTTGCGGCCTGGTGTTCTTGGTGGTCTTCGCGCTGATCTCGGCGTGGGGCGCCGGCGGCGGCTCGATACCGAGATCCCGGCGCATCCGGCGCTCCTCGGCCTTGCCGCGGCGCATTGATTCCGCGATCAGCTCATCGGTCAGCACCAGCCGTGCCTCGCCGATATCTTCCATCGTCAGGAGCACATCGGCGTCGTCGGTCGCCTTGGCGTCGTCGCGATGCAGATGCACGCGGTTGCCTTCGACGGCACCAAGCGTGCCACGGAACCGCTTGCGGCCTTCATGGGCGACGGCCATTTCGACCTTCACCAGATGGCCGGAATAGCGCTCGAAATCGGAGCGGCGCACCAGCGGACGGTCGATTCCGGGAGAGGAGATTTCCAGCCGGTAGGCGCGGTCGATGGGATCGGCGACGTCGAGCACGGGTGACAGTGCCCGCGAGATCGCCTCGCAATCCTCGAGCTGCATCGAGCCGTCCGGCCGCTCGGCCATGATCTGCACGGTGCAGCCAGCCTCGCCGGAGATGCGGATCCGCACGAGGCGGTAGCCCATGCCCTCGAGCACCGGGCCTGCGACCGCCGACACCCGTGCCGCCACGCCCGGCTCGACCACGAGCCTCGGCTCGGCCAGCAACTCGGCATCGGTGGAACCTGCGGTCGGTTCGGTCATATCAGGGGTCAAGGCGCGCGTTGGTTAAAGCTTGGGTTAAGGCTTGGTTAAGACTGCATAGCCGCTTCGGAACTTTCCCGACTGCATCGGGCCGTCTCTTCCGCCACGCCGCGTTCAGGTAACAAAAAAGAGCGGGTCCTTTCGGGCCCACTCTCACTACGCGGATCGTATGAGAAGATGAATTGGCGCTGATATAGCTCTTTCCGCTGGCCCGGACAAGGCCCCTCGCAGGCCGATGCGGGCTTTTTGCAGCTCAGGCGGCGCCCCCAGGGAGCGCCGACAGGTGCCCCTGGGAGCAACGCTTCCTTCACAAACCGGGCCTAAATTTCACGCTCGTGGGGCGGCTCGAGCCATGGCGCGCCCACGGCGTGCCAGATTCGAGTTTGCGTTTCATGACCGTAGCCACGTCACTCATTCCCGGACTGGACGATATCGTCAGACGCGGCGATCCACGGCGTCGCGGCGAGATCGCGAGCGCCATCGCGGCGCTGTTCTTTCGGGACGCCTCGAGGCTCCGTCCCGAGCTGATCGATCTGTTCGACAATCTCCTGATCGATCTCGTGCCGCATGCGGAGCTTGCCTCGCGCGTCGATCTCGCCGAGCGCTTCTCACTGCTGGACAATGCACCGCCTCATCTTGTCCGCCAGCTCGCCCGCGAAAACGAGATCATGGTGGCGGCGCCGGTGTTACGCCGCTCGCCCGTGCTCGATGACGCCGCACTCGTCGAGATTGCCCGGCTGAAGGGCCAGGGCCATTTGCTCGCGATGACCGAGCGGCCGACGCTGTCGGCCGACGTCACCGACGTGCTGGTCGAACGCGGCGATCGTGACGTCGTACGCCGGGCCGCCGGCAATGCCGGCGCGATGTTCTCAGCCGGCGGTTATTCGGAGTTGATCAAGCGCGCAAGCCAGGACGGCGTGCTGACGCTCAAGATCGGCCAGCGCAAGGATCTCTCCGGCGAGCATCTCAAGGAGCTTCTCGACGGCACGCTCGATGTCGTTCGCCGCCGGCTCTCCACCGTGGCCGATCCGGCGCGCCAGGCCGAGATCAAGCGCGCCATGATCGCGATCGAGGAAGCCGCACTGCCGCCCGGCCCGCGGCGCGATTTCTCAGCCGCACAACGCACCGTGCTTGGCCTGCATCGCGGCGGCCATCTCGGCGAGAGCGCGCTGCTCGGATTCGCCAAGGCGCACAAATACGAGGAATCGGTCGCAGCGCTCTCGGCGATGTCGGGCGTCAGGCTGCCGATCCTCGACCGATTGATCTCGGGCGATCGCTACGACCCGATCCTGATCCTGGGACGGTTGCTGAACCTCGGCTGGCCCACGGTGCGCGCGCTCATCCTGATGTGGAATGGCCCGAATCGCACGCCGGCCGATGCCGATCTTGAGCAGGCGCGCGTGAACTTCACCCGCTTGATGCCGATCACGGCCGAGCGCGTCGTGAATTTCTGGCGCAACCGGCAGACGATCTAGCTTTCCTTTCCGTCGTCTCCGGGGCACGCGAAGCGTGAACCCGGAACCTCGACATTCTCAGGTTCGCAATTGCGCGGCCATGGTTCGATGCTGCGCATCGCCCCGGAATGACAACTACGTCCGCTTGAACCGCAGATAAGCCGCCTTGCGACCCTCGCGCGCGGCTTTTTTCCCGTAGCGCGTCATGGTGTAACCGTCCCACGGCTGCCGGAAATCGTCGGCGCATTCGGCAAGCCACAGAAAATCCGGCGCGCGCGCGAGATGCGACAGCGTCCAGGCGCAGTATTCGTCGATATCGCAGACGAAGCGGAATTCACCGCCAGCCTTGAGCACGCGCGCCATGGCGGCGATCGTTCTGTCCTGAACGAAGCGCCGCTTCCAGTGCCGCCGCTTCGGCCAGGGATCGGGATGAATCAGGTCGATCCGCGACAGCGAGGCATCAGGCAGCCAGGCCAGCAGCTCGGCGGCGTCGCCCGCGAACAGGCGGATGTTGGCGATGTTGGCCGCGTCGATCTGCGCGAGAATCTTGGCCATGCCGTTGACATAGGGCTCGCAGCCGATGAAGCCGGTCGTCGGAAAGTTCTGCGCTTCCGCGGCGAGATGCTCGCCGCCGCCGAATCCGATCTCGAGCCGCACATCTTGCGCTGCGGGGGCGAAGATATCGGCGGCGGTCGCCGGCTTCTCGCTCGTGATGTCGAGCGCGAGATGCGGCAGCAGATGATCGACCAGCTCGGCCTGGTGCTGCCTGAGCTTGTGGCCCTTGCGCCGTCCGAAGAAGGCGCGCTCGCCGTCCGCGCGATCGGGATCTGATTTGCCTTCGCTCATCGCAGCGTCTGGTACAGGCGATTGAGCAGGCGTGCGCGCGGCTCGAGCGATGAGACGTAGATCTGCTCATAATGGGTGTGTGCGCCCTTGCCGTCGACGCCGAGCCCGTCGAGCGTGGCGGTGTGCGGCGCCGTGAAATTGCCGTCGGAGCCGCCGCCGGTGTGGGTGTCGATCAGCTCGAAGCCGATCTCCGCGGCGAGCGTTTTCGCATGTTCAAACAGCGCGGCGCCCGCATTGCCCTTCTCGTAAGGCGGGCGATTGAGCTCGCCGGTGACGGTGACGCTGACGCCGTCGGTCTTCGACGTCAGCCCCAGAATCTTTCCGACGAATTCCTCCGCGTCGCTGAAGCCAGGCACGCGCAGATCGACTTCGGCATAGGCCTCTTCCGGTGTCACGTTGGGCCGCGTGCCGCCGCGCACCACGCCGACATTGACGGTGACGCCGCGCTTCAGGTCGTTCATCCCTTCCAGCGTCTGGATGACATTGGCGAGCTCGCGGATGGCGCTGCGGCCGTCTTCCGGCCGGGAGCCGGCATGCGCCGGCACGCCTTTGATGAACACCTCGAATCGTCCAACACCCTTGCGCCCGGTAACGATCTTGCCGCCGTCGCGCGCCGGCTCCGTCACCAGCACGTATTTGGCCTTGCGCCCCTCCTGCTCGATGATCGCGCGCGAGGTGGGGCTGCCGATCTCTTCGTCGGACGTGAACAAATGGGTGATGCCGAGCGGTGGCCGCTCGGGTGCAGCGCAAAGCTCGCGAAAGGCGTGATAGGCGATGTAGGCGCCGCCCTTCATGTCGTAGATGCCGGGACCGAACGCGCTGTCGCCTTCGACCTTGAAAGGCAGGCGCGCAATGAAGCCCATGGGATGCACGGTGTCGAGATGGCTGAGCACCAGGATACCAGGCCGGTCCTGACCCCAGGTCGACCGCACCAGGAGATGATCGCCGCAGCCATCGATGCCGGCGATGCGTTCGAGCGTCACGGGCAGATCGCGATAATGGTCGGCAACCACGGAGGTCAGCTTGTCGACCTGCTCCGGCACTTCGGTCGGCGTCTCGATCTCCACCCAGCGGCGGATGCCAGCGAGGATCGTTTGGGAATCGAACGGATTGGAGTTCGCCATGGAGCTATCTGTGCCTTCGAATCGCATCACTTGAGCGGAGGCGGCGCAAGGCGCATCCGCAAATGACGACATAGGCCAGATTTGGCGCAGCCTCAAATCGGAACGAAACAGGGTCAGCGCTTGTCCGGGCCTTCGCGGGCGGCAATCTGCTCGACGAGCTCGACAATCGAACGGCGCAGCTTCGAATCGGTGATTCGGGTGAACGCCTTGGTCAGTGCGAGCCCTTCCGAGGTCGCGAGGAAGTCCGAGACATAGGAGGGCGAAGCACCTTCGGCGAAGCCGTCCGGTCCGGCGACGCCGCTCGGTCCGCCCTCGAACAGGAACGACACCGGCACCTGCAGGATCTCCGCAATCTGCTGGATGCGGCTCGCGCCGACGCGGTTGGTGCCTTTCTCGTACTTCTGAATCTGCTGGAAGGTCAGGCCCAAAGCTTCACCGAGCTTTTCCTGACTCATGCCCAACATGATGCGGCGCATGCGCACGCGACTGCCGACATATTTGTCAACAGGGTTGGGCGCTTTCGACATGTCCTCAGCCCTCCAAGCACCACCCTCGGCTTCTGCCTCAGGTGACAGCGACGTCAAAGCTTCACCCTGATTGGGGAAACATTGCGGAGAAATTTAGCAATGCACCGCTGTCTTGTGCAGCCGGCGCAGAATGGGGAGCCCCCGCGCAGTCTGTCAACCGTGGGACTACCGTTGTCAAAGGATTCCGGCCGCTGCGCCGATCTCGGTGTGATCAGGGGGACCGTTTGGCCACGCGTCGTCGCACCGCCAAAATGACAGCCAGGGCGACCAGCATGGCTGCGGGGATGTCACCGACTCTCGCATAGATCGTGGGCGGGATTGCGGTGGGCAGATTTGCATCCAAAATGCCCTCGACCCCGAGGCCAAGGCTGGCCACCGTGCGTCCCACCGGATCGATCACCGCCGAGATGCCGGTGTTGGCCGAGCGGACTAGCGGCAGTCCAAGCTCGACGGCGCGCATCCGCGCCTGCTCCAGGTGCTGGTACGGACCGGTCGAGATGCCGAACCAGCCGTCATTGGTGAGGTTCACCATCCAGCCCGGGCGCTCGTCACGCGTGCCGACCTCATCGGGAAAGATCGCCTCGTAGCAAATCAGCGGCAGCGCGGGCGGTGCGCCCGGCACCGGCAGCACGTGCCGCACCGTACCGGGAATGAAGCCGCCACGGACCCGCGTCAATTGCTCGAAGCCAAGCTTCTCCATCGTGTCCTGGAACGGCAGATATTCGCCGAACGGAACCAGATGCAGCTTGTCGTAGACGGCGAGCACGCTGCCGTCATGGTCGATCAGATAGATCGAATTGTAGGCGCGCGTGATCGGCCTGCCCGGCGGCAGATCGGGCGCACGCACCGATCCGGTGATCAGCACCGTGCCCTTGGGCAGCAGCTCGGCGATCTCGGCCATCGCATCGGCTTCGCGGGTCAGGAAGAACGGAAAGGCGGATTCCGGCCAGATCAACATGGTGGCATCGCGCACACCGGTCGATTGCGGGCCAGATGCGCGGTCCGACAGCGCGAGGTATCTCCTCATCACCTCCGCCTTGGCGGAGTAGTTGAACTTGGCATCCTGCTGCAGGTCCGGCTGCATCAGGCGCAGCCTGGTGCCGGCGACCATCGTGGTCGGATGCAGCGACAGGCGGATCGCGCCGAAGATACCCATGACGACCAGCAGCGCGAGCGCGGCCGCCGGCACGCGCCAGGCCAGGCTCCGATTGCCCGTGCGGTCGATCAGCACCGCAGGCGCCGAGAAGATCGCAATCGTGAGGAACGTCATGCCCCATTGGCCGATCAGGGACGCCGTCTGCGCCAGCGGCAGCGGCTCCGACAGCGCATAGCCGAAGGCGTTCCAGGGAAAGCCCGTGAGCACGTGCCCGCGCAACCATTCGCCGATGGTGAGGCTCGCGGCGAGCGCGAGAATGCGGGTGGCATCCTTGGTCCAGAGCAGGCGGGCCAGCCCGAAGCCGATCGCAGTGAAAATCGAGAGATAGGCGGGCAGGCCCAGCACGGCGAACGGCGTCAGCCAGGCGAACACGTCGGCCTCGACGAAGAAAGCCTTGCCGATCCAGTACAGGCCAGGGACGAAATAACCGAGCCCGAACCAGTAGCCGGTCAGCGCCGCAGCGGGGACACCGCCATAGCGCCCCGCGCCGGCGCCGTCGATCAGCCAGACCATCGCGGGGAAGGTGATGAACAGCACGGGCCAGGCATTGAACGGTGCAAGCGCGAGAACGGATAACGCGCCGCACGCCATCGCGAGGAGCGCGCGCTTCCATCCCCAGGTCAGGATGATGGCTAGCGCGATCTGCCGAAATCGCTGGAACGCACTCACTGCGAACCGGTCCCCTCGGCACGCGGCGGGGCCGGCGTGTCGCCGGCCGACGGCTGGCCGCTATCAGGCGCGGCCTCGCGGCGGCTTCTCTCGCGCTGGCTGCGCGGGGCAGGACGTTCCTTCCGTGTCGAGATGCGCAGCCGCTTGACGCGGCGCGGATCGGCATCCAGCACCTCGACCTCGTAATTGCCGGGGCCCGAGATCACCTCGCCGCGCACCGGCAGGCGGCCGACGAAGCTGACGAGATAGCCGCCGAGCGTCTCGACCTCCTCGCCGGCCTCGCCGGTGACGAAGTCTTCGCCGATCACGGTGCGGACGTCGTCGAGGCTGGCGCGGGCGTCCGCGATGAAGGCGTTGTCGGGCAGGCGGACGATCGACGGCGGCTCGTCGCTGTCGTGCTCGTCGTCGATCTCGCCGACGATCTGCTCGACGATGTCCTCGAGCGAAACCAGGCCGTCGCTGCCGCCATATTCGTCGACGACCAGCGCCAGGTGAATGCGCGTGGCCTGCATCTGCGCCAGCAGGTCGATAGCCCGCATCGACGGCGGCACATAGAGCAGCTTGCGGATGATGCGCGCGTCCTGCAGCGGCATCGCGAGATCGACGGCGCGCAAATCGAGCCCGGCCGGCAGCGGCTTCTTGCGTTTGGTCTTGGTCGCCTCCGACACACGCGCGCGCGCCGTCATGAAGGCGAGCAAATCGCGGATGTGGACGATGCCGACAGGATCGTCGAGCGTCTCATTGTAGACGACGAGGCGCGAATGGCCTGCGCTCTCGAAGCGGTCCATCAATTCGCCGAGCGGGATGTCGCGCTTCACTGCGATGATGTCGGCGCGATGCACCATGACGTCTGCGATACGGCGTTCGTGCAGGCCGAGGATGTTGCGCAGCATGGTGCGCTCGACCGCGGAGAAGCCGGTGTCATCGGGCGTCGACGCATCGAGCACGACCTGGAGATCGTCGCGCACCGAGCCCGCCTTCCAGCCGAACAGCGAGCGGATGGCGCGAAGCAGCCAGCCTTCCGCCGTCGGGCGCATGACCTCGCCCGGCGCCACCACGGCCGGCAGGTTGGCCGTGTTGCGCGGATTGTCGTGAATAGGCTCCGAATCCGGCATCTCAGTGCGTCCCCGCGCGGTCTGCATAGGGATCGGGGATGCCGAGATGAGCCAGGATCGCGGTTTCGAGCGCTTCCATCTCCTCCGCGTCGTCGTCGTTCTCGTGATCGTAGCCGATCAGGTGCAGGAAACCATGCACCGCGAGATGACTCAAATGATGATCGAACGGCTTGTGTTCCTCGTCCGCCTCGCGCCGCATGGTCTCGTAGGCGATCGCGATGTCGCCAAGCATGCGCGGCGCATCGCCCGGCTTCCACTCGCCTTCGGGCTGGAGCGCGGGAAACGACAGCACATTGGTCGGCTTGTCCATGCCGCGCCAATTGTTGTTGAGGGTGCGGATGCCGGCATCATCGGTCAGCATCACGGCCACTTCTGCCTCGGCGACGTCTTCGCCGACAGATTCGGCGGCGGCTGCAACGGCACGCTGGATCACGGCTTCGGCATCAGGCTCGCTTTGCCAGCAATCGGCGACGACGAGGACCTCTGTAGTGGGAAGGTTGGGATGTGACATGGCTTTGTTCGGAACGAAAGGCGCAGTGTCAGCGCCCGCTTGGTCCTGATGTTGTCTCGTCAGGATTTGTTGCCGGCCGGCGGCCGCTGTGGCGACCCTTCATAGGCGGCGACGATTCTCGCCACGAGCTCGTGGCGGATCACGTCCTCGGCCTTGAAATGAACTTGCGCAATGCCCTCGACGCCGCTCAACAGCCGGGTCGCCTCGGCCAGACCCGAGGTCTGGCCGTTCGGCAGGTCGATCTGCGAGGGATCGCCGGTCACGATCATGCGGCTGTTCTCGCCGAGGCGGGTCAGGAACATCTTCATCTGCATCGATGTCGTGTTCTGCGCTTCATCGAGGATGATCGCGGCATTGGTCAGCGTGCGGCCGCGCATGAAGGCGAGCGGCGCGATCTCGATCTCGCCGGTCTGCAGCGCGCGCTCGACGATGCGCGCGTCCATGAGGTCGTAGAGCGCGTCGTAGATCGGACGCAGATAAGGATCGACCTTCTCGCGGAGGTCGCCAGGCAGGAAGCCGAGCCGTTCGCCGGCTTCGACCGCCGGACGCGACAGGATGATCTTGTCGACTTCCTTGCGCTCGAACAATTGCGCGGCATGCGCGACCGCGAGCCAGGTCTTGCCGGTGCCGGCCGGGCCGATTCCGAACACCAGCTCATGGCGCTTCAGCGCGCGGATGTAGGAATCTTGCGCAGCCGTGCGCGCACGCACCGGGCGCTTGCGTAAGTTGATGCTGTCGAAGGCCGACTTGGCCGATTTGGCGTCGAACTCGAACAGCGACCCTTGCGCGATGACGGCGCGGATCGCGCCTTCCACTTCGCCCTGATCGACGTCCTGGCCCTTCGCGGCGTGGGCGTAGAGCGTCTCCAGCACGCGCCGGGCGGCGTCGCAGCCGTCGCGGGTGCCGCCGATGGTGATGTGATTGCCCTTGGAGTCCACGACGACGCCGAGTCGCCGCTCGATCTGCGCCAGGTTCTGGCCGTAGGGCCCGACCAGCGCGGAGGCGGCGCGATTGTCGTCGAAGTCGATGACGACCTGGGTCTCGGGCGGAACTTGCATGTCGCGATCAAACTTGCGGCTGGGAGCGATAGAAGACGAATCCGATGCGCTTTTGGGCAAGGGTTCAGGCTCCCGTGGCGATGGATGATAAAGCGGGCTCGCGCGCACCGTGTGGCGTGGCGAGCTCGCCGAGGAAACTGTAACGCTCGAGACTGTCGATCCTGACAGGCAGGATTTTGCCGATGATGTCGGGAGAGGCCATGACATGTGCGGGCTGGAGGAAGGCGGTGCGGCCGACGATCTGGCCGTCCTTGCGCGCCGGGCGTTCGAACAGCACGTCGACCGTTGAGCCAATCGCAGCCTTGTTGAAGGCCGATTGCTGGCTGTCGATCAATTCCTGGAGCCGCTCCAATCGCTGGTCCATCTCGGCGGGGGACACCGTCTCCTGCATATCCGCCGCCGGCGTTCCCGGCCGGGCGGAGTATTTGAACGAATACGCCGCAGCGTAGCCGATTTGCGTGACAAGCGCGAGGGTGGCGAGAAAATCTTGCTCGCTCTCGCCGGGGAAGCCGACGATAAAATCCGATGAAAAAGCAATGTCTTGGCGCGCGGACCGGAAACGGTCGATCACTCGCCGATAATCATTGGCGGTATGTTTCCGGTTCATGGCGGCGAGAATCCGGTCCGAGCCCGACTGCACCGGCAGATGCACGAACGGCATCAGCGAATCGAGCTCGCGATGGGCTGCAATCAAACCGTCATCGACGTCGCGGGGATGGCTGGTCGAGTAGCGCAGCCGCGCGATGCCGGGAATTTTGGCCAGGTGCTCCAGCAATTTGCCGAGGCCCCAGGTTTTCCCGTCTGGTCCGTCGCCGTGATAGGCGTTGACGTTCTGCCCGATCAGCGTGAGCTCGCGCACGCCGTTGTCGGCAAGCCGCTTCACGTCCTCCACGATCTTCGCGACCGGGCGCGAAACCTCGGCGCCGCGCGTGTAGGGCACGACGCAGAAGGTGCAGAATTTGTCGCAGCCTTCCTGCACCGTGACGAAAGCGGAAATGCCGCGCGCGCGGATCGCATCGGGCTTGGGCTGCGCAAGAAAGCCGAACTTGTCCGCGGCGGGAAATTCGGTCTCGATGGCACGGCCTTCATGGCCGGCGCGCTTCAGCAGTTCCGGCAGATGATGATAGCTCTGCGGGCCGACCACGACGTCAACCGTGGGTGCGCGGCGCACGATCTCCTCGCCTTCGGCCTGCGCGACGCAGCCCGCCACGGCGATCTGCATGGCGCGGCCCTCGCGCGCGGCCTCGTCCTTGGCGACGCGCAGGCGGCCGAGCTCGGAATAGACCTTCTCGGAGGCCTTTTCCCGGATATGGCAGGTGTTGAGGATGACGAGATCGGCGTCCTCGGCGTTGGCAGTCTCCACGAATCCTTCGGGCGCCAACGTGTCCACCATGCGCTGGGCATCGTAGACGTTCATCTGGCAACCATATGATTTGATGTGCAGCTTGCGCGGCGGCGTCATGGAACCCGGAGGTGAGGTGGAGGACGGCTCTCAAATATAGGCTGAGGGGCCGAAAATCCAGCGATTGGGGGACTATTCGGGCATTGCGGGGCCCGCAGGCCGATCAGGCCCGGAATCTGGAAATTTTGGACGAGATTCAGCCCGCCGCGACCCGCCGGACCAGCTCCGGCAACTGCCGCATATCGTCGAACGTCACGCCTGCCCCCGCGGCGAGCAGCCTTTCGGCATGACCCGGCGGGCAGTGGCTGCCGCCGTGAAAGCCCAGCACCGTCATTCCGGCGGCGTGCGCGCCCGTCACTCCGGGGACGCTGTCCTCGATCACGAGGCACCGTTCCGGTGCGGCTTTCATCTGGTCAGCGGCAAACAGGAACAGATCGGGTGCGGGCTTGCCGCGTGCGACCTGGCTTGCCGAGAAGATGTGCGGAGCGAGCAGGTCGTACAGCCCGGCACAGGTCAGGCCGTGAAGGATCTTGTTTGGTGTGCTGCTCGATGCAACGCATTTGGGTAAATCGATTGCGCCGATCGCCGCGGCCACATGGGTGATCGGTTGCAGATCGCTCGCGTAAGACTGCAGCGTGGCAGCATTTACCTGTTGTTCCAAATCATCGGGGAGATTGCGACCGATTTCCTGCTCGACTATCCGCCGCGCGTCTTTGTCGGAGACGCCGAGGAAACGCACCAACACCTGCTCGGAGGTGATCGGATAGCCGTGGCGCGTCAGCACCTCCGCATGTGCGCGACAGGAGATCACCTCGCTGTCCACGAGCACGCCGTCGCAATCGAAGATAACGAGATCTATCGGCACGAGGCTCAAGACGTCGGCTTGTCGTCGTCGAGCGGGACGCAATACAGCTCGAGCCGGTGATCAACCAGCTTGTAGCCGAGCTTGCGGGCGATCTCGGCCTGAAGTTTCTCGATCTCTTCCGAGGTGAACTCGATCACCTTGCCGTCGCGCAGATTGATGAGATGGTCGTGGTGGCTGTCGCGCATCGTCTCGTAGCGCGCGCGGCCCTCGCGGAAATCGTGACGCTCGATGATGCCGGCATCCTCGAACAGCTTGACGGTGCGATAGACGGTGGAGATCGAGATCTTGTCGTCGACCGCGACGCAACGCCTGTACAATTCCTCGACGTCGGGGTGATCGACTGCTTCCGCAAGCACGCGAGCGATGACGCGGCGCTGCTCGGTCATGCGCATGCCGGTGGCGGCACAGCGCGCCTCGATGCCGGTCGCCTTGGATGCGGGAGAAGGTTTAAGTCCAGTCATTATCGTGTCCGCCTGACGGGGCGCTGTCTGCCACCAATGTTACGACAACTCACGGCGCATCAGAAGTGCGTTCAATTGTTCCCCGTTGGGCTGCTTATAGTAGCGTTCGCGGCGTCCGACCACCACGAATCCGCACTTGTCATAGAGCTGTCGCGCCGGCTGGTTGTTCTCTTCGACTTCCAGAAATATCGTGCGTACGCCTCGCCCGGCAAGGTGGCCGAGGTGGGTCATCAGCAGGTTGCGGGAAAGGCCGCGGCCGCGATGGGACGGGTCGACCGCGACCGAGAGGATCTCGGCTTCGTCCGCGCCGATCCGCGACACCGCAAAGCCGATGATCTTGCGCCCCAGGCGCAAGCGATGAATGAGCGTGTTGCGTTCGCTGAACATGGCCTCGAATTCGCTTTCGCCCCAGCCATGCGCGAAAGAGGCGCCGTGAAGCTGCGCCAGCCGCTGCGCGTCGCGCGCCGACGCCGGCTCGACGGCGGCCGTGCCGCCGCGCCACCATTCAGACAGCCATTTCATCATGACGTGGCGGCTTGAGCTGCGAACAGCGGTTGTGCCGCCGGCTTTGCGTCGGGCGCTTTCAGATAGAACGGCCGTGCCGGAGTCGTGTCCGGATTCGCCGCGGCGCCGAGCCAGGCGACCCAGCTGATCTCGGGCGCGGGCTGCGCGTCGACCGCAACGGGTTGCGGCGCATCCGCCGGCCAGCGATCGGCGAGAAGTTTGGCGGCGTTGCCGACCAGATGCGGCGCGCCGAATTGCGAAGCCGCGATCGCCTCCTCGATGGGAGCAACGCTCGGCCGCACCAGCAGGCTGCCGTCGCCGCCGACGATCTGGAAATAGACGTGATCATGCCGCGCATCGATGGCCGAGATCACCGGCGCGGGGCCGCTCCGGCCGACGATGGGGGCCGCGTAGGCCGACAAGGTCGTCAGCCCGACGGCCGGGCGCTTGGCCGCAAGCGCGAGACCGCGGGCCGCTGAGATCCCGACCCTCAGGCCGGTAAAGCTGCCGGGGCCGACGGTGACTGCGATGCGGTCGAGCGACGTGAAAGCGCGATCGGCCGACTGCATGACGCGCGCGATCATCGGCATCAGGGCCTCGGCATGGCCGCGCTTCATGAGCATCTGCTCCTGCGCGAGCAGCTCACCGGCGTCGGTGTCGAGAACAGCAGCCCCGCACGCCTCCAGCGCGGTATCGATGGCAAGGATCAGCATGAAAAAGCGAATGGCGAGTGGTGAATGGCGAACAGTCTAGCCGATTGGAGTTCCCTTCGCCATTCGCTGCTCGCCATTCGCGCACCGGTCACATCGGCCGGACTTCGACCACGTCGGGCACGAAATGCTTCAGAAGGTTCTGAATGCCGTGCTGCAGCGTTGCGGTCGACGACGGGCAGCCGGAGCAGGCCCCCTTCATGTTGAGATAGACGATCCCGTCCTTGAAGCCGCGGAAGGTGATGTCGCCGCCGTCATTGGCGACGGCCGGCCGCACGCGGGTCTCGATCAGATCCTTGATCATGTCGACCGTCTCGGCATCGGCCTCGTCGAAGAACTCGTCCCCGTCGTCGAGATCGGCATCGGCCTGCGCAGTACCATCGGCGAGCAGCGGCGCGCCGGACATGTAGTGCTCCATGATGGCACCCAGGATCGCGGGCTTGAGCTGCTGCCATTCACCATTCGCCTTGGTCACGGTGATGAAGTCAGATCCATAGAACACGCCGGTGACGCCGGGCACATCGAACAGCTTTTCCGCGAGCGGCGAACGCGTCGCGGCTTCGCGGCTCGAAAACTCCATCGGGCTGCCGTCGGACACGACGCGGCCTGGAATGAACTTCAGCGTGGCGGGATTGGGGGTCGCTTCGGTTTGAATGAACATGGCTTTCTCCAGACGTCGCCGGTTCAAGGCCGGCGCGTGCTCCATCCAGTAGCAGATGGCGACGGGGAACGCACGATCAAGGGGCGAATCGAGGTTCGCCCAAGGATTTCAGCAGGTTATGGAGTCCTCAGCGTCGGCGGATGAAGCCGACGATGTCCTTGGAGAGGTTCATGGTCTCCTCGGCGATGGCGCGGGCCCGGTCGGAACCGTCGTTCAGGATGGTGTCGATGTGGCCGGGGTCGGAGACCAGGCGCTTCATCTCACCGGCGATCGGTGCGAGCTTGGTGACGCACAGCTCCGCCAGCGCGTTCTTGAAGCTGGAGAACTGACCGCCGCCGAATTCGCGCAGCACGTCCGCCTTGGAGCGATCGGAGAGCGCGGCGAAAATGCCGACGAGATTGTCCGCTTCGGGGCGCGCTTCCAGGCCCTTTTCCTCTGACGGCAGCGGCTCCGGATCGGTCTTCGCCTTGCGGATCTTCTGCGCGATGGTGTCCGCGTCGTCGGTCAGGTTGATGCGCGAATTGTCGGATGGATCCGACTTCGACATCTTCTTGGTGCCGTCGCGCAGGCTCATCACCCGCGTCGCCGGTCCCGTGATGAAGGGCTCCGGCAGCGGGAAGAACAGGCCGTCACTGGCGCCGTGGCTGCGGATCGAGTCGCCGAAATCATTGTTGAACTTCTGTGCGATGTCGCGCGAGAGCTCGAGATGCTGCTTCTGGTCCTCGCCAACAGGAACGTGAGTGGCGCGGTAAAGCAGGATGTCGGCAGCCATCAGCACGGGATAGTCGTAGAGCCCGACGGAAACGTTCTCGCGATCCTTGCCGGCCTTCTCCTTGAACTGGGTCATGCGGTTCAGCCAGCCGAGGCGCGCGACGCAGTTGAAGATCCAGGTAAGCTCGGCATGGCCCGCAACCTGACTCTGGTTGAACACGATGTGCTTCTTCGGATCGATGCCGCTGGCGATGAACGCAGCGGTCACCTCGCGGGTAACACGTGCGAGCTCGGTCGGCCCGCCCCAGACGTCCACGCCCTGCGTGATCGCGTGCATGTCGACGACGCAATAGATGCAGTTGTGGGTTTCCTGCATCTTCACGAAGTTGACGATCGCGCCGAGGTAATTGCCGAGATGCAGATTGCCCGTCGGCTGGACGCCCGAAAAAACCCGTTCAACGAATGGCATGGCACGCCTTCCCATAGGTGGTCGGCCGTCGTTTCCAACAGCGGCGCTGCCTCGTCAAGGGCAATTCGCTAAGTGGGCCGTTTCAGGGCGTTGACCGCCGCGCGCAAGGAGGCGGCGCCAAGGATTTGCAGGAGCAGGCCATAGACGGTGATCCCGGCCGCGATCTGCAGGCCCAGCACGATGAAGCGGACGAGGTGGTGGGTCTCTGAGGGTATCAGCCCCGTGGTCAGCCAGAGCAGGGCACCCATGGCGGCTGCGGCAAGCACGATTCGCGGCAGCCGCTCGCGGGCGCCGGCATCGATCGAGAAGCCGAATTCGCTGGTGCCTTTCCGGAGCAGCGAGACGGCGCTGCTCCAGGCGCCGGCGGCGATGCTCGCGGCGATCCCGCTCGCGCCGAAGAAATGCCCGAGCACGACGGCGAGCGCGATCGCCACCACCAGCCCTTTGGCGGTTGCGAGCAGTGGCGCGATCGTGTCGCCGCGGGCGAAGAAGGCGGGCGACAGCGCCTTGATCAGCACGTGCGCCGGCAGACCCAGCGCCAGCCACATCAGGGCGCGCGAGGTCGCCGCGCTGTCTTCCGCGCCGAAGGCGCCATGCTCGAACAGCAACTTCACGATCGGTTCGGCCAGCACGGCGAGGCCGAGCGTAGCCGGCAGTGCGAGCCCGGCCGCGAGTTCCAGCGCGCGGGATTCCGCATGCGCGACGGCCGTGCGGTCGCCGGTCCCCACCGCGCGCGTCAATTCCGGCACCAGCACCGTGCCCATGGCGACGCCGACAATGCCGAGCGGCAGCTCGATCAGACGGTTGGCGAAATAGAGCCAGGAGACGGCGGACGGCGTGGCCGAGGCGATGATCGCGCCTGATACCATCAGCCATTGCGGGCCGGAGCTTGCGATCATGCCCGGGATCGCCTTGGCGAAGAAGCCGCGCATCTCCTCGCCGAAACTCACGCGCAACGGCGTCGCCAGCTGCGCGCTTCGCTGCGACAGCAGCATCAGGAGCTGCAGCAGGCCGGCAATTCCGACGGTCGCCGCCAGCGTCCATGCCGCAAAGGACGCATCGGCGTGCCAGGCAAGCAGCGTCGCGGTTGTCCCGATCAGCGCGATGTTGAACAGCAGCGGCGAGAAGGCCGTGAGCGCAAATCTCCCCTGCGCGTTCAGCAGCCCCATCAGCACCGTGACCGGGCCGGCGAAGGCGAGATAAGGCAGCATCAGCCGCGCGTTCTGCACGGCGAGATCGAGCGAGGCGCGGCCGACGAAGCCCGGTGCGATGACCATGATGATCACAGGCATCAGAAGCGCAATGCCGATCGAGATCACGATCAGAGCCACGCTGACCGTGCCGAGCACGCGTCCGGCGAAGGCAGACGCAGCCTCTTCGCCGTCGCGCCCCCGCACGCGCAGCCAGGCCGGGATCAGGGCCGCATTCAACGCCCCTTCGCTCAGCAGCCGCCGCACCACGTTGACGAGCTGGAAGGCGGCCAAAAAAGCGTCCGCCCCGACGCCGGTGCCGAGCAGCGCCGCGATCAGGGAATCGCGGGCAAATCCCAGCAGCCGCGAGGCCAGTGTTCCCGTCGAGACGGTCAGGAAGGAGCGGATCATCGCGTGGATATACCATAGCGTTTTCGAGCGAAGTGGCCTCCGGTTCGCGTGAAGAAAACGCGTCAAAAGACAACGCTCGTTGCTTGCCCGTGGCGGCCCGGTCGTGATAGGCCGCGAGCCAGATTTCGAGCCGACAGGAAGCGGATTTCCGTGAGGTCCGCAATCCGGCAAACAGGATCAAAGTGAATGGCTGACGTGAAATATGACGTTCTCGGCATCGGCAACGCGCTGTTCGACGTGCTGGTCCGGACGGATGAGGCTTTTCTCGCCAAGCACGGCATGACCAAGGGCAGCATGTCCCTGATCGACGAGGCCAGGGCCGCCGCGATCTATGCCGACATGGGCCCGGCGACGGAAGTCTCCGGCGGCTCGGCCGCCAACACCATCGTCGGCATCGGCAGCCTCGGCGCACGTGCCGCCTATGTCGGCAAGGTCAAGGACGACCAGATCGGCAAGCTCTATGTCCACGACATCCGCGCTTCAGGCGTCGCCTTCAATACGCCGGCCGCGAAGGACGGCCCCGCCACCGGCTGCTCCTACATCCTGGTGACCGGTGATGGCGAGCGCACCATGAACACCTATCTCGGCGCGGCGCAGGATCTGTCGCCGGCCGATATCGATCCGGCCGAGATCGCTTCCGCCAAGATCATCTATCTCGAAGGCTATCTCTGGGATCCGCCGGGCGCCAAGGAAGCCTTCCTCAAGGCGTCAAAAATTGCCCACGAGGCCGGCCGCAAGGTGGCGCTGACGCTGTCGGACTCCTTTTGCGTCGACCGCTATCGCGACGAATTCCTGGGGCTGATGCGGGGCGGCACCGCCGACATCGTGTTCGCCAACGAGTCCGAGCTGCACTCGCTCTACGAGACCTCGGATTTCGACACCGCGCTCAAGCAGCTGCGCAACGACGTCAAGCTCGGCGTGGTCACCCGCAGCGAGAAGGGCTGCGTGGTGGTGACGCCGACGGATGCTGTCGCCGCACCCGCTTCCCCGATCACGCAGCTGGTGGACACCACCGGCGCCGGCGATCTGTTCGCCGCCGGCTTCCTGTACGGCCTCTCGCGCGATCTCTCGCACAAGCAGTGCGGCGAGCTTGGCGCAGTTGCGGCCGCCGAAGTCATCCAGCACATCGGCGCGCGTCCGCAGGTTTCCCTGAAGCAGCTGGCGCAGCAGCGCGGACTGACGGTCTAGCGCGCGTCTCTCTCCTCGTCATTGCGAGGAGCTCGCGACAAAATTGCTAAGCAATTTTGCGCTGAAGCGACGAAGCAATCCAGACTGTCTCTGCGGGGGCAGGCTGGATTGCTTCGCTGCGCTCGCAATGATGTTGTGGACGGCCCCACCTAAACGGCATCAAGTGCCAAAACGTGGTCGCCGCAGCGCCACAAAGAGGGGGACTGTCCATGACGAAGTTTATCAGAGCCGCGATTGATCTGGGCAAGAACTATTTTCAGGTTCATGGGCTCGAGAGCGAGGGTGGCCGATCGATTTCGCGCAAGGTGAAGCGTTCGAAGCTGCACGAGGTCTTTTCGCAGATCGATCTCTGCCGGGTCGGTATGGAGGCGTGCGGTTCGGCGCATTATTGGGCTCGCCAATTGGTCGCGATGGGACACGAGGTAGTCCTGATCCCGCCCACTTACATCAAGCCCTATGTCAAGCGGGGCAAGAACGACGCGGTTGACGCGGCTGCGATCTGCGAGGCGATGTCCCGACCGGATATGCGCTTCGTGCCGATCAAGAGCGCGGAGCAGCAAGCCATTTTGATGCTGCACAAGACCCGCGAGCTGCTGATCAAGCAGCGCACGATGGCCGTCAATGCCTTGCGCGGCCACCTGGCCGAGTTCGGCATTGTCGCCGCCAAGGGTATCGGCCGCGTCGATGAACTCCTGGCGCAGGCGAAGGCGGATGCTGCGCTTCCGCCCATTGCCGCGGCCGCAGTGACCTGCATCGCTCAACATCTGGAAGGGCTCAACGCCTCGATCACGACCGTGGAAGAGGAACTCGCCAGGGCGCACAAGCAAAACCCGATCAGCCGCGTGCTCGACGAGATTCCAGGCGTCGGGACCCTGGTTGCGTCGGTGGTCGCGGCCAGTGTTCCCGATCCGGGCGTGTTCAAATCGGGGCGTGACTTCGCGGCATGGCTCGGTCTGACGCCCCGGCAAAATTCGAGCGGCGGCAAGGAGAAGCTCGGCGCAATCACCAAGCAGGGCAACCGCTACATCCGCAAAATGCTCGTCACGGGGGCAACCTCAGTGCTGCGTGTCGTAGGCAAGCGCACAGGCGCTTTGGCCGACTGGATCAACGCGCTGCGGGCCAGGAAGCCCGAGCGGCTGGTCGCCGTGGCTCTGGCCAATAAGCTGGCAAGGATCTGCTGGGCGATCATGACCACGGGCGAGGGCTTCCGTACCGACACCTATGTCAAGGCGTGAGCGCACCTCACCGTCTCAAACAGCCTTCACGAGGAGTATCCCGGTTCAAGATTGGTAAGCACGAAAGAAGTGATGAGCGATACGGTCACCGCCGAAAACCATGGACACCCCGACATCGTCACGAGCCACCAAGCTCGCCGCAATGATAGGGACCAGGGCAATCGGATTTCATCAGGGCCAGCGGTCATAAAGCCCGCACCAAAAGGCCGGACATATGACCGAAGCAGACCAACCTCGCTCCACACTTCAAAAAGCGCTTGCCAATAGGGGCCGTCCACATATGACGATG
>NZ_FOQM01000035.1 GCF_900113735.1 Bradyrhizobium sp. Gha
ACGGTCTCGTTTCGCATGACGTCGTCGGCCTTGCCGGTGACGATCTCCTCGCCGAGATACATCGCGAGCACGCGGTCAACGAGTGCTGCGACGCTCTTGACGTTGTGATCGACCAGCATCACCGCACGTCCCTCGTCGCGAAAGCTGCGGATCAGGTCGGAGAATACGTCGACCTCGGCGCGGGTCAGGCCGGCGAAGGGCTCGTCGACCAGCACCACCTTTGGATCACGCGCGATGGCTTTCGCGAGTTCGAGCCGGCGCAAATCGGCAAACGGCAGCGTCGGCGGGCGGCGATTCATCACGCCTCCCAGGCCGACGCGGTCGGCGATCCATTTGGCGCGTTCGACCAACGCCTTGTCGGGGAGCAGCATGAACAGGCTGTCCGGCAGCAGCGCCACCATGATGTTCTCCAGCACCGTCTGCCGGTTCAGCGGCCGCGAGTGCTGGAACACCATGCCGAAGCCCTTGCGCGCGATCTTGTGCGCGGGCAGGCCGGCGACATTCTCGCCTTCGAAGATCACGTCGCCCGATGTCGGGCGCTCGATGCCCATCACGCTCTTCATCGCGGTGGACTTGCCCGAGCCGTTCGGCCCGATCAGGCCGAAGATCTCGCCCGCATTGACGTCGAAGCCGAGGTTCTTCACCGCGGTCAATCCACCGAAGCGTTTGGTCAGGCCACGGACTTCGAGCACGGGCCGGTTGGAAAGCCTTTGATCCATTACGAGCGAGCCTCGCGCGAGAGGGCCGCTCCGAGAAAGCCGCCGGGGAAGAACAGGACGACGAGCAAGGCGACCGCCGAGACGATGAAGGTCGCGAGCTCGCCGGTCGGCCGCAAAAATTCGCCCGCCACGATCAGGAAGATCGCGCCGAGCGCAGCGCCGAGCACGGTGCGTCGGCCGCCGAGCACGGCGGAGACGATCACGTTGACGCCGACCGCGACGTCAACCACGGTGCCGACCGAGGCGGTGCCGAAATAGAACACCAGCAGCGCGCCCGATAGGCCCGAGAAGAACGCGCTGACGACGAAGGCGGCGAGCTTATGCTTGACGATGTTGAAGCCGAGCGCGCCGGCTTGCACGGGGTCCTGGCCGCTCGCTTGCAGCACGAGGCCGACAGGCGATTGCGACAGGCCGTACAGGATCGCCGCCGAGATCGTCATGAAGCCGAGCGCGATCCAGTAGTTGGCGCCGGCATTGATGGTGATGACATCGGGGATGGTGAGCCCGATCTCGCCGCCGGTGAGATCGGCGAACACGACGACGAAGTTCTGCAGCATCAGGACCGCGACCAGCGTGGTCAGGCCGAAATACGGCCCGCGCACGCGCAAGGCCGGCAGCGCCAGCACGAGACCGGCGATGACGGAAGCGAGCGCGCCGAGCACGATGCAGAGATACACCGACCAGCCGAACTGGGCGTTCAGGATGCCGGCGGTGTACGCGCCGACGCCGATCAGGAAGGTCGGGCCGAAATTGACTTCGCCGGCGAAGCCGAACAGCAGGTCCCAGGCCATCGCGAACACGCCGAAATAGAACGCGACGGTGAGAAGGCCGAGCACATAGCCGGAGACATAAAGCGGCAGCGTCGCCGCGACGATGACGAGCGCCAGCGAGACGAAGAACAGGCGCGAGGTAAAGAAGCCAGCCATCTCAGCGCCTCCCCAGAAGGCCCTGGGGCCGGATGTACATCACGAACACGAGCAGCAGCAGCGCGGGAATGGTGCGGTAGGCGGGCGAGACCAGATAGGCGGTCAAGGTTTCGAGATAGCCGACCACGAAGGCCGCGATCAGTGAGCCGGAGACGCTGCCGAGGCCGCCGAGCACGACGATCGAGAACGCGCTCGCAGTCAGCGGCCCGACGCTGTAGGAGCTGACCCCTAAGAACATGCCGAGCAGCACGCCGGCAATGCCGGCGAGGATGCCGTAGATCGCCCAGACCACGATGTAGATGTTGGTGAGCTCGAGCCCCAGCAGCGTCACGCCGCGCGGATTCATCGAGGCCGCCAGCACGGCCTTGCCGGTGCGGGTGCGGTTCACCAGCAGCCACAGCAGTCCGATCACGAGGCAGCACACGATCGCGGTGAAGATCTCGTTGCTCGGCGTGCGGACGCCGAGGATGTCGACGACGCCTTCGACGATCGGCAGCACCGTCTTGGCGTTGTTGGTGAAGAAATAGGCGATCAGCTCCTGGATCATGATGCCCCAGAGCAGTGTGCCCGTGAGGACGAAGATCTCCTTCTCCTCGTTCGGAATCCGACGGGAGTCCTGAATGGGCTTCACCACCGCGAAGTAAGTGGCGAACGCCGTGAGGAGCGCGACACCAACCCCGATCAGCGCACCGGCATAGGTGCCGACGCCGAGGATGCTGGCGGCGGCCCAGGCCGCCACCGCTGCCGCCACCATGATCGCGCCGTGGGAGAGGTTGAGCACGCCTGAGACGCCGAAGATCAGCGTGAAGCCGGTGGCACCGAGAGCGTAGAGAGCGCTGATGGCAAAGCCATCGATCAGGATCTGGAAAGCTCGCATTTATGATTGGCCGGGTGGCAGCCTGGCTGCCGCTTTGAGGAAAGGTGCTGCGGGAGGCCGCAAGTGGAAGCTCCCGGGAGGTCGTCCCGGGAGCGTCTCCGATCAGTTGCTGAGCTTGATGAAGCTCGGGAACTTGATCTCGGCCTTGGCGACCTCCTTGGGCCAGACCGCGATCTGCTTGCCGTCCTGCCATTGCAGCATCAGCCCGGTGATCAGGCCCTTGCCGTATTTGATCGAGTGCGTGAACGGATCGTCCTTGCCGTAGAATTGGACGCGGCCGATCGTGCCTTCCCAGTCGGTCTTCTCCAGCGCATCGACAAGCTTGTCGGCGTCGGTCGAGCCGGCGCGCTTCACGGCATCGGCGAGGTAATAGACCTCGTCATAGGCGGTGTAGCCGGCATAGGAGGGATAGTTGCCGAACTTCTTCTTGAAGTTTTCCGCGAACGGCACCGACTTCGGCGTCACGGCCACGCCCGGCCCCGAGACGCCCTGGTAGAGCACGCCTTCGGCCGCCTGGTTGGTGTCCTTGGCGAACGTCTCGTTGGTCGCCTGCGACGAGATGCCGAACATCGGGACGGGCACCTGCTGGTTCTTCCACTGCACCGTCGGCTGCACGCCGACATGGGAGATGCCGGTGATGATCACATCCGGCTTCGAGCCTTCGATCTTGTTGAAGATCGGGGTGAAGTCGGTGGTGTCAGGCGAGAAACGGATGTGGTCGAGCACCTTTAGCCCGATCTTGGGCAGGCACTCCTCGTAACCGATGTCGAGCGGCTTGGTCCAGGCGGCGTCCTCGCTCATGATGACGGCCGTCTTCATGTGCAGCTTGTCGACGAGCAGATCCTTGGCGCCGTCGCAGACCGAGAGCGCCAGCGCCGCCGAGGTCAGATAGCCGTGGAATGTGTATTTGTTCTTCTCGTAGTCGGCGTGGACGCTCTTGCTGATCTCGTTGGAGGCCGCGCCCGGCGTGACGAACGGTGTCTTCAGCCGCGCCGCCCACGGTTCCAGCGCCAGCACCACTTCGCTGATATAGCTGGCGATGACGGCATTGACCTTGTCCTCGTTCACCGCGCGCTGAAACGCGCGCACTGAATCCGCCGAGGACGAGTGATTGTCGTAGCCGATGATCTCGATCTTGCGGCCGTCGACGCCGCCCGCGGCGTTGATCTCGTCGGCGGCGAGCTGCGCCGCTTGCGGGATCGAGGCGCCGGCGATCGCTTGCGCTTCCGCGATCACGCCGATCTTGATCGGATCGGCCGCAAAGGCCGCGCCTGAGGCTGCCAACAATGCGCCCGCTGCGGCCGCACCAAACGCGCCTCGCAATGCACCAGAGAGTGCTTTGTTCATGGTATTCTCTCTCCCTTCAATCAAGCTTCTTTGAGCTGTTGGGTCGGACTATAACGGCGAGAGAATCCTCGGCAAGTAAAACTGTATTCAGGATTGTACGATGAGGACTAAAGTCTAGCTGCGTAAATATCGGGCACGGCACACGGGTATTCCGAAAGCAGGCATGCAGATTTCGTCGGCGGGCATGCGAGTGTATCGCAGGTGTGCAAGGCCGCCGACGCGCAGGCTCAGCGCGCTCGCAGCAAAGATGGGTCGAGCGGCTGAAGCCGGCCCGGGTCGAATGGCGCGAGGTTCACGTCTCGTGTCACGCCATCCATGATCAGCTGCGCCAAGGCTTCGCCGGTCGCGGGCGCATTCAGGATGCCCCACACATTGTGTCCGGTCGCGACATAGAGGCCTTCGCTTTGCGGTATCCGGCCGATCAGCGGCAGGCCGTCTTCGGTCACGGGGCGGAAGCAGGCCTGCTGCGCGATGATCATTTCCGGGCGAAACAGCGGCGACAGCCGTTCGGACATGGCTTGCAGGCGCACGATCGCATCGCTGTCAGGCGTCACCGCCATCGGATCGAGGGGCAGCGGCGCGATATCGGAGAGCGCGGTGATATGCGCGCTGCCATCGGCGCGTGGAAACACCTCGATCGACGCCGCCTCGCCATCGATCTCGGATTCCAGGAACAACGCATCGGCGGGTGCGTTGGGGCCGAGGTCGTACACAATGCTCGGGCTACGCTGGCCATAGACAGCGGGCAGGCTCGTCCATTGCGCCGCGAGCAGCGACCATGGTCCCATCGCGATCACAACGGCATCGGCTTCGATGATACCGCCGTCGATCTCGACACCCTTCGCGCGCGTCCCATCCGCATCGCGGACGAGGCCTATGACGCGGTCATGGCGAAGCTCGGCGCCATCTGCGATCGCCGCCTTCATCATCGCCAAGGTGAATTTCCTGGGATGAACGATCGCGGTCGTCTCGGCCGTTCCGATGCGCTGTGCGATCACGACGCCGTCGCTCAGCCAGTCGAGCGCCGATTGTGTGTTCCGCCGAGGATCGCCATCGGGCGCGACATAGCCGCTGTACGCGCTCATCGGACGGTGGCCCCAATCGCCCGCGATCTCCCCGGCCAATTGCGCGTGAAGTGCAAAGCTGCGACGTGCCAGCGCATCGAGTGGCGTGCCGGCGCACCAGTCCCGCGCGAGGAAGCCGCCAGCCTTGCCGGATGCCGCGGCTGCGATGTCGGTTCGCTCAACCACGATGACATCGACGCCGCGACGACGCAGGAAGTAGGCCGTGCAAGCCCCGATCACGCCGCCGCCGCAAATCACAACGCGCATGGATTCGACATTGATGAGTCCTCTCTCAAGGATGATGTTATCCAGACAATACGGCGCGGGCGAGGTACGCCGGCGCCGTATCGCAACAGGGCTCGCGCCGTCGCAGGCCGGTCCCGCACCGCCATTCGTGTCGGGCTCAACCGAGCCCCAGTTTGGGCCCCGTCAAGCCTTGACCTCGCCCCTATTGCTGCGCAGAAGTTTTACAAGAAAGGTCGCAGCCAATGGTGCAAGGTGTCATCACATTGATCGTGTTGCTCGGGACCGCGTATGCGGCCGGCTATTTCACGCGCGATTTCAAGTCCCGCAAACGGCGTGCCGCGGCTCGCCGCTCGAACGGCTACACGCAGCCGGACTGGCTGAGCCCGACCGTGCCCGCGAACACCAACGACACTCCGCTCGCCGCCGTCGGTGAACTCGGCCAGATGCTGGATCGCTGGGAGACCAGGGCCCGCGCCCGCCGCGTGGGATAACCCGACCTACAAGGAATTGCACCGCCGACCGCAAAACACCAAAGCCTTGGGTCAATCAGCCCGCATCAAAATATTTCGCTTTATCGAAATTCGGATTTGTCGTAGATGCCGCCGATCCTGATCCGGCGAAAAGGGGCGGTCGTACGTCGTCACGAGCCGCGGATCGGGCTGCGGTGGACGTGGGCGGCGCCGTCGCGGATGTGAGTGGCAGGGCGGGGCAGTGGATTGAGCCGAGCCTCGTGAGCACCTCGCAAGCCGCGTTGGACGAACGGCGCCGTGTCCGGCCAGCCTTTTGGCGAGGCCGGATCTGCCTGCGTACGGCAAAACCGTGTGGTCCTCGCCGTCGTCGCTACGGTCAAGTCTTGCGGATGCGGCATCGGCGCCAACCGGCGCGGCGCCGGTAACTTCCGTAAGGCGAGGGAGGCCAGAAGGAATTCGGCTCCCGGGAGAGCACGGCATAAGCCGTCCGACCACTGCGCAGGGAAGGCCGTGTGTTCGGCCACACCTGTATGCTGCTGTGCGGTCTCCTTGCGCTACGTTTTCGCGCAGCAGACCGCGGGTGCGAGGTCAGCACCCGGCCTTCCCTGCGCCCTTTCTATCGAGGGCGTGACGAGAAGAGCAACCCTCGGGCGAAACGCGCCGCGAGAAGGCGTAGGTGTGTCTGATGTTTCGAAGTTCATCTCAGGGGGAGCACTCTCGTGCCCCGTACGCAACGCGGCGCTTCTTCGGTGGTGCGTCCCAGAGCCGGGGCCCATCTCGCCGCGCCATACCGTCTCGCCCCCGCTCTGCGCAGCAACGCTTGCGCGTTGCAGCGCGTCCGGGAACGGAGGCAACCAGGTCAGTCGCCCTGACCATCTTTTGGCGTTGCAGTTGCTGCCATTTCTCGTCTAGAAACGACTTCACTGGGCCTCCCGGCAACCAACCGTCAACGGTTTTGACCGAGGATTCAGGGCTCAAAGGGTCTGGCAATGCTGATTCGCGGCCAAATTGATGGGATTTCGGCGGAGGTGGCGCTGGCCGCCGCCACGATCCCGGCCGTGCTGCTGCCCACCCTCCTTCTTGGCGGGCTTCTTCTTACTTGCCCCTGAGGGCCGGCTGGGCGCAACGCGCCTGGGCGCTCAGGGGTTGGTCGAGATCACCGGATACCTCAAGCGCCCTTAAGACTGACGGCGCGAAAGCTCAAAAGGAATTTTTCAATGGCCCCCGCGAACAAGTCCGATAAGGACCGCGTCATCATTTTCGATACCACGCTGCGCGACGGCGAGCAGTGCCCCGGCGCTACCATGACCTTCGAGGAGAAGCTCGAGGTCGCCGAGCTGCTGGATGATATGGGTGTCGATGTCATCGAAGCCGGCTTCCCCATCACCTCCGAAGGCGACTTCCAGGCGGTCAGCGAGATCGCCCGCCGCTCCAAGAATTCGATCATCGCCGGCCTGTCGCGCGCGCACCCGGCCGACATCGACCGCTGCGCCGAGGCGGTGAAATTTGCAAAACGCGGCCGCGTCCACACCGTGATCGCGACCTCGCCGCTGCACATGCGGGTGAAGCTGAACAAGACGCCGGAGCAGGTGATCGAAACCTCGGTTGCGATGGTCGCGCGCGCCCGCAACCAGATCGACGACGTCGAATGGTCGGCCGAGGACGGCACCCGCAGCGAGATGGACTATCTGTGCCGCATCGTCGAGGCGGTCATCAAGGCCGGTGCGACCACGGTGAACATCCCCGATACCGTCGGCTACACGGTGCCGGAAGAATACACCCACTTCATGAAGACGCTGATCGAGCGCGTGCCGAACTCCGACAAGGCCGTGTTCTCCGTGCACTGCCATAACGATCTCGGCATGGCGGTTGCGAACTCGCTGGCCGGCGTCGTCGGCGGCGCGCGCCAGGTCGAGTGCACCGTCAACGGGATCGGCGAGCGCGCCGGCAACGCCGCGCTCGAAGAGATCGTGATGGCGATCAACGTGCGCAACGACAAATTCCCGTACTGGAACAAGATCGACACCACGCAGCTCACCCGCGCCTCGAAGGTGGTGTCGGCGGCGACCTCGTTTCCCGTCCAGTACAACAAGGCGATCGTCGGCCGGAACGCGTTCGCGCACGAGAGCGGCATTCACCAGGACGGCGTGCTGAAGGATGCCTCCACCTACGAGATCATGCGGCCCGAGATGGTCGGCCTGAAGCAGTCCTCGCTGGTGCTCGGCAAGCACTCCGGCCGCCATGCCTTCGTGCACAAGCTGGAAGAGATGGGCTACAAGCTCGGCCCCAACCAGCTGGAGGATGCGTTCACGCGGATGAAGGCGCTCGCCGACCGCAAGAAGGACATCTATGACGAGGACATCGAGGCGCTGGTCGACGAGGAGATGGCGGCCTCGCACGACCGCATCAAGCTGACCTCGCTGACCGTGATCGCCGGCACCCATGGCCCGCAGCGTGCGACCATGAAGCTCGACGTCGAGGGCCAGATCAAGATCGAGGAGGCCGAAGGCAACGGTCCTGTCGATGCGGTGTTCAACTGCATCAAGCGTCTCGTTCCGCACGAGGCCAAGCTCGAGCTGTATCAGGTCCACGCCGTGACCGAAGGCACCGACGCGCAGGCGGAAGTCTCGGTGCGGCTGTCGCATGACGGCCGTTCGATGACGGCGCGCGCCGCGGATCCGGATACGCTGGTCGCCTCGGCTAAAGCCTATCTCGGCGCGCTCAACAAGATCGTCATGAAGCGCCAGCGCGACACCGTGACGACGGCTGCGGCGAGCTGACGCGGCTTGCTTCGCCTCTCCCCTTTGCGGGAGAGGCGGCTTTGTCGTTCATCATGAATGGCAGCCCTGCGAACGACCGATAGCGGCTCGGTGCGCGAGTCGCTATTGATGCTCCCGGCTTGGGGATAGACGCCCGCGTTGGGCAGCCCGAGAGAACAACAAGAGAATAGCAGGGAGAGATCATGCGCACCTTCGCGATCGCGGCGTCCGTCGCGGCATTGGCTTTGGGTCTTGCCGGCCCCGCCAGCGCCGACCCGATCATCATCAAGTTCAGCCACGTCGTCGCGACCGACACGCCGAAGGGCAAGGCAGCCGAGAAATTCAAGGAACTCGCCGAGAAATACACCGGCGGCAAGGTGAAGATCGAGGTCTATCCGAACTCGTCGCTCTACAAGGACAAGGAAGAGCTCGAGGCGCTGCAACTCGGCAGCGTGCAGATGCTGGCGCCGTCCAATTCCAAGTTCGGACCGCTCGGCATCCGCGAGTTCGAGGTGTTCGATCTGCCCTATATCCTCCCTGATCTGAAGACGCTGCGTAAGGTGACGGAAGGCCCGTTAGGGGCAAAGCTGCTCAAACTGCTCGAGCCGAAGGGCATCACCGGCCTTGCCTATTGGGACAACGGCTTCAAGCAGATGAGCGCCAACAAGAAGCTGGTGGCGCCGAGCGATTACCAGGGCGTCAAGTTCCGCATCCAGTCCTCGCGCGTGCTGCAGGCGCAGTTCAAGGCGCTCGGCTCGCTGCCGCAGGTGATGGCGTTCTCGGAAGTCTATCAGGCGCTGCAGTCCGGCGTGGTCGACGGGCAGGAGAACACCTGGTCGAACATCTATACCCAGAAGATGCACGAGGTGCAGAAGTACATCACCGAGACCAACCACGGTTACATCGGCTACGTCGTGATCGTGAACAAGAAGTTCTGGGATGATCTTCCGGCTGATGTCCGCGACCAGCTGTCGAAAGCAATGAAGGAAGCGACCGACTTCAACAACGCGCAGTCGCAGAAGGAGAACGACGACGCGCTCGCCGAAATCAAGAAGAGCGGCAAGAGCGAGATCATCGAGCTCACGCCGGAGCAGGACGAGGCGATGCGAAAGGCGATGGAGCCGGTCTACAAGGACGCGGCAAGCCGCGTCGGCCAGCCGTTGATCGACGAATTCCAGAAGGAAGCCAAGAGCACGACGAACTAGTCTCAACCAACGATGATGAGGCTTCCGTGCGAGTTG
The DNA here is from genome assembly GCF_900113735.1 of Bradyrhizobium sp. Gha. Classification (GTDB taxonomy): domain Bacteria; phylum Pseudomonadota; class Alphaproteobacteria; order Rhizobiales; family Xanthobacteraceae; genus Bradyrhizobium. The sequence continues at coordinate 9,650 of NZ_FOQM01000035.1, forward strand.
CACGGAAGCCCTTGTTGCGAATGATTTCCGGTTGTGGCTGAACCAAAATTCACGGCCGTTACATCTTCGTTAGAACGCCCTCTCTGTCCAAGTTGTAAGTTGCGCCTTGGCCCCGGGCACCTCATCTTCAGGGCACCCTTCCAAAGGAGGTTCGTATGAGGAAGTTCACCATCGCCGCCATCGCCGTGCTCAGCATCGCCGGCTCGGGAGCGGTCTATGCCCAGTTTCATCGCCCGTGGATGGAGCACTTCCGCCACATCCGCATGAACCCGGAAGACCGCGCTGCCATGGTCGACGCGCGGATCGCCGCCATCCATGCCGGGCTCAAGCTCAATGCCGACCAGGAGAAGCTGTGGCCGCCGGTCGAGGCCGCCGTGCGCGACTTCGCCAAGCTGCGGCTCGACCGCGCCAATGCGCGGATGAACGCCGGTCCAGCGGATGCGGACAGGGATGGCGACAAGCCGGATGATCCGGTCGCCCGTTTGCGCCAGCGCGCCGACGACATGGGCGCGACCTCCGCAGCCCTGAAGAAGATCGCCGACGCCGCCGATCCGCTCTACAAGACCCTCGACGACGGCCAGAAGCGGCGCCTTGCCCTGCTGACCCGCCACCGCGGCCCGTTCGGCGACGGTGAGGATGGCCCGCGGCACCACTTCATGGAGCGCGGCATGGGCCGCATGATGGAACGTGGCATGGACCACTTCCGAGGGGGCGATCATTTCGAGCGCGATAGCGGTCCGGATCGGGAGGGGCGTCTCTGAGCGTACCGGGATTCCGCGGGAATTAACCCTGGAGAAGCCGCTGGAAATCCAGCGGCTTTTCGCGTTTCCGGGGCTGTGGAAGAACCTTGGAAAACATGCGTCGCATCGCTTGCCATATCCGGATCGCTTTGCTAAACGACCGGCCTCGCAAGGCATTGACCGCCTTTCGGGCGCATAGCTCAGTTGGTAGAGCAGCTGACTCTTAATCAGCGGGTCCCAGGTTCGAGCCCTGGTGCGCCCACCAAATCTCCCGAAATTTCAGTTACTTGGACGGCCGTCGGGAAGCCGACCGCTCGATGGTTCGCCTCGGGTCACGCCCGGGTCACGCAAAACGACCGCCGCTCAATGTTTTCGAGGTCAGGCACATCTCAAGTATTCGAATTCGCTATGGATCGGTGCCCGCGACCTACATCGCAATGCAATCGAATCCTTGCGCAACGATGGCAGATTTCCCGGCCGTCGGTTGCGATCGTCGGATCCGCCGAAAACCAAAGCCTTCGCCGCGCTGCTGTGCTTAGACGACAATCCCTCCGTCGAGCACATGATGGTTCAACCTACAGACTTGCCACCAACTACTTAGGTCGATCCGGCTTGCGTCAATCAGGTTGTGACTGGGCGTTAATGAGTGCACGCCCTAGGGTTCTTCTAAGATGCCTAAAGCGGGACCGAAGGCCGGATTGACGACGTAGAATGCGTCGCCCTTAGCCCTGGAGGCGCGAATTTCAAGAACCTTTAGATCATAGTTTACGTCGAAGATGAAATACTCGTCGTCTTTGATCCTGACGCCCAAGACGCCGCAATAGAGAAGAAATTCAAGCAAGCGCTTGTACTCGGAGTCATCGACACCGGCTTCCTTGAAGATCTCTTCGATTTCAGACGTCGTCATGGCCTTCTTCGAGTCCATGAAGTGGTAGAGCAAGTCCTTTGCGCTAGGAAAAACCTAAGTCAGCTCCGCGTCGAGCTCTTGAAGCAGATCCGATGAGTAGGTTTTGAGGCCTTTCTCGATATCTATATCGCTGATGATGTCGCGATTGAAGTTGGTAGCAAAGCCTCGGCAGTGATTGATGACCCCAGTAATCGGCATCGAGAATGCAAAGCCGGGAAGGGAAGGGACGATTACATCATGTCCGTCCGACGAAAGTGGTTCGAGCAGCTGTTCTTGCTCGACGTCATCGAGACCGAAGGCCTCATCGCCCATGCCCTTGAGGTTGGGCTCTATCTGGAACGCTGTTTGAAGAGCCTCGCAGGCCGCCACGCAGCGATAGCCGACGTGCGCGTGCAGGGGCTGTACTGCGGGGTCGAGATCGCAGAGCCCGACGGTCCCGGCTCCGCCCGCGCGAAGACCCGCGCACTCGTCAATGCGATGCGCCGCCGCCGTATACTGATCGGTGCCTGCGGCCCGCACGGCAATGTGCTAAAGATCCGCCCGCCGCTGCCGTTCTCGCACGCCGACGTCGACCGCCTGACCGAAGCGCTCGAGGTCTCGCTGCGTGAAACCTGACGGCTCCGCATGCTGCAGCTCGCCGCGAGACCCTCAACGACCACGCCTACAAAGAGCTGCGGTAAAACCTCATCCGGCCGGCGGCAGGCAGCCAAACGCCAGGAGTGATTGTGCCCATTTTCAATGCGGACTGTCCTTATCTCGCGAGCAGGGCTCAGCGTCGACCAATTCCGAGATGTAAGTGAGCTGCGGTGATCCTGTCCCGTCAATCAACCCTTCGGTGGAGGAGCAGTTCAGGCGGCGCCTGGGCTGCGCGCTGAGTCGACGCCGTGGTCCGGAAATTGCTTGACTAAGAGCTATGCCTGTCCCAGCGTCGACTGAGCGAGGACACGGCAGATGTCCCCGAACGGAGTGGAATCGAGGAGGGTAGGCCATGCTGATGCTCATGGGCCGCTCGGACCCCGCAACGAGCGAAGCGGTGAATTTTGCCCAGTCTATGCTGGATGGTTCGGCGACGGCATTTTACGAGGTCGATGAGGGCTACAACCTCAGGCGCTTCCTGCTGTCCGGCATTCCGGAGCCGTTTCATCGACAATATATCGACGGGATGTGTCAGTTCGACCCGCAGCATCCGCGTCACGCGACCGGCCTTGCAGTTGCACGCCTCAGCAGGACGATGGCCGGGCGGCAGGCAAACGAGACGGCGCTCTACCGTTCCTTCCTGGATCAATGCGGGATCGTCGACATGATGGACTTCTTCTTCCGGCGCGACGATCAGATTGTCGCCGGCATGAGCGTGGCGTGGGAGAAGGATGCGCGGATTCCCGAGGATGTCGTGACCATCGCCCAGAAGATCCACCAGTACCTGCAATTCAACCTGGTCGGCCGAGCGGCCCCGCCCGAGGATGGGCAGCGCTATGGCCTGACCAGCCGCGAGATGGACGTGGTGCGGCTCTTGTGCTGCGGCCGCACCAATCGCGAGATCGGTGAGTGCCTGAAGATTGGCCAGGCGACGGTCAAGACGCACCTGCTCCACATCTTCGAGAAGCTCGGCGTCGAAACGCGCTCCGCCGTGGTGGCGATGATGGCGCGACCGAACTAGCCGCCGCGACTTTGCCGGTTAGCCAGTCGCAAGTCCATGATCGATCGCGCGTGCGATCGTCTTGGCATCGTCGGCCGTGATGATCAACGGCGGCGACAAGATGATGTTGCTGCCAGAAATGCGCACCATCACGCCAGCATCGTAGATCGCGTCGGCAATCTTTCCGACACGCTTTTTGTCGAGCGCCTTCTTGCTGCCGCGGTCTGCGACCAGCTCGAGCGCCGCCATCAGACCCTTGCCACGGACGTCGCCGACGATTTCGTGCTTTTGCTTGAGCGCCGCGAGTGCCTCGTTGAGGACGGCGCCGGAGGAAGCGGCTCGCTCGTCGAGCTTCAGGCGCTTGGTCTCCGCAAGCGCGGCGATGCCGGCCGCGCAACCGACCGGATGGCCGGAATAGGTATAGCCGTGGCCGATCGAGCCGAAACTCGTCTCGTCGCTCTCGAAGGCCTCGGCGACGCTCTCGCCGATCATGGTGGCGCCCAGCGGGAAATAGCCTGACGTGACAGCCTTGGCGATCGACATCATGTCAGGCTTGACATTCCAGAGCCGCGCGCCGGACCAGGCGCCGGTACGGCCGAAGCCGGTGACGACCTCGTCCGAGATCAGGAGGATGCCGTAGCGGTCGCAGATCTCGCGGACCAGGCCCATAAAGCTCTCGTGCGGCACGATGACGCCGCCCGCGCCGAGCACCGGCTCCATGATGAAAGCGGCGATGGTGTCGGCACCCTGGAACTCGATCTCGTCGACGAGCGCATTGGCGCAGAGCTGCGCGAGCTTCGCCGGATCGCTCTCATTGAAGGGATTGCGATAGGTCCAGGGCGAAGGGATATGGTAGACCCCCGGCAGCAGCGGTTCGTAATTGCGGCGGAAATTGGCGTTGCCGTTGACTGAGGCGCCGCCGAAATTCGTGCCGTGATAGCCCTTCTTCAGCGCCAGGAACTTGGTGCGGTCGCGCTGGCCCTTGATCTTCCAGTATTGCCGCGCGAGCCGCAGCGCGGTCTCGACAGAATCGGATCCGCCCGAGGTGAAGAACGCACGCACCATGCCTTCCGGCTTGAACCATTCGGTCAACTCGTAGGCGAGTTCGATCGCGGGCCCCGTTGAGACGCCGCGAAAGCCGGAATAATAGGGCAGCTCATTGAGCTGGTCGGCGATCGCCTGCTTGATCGGATCGCAGCTGTAGCCGAGCGTCACGTTCCAGAGCCCGCCGACTGCATCGAGCACGGACTTGCCGTCGATGTCGGTGACGTGGATGCCTTCCCCCTTCATGATGATACGCGGCGGATGGTCCTGCATGTCTTTCGGGTGCGCCATCGGGTGCCAAATGCGGCGTGCATTGTTCTCGATGAGGAAATTGATTTCGCGCATGGATAGCTCCGCTTCTCGTCAATCGAACGCGAGGCCGAGCATCTGCAGGGCCCGCCGGTAAGAGTCTTGGGGATGACGAACGTCGAACCAGACCGTGGAGAAGCCGCAGGCGATCGCACCCTTGATATTGCGCTCCTGGTCGTCGACGAAAACGCAAGCCTGCGGCGGAAGCCCGAGGGCGTCGCAAACGGCGCCATAGGCCCGAGGATCCGGCTTCAGGATTTTGGTATGGGTGGCGTCGACGATGACGTCGAAGTGCTCAAGCAGCGGCAGTCTGCGCCGAAACTCGGCGCCATAGAACAGGTCGAGCTCGTTCGAGAGAATTGCGAGCTTGCGGCCGGCCATGCGTGCGATCCGGATAGTGCGCTCGGCCTCGGGGCGGATCACCAGCATTGCATCGGCGCCGCGCGCGCGGCGAACGAAGGTCTGCATGTCCTTCCAGTCCTCGCCGATTAGCCTGCCGACCTCGCGGCTGCGCGCCAGCCAGTAATCGCGTTCGGATAGTTCGCCGCGCTGCATCGCCGACCAGAGCGGATCGGTATCCTCCGCGAAGGGCCCGCGCCATGTCAGTGTCCCCTGGGCAAGGCCGAGCGCGGCTTCAGTCGCATCGTGGGTCTCGAACAGAGTTTTTGAGATGACCCCGCCGAAATCCAGCACCAGCGCGCTTTCCGCGGGCGCGCTCATGTCTGCTCCACCGCAGCCCTGCCGGCGGGAACGACGCCTTCGGTAACCCAGCGGTCAAAGATCTCCAGCACCTTCGCGACGAAGGCGTGCTGATTGATATGGTCCTTGATCACGTGAAGTTCGACGGGCGGACGGATCGCCGCGCGCATTTCCATGACGAAGGTATTGAGGCCCTCGGGATCGTGCAGCGGCTCACCCTCCTTGTCCCATTGCTGGATGCCCCCGGTCGGAAGGACGAAAGCAACTGGCGCCGTCGCTTCTGCCAGCTTCTCGGCGATAGCGCGCGCGATGCGGCGGCGATCCTTGGGGCTCGAAGTCGTGGACGCGAGCAGGCGATTATGCGCATGTAAGGGGCGATCGATGAGCTCGTCCGGCACCGGCAGCCAGGCGGGAAAGTCCACCATGTCGATGGCTCCGGGCGCGACGATCTGCGGAATGCGATTGCGGCCCGCATTCATCAGGCGATCCGAGCCGGAGTTCACCACCGAGCCCATCAATTGGTTGGCGACTTCCTGAAGGCTGAGGTCGAGCACCGCGGCGAATCCGCCCTGCGCAGCGATCGATTCCATCGCGCGGCCGCCCATGCCGGTGGTGTGGAACACAACGACCTCGTAGCCGCGCGCCTCGAGCTGCGGCTTCAGCTCGACCATATAGCTGAGGCAGCTCTTGCCGAGCGAGGTCAGCGCCACGATCGGCCGATCGGCTTGCGGCCTGATGGCGCCGCGAGCAGCGCCGACGATCGCGCCGCAGGCCTGCGAGAGCACCGCCTTGCAGGTGCCGTTGAGGCCGTAGAGCCCGCCGGCCCACAGGATCATCATCAGGTCGGCGGCGATGCGCTCCGGCGGAATCAGGTGCGAGAACGCGATGGTCGACACGATCAGCTTGGGAAAGCCGAGCGGCAGGGCGAGCGCGACATCGAGCGCGAGGTCGGTGCCCATGGTGCCGCCGATCGCGATCATGGCCTCGATCTGGCCGTCGTCGCAGAGTTGCCGCGTCAGTCGGGCGGCACCCCGTGCCATTAAGGTCATCGACGAATTTTCATCGCCGCTCGCGATCACGGCGTCGATCGTCGTGTCGGCGGCCGCGGCCACCGCATGCTTGTCGTGGGCCGCCTTGTACGGGGGATCGCCGAGCACGCTGATGTCCATCATGATCGTCGCGCCGCCGGCAGCATCGATGCAACGCTGCATGAACAGGAGCTCGTCCGATTTCGTATCGCCGGTGCCGATCAGCAGGATGCGCGGGCGTGATCTGTTGGTCATGTCTTCGGAATGCCGGTTTTGAACGAGGGAACGCGCAATGGTGCACGTCCGTGCGCGGGGTGATCGTCGTCGGCGAGGTTATGGATTTGTTGCAAAGCATGACATCCACCTATCGGTGGATTGTGAGAAGCGGCGCGTCGCAGCTCAATGGCTGCGTGTGATCGCGATCGGCTGCACAGCATTCGATCCAGCATTTCCGGGCTTCCTCATGTTGCAATCCGACATCGACTCGCTGCGAACAGCAGCGATTTCCCCGCAGCAGCATTTCATTGCGGGTGCTGCAGTGCCCGGCGCAGGCGGCGCCAGACTCGACGTGATCTCTCCGATCGACGGCCAGCGATTGACGACCATCGCCGATGGCGATGCCGCCGATATCGATCGTGCGGTCCATGCCGCTCGCCGCGTCTACGACAACGGCGCCTGGTCGCGTGCCGCGCCTGCGGAACGCAAGAAAATCCTGCTGCGGTTCGCCGAGCTCGTCGAGCGACACGCAATGGAGCTCGCCGTGCTCGGCGTGCGCGACAACGGCACCGAAATCGGCATGGCGTACAAGGCGGAACCGCTGTCAGCGGTCGCGACCCTTCGCTACTATGCTGAGGCGATCGACAAGATCTATGGCGAGATCGCGCCCACGGCCCGCGAGGTGCTTGGCCTCATTCATCGTGAGCCGCTCGGCGTGGTCGGCGTGATCGTCCCCTGGAACTTTCCGCTGATGATCGGTGCTTGGAAGATCGCGCCGGCGCTTGCCGCCGGCAATTCCGTCGTGGTGAAGCCGCCGGAAACTGCCTCGCTCACGCTGCTGCGTCTGGCGGCGCTTGCGAGCGAGGCGGGATTGCCCGACGGCGTGCTCAATGTCGTCACCGGTCGCGGTGCGACCGCTGGCGAAGCGCTGGCGTTGCACATGGACGTCGACGTGCTCGCCTTCACCGGATCGGGCCCGGTCGGCCGACGGCTCCTGGAATATTCGGCGCGCTCGAACCTCAAGCGGGTCTATCTCGAACTCGGCGGCAAATCGCCGAACGTCGTATTCTCCGATGTGCCTGATATCAAGCAGGCCGCAAAAGTGTCGGCGAACGGCATCTTTCGCAACTCCGGCCAGGTCTGTGTCGCCGGCTCGCGGCTGCTGGTGCAGGCCGCGGTCTACGATCACTTCATGAGCGAGCTGCTCGCGATCACCGGCAAGCTCAAGGTCGGTGATCCTCTCGACCTTGCCTTCGATATCGGGGCGGTCAATAGCGAAGCTCAGCTGTGCAAAAACCTCGATGTCGTGCAGCGGGCAGAGCGGGCGGGCGCCCAGCGCCTGTGCGGTGGCAGGCGGCTGCATGAGGAGCGCGGCGGCTACTACATGGCGCCGACGATCCTTGCCGGCGTGGATTCCGAGATGACTCTGTGGCGCGAGGAGGTCTTTGGGCCGGTGCTTGCGGTGACGCGTTTCGAAGATGAGGAGGAGGCGGTGCGGCTCGCGAATGCGAGCGCGTACGGTCTCGCAGCGGCGGTTTGGACAGGGTCGCTTCGCACTGCGCACCGCATGGTGCGCGCGATCAATGCCGGGGTGGTGCACGTGAACACCTATGGCGGGACCGACGTGACGGTGCCGCTCGGGGGCTTCAAGCAGTCCGGCTTCGGCCGAGACAAGTCGCTACATGCCTTCGACGAATATACCGATCGGAAAACCGCCTGGATTGCATTGTGATGGTGACAACAGAAAACCGAACGGCGGCGCTCGATCGGCTGATCGACGCCGAACAGGCGCGCTTTCTGCGTCTACATCCGCGTTCCGCGGCTGCATGGCGGGAAGGCCGGCGGCACTTCCTTTATGGTGCCCCCTCGCACTGGATGCGGCGCTGGGCTGGAGGATTTCCGATTTATGTAGACGCCGCCTCAGGTGCTCATATTAGAGATATCGACGGCCGCGACTATATCGACTTCTGCCTTGGCGACACCGGTGCGATGTGCGGACACGCGCCGGAGGCGGTGACACGTGCGGTGACGCGGCAGATCGCGCGCGGCGCCACCATGATGTTGCCGACCGAGGACAGCCTCTGGGTCGGCGCCGAGCTGTCGCGCCGCTTCGGTCCTCGGTACTGGACCCTGACGACATCGGCAACCGACGCCAATCGCGCGGCCATTCGCATTGCGCGCATGGTCACGGGCCGGACCAAGGTTCTGGTGTTCTCGGGCTGCTATCATGGCGGGGTCGACGAGGCGCATGTCGAGATCCGCGAGGGGCGGATCGGTTTGCGCAACATGATCCATCCGAACGCCGTCGATTACGATGCCGTAACCAGGGTCGTCGAATTCAACGACATTGCGGCGGTGGAGACGGCGCTTGCCGCAGGCGACGTCGCCTGCGTGCTCACCGAGCCCGTCATGACCAATTTCGGCATGATCCCGGTCGCCGACGGCTTTCATCGCCGTTTGCGGGATGCGACGCGGCGGGCCGGCTCCGTGTTGATCATCGACGAGACGCACACGCTATCCTGCGGGCCGGGGGGCTGTACGGTGCTCTGCGGCCTCGAGCCCGACATCCTTGTCGCCGGCAAGGCGATCGCCGGCGGCATTCCAGCCGGTATCTTTGGTCTCGACCAGGCCCTGGCCGAAAGGCTTTGGCACATCGTTCCCCCCGTCAATCCGCGGCATCGGCAATCAGCGCATCTCGGCTTCGGCGGCACCTTGGCCGGCGGCGCCTTGGCCGTTGCCGCGATGCGCGCGGTGCTGGAAGAAGTCCTGACGGCGCCGGCCTATGCGGGCATGATCGAGCATGCCGAGCGGCTGGCCGCTCGCGGTCGCGATATCATCGCGCGAAGCGCGCTGCCATGGCATGTGACGCAGATCGGCGCCCGCATCGAGATCATGTTCATGAGAGATGTCCCGCGCAACGGCGCCGAAGTCATCGCCGGACGGCAGCCCGAGCTCGAGACACTGATGCATGCCTTCTACATGAACGAAGGCATCCTGATCACACCCTTCCACGGCATGTTGCTGATTTGCCCGGCGACATCGTCGGCCGATGTTAACAGGCATGGCGACGTGTTCGAGCGGTTCGTTGAGCTGGTGCGCGATGCGGGAGTGATCTGAACATGGCGCCGTTCGATCTGACCGACCGCGTCGCGCTCGTCACCGGCGGCGGGCGGGGCATTGGGGCTGCGATCGTCACACGCTTTGCGGAGGCGGGTGCCCATGTGGTGATCGCCAACCGCTCGAAGGACGTAGCCGACGCGCTCGCGGCTGATTTGAGCCGACGCGGTCTCGCTGTGAGCACGATCCCGTTCGACGGGCTCGATCGGCCTGCCTTAAGCAACCTCGTCGATCGTGTCGCCGAACGACTCGGCCGGCTCGATATCCTTGTCCACAATGCCGGCGGCTGTCCCTGGGCGACGCTCGACGACCTCGACGAGGACAAGCTCGACAAGGCCCTGTCGATCAATCTCACCGCGGCGATCTGGCTCATCCAGGCGGCGGCGCCGCATATGCGCGCCCGCCGTTATGGCCGCATCCTTGTGACCTCGTCGATCTCGGCGCGGCTGGCGATGGGCGGTGGCGCGCACTATTCCGCGGCGAAAGCCGGCGTCAACGCCTTTATCCGGGGGGCCGCCTTCGAGCTCGCGCGCGACGGGATCACGGCCAACGCCGTCGAGCCCGGCTTCATCGCCAAGCCCGGGCGCGGCACGTTGAGCACGACAGAGAATCTGTCGCGGATCGCGCGCCACATCCCGATGGGCCGGATCGGGACCGCGGACGACGTCGGCTATGCCATGCTCTATCTCGCCTCCGAGCAGGCAAGCTACGTCACCGGCCAGACCATCGTCATCGACGGCGGAACGATGCTTCCGGAAACCGGCTTCGCCGTCGAACGGCAATGGGGCTGACCGGCGTGGTGCGCCCTCATCAACCGAACGGCTGATTGTGACCAACCAGCGCGCGGAACAAGCTCTCCGGGCAAACGGGATCGAGGAATGAGCGAGATCAAGACCAGCGCGGATACGCTGTTCCGGAACGGCAGGATCTACACCGTCAATCGCGAGCGGCCCTGGGCGAGCTGCGCGGCGGTCAAGGCCGGTCGTTTCGTGGCCGTCGGCGAGGAAGACGATGTCAAATCGTTTGTCGGGAGCGACACCAGAGTGATTGATCTCGGCGGCCGCACCGCGATGCCCGGCATCATCGACATCCACAATCACATCATGATGGGCGGGCAGGCCGATCTCTATAGCTGCGCTTTCCGTCGAACCATTCGATCAGCCAGATCGCCGCCGCCGTGAAGGACGCGGCCGAGAAGGCCGCTCCCGGAGCCTGGATCGTCGGCGGCCAGTTCGGCAACGACCTCCTGTCCAAGCTCAACTCCGACGCCGCCGCCTCCGAGCTCAACACCGCGAGCCTCGGCCATCCCGTGCTGCTGCGCGACGACAGCTATCACAATCGCTGGGCCAGCGTAGAAGCGTTGCGGATCGCGGGCGTCACCGCCGAGACGCAAAACCCAGTCGATGGCGAGATCGGCCGGGATATCGACAGTGGTCGCCTGACCGGATTGATGGTGGAAGCGGCCTCCGGCATCATCGAGCGCGCGCTCGCCAAGGCAGGACACTACACGGCCGAGATGGACCGCGCCGCGGTTGCTCGCTCAATCGGCGTTCTCAACTCGTTCGGCGTCACCGGCTTTGTCGATGCGGCGAGCATGCAGCCGATCCTCGCCGCTCTGAAAGGACTAGACGGTCGCGGCGAGCTGTCGGCCTGGGCGGTCTGCGCCATGCCGATCGTCGAACCCGGGTTCATGTTTGGAATGGCGGGCGAGGAGCTGTTCGCGCTGCGCGATCAATATCGCTCCGCCCATGTGAAGCCGGACTATGCCAAGATGTTCCTGGACGGCGTGCCCGGGGCCAAGACAGCTGCGTTTCACGAGCCTTATGTCGCCGATCCCGTGCGCGGTTGCTGCTTCCGCGGCACCACGATGCTGACGGTGCCGGAGCTGATCCGCTGGCTCGGCAAATGCGAGAAGATCGGACTCGCGGCCAAGATCCATTGCGCCGGGGATGCCGCCGTTACGCAGGCGCTCGATGCGATCGAGGTAGTACGCTCGTTTAACGGCCCGACCGCGCTCATCCACCACATCGCGCATGCGAGCTACATCGCGCCCGATGACATCCCGCGCTTTGCCGATCTGGGCGTCGCCGCCGACCTGTCGCCGATCATCTGGTTTCCGACTGTGTTCCTTGAGGCGCACAAGGCCGCGATGGGCACGGAGCGGGCGCAGCGTTTCTGGCCCAATCGCGACCTCAAGGTCGCTGGTGCCTTGATGGCCGGCGGCTCCGACTGGCCGGTCATCCCGAATCCCGATCCGTGGCATGGCATCGAGGGCATGGTGACACGCCGCAATCCCGCCGGCGACTTTCCCGGCGCCTCGCTGTGGCCGGAGCAGGCGCTGGACCTCGAAACCGTGATCGAGATCTACACGATCAATGCCGCGCGCGCGGCTGGCCTCGGGAATATCACGGGGTCGATCGAGGTCGGCAAGTCCGCCGACCTCATCGTGCTCGATCAGCCCTTGTTCGATATCCCCGCCGACCAGATCGCCGAGACCAACGTTGAACTGACCTTCTTCGAAGGTCGCAAAGTCTACGAGCGCCGCCCATGACGGATGCTCCGCTCATTCCCGTGACCGTGCTGACCGGCTTTCTCGGCAGCGGCAAGACCACGGTCCTGAACCATCTGCTGCGTCAACCCGGCATGGATGGGACGGTCGCAATCATCAACGAGTTCGGCGAGGTCGGGCTCGATCATCTCCTGGTGGAGACGAGCGAAGAGCGGTTCGCGCTGCTCGACAATGGTTGCGTCTGCTGTTCGGTCCGCGAGGACCTGGTTGCGCTGCTCGAGGATTTGCCGGCGCGCGAAGCCACAGGGCGGCTACCGCCGATCCGCCGCGTCCTGATCGAAACCACGGGCCTCGCCGACCCCGTTCCGGTGCTGCATACACTGATGACGGCTCCCCGCATCGGTGCCCGCTATCGGATCGATGGCGTGGTGGTCACCGTCGATGCGGTCAACGCGATCCCCTCGCTCGACGGTCATCCCGAGGCGGTCAAGCAGATCGCGGTCGCGGACCGCATTTTGCTGACCAAGGCAGACCTCGCCGAAGCCGGCACCGTTGCGACGGTGGAGCAGCGGATTCGCGCGATCAATCCGACGGTGTCGGTCATGCCTGTGAATCACGGATCGATCACCCCGGACGCGCTGCTCGAAGCGGGACTGTTCGCGCCGCAAGCGCGGTCGGAGCAGGTCGCAAGCTGGTTCACGGCCGCAACGGCGCCTGGTCCCCGTCATCACGATCATCACGCGCACCGGTCGCGGATCTCCTGCTTCAGCCTCGTCGTGAACGAGCCGATCCGCTGGGCAGCGTTCTCGCGCTGGCTCGATTACGTCGCGGCGCTCAAAGGCGACGACCTCTTGCGCTTCAAGGCGCTGGTCAACGTCGCCGACCGGCCGCAGGGGCCGGTGGTCGTCCATGCCGTGCAGCATGTGCTGCACCCGCCGATCGCGCTGGATAGCTGGCCGTCGGCCGACCGCAGCTCGCGCCTCGTCTTCATCGTCCGCGATATTCCGGCAGAGGCGATCGAGCGCACGCTGGCGCGGTTCGGCGAGATCAGTCGCGAGAGCATCACGCGACCGGCCGCGTGACTTGGACCAGTTTTCATCAACGGATGATTTGCAGGAGGTATGTCGTGAGCGAGAGCAGCAAGTTCACAGCGAACGTCAGAAGCGGGAAGATCAGCCGCCGGAGCCTACTCAAGGCCGCCGGAACCGCTGGTCTGGCGGCCGCAAGCAACGTGCCGCTGGTCAATATCGCGGGCGCGGCGTCGAGCACGATCAAGATCGGCTGGTGCGGCTGCCTATCGGGCGTGCGCGCCGCCTTCGCCGAGCCGGATCCCTGGATCCATGAGCGGATGAAGGGCCTGGTCAAGGACGGTCTGAAGATCGGCGGCAAGAACTACGCCGTCGAATTCGTCATCAAGGACAACCAGTCCGATCCAAACCGCTCCTCGGTCGTCGCCAGCGAGCTGGTGCTTCGTGAAAGATGCGACCTCATCCTGGTCGAGGACGGTGATGCCGAGATCCCGATCGGCGAGCTCGCCGACGCCCGCGGCGTGCCGACCATCTCGACCATGCTGCCGTGGCAGGGCTGGATGTTTCCGCGCAAGTCGACGCCCGACAAGGGCTTCCCCTACACGTTCCATTTCTTCTGGGGGGCGGACGATGTCGTTAAGAATTTCGTCGGCATGTGGCAGTCGGTCGACACCAACAAGAAGGTCGGCACGCTCTATATCGACAATCCGGCGGGCACCGCGTTCTCGGATCAGAAGCTGGGCCTGCCAGCGGGCATCAAGCAGGCCGGCTTCCAGGAGGTCACGACCGGCAGCTTCCAGATTGCGACCGACGACTTCTCCAACCAGGTCTCCACCTTCAAGAACGCCGGCACAGACATCGTCTCGGGGTTCACGTACGGCAATCACTGGGTGACGCTGTGGAATCAGGCCGCGCAGGCCGGCTTCAGGCCGCAGATCTGCACGGTGGCCGCGGCGTTCCTGTTCCCGAGTGCGGTCAATGCGCTCGGCGATCGCGGTGACGGCATGTCGACGGAGGTCTGGTGGACGCCGGCCTATCCCTTCAAATCCTCGCTCACCGGCCAGAGCGCAGCCGAGCTCGCGGCCGAATGGGAGAAGACGACCGGCAAGCAATGGACGCAGCCGATTGGCTATGCCCACGCGCTCTGGGAAGTCGGCTTAGCCGCTTTGCGCAACAGCGATCCCAAGGACAAGAACTCGCTCCGCGATGCCATCGCAGGGTTGGACCTCGAGACCGTTGTCGGCCCGGTGAAGTTCAAGGGCAGCCCGATCAAGAACGTCGCGGTCACCTCGCTATCCGGCGGCCAGTGGCGCAAGGCCAAGGGCGGCAAGTCGCCCTATGAGCTCCTGATCGTTCACAACGGCACCGCGCCGTTCATCCCGAAACAGGCCGATCTCGTGCTGCTCTCGAAGCTCGCCTGAGCGGGAGCGGATCGGCGCGGACACAAAGCAAATGGTCGACGTGCTGCGCGTTGCAGGTCTCTGCAAGAGTTTCGGGGTCATCCGCGTTGCCGATGACCTCGATTTCAAGCTCGCGCTCGGCGAATGCCTTGGCGTGATCGGCCCGAACGGGGCAGGCAAGAGCTCGGTGCTCAATCTGATCGTCGGATTGATCAGGGCGGATGCTGGTTCGATCAGCCTGGATGGCCGGGACATCACACATGTTCCGGCCCATCGGCGCGCTCGCCTTGGCATCGGCCGGGCCTTCCAGATTCCGCAACCATTCCCGCATCTCACGGCCTATGAAAACGTGCTCGTGGCGGCGACCTACGGCGGTGGCCTGCACGGTTCGGCCGCAGCCGACTGGGCCATGGACGTGCTTGGCCGCACCTCGCTTGCCGTCAAGGCGGACCGTATCGCCGGCGCTCTGCCCTTGATCGACCGCAAGAGCCTCGAATTCGCCAAGGCGCTGGCCTCCAAGCCCCGCCTGATCCTGCTCGACGAGATCGCGGCGGGCCTGACCGAGCCGGAGGTCGAGCGCCTGATCGAGATCATCGCGGGCGTGAAGGCGGATCACGCCATGATCTGGATCGAGCACATTCCGCATGCCCTGCGGGCTGTGGCCGATCGAATCCTGGTCCTGAATTTCGGTCGCAAGGTGCTCGAGGGTCCGCCGGGAGAGGTTATGGATAGCCGCACGGTCAAGGAAATCTACATGGGATTGACTGCCGATGACGCTGCTTGAAGTCGAAGATCTGAATGTATTCTACGGTGATCTGCAGGCGATCTTCGGACTCGCGTTTTCCGTGGCCGAGCGTGAGTCGGTTGCGCTCGTGGGCGCCAACGGCGCCGGCAAGACCACATTCCTGCGCGCGCTCGTCGGCCTGATCGACGGCAAGCAGGGCCGGGTTCGGTTCGACGGCAGAGATATCCAGGACACGCCGGCAGAGCACATTGCGCGTCTTGGTCTCGGCATGGTGCCGGAAGGTCGCATGCTGTTCGACACCCTGAGCGTTGAGGAAAATCTCCTGATGGGGCAGGTGAGCCGGCGTTCCGGCGCATGGACGCTGCCACGCGTGTTCGATCTGTTTCCGGCTCTGGAGGAGCGGCGCAATCATCTGCCGCGGCAACTTTCGGGCGGGCAGCAGCAGATGGTGGCGATCGGCCGCGCGCTGATGTGCAACCCGCGCCTCCTGCTTTGCGACGAGATCTCACTCGGCCTTGCGCCTGTCATGGTCGAGCAGATCTACGGGGCGTTCAAGAATATCCGCAAAGAGGGAACGGCGCTGGTGCTGGTCGAGCAGGATGTCAAGCGCGCCGCCGGCGCAACCGACCGCATCTACTGCCTGCTGAAGGGACGCGTGTCGCTGACCGCGAATGCCGGGGACGTCAGCGTCACCGAATTGACGCAAGCCTATTTCGGGATGTGAGCGAGGGGACATGGCCTGGATCGAGACGTTGGTGAACGGAGCCTTGCTGGGCGGTCTCTACGGCCTTCTCGGCATCGGATTGGCACTGGTCTTTGGCGTGATGCGGCTGGTCAATATCGCGCATGGCGAGTTCATGGTGCTTGCCGCTTACCTCGCTGTGATCCTGGTCGGCCTGTTTCCGCAGGTCCATCCGCTGTTCGTGCTGATCCCAGTCGTGATCGCGGCCTTCGGGGTCGGCTATCTCTACCAGGCCGTGATCATGAATCGGGTGGCGCGGGCGCCGGATCCGCTCGCGCCGCTGTTGCTGACATTCGGCGTCTCCATTGTGTTGCGCAACCTGATGGTCGAGGTATTCGGCGCCGACGTCAGGGGCCTCCAGCTCGGCGAGCTCTCGCGCGCGAGCATCAGGCTGTTCGGGCTCAGCATCGGGGTCATGCCCTTGCTGACCCTGGTCGCGGCGGTGCTGCTGTTTCTGTTGCTGCAATGGGCGCTCAAGCGCACGAGCTTCGGCCGTATCGTGCGCGCGACCGCCGACCGGCGCGACATCGTGCGCCTGTTCGGCGTCAAGCCGGACCTTGTCTACAATTACGTCATGGGCCTGTCATTGGCGCTGGGCGCGATCGGCGGGGTGCTGCTCGCGGTGCGATCGAGCTTCACGCCATTTTCCGGTGTAGAGCGCCTGCTGATCGCCTTCGAGGTCGTTGTACTTGGCGGCATCGGCTCGTTCTGGGGCGCGCTGCTGGGCGGCATTGTGCTCGGCATGGCGCAACTCGCCGGTCTGAAATGGGATGCGAACGCCGGCTTGCTCTATGCGCATTTGCTGTTCTTCGTGATGCTCCTGATCCGTCCCGCTGGTCTGGTGGCGAGCAGGGCCTGATCAGATGAAGGGAATCGCGATCTCCTATGCCGTCACCGCAGCGCTGCTCGTCGCCGGGCCATGGCTGTTAGGCGAGGGCGGTTTACGATTTGCGACCGAGTGCCTCCTGATCCTGGCGATGGCGCAGATGTGGAACCTGCTGGCGGGCTATGCCGGCCTCGTCTCGTTCGGTCATCAAGTGTTCGTCGGAATTGGGGCCTATGGCCTATTCCTGATCTCCGATACTCTCGATCTGTCGCCCTATTGGGTTCTACCGATTGCGCCGCTTGCCTGCGCCGTAGTCGCTTCCGTGATTGCGCTGCCCCTGTTCCGGCTGCGTGAGGCCTATTTCTCGATCGCGATGTGGGTGTTCTCCGAAATCGTCGCGGCGCTTGTGACAAAAGCGGCCTGGCTTGGTGGCAGCGCGGGTCTGCCGTTGAGATCGAGCCGCTTGCTCGACCTCGACTGGTTCGAGCCTGTGTTGTTCTGGATTGCAGGCGGACTGGCGCTCGGGACGATCGGCGGGCTGTTTCTGCTGATGCGGTCCGGTTTCGGTCTCGGTCTCATGAGCGTGCGGGACAACGATCTGGCCGCGATGAGCGTCGGGGTCGACGTTCAGCGCAATCGCTTCATCGTCTTCGTGCTGTCAGCCGCCGGCTGCGGGCTTGCCGGCGCGGTCTCATTTCTCGGCAATCTCTACGTCTCGCCGGCGGCGGCATTTGACGTGAACTGGGTCGTCTACATGATGTTCATCGTGATGATCGGCGGCATCGGGACGCTCGAAGGCCCCATCATCGGGACGGTGATCTTCTTCGGCCTGCGCGAGCTCATCACTGATCAGCTCGGCTATTCCGCCGGCTGGTACCTGGTCGCGCTGGGTACGGTCGCCGTGATCGTCATGCTCTGGTCGCCGCGAGGCCTCTGGCCGCCGTTGCGCGATCGCTTCGGCCTCAAGCTTCTCGGCGTCGGGCGGACGGCGCCGACAGCGCCTGACGTTCCGCCGCTGGCCGGCAAGGTCGGACAATTGGGATGATCGGCATGTCTACAGACGATCTCTGTTACTTTACGGCAACCCACCAGAAGGCGCTGCTGGCCTCCCGCCGCATCAGCACGCTCGAGTTGCTCGAGCTGCATCTTGATCGGGTGAAGCGCGTCAACCCATCCTGCAATGCCGTGGTCGCGCTCGACGAGGAGGGCGCGCGCCGTCAGGCTCGCGCCATCGACGAAGGGATGGCGCGAGGCGAGAAAGTCCACGCGCTGCATGGCCTGCCGATGACCATCAAGGATTCCTTCGCCGTCGCAGGCATGGCTGCGACCTGCGGCCTGGAGGAGCTGCGCGACTACCGGCCGAGGGAGGATGCGGTCGCGGTTTCGAAAGTCCGCGCCGCCGGTGCCGTGATTTTCGGCAAGACCAACCTGCCGGCGCGAGCCGCCGATCACCAGTCCTGCAACACTCTGTTCGGGCTCACGCGCAATCCCTGGGACGGAGAGCGCACGGTCGGCGGCTCCTCCGGAGGCTCCGCCGCGGCGCTTGCGGCAGGCCTGACCTCACTGGAGCTTGGCAGTGACATCGGCGGCTCGATCCGCGTTCCCGCGCATTTCTGCGGCGTTTACGGCCACAAGCCGAGCCATGGCCTCGTCAGCACCGAAGGTCATATCCCGCCGCCGCCCGGCCACAGCGCTCCGAAAGAGTTGGGTGTTGCGGGGCCATTGGCCCGTAGTGCATCCGATCTCGAGCTGTTGTTCGATGTTGTTCTCGGCACGCCGGACCTCGAGGCCGCCGGCGCGGCGTTGCGGTTGCCGGCCGCGCGGCATGACGATCTTCGATCGTTTCGAGTCGCGGTCTGGAACGATGCTCAGGCTTATCCGCTGGATGATGCCTACGCGGCCACGATCGAGGGGTTGGCGGATGATCTTGCACGCCTTGGCGCCAAGGTGAACAGGCAGGCACGACCTCCCATCGATGCCGCTGCAAGCTATGACGTCTATCTGCAGACCCTCTTTGGCATCATTGGCGGCGGCCTGCCGCCACAAGCGCGCGAAGGGCTGCTCGCGGCGGGGGAGACGGCCGAGAGCGGCGGCTATCCGCGCCGCGTAGCCGATGCGGTGCGCCAGTCCTTGTCTCAACATTTTGCCGCGACGGAAGCGCGGCATCAGCTCTATCGCGCATGGGGCCGCTTCTTCGCGGACTACGACGTGCTACTTTGCCCGGTCACACCGACGGTGGCGTTCCCGCACGATATCGAGCGCCTCGATCTCGCCGCGCAATTCACCCGGCGCCTCAAGGTGAACGGCGGCACAATTCCCTACATGGACAATCTGGCCTGGCCCGGTCTTGTCACAGTCGCCAATCTTCCGGCGACCGCCATTCCGACGGGCCGCAGGGTTGGTCGCGTTCCTGCCGGCGTGCAGGTGGTCGGGCCGTATCTCGGCGATCGCACCACACTGAGATTTGCCCAACTGGTCGAGCAGGCATTGGGTGGCTTTGCCCGCCCGCCTGGCATCTGATCGGCCAGCGGCATGCCGATCGAAATTCGTACCGGTCGTCCCGTCACGCTTGCCCCGCAAGGAATGGTGACGTCGCCGCATGCGTTGGCCTCGAGTGCCGGCGTCGACGTCTTGCGCGCGGGCGGCTCCGCTGTTGACGCTGCGATCGCCACAAGCGCCGTCCTGGCTGTGGTGTATCCGCACATGACCGGGCTCGGTGGTGACGCGTTCTGGTTGATCCATGAGGGGCACAGCGGCGCCGTCAAATTCCTCAACGGCGGCGGAAAGGCGGCTGCCACTGCCTCGCTGGCGGCACTGCGCGAGAGAGGCATGAGCGAGATCCCGCTGCGGGGCATTGTTCCAGCGACGCTGACCGTGCCCGGCGCCGTGGCAAGCTGGACCGAGGCTCATCAGGCCCATGGGCGCCTGCCGCTTGCGAAGGTGTTAGAGAGCGCCATTGTCTACGCGCGGGACGGCTTTCCCGTCACTGCGCGGCTTGCGAGCTTCATCGAACTGATGCATGGCGAGCTTGTGCAGCAGGCCGAAGCGGCCGCGCTGTTCCTTCCGGATGGCGCGATCCCGGCGGCGGGCGCGAAGCTCGCAAATCCCGATCTCGCCCGTACGCTGCAAGCGATCGCGGATACCGGCTGGGCTGGCTTCTACCGCGGAGCCGTTGCCGAGGAGCTCGCGCGCTTCTCGCGCGAAGCGGGCGGTCTCTTTCGGGAGGCCGACCTTGAGCACCAGATGGCGAGCTGGGGCGTGCCGCTGGTTGGCCGCTATCGCAATGTCGATATCTACAACACCCCGCCGCCCACCCAGGGCTTTTCCGTCATCGAGATGCTCAACCTGCTCGAGCCCTATGAACTGAACAAAAAGGATCTGCTAGGCCCGGACCGCGTACACCTCATGGTGCAGGCCAAGCAGATCGCCTATCATGATCGTGATGGCGTGCTCGCCGATCCCGCATTCGCGGAAGTGCCGGTTGAAAGGCTGATCTCCAAAGCACACGCGGCCAAACGTGCCGAATTGATCGACGTCCGCTCTGTGCTGCGATGGGACCAGGTCCCGTCGTACGGCAGCCTGGCCGGCGACACCGTCTATGTTGCCGCAGTCGACAGTGATGGGAATGCGGTCTCGCTGATCCAGAGCCTGTATGGCGCGTTCGGCTCCTGCTTGGTCGCGGGGCGCACCGGCGTCGTGCTTCAGAACCGCGGCGCCTATTTTTCACTCGATTCCGATCATCCCAATCGCCTCGAACCAGGCAAGATTCCGCTGCATACCTTGATCGCCTCCCTCGCCAAGCGCGACGGTAGACTATGGAGCGTGCTCGGCTGCATGGGCGCGGACGGTCAACCGCAGATCCAGCTTCAGCTCTATTCGGCGATGATCGATCATGGCCTCGATATCCAGGAGGCGATCGAACTGCCGCGCTTCCTGTCCGGCCGCTTCGGTCTGGGCGAAGCGCGAGACACCCTCCATCTGGAGGGCCGTTTTCCCGGTGAGGTTGTGTGTGAGCTCGCGCAGCGGGGGCACATCGTCGATCGTTGGGGCGCCTGGAACGAGATGGCGGGCCACGCTCATGGAATTACAATTGATCCGCAAGGCGGGATCTTGATTGGCGGCTCTGACCCGCGCAGCGATGGCGCTGCAATTGGCCATTGAGTCCATCCAGCATGTGCTGCATTCGTCAGTCTGATGGTTGTGACGAGGCCGCCGATATGGCGTGAAGCTCGCTCCGGTCAAGTCCAGATGCTTTCTGGCGTGATGATCTCGAACGGCACGATGCGTTGTTCGATCGATGCGGTATTTCTCCGTTCCACAAGATGCAGCATCACCTCGATGAGTTGGCGTGGCATCTTTTCTATCGAATGGCATAGGGCGGCCGTGATCAGACCCTCGGTCAAACCTTTGCGCGCTTCAGGGCCAATATCACGGCAAATGATGCGGATGTCTCGCTGCCGCTCAATGGGGAGTTCGCGCATGGCGCGCAGAACGCCAGAAATGCCGCCGCCATTGACGAAGAGACCGCGAAGGTCGGGCTCCTCGTCGATCAATCGGCGAAAGATGGAATATGCGTTTTCTGGCTCCTCGTGCGTCAGGATCGTCTCGGCCACTTGGAAATCCGGCGCGTGCTCGCGCATGTACGAGCGAAAGCTCGCATCAGAGATGTCCTGACACTGATAGCGGTGGGAGCCAATCAAGGGCACGACCCTCCCAGGCTCGGTCGCCGTTTGGCTGACAAACCATGCGGCAGTGCGACCGGCTTTCCAGTTGTCCGTGCCGACAAAGCCCGCGCGGCTGGCCGCCGACAGATCGGTCACGTAGGCCACAACAGGAACGCCTCGCGCCCGGAGCTCATCGATCGCCTGGCTGACCAACGGGTGATCGGCCGTGATGATGGCCAGCGCATCAGCATTTTCCCCCATCTTCATGAGATTGGTTGCGACTGCTTCGGGTGACAGATCATCCTCGAACTGAACATTCGTCTCAATCACAGCATCAGCATATCGCGCGGCGGCATCCGTGATCCCCTCGGCCCACATCTGATAGAGGGGGCGGTGCGACTGCTGCATCAGAAAGCCGAGCCTGCGGTGCGGGAGGTTTTCCCGCTTGCGCGCGCGCAAACTGCCCAGACCGTAGAACCCGATCTCGTCCGCCGCATCCAGAATGCGGTCGACCGTTTCCTGCCGTACCGAGCCGGTCCCGTGCAGGAGCCTGTTGACCGTCGAAAGACTGACCCCTGCTGCCTTCGACAGATCAGCGATCGTTGGTCTGTTCATCCGACCTCCAGTTTCATTCGTGAATGACATTTTTTGGCATATTATCATGCCGGATGAATGATTGTGGTGTCATCCTGACATCTCAAAGATTAACAATCAACGGGCATCAACGAATGCTTTGGGAGGAGATTTATGAAACGAGCGAAGGGCATTGCCGCCGTATTGCTTGCAGCGTCCGCGATCATGATGGGGGCGGGTCCAGCCGACGCGGCAAATATCGCCGTGGTCGGCGGCAAGAACGACGACGCGTTCTGGAACATCATCAAGAAGGGTCTGGACGATGCGCGCCTCGTCGTCCAAGCGAACGGCGGTTCGGTGAACTACCTTCGTCTGCAGACCTACGACAATTTCGCCCCGGATGTTGTCCAACTCATCCGGACGGCGATCAGCCAAGGCGTCAACGGCCTCGTGATCCCGAACTGGGTCCCCGAAGCCGAAGATCCGGCCATTCAGGATGCGATCAAGGCTGGGGTTACTGTCATCCTGATGAATGCCGGCGGACAGGACAAGGCCGTCAAGCTTGGCGCCATCAACTATGTAGGCACCGACGAATACATCGCAGGCAAGGCCGGTGGCGAGTACTTCGCAAAGCATGGCAAGAAGAATGTCCTCTGTGTGAACACGATTCCCGGTGCTGCCAACCTGGAGGCGCGCTGCAAAGGCGTGATCGACGGCATCACCAAGCAGGGTGGTGCGGCGAAGCAATTGCCGCTACCGGCGACCAGCTTCGGCGATCCAACCGCCGTCGCTGAGGCCATCAAGGCAACTCTGCTTCAGGACGCCAATATTGACGGCTTGATCACAATCGGAGCTGGCGACGCAGATTCCGCGGCGATCGGCATCACTCAGGCCGGCAAGACCCAGTCGGTCATGCTGGGGACGTTCGACCTGAACCAGTCCGGCCTCGACCGCATCAAGGGACACACCCAGGGCTTCGCTATCGATCAGCAGCCCTATCTGCAGTCGTTCTTGGCGGTGACGTTGCTGGCTTCTGCCATCGATTTTGGTACCGACCTGCCGACGGCACCGGTTCTCACCGGTCCCAGCATCGTCGATGCCTCGACAATCAATGCCACGCTGGCCGGTGTCAAAAAAGGCGCCCGCTGAACACCCGGCGTTTAGCCTCGGCCTGCGGACTCATCCGCAGGCCCCACGCCCTATTGTCAACGCGTGAAGCTTTGCGCCGCTTTCGCGTGCGCATCCGCGAGTTCAGGGAATTTTCATGAGTAGTCTCTCGATCCGCAGTCTGCTGCGCCGTCCCGAGGCCGGAGCGCTTCTCGGCCTTGTCGCAGTACTTGCGTTCTTCGTCGTCTTCGGCAGCACCAGCTTTCTCAAACCCGCGGGCATTGCCAGCTGGTTGAACGTCGCCGCCAATCTCGGCATCGTCGCGATCCCGGTCGGTCTGCTGATGATTGCGGGTGAGCTCGACATTTCGATCGGCGCGACCATCCCCGCCGGTGCGCTGGCCGTGGCGATTATCTCGGGCCATTATAGTCAGCCGATCTGGATGGGTATGGCCGGGGCGCTCGGCCTCGGTCTGGTAGTCGGCTTGATCAACGGCATCCTGGTGGTACGAACTGCCGTGCCGTCACTGATCGTCACGCTCGGCACTTTGTTTGCGGTACAAGGACTTGCCTTGGGCTTTTCCGTGCTGCTGACCGGCACGACCAGCGTGGCGCTGAGTCCCGCCAAATCCGGCCCGCTGGTCAAAGCGCTGTTCGGCGAATTCATTGGCGGCAGCTTCCAGGTCATCATCTGCTGGTGGCTTGCTCTAGCTGCCGTGTACATCTTCTACGTTCACTTTTCGCCCTTCGGTAACTGGATTTTCGCGATGGGGGGCGACAAGGTCAGCGCGCGCAATGCCGGGATTCCCACGCGCCGGCTGACGATCGTGCTCTTCGTGCTCTCCTCGACGAGTGCGGCGTTTGTTGGCATGTGCCAGGCCATTCTGTTCAATGTCGCCCAGGTTTCGGCCGGGATGACCTTCATCTTCAACTCAATCATCTCTGTCGTTGTCGGCGGCGTGTTGCTGACCGGTGGGTTCGGATCGGTCGCCGGAATTTTCTTCGGCACTGTGACCTTCGCCGTCGTCAACCAGGGCATCTACTTCACGACCTTCGACCGCAACTGGTCGAGCCTGATCATCGGCATCATGCTGCTTCTGGCCGTGCTGATGAACAACACGTTCCGCAACATGGCGCTGGCCTACAGGCCGAGGAAGAAGTGAGGCGTACGATGACGACTCCAATTCTTGAACTGCGCAACGTCAACAAGTCCTTCGGGCCAATCGACGTCCTGCATGATATCTCGCTCAAGGTTCATGCCGGCGAAGTGCTTTGCCTTCTGGGTGACAACGGTGCGGGAAAATCGACGCTCATCAAGACAATGGCCGGCCTGTTCCGACCGAGCTCAGGCAGTGTGCTGATGGACGGCAAGCCGGTCGAGTTCAACGGCCCGCGCGAAGCGCAGGAGATGGGCATCTCGACGGTTCACCAGTTCGGTGGGACCTTCCCGCTGATGTCCATCGGCCGTTCGTTCTTTGTCGGTGTCGAGCCGACCAGAGGCTTCGGACCGTTCAAAATCTACGACCGGAAGAAGGCCAATCAGATTGCGGTCAAGGCGGTCCAGGAATTCGGCATCACCCGGATCGACGACGGTGATCGACTGGTCGGCGGCCTGTCAGGCGGCGAGCGACAGTCTCTGGCAATTGCCCGGGCCGTGCACTTCGGTGCCCGTGTGCTGATCCTCGATGAACCAACAGCGGCGCTTGGTGTCAAGGAAGCGGCTCACGTGTTGCGGATCGTACTCGAAGCTCGGCGGCGCGGACTGGCCGTAATCTTCATCACCCATCAGGTCATGCATGCGATGACAGTGGGCGATCATTTCGCTGTGCTGATCCGGGGAGCGCTCGCCGCCGATTTCAAGAAGGGCGAAAAGACGCGCGAAGAGATCACCGATCTTATGGCGGGCGGTGAAGCGATGGCCGAGCTTGAGGCCGAGATCGAAAGCCATCTGAAGAGCCACGAAGGGTATTCTCCCGCGGCCTGAAGGCCGACAACTGCCCCGGCCGGTCACGGCCGGGGCCTTTCTTAACGGTCGTCTGAAGTACCCGGAGCAACTCTCATGAAAATCGCCCTTGATCCTTTCATGCACCGCCACCTGAGCCTCGAGCAACTACCCGTCAAGGTGAAGGAGCTTGGTTACGACTGGATCGAACTTTCTCCACGCGGGGATTTCCTCGAATGGTTCAAGGCGCCGCGCGTGTTCCCGGATCGTATCAAAACGTTCAAGCGCGCGCTGAAGAACGCGGGCGTCGGCGTCGCATCGCTTCTGCCGATGTATCGCTGGGCCTCCAACGACGAGGCCGAACGTCAGGCTGCAGTCAAGCATTGGAAGCGTGCCATCCAGATCGCGGTCGAGATGGAGGTTGATGTGATGAATTCCGAGTTCGGGCGCGGTCCGCATCCGGACAAGGGGTCGTGCTACTGCTGCCATACGGGCAGCATGATCGAAACCTGCGAGGATGCGTGGTGGCGCTCGGTGGAAGAACTGGTGCCGATGTTCGAAAAGGAAGGCATCACCCTGCATGTCGAACCGCACCCCGAAGATTGGTGCGAGACTCTGCAGCCCGCCGTGGACATCATTCGAACCGTAAATTCGAAGAACGTCAAGTTTCTCTATTGCGCGCCGCATACTTTCTACTTCGGCGACGATACCAAGGCCATGCTGCGCGAATGCGCCGATGTGCTGGCCCACGTTCATGTCGGCGATACGTTCAACCACAAGGCCAGTTCGGGGCTGCGCTACATCCTCAATCCGCCGGGTACGCAGGCTCGGGTTCACCAGCACCTCAACATCGGCCAAGGCGAAGTGCCGTGGGACGACTTCTTCGGGACGCTCGCGGAGGTCGGCTTCGACGGGATCATGACCGCCTGCGTCTTCGCGTGGGAAGACAGGGCAGACGAGAGCGGCAAGTTCATGCGGCAAGAGATGCAGCGTTACGTCGACAAGTACTGGAAGAAATAGCCGAAAGAGGCCGCAATAGTCCGCGTGAACTAGCGCGCGCGACTTCAACAAGAACCTTGCGTGCGCGGCCGGACTTCCCGCTGCACGGCGGAGTTTTGTCAACCAAACCCGGCCAAAGCCGCAGGAGAAAAAAGAATGCTAAATGGCGAGAAACTCATAAGTCGGCCCCTGCGCTGGGGCATGGTCGGCGGCGGCCGCACCGGGCAGGTGGGATACAAGCACCGAACCGGTGCCCTGCGCGACGGCACATACCAGCTGGTGTGCGGCGCCTTTGATCTCGATGCGGCGCGCGGTCGCGATTTCGGCGTGAGCCTGGGCCTCGAGGCGGGTCGTTGCTATGCCGACTACAAGGAACTGATCGCGAAGGAAACGGCGCGCGAGGACGGCGTTGAGGCCGTCACGATCGCCACGCCGAACTTCTCCCACTACGAAATCACCAAGGCGTGTCTCGATGCCGGGCTGCATGTGATCTGCGAAAAGCCGCTGTTCTTCACGGTGGCCGAATGCGAGGAGATCGAGAAGCTTGCCGAGAAAGAGGGCCTGATTGTCGGCGTGACCTACGGCTACACAGGTCACCCGCTGGTGCATCAGATGGCAGCGATGGTCGCCAAGGGCACGCTGGGCGAGATCCGCATCGTGGACCTGCAATACACGCACGGTTTCAACGCGAGCGACGACGCAGGCGCGCCCGAAGCCGTGAAGTGGCGCACCAATCCCCTGACCGCCGGGCCGACCTTCGTGCTGGGCGATATCGGCACGCATCTCTACTACCTTTCCGAAATCGTGTTGCCGCATCTCAAAGTCGAAAAGCTGCTGTGCGATCGCAAGGCCTTCATTCCGAGTCGTGCGCCGCTCGAGGACCACGCCACCGTACTCATGCACTATGACAACGGCGCGCGCGGCCGCCTTTGGGTGTCGTCTGTGAACGCGGGCAATATGGGATCGCAGCGTTGCCGCTTCGTTGGCTCCAAGGCCTCGGTCGAATGGTCCGACAGCCATCCCGATCAGCTGCTCTATGACGTGCAGGGCGAACCGAACCGCATCCTGCATCACGGCATGCCCTATCTCGAAGAAGAAGGCCTTGCCATCGATCGCATGGGTGCGCTGCATACCGAAGGTCTCGGCGATAGCTGGTCGAACATCTACCTGTGGATCGCGCAGGCGATCGACGCGAAGAAACGCGGCGACGAAGCCTTCCTGAAGGGGCATCATTACCCGGGGATCAAGGCCGGTACCGAAGGTGTTCGCTGGCTGGAAAATTGCGTCCGTTCGGCTGATGCCGGCTCGGCCTGGGTTGAATTCAAGTAGCTTCTGCCGCTCCGTTGGACGGGATCAACATGAAACTGTCTATCTGCACTGACGTGATGGGCGACCTTTCCTTCACCGATATGCTCGATAAATGCGTCAAGCTCGGCGTCGAGGGCATCGAAATGACCGGCGGAGGTTGGTCCCGCGCGCCGCATTTCAGGGCCGACGAGCTTCTTGCCGATAAGGCGCTGCTCAAGAGCAGGCTGAAGGAGATCAAGGCGCGCGGCCTCGAAATCGCGGCGCTCAACTGCTCGGCCAACCCTCTCGATCCCGGCGAAATAGGCAAACGTCACCGCAAGGAGATGAGGGACACCATCCAGCTTGCCGGTGAAGTCGGCGTCAGCACGATCGTGGCGATGTCGGGTCTGCCCGAAGCGGCACCCGGGGATATGGTCCCCAACTGGCTGGTTTATACCAAGAGCTGGCCCGACGAGATGCCGGAGCGCGACCGCTATCAGTGGGAAGAGCGGGCTTTTCCGTTGTGGCGCGATCTGGTGAGGCTGGCTGACGAGGTGGGCGTCGAAAAATATGCGATCGAGAACTTCTCGGCGATGCTGGTGTGGAATCCCGAGACCCTGTTTCGCCTCCGCAAGGAAGTCGGCCCCAAAGTGGGCATGAACCTCGATCCGTCGCACCTGATGTGGATGGGGGCAGATCCAATCGCATCCGCTCGCGCGCTGGGCAAAGCGATTCATCATTGCCACGGCAAGGACGCCCGTATCGAGCGCGGGCTCGCTGACGTGAACGGCCTTCTCGAATTGAAGGAGGTCACCGACTTTGCGAACCGCAGTTGGAATTACGTTGCCGTCGGCGCGGGCCGTGATTTGCAGTGGTGGAAGGAGTTCTTCTCGGTCGTTCGCATGTGCGGCTACAATGGCTGGGTGAGCCTCGAGATGGAAGATTTCACCATGTCCACCGAGGCAGGCATCCGGTCCTCCATCGAGGCATTGCAGGCCACCATCAGCCGTTGATTCCAGCCCCCGGTCATGCGCGGCGTGGCCCTGTTCGCTTGAGGACGAGATGACTGCTCCGATCACCATAACTACCGCGCCCTGTTGCTGGGGCGTCGATGACGTGAAGAATCCACATCTGCCCCACTGGGAAAAAGTGCTGGACGAGGCGCGGGCCGCCGGCTTCGGCGGGCTGGAGCTTGGGCCTTACGGCTACCTGCCGCTCGACCTTGATCTTGTTTCGGCGGCGCTAGAAAAGCGCGGGTTGAGGATTGTCGCCGGTACGATCTTCGATGATCTGGTTTCGCCTGCAAACCGCGACAACCTCCTGCGCCAGACCGACGAAATCTGCGCGCTGATAACGCAACTGCCGAAGCCCATTGCGCATGCCGGGCAGCGCTTCGCCGCGCCCTATCTGACCGTCATGGACTGGGGCCATAGCGAGCGCGACTATGCCGCGGGGCATTCGGACCGCGCCTCTCGCCTTGGAGGTGCCGCATGGGAGGGGATGGTCGACAACATCCGTGCTATCGCCGCGTTGGCCCGTGACAAATATGGTGTGCGCGCCACCATCCACCCACATGCCGGCGGCCATATCGAATTTGCCGACGAGCTGGAGCGTATCGTAAACGATATTCCCGCCGACCTGGCCGGTCTTTGCCTCGACACCGGGCATATGGCCTATTCCGGCATGGACCCGGTTGCCACCCTGCGCCGCTACTGGGATCGCGTTGATTACATCCATTTCAAGGACATTGACGTCAAGGTCTACCAAGAAGTGATGCGCGAGCGCATCCGCTTCTTCGATGCCTGCGCCAAGGGGGTCATGTGTCCGATCGGGCGCGGCTCGATCGATTATCCGGCGATCCATTCGTTTCTCACCGAATTGGGCTATGGTGGCTACATCACCATCGAACAGGAACGTGACCCGCGTAACACGGGCAGCATCCTGGATGACCTGGCGGCCAGCCGGACCTTTTTGGCGCGGACTGGCTTCTGAGAGGCGGGGAGACCTGAAATGAAATCGTTAGACGTGATCACCATTGGCCGGTCCTCGGTCGATCTGTATGGAGCCCAGGTTGGTGGTCGCCTCGAGGATATGGGGTCGTTCAACAAATATATCGGCGGTTCTCCGACCAATATCGCCTGCGGGGCGGCACGGCTCGGCTTGAAATCCGGCCTGATTACGCGCGTAGGCGACGAGCATATGGGCCGATTCATCCGCGAACAACTCGTACGCGAAGGTGTGGATGTCAGGGGGGTCGTGACCGACCCCGAACGGCTGACAGCGCTCGTGCTTCTCGGCATCCGCGATGAGGAGCACTTCCCGCTGATCTTCTATCGCGAGAACTGCGCCGACATGGCGCTCAGCGAGGACGACATCCATGAAGACTATATCGCCTCGGCGCGCGCACTCGTTGTGACGGGCACGCATTTGAGCAACCCTCGAACCGAGGCCGCGGTCTTGAAGGCGCTGGCGCTCGCCCGCAAGAACGGGCTGCGGACCGCGCTCGACATCGACTATCGCCCGAACTTGTGGGGCGTGGCCGGTCACGGCGAAGGCGAAAGCCGCTTCGTTGAAAGCAGGAAGGTTACGGCAAAGCTGCAGTCGACGCTGCATCTGTTCGATCTGATCGTCGGCACGGAAGAGGAGTTCCACATTGCTGGCGGCGCGACCAATACGCTTGAAGCGTTGCGCGCGGTACGCCAGGTTTCCGGCGCCACGCTCATATGCAAGCGCGGTGCTGCGGGCGCGGCGGCTTACGTGGGCGCTATCCCGGGCAGACTGGACGACGGGCAAACCGGTCCTGGTTTCCCGATCGAGGTCTTCAACGTGCTGGGGGCAGGCGACGGCTTCTTCGCCGGCCTGTTGAAGGGTTGGCTGGAGGACGCTGACTGGCCGACGGCGCTGAAATATGCCAACGCCTGCGGTGCGTTTGCGGTCTCGCGCCACGGATGCACGCCGGCCTATCCATCGCTGGAAGAACTGAACTTCTTCCTTGAACGCGGAATCAAGCGGCCCGATTTGCGGAACGATCGCGAGCTCGAACAGATTCACTGGTCGACAAACCGCCATCGCAATCATGCAGGTGACTGGTCGGAGTGCCGGGTCTTCGCCTTCGACCACCGTGTGCAGCTTGAGGAAATGGCCGGCTACACACTCGCAAAGGGCGCCGCATTCAAGGAGCTATGCCTGAAGGCCGCTCTGCAAGTTCAGGCCGGACGGCCTGGTTATGGCATCCTGTGCGACAACCGCATTAGCCGGCGCGCTCTGCACGCGGCCGCGGGCACAGGCCTATGGATCGGACGGCCCTGCGAATGGCCGGGATCGCGGCCGCTCGCGCTCGAACCGGAACTGGGGAGCGACTGCGGTGGGCTGGATGCATGGGCGCGCGAGAATGTCGTCAAAGTCTTGTGCTTCTGCCATCCGAAAGACGACGCAGTCACGCGCGCGAGCCAGGAAGCGACGGTGAAGCGCCTTTTCGAGGCGGCACGACGCAACGATCTGGAATTTCTGCTGGAGATCATTCCGTCCAAAGTAGGAGCGGTTGACGACGAGACCACGGCGACCCTGATCCAGCAATTCTACGACATCGGCGTCTTTCCCGACTGGTGGAAGCTCGAGCCAATGAAAACTGCCGCCGCTTGGGCAAATTCCATTTCCGCGATCGAGAACAACGACCGTCACACGCGCGGCATCCTGGTGCTCGGACTCGATGCGCCGGAGACGGAATTGGCAGCGAGCTTCGAGGTCGCCGCCGGCTTTGATCTGGTCAAGGGCTTTGCCGTGGGCCGGACAATCTTCGGCGATGTGGCGCGGGGTTGGATGAGGGCCGAGGTAGAAGACGATGCGGCCGTTGCCGAGATGGCGAAACGCTATCAACGCCTGTGCTCGATCTGGGATGAGGCGAGGGCGGCCGCACGGGAGAAGGGGGCATGACAAGGACAATTCGGCTGACGCCCGCGCAGGCGCTGGTACGTTGGCTTTCGGTACAGATGACTGAAGAGGATGAGCGCTTCATCGAAGGCGTCTGGGCCATCTTCGGGCATGGCAACGTCGCCGGGCTGGGCGAGGCGTTGCACGGTATCGGCAAGGCGTTGCCCACATGGCGCGGACAGAACGAACAGACGATGGCCCATGCTGCTATCGCCTATGCCAAGACGAAAAGGCGTAGGCGCGCCCACGCAGTGACCTCTTCCATCGGGCCGGGGGCCACGAACCTGATTACGGCCGCTGCGCTTGCGCACGTCAACCGGCTGCCCGTGCTGTTCATCCCCGGCGATGTCTTTGCCAACCGCCGGCCCGATCCGGTGTTGCAGCAGATCGAGGATTTCGATGACGGCACGGTGAGCGCCAATGATGCCTTCCGCCCCGTCGTTCGCTATTTCGATCGCATCGCCCGGCCGGAGCATTTGCTGACCGCGCTGCCGCGCGCGCTCTCCGTGATGACCGATCCGGCAAATTGCGGGCCGGTGTGCCTCGGCTTCTGCCAAGACGTGCAGGCAGAGGCCTATGACTACCCGGAGAGCTTCTTCGAGCCCAGAGTGTGGCGTATCCGCCGTCCTGAACCCGACCCGCGCGAGGTCGAAGATGTCGCGACCATGATCCGGGCGGCCCAGCACCCGGTGATCATATCGGGTGGGGGCGTGCTCTATTCCGGGGCTGAAGACGTCCTTGCTGCATTTGCGGAACGGCACAACATCCCCTTCGTGGAGACCCAGGCCGGCAAGGGCGCAAACACGTGGGAAAACGCCTTCAATTTCGGCTCGCCCGGTGTTACCGGCTCGGAATGTGCCAATCGCTTGTGCGAGAAATCCGATCTCGTGATCGGCGTCGGCACGCGTTTTCAGGATTTCACCACCGGTTCCTGGGCGTTGTTCAAGAACGACCGGCGAAGGCTCGTCTCCATCAATCTGCATGGCTATGACGCCACCAAGCATGGTGCGACGCCGGTTGTCGGCGATGCGAAGGTGACGCTCGAAAAGCTGTCAGCCCTGTTGAAGGATTACAAAGTCCCGGCCTTCGATGCGCAATCGCGCAGCGATTGGCACGAGACGGTGAAAAAGGTGACAGCCGCGCCGGAGGTCGATTCGACCAATTATCTCCCCACCGACGCTCAGGTGATCGGTGCCGTCCAACGGGTCGCCACCAAGGAAACAATAGTAATGTGCGCCGCCGGCACCATGCCGGGCGCCCTTCAAGTGTTGTGGCAGTCGGCGAAAGGCGGATACCACATGGAATATGGCTATTCCTGCATGGGCTATGAAGTTGCGGGTGCCATGGGCATCAAGCTCGCGGCGCCCGAGAAGGAGGTCATCTGTTTCGTCGGCGATGGCTCCTACATGATGGCGAATTCCGAATTGACCACGGCCGTCATGCGGCGCGTGCCCTTCACGATCGTGCTGACCGACAATCGTGGCTATGGCTGTATCAACCGCCTGCAGGTCGAGTGCGGCGGAGCGGAGTTCAACAATTTGTATGAGGATTCCAACGTTGAGGTGCAGCCCGCGATCGATTTCGTGAACCATGCCCGGTCCATGGGCGCACATGCGGAGAAGGCGGCCAGCATCGCCGATCTGGAAGCAAAAATCGTTGCTGCGCGCGGGCGCAATACGCCAACCGTCATCGCGATTGACACTGATCCAGTGCCGGGGACCGGTGCCGGTGGGCACTGGTGGGATGTCGCCGTGCCGCAGGCCGGTGGACCCGAGCGTCTTGAACGGGCGCGTGAACGCTATAACCGCAACCTCGCAAGACAGCGTGCTTTCGGCTGATCGGTGTGGGCGAACCCGGAGGAGGGCGAATGAACAATCTGTTGCGCAGGCCCTTTGGCACTCATGGCAAGGTCCATGAGATCACCCCAGTCAGCGCCGGCTGGCGCTATGTTGGTTTTTCACTCTACCGGCTGCGCGCGGGGGAACGCGCGGCCGAAGAGACTGGCGACCGCGAAGTCATTCTGGTGATGGTCGAGGGCAGGGCTGCCATGACCGCGGCCGGCCAGGATTGGGACGTGCTTGGCGAACGGATGAATGTGTTCGAGAGGACCCCACCGCATTGCCTCTATGTGCCGAATGCCGAGAGATGGGAGGCCGTGGCCGAGACCGACTGTACCATTGCCGTCTGCTCCGCCCCCGGACGGGGTGGACACAAGGCGCGCCGGGTAGGGCCCGATGGCATCATGCTTACCGAGCGCGGTAGGGGCACCAATACGCGCTACATCAACAATATCGCCATGGAGAATGCGGATTATTGCGACTCGCTCCTCGTGACCGAAGTCTTTACGCCCGCCGGGCACTGGTCGAGCTATCCCTCCCATCGTCATGACGAAGACGACTACCCCCGCATAACTTATCTGGAAGAGACTTATTTCCACCGGATCAATCCCGGAAGCGGTTTTGGCATTCAGCGCGTCTACACCGACGATCTGCAACTGAACGAGACCATGGCCGTGCATGACGGCGACGTAGTCCTGGTGCCGCGCGGACACCATCCGTGCGGCGCGCCCTACGGATTCGAGATGTACTATCTCAACGTTATGGCAGGCCCTCTGCGCAAATGGCGTTTTGTTCCAAGCGCTGCCGTCGAGTGGATATTGAAACGGGATGCCTGAGAAAAGTACGGGCGGCTCGCATCGATCTTGAAAGTAACGCTGTCTCACGCGACTCGTCCGCGTGGCGCTATTTGGAAATGGCTCCTAAGCTATTGATATTGCTAACGCGTGTTTTGACCGTTTTTTTCCAAACGCGCGCTGAAATCATTGAATAATCAAACAGATTTTGATTCCGCCATTCGGGTCCTGATCCGTTGCGCTCAAAAGGACAGTCAAGCCCTTGAGTTCATTACCTACAGAAGGCCGGTAGGCGCGGGTCCTTGGGGTGCGTTTGGAAACCGCTGCTAACTCTCCGCACAACCGTCCACTGCCACGCTCCTCAGGCGGTCAGCTCAAAGTCATGCTGCTTGTTGAATTCGTTGTTGCTCCTCGCCGGCAGTGTTTGGCTCCAATCGGACTTGGGTAACGGCTCTTCGGCTAGCCCCGGGACCGAGCCAATTGATCAGAGGCTTATTCTCCTTTAGCGAGTTACCAAGGGCGGAAAACACGACGGTACTCATAGCTTGTTGTTGGCTGCGCAGGTGGTCTTCAACCAGCTTGTGCCAGTGACATAGCCTGCGTTCACGCCGGGGATAGAATGGTTCATGAGGAGCTTAGCATCGAATTCGGAAACGCCGGCAGCGGTGGCAATCGTCCGGAATGTTTAGGTCATTGCCCCATTTTGACAAGACCTCTCGATCCTCCTTTGTTTCCGCTAAGTGTCCTGAGGCGCTCTCAGTAGGGAACAGCCATTTTTGCGTCTGAGACGGATGCATTTGCCGGCCGAACCGAAGCACTCGAATGAGACTCAGGACCATTTGCCGAGATAGCGGTATGTCGAACGCTCGCTTACTGCCCCCCTTGGGCTTTGGGATGTGGAGCGTACGCCGTCGAAAATTGATGTGTTCGGGTCTGGCCTGCTGCAAGGCGGTGGGTCTGGATCCGCACAGCAATGTTAAAAGATGGAATTCGCGCCGGATTGGATTTTCTAGATTGGTCAGCTCGAGAAACCATCCTTTCAAATCGCCGGTGCCCATACCAGTATTCCTGCGCTCTTCCTGATTCCAATCGACAGCATCCGCGGGGTTGTCACGCGGCAGCGATCGATTGGTCTTCCTCGCGTGATCGTAGATGGCCCGCAGCGTCCGCATGCTGCCATTCGCGATGTACGGACCGTTCTCCTTAGTAAGCTGATCATGCTTTTTGGCGACGCGAGCGGGATCATTCGCTAGATCCAGCAAAGGGGTCTTAAGCCATTCCGAAAAGAGACGTTCAACGTGATCGCGATACCCGCTGATCGTTTTCTCGCTACGGCCTTTTCGGATTAAGTGGGCTTCCAGGTAGCGTTGCCAAGCCTGCTCGAGGGTAGCGCCCCCTTCAGCACCATTTCCATCAGTCGCGGCTTGTTCGGAGTTTCCGTTCTGCTTCGCTTTCGGGTGCTGTCCCTTGCTGATCTGAGCAAGATATTCCTTGGCAATCGCGCGCGCTGCCCTGGTCGTCAACTCGCTGGCGTCACCAATCGATACTCGGATAGAGGAGGCCCGCTTTCCTCGTTCTCTGAGATCACCTTGAACGGTGAAGGTCCTTTTTCGCTTCCCGACAACCACGAAGAAGCCTTTCAACTCGGTGTCGCGAGCCAGATACCAGCCAACTTCTGGAATCGGCAGCTGAGCGATGGCTTTATCGCTGAGAGCTATGCGAATGTCGGTCATGAGGGTCGACGTAAACTGCTAAAACGGTTTTCAAACGGCTTTGGCGAACTGAGGTGTTTGAAGGTCAGGGTTCGCTGAGCTGCGAAGCTATGCGACAAGCCTCTATAAATAAAAGACCTTCCTCGACTTCATCGTAGTGCGGCGCAGATTCGGAAATCGCAGAGAGGCGCCGGTTTTGAACTCTTAATCAGCGGGTCCCAGGTTCGAGCCCTGGTGCGCCCACCAAGCACATTCAAGTGCTTGGAAGGTTTGTTCCTCAGAACGGACCCTTCGGTTGGGAAATTGGCTTTATCCGTTCCGAATCTCTGCCGGTCATAAAGCTTGCATTGATGAGCGTGGTCCTCGTCTCTGTACTCTCGTGCCGTGAGATACATCGCGCTGGCCATCTCATTCTGATGGCGTCAGCCTTGCCGTGAGCAGCGCCGCGATGGCCAACGCGCCGGCCACGCCGAACACGCAGGCCATCCACCCGAACGAGTCGAACAGTCGGCCGAGGACGGCGGTTCCGACCACACCTCCAAGAAAGTAGCAGGCGAGATAGGTGCCGCTCGCGATCCCCCGGTTCTTAGCCGCCGCTTGACCGACGAAACCGGTCGCAGCGGCCTGGGCAAAGAACGTCCCGACGCCGACCAGGACCATTCCAGTCAGAACCTGAGGCAGACGAGACGTCAGCATCAGAGGAAGGCCCACTGCGGCAACGCCGAGGCCGATCCAGACGGTCATGCGGCTGCCGAGCCAAACGGCGACCTTCCCGGCGATCAGTGTCGTCAGAATCGACGGCAGAAAGACGAAGTAGACAAAGCCAAGGTCCATCATGCCAAGCGACAGAGGCGGTCGCACCAGAACGAAGTTCACGAACGTGAAGGTGCCGATAAAGGCGAACAGAATGCAGAAACCGATGCCAAACGCTGCGCGCAGCCGCGGCGTTCGCCAATGCTCCAGCGCAGCGCGAATTGGTGATTCGTTTGCGGTCACGGCCTGCATGGGTCGCGCGCGGTGTATGGAGAAGTAGACCAACGCAGCGCCGGCGAGGTTTAGGGCCGCGAAGAAATAGAAGTTCCAGGCAAGGCCGAGACTGTCGGCGAGCGCGGCCGAGATCAGTCGGCCAATCAGATTGCTGGCCACGTTACCCGTGATGTAGGCGGCAAATGCTCCGCCGGCGTCCATCGCGCTGCACTGCTCACCGAGGTAGGCAAGCGTCAGGGTGAAGGCCGAAGCCATGAACAGACCCTGCGCGACGCGCAGGATCATGAAAACGGTGATACCAGGGGCTATCGCAAGCAGACTTGTGGGTATCGCCAGGAGCGTGAGGCTGAGAAGGATGCCGACCCGTCGATCGATATGGGGGCTGAAGAAGCCTACGACGAGACTTGAGATTGCCATGCCAAACGTGCTGGCGTTGACCGCAAATCCCATCGCGGCGGGGGTCACGCCATAGTGCCGCGTAAGAGACGGGAGAATCGCCTGCGTTGCGAACAGGTCGACGACGGTCAGGAATGCGGTCAGTCCGATCAGAAGTGATCGAAACGCAACGCCTGGCGAATGCTCGTGCATCTCGGCCGCAATCGGCTCCATGCTCGTGGACAGATCGGTCATTGCGTGACGTCTCCTCATTTCGAAAGAGGATGTGACGCCCGGCGTGCAGGGGGAGCACGGGGGATCCCGGGTCGTCACATCCGGTAACGAGGCTGGGGCTGGGAGCGCTCGTTACATGTTGTGGTCGGCTGGATCCTTGCGGACATCGCCGACATAGAGAATGACCGTTTCCTTGCCGAGGTTCTTCCACCAGTGCGAGGTACCGAAAACCTCCGGGCGGAGGTCGCCGGCCTTGTGCACGATTGGGTCGATACAGTTGGAGGCGTATTCGACGATCTCGCCCTGCTGCACGAAGATCAGCGCCGGGCGATCGTCGTGGCTGTGCCAGGGGACGATTCCGCCGGGCTCGATCGTCAGTTTGCGGAAGCGCAACTCGCGGCCCTCGATATGCGCCGGCTGCTTGCCAAGATCGATCGAGCCGAGTGTGACGTCGGTTACGCCCACGGGCTTGTAGTCGACCATCGGCTGAGCATTGGGCTTGATCTTGTTGGCCGGACATTCACCCGCGAACACCGATTGCGTGCTGAGCGTGAGCGCGCCGACAAGGGCAGCTCCGGTGATCGCATACGATAGCTTGAAGTTCTTGAACATCGGGAGGTCTCCTGTGTTGGCCGTAACCTCGGTGGTTGCCGGCTATTGGTGGAGGTTGGCTGAAATTGAGAGCACGTTGAAATGCTGTCTGTCTCTCGAAACGATAGCGGATCGCTATGCGTGCCCGTGCATGTGCTTGATGTCGGCCGAAAAGGTCGGATAGGCGTAGACGTTCTCGCGTAGTTGCCTCGCAGTGATGCGGAACTTGATTGCGAGGCCGAAGACGTTGATGAACTCCTGGCCGGCATGGCCGACGAAGTGCGCGCCGAGGATCAGATCGGTGGCCCGGTCGACGATTATTTTCGACCAAGCGACGGTCTCGGCATATGATTGAGACGAGAACCAGTCGCGCATGTCGTTGACGTGCACATCGATGGCCGAACTGGTCTGCCGTGCTGCCTGTTCGGTCAAGCCGACAGCAGCCAGCGATGGCACGGTGTAGACTGAGGTCGCGACGCCCGCGTAATCGGGCGCGTGACGCGGTCCGTCGACGATGTTGCGGCCCACTATCTCACCTTCGTAGGTCGCGAGCGGGGAAAGTTGGGGCGAGACGGGAACGGCATCGCCGCATACGTGGACCCGAGGGTTTGAAGCCGACCTCAAGTAGCGATCTATGACGATGCGACCGTTTATTTGCTCGACCCGGCCTCTCGCCAAATCGAGCGCTTCCACGTTGGCTATCCGGCCGACGCCGTTGACGACGCGATCCGCTTCGTGCGCCTGTTCGATGTCGCCATCCGTGAAGACCACCCGGAGCCGATGGCCGACCTGCTCGATCCGCTGGACCTTGACGTCAGTCCTGATCTTGATGCCGATGCGTTCGCTTTCGGCGTGAAGTTGCGCGACAGCATCGGAGTCCGTGGCGGGGAGGAGCTGCGGCAGGGCCTCCAGAACCGAGACCGCGGTGCCAGCCCGGGCGAAGACATGCCCGAATTCCAGCGAGATTACGCCGCCGCCGATGAATATCACCGAGCTCGGCAGTTCACGTTCGCTCAATAACTCGTCTGAGGTGATCATGTGCTCGGCGCCAGGAATCTGCAACGGCCGCACCTTGGACCCCGTGGCAACTACGATGTGCTTGGCCTGCAGCAGGCGGTCGCCGACCTCGATGGTGTCGGGGGCAACGAAGACACCCTTACCTCTGATAACCTCGACTTCTCGGCGCGCCATGGCGCGGGCGAGGTTGGACGGAATGTCCCTGATCATCGCCTTCTCACGATCGATCAGTGCGCCCCAATTGAGCCGGGGCTTGCCAACTGCAATATGATGAACAGACGCGCGATCAATATCGTGCAGAGCCTGGCCCGCAGCGACCAGGATCTTCTTCGGCGTGCAGCCGCGGTTTGGACAGGTGCCGCCTAGTTCACGCGGCTCGATCATCGCGACCGAGAGGCCGGCGCGCCGGACAGGGCCGGTCACGCCGATGCCGGCGTTGCCGCCGCCCAGGATCACCACATCGAATATCTCGCTGGTCATGGAACGGCCTCTACTGCTTGATCAAAGTTTCGCTTGGGTATCCGGACGGCGCATTCCGAGCCGCGCCGGGGCGATCGGCGGCTACTTCGTTGTGATCGTCGAGGTAATCGACTTCACGACCATGGTGGCCATTTTGAACTGCGCCTCGCGATTGTGGATGTTGTGCCGCTTGGCGATCCAGTCGAAGTCGGTCCACACGGCCCACAGGTCGCCATTCTCATCCTGCGTGAGGAGCAGGCGAACAGGCCAATCGAGGCCGGCATTGGGATTGGCGGTAATGAACTGGGTGCCAAGCGGAGGATTGCCGAAGATGAGCAATGTCGAAGGCCGAAGCTTGATGCCGGCATCCGCGGCAAGTCTCGATTGGTCGACCTCAAGGAAGAATTTGATGCCCTTGGTGGAAATGTCCGCCTTGATGCGGCTGATCGCTTCGGGCATTGACACCGCGCTCTTCACCCGGACGATGCCATCGTCGCTGTCTGCCCGCGCGAGCGAGGTCGCAGCGGCAAGGACGAGGCAGCATAGCAGAAGAGAGGTGGCGACATTCGCAATGCGCAGGATGATCTGACGTTTCATGGGTCTTTCTCCATGGATGGGAAGCTTGGGATCACACGAGGATGGACAGGCTCCTCAAGGAGGTGAAATGCCGTCTGGCTCTGGAGCCGATAGCTCCGCGCTATCGCGGCGCGATAGGCGCCGGCTATCGAACCGATTGGGGATCGGCATTTCCGTTTGACAGGGATCGGGCATTCGATGGACGAGCGCCCCTTGCGAGGCGAACGAAATGCCGAATAATAGACCTCACTTTTGCCGGAGCGGAAAATGACATCCCTTTCCCCAGCCGACGCAGAACGGCTCAAGCTCGCCTTCCAGCGCTGCCGTGACATGGAGGGGACCCTGAACGAGCAACTTCGGGCTTATGCGAAAGCCGGCCGCGATATATTTCCCGCCTACGGCGAGGCGGTCGACCGCCTCGTCGCGCGACTAGCCGAGAATGGTGGGGGAGAGAACGCGCCTCGTCCGGGTGAGGTGATGCCGAGATTCGTGTTGCCCGACGAGAACGGACGCCTGGTCACGCTGGGCTCGCTGATCGCGCGCGGCCCCGTGGCCGTCATGTTCTTTCGAGGTCATTGGTGCCCTTATTGCCGGCTGAACGTCAGCGCGGTGATCCAGGCGCAGGATCGTATCGAGGCGCTGGGCGCGCAGATCGTTGCCATCATGCCGGAGACGCAGGAATATACTGAGCAGTTCAAGGCCGAGTCCGCGGCACCCTTCCCAGTATTAACCGATCTCGACAACGGTTATGCGCTCTCCCTCAATCTGGCGATCTGGTTGGATACGGAGATCCAGGGACTGCTGTCCTATCAGGATATGGCGCGGTTTCACGGCAATGACGGCTGGATGCTGCCCATCCCGGCGGTCTTCGTCATTGGGCGCGATGGCGTCGTGAAGGCTCGCTTCGTCGATCCGGATTTCCGCAAGCGAATGGAAATCGACGACTTGCTCAAGGCGCTGGAAAGCGCGAGCGGTGAGAATTGAGCTTTGGCTAGGCGCGTGCCCACAACTGGATTGCCGCACGGATCAGTGCGTCCATATCTGCTCGACTCCAGACAGCAGGGCAATGACGAACATGTCCCAACCGCTGCTTGGGGCCAATACCTGACATGTGCTCGTCTGGACCCAATTTCAAATAGCTGATCTTGTTCAGCCTCAAATAACGGTGTTGCATCGTGGATGCATTCGTCCGGACGCCGCCCTTGAAGTACCGGCGTTGGATATCATGCAACTTCTCGTTCAGCCTTCGGTTCTGCTGGTTGCGCATCCCGATCGGCGGGCGCTTTGATGCGGAACCAGGCGACGTATAGCGCGGGCAGGAACAAAAGTGTCAGCACCGTACCGACGATGATGCCTCCCATCATCGCATACGCCATCGGCCCCCAGAATATCTCGCTCGCAATCGGGATCAGGGCGAGGCTGGCCGCCAAAGCCGTCAGCATGATCGGCCGCATCCGGTGCTCGGTCGCTTCCACGACGGCGTCCCATGCGTGCCGCCCTTCGTCGCGCAACTGCTCGATCTGCACGATCAGGATCACGGAGTTGCGGATCAAGATGCCGATCAGCGCCAGCACCCCGAGAATGGCGACGAAGCCGAGCGGCGCCCGGCTCGGCAGCAGTGCCGCCACGACGCCGATCAAGGCCAGCGGAGCAACTGCAGACACCAGGAACAGCTGCTGGAAGCTCTGCAGCTGCAGCATCAGGATCGTCGCCATGATGAACAGCATCAGCGGCACCACGGCGACGATCGGCGCCTGGCTCTTGACGCTCTCCCCAACGCTGCCACCGGTCGCCACCGAATAGCCGGCTGGCAATCTTGCGGTGAATGCCGCGAGTTGCGGCTTGAGCTGATCGACGATCGTGGCCGCCTGCACTGAATCCAGAATGCCCGCCTTCAGCGTAATGGTTGGCAGGCGTGACCGCCGCCAGATCGTCGGCTGCTCAATTTCGTAGCGCAGCGTAGCCACGGCGGCGAGTGGCACTGCCTGACCACTGGTGCCGGTTAGTTGCAGATCCCGCAGCGTTTCAATCGAACGGCGTTCGGTGGCCTTGGCTCTCCCGAGCACCTTGATCAGGTAGATATCATCGCGCACCTGGGTGACTGTGGTGCCGTCCAGCACGCCGTTCAGCGCCGTCGCGATGTCCTCGGAGGTGACGCCGAGCTGCCGCGCCTTGTCCTGCAGAACATCGACCTTGACGACGCGCGCAGGCTCTGCCCAGTCGAACACCACGTCGCCGAGATGCGGATTGCTGCGCAGGACGCCTGCCAGTTGTCGGGAATACTCCCGTACCCCGGCGATGTCGGGACCGCTCATACGGAACTGCACCGGCCGGCCGACAGGCGGCCCGATCTCGAGCAGCTTCACGAAGGCGTCGGTACCCGGAAACGTCTTCTTCAAATAGGTCTGCAGCTCAGCCTTGACGCGATCCCGCGCCTCCAGGCTCTTGGTGACGATGACGATCTCACCAAATGACAGGTCGGCCGGCTGCACGTCGAAGGACAGCACGAAGCGCGGCGCGCCTCGCCCCACATAACTCGACCAATGATCGACTCCCGGATTGCCCTTGAGCGCCTCCCGCTCGAAGCGAGCTATCTGCGCATCGGTTTCGGCGATCGAACTGTTCTGCGGCAGGCTAAAATCAACAATCAGTTCGTCCCGATCGGACGCCGGAAAAAACTGCTGCTGCACGAAGCCCATGCCGGCGAGCGACAATCCGAACGCCGCAAGCGTGGTCGCGATGGTCGCCCAGCGCCAGCGCATGCAGAAGCCGAGCAGACGAGAGAAGCCGAGCTCTAACCGGCCCTTGTGCCCATGGTGACTCTTCATTGCATCCGGCAGGATCGTGACGCCCAGCAACGGCGTGAACAGCACCGCGACGATCCACGACACGACGAGGGACACCGCGATGACGACGAACAGCGTGAAGGTGAACTCGCCTGCATTGCTGTTGTTCAGCCCGATCGGAATGAAACCGGCGACGGTGACCAGCGTTCCGGTCAGCATCGGAAACGCGGTCGAGGTGTAGACATGGGTCGCCGCCTTCTTTAGCGTATCTCCGACCTCCAGACGCGCCACCATCATCTCGACCGCGATCATCGCGTCATCCACCAGCAGGCCGAGCGCGATGATCAGCGCGCCGAGAGAAATGCGCTGCAGCGAGATGCCGGCGGACGCCATGACCAGGAAAGTAATGGCGAGCACTAGCGGAATCGAGATCGCAACCACCAGACCAGCCCGCATCCCCAAGCTAAGGAAGCTGATGGCAAGCACGATAACGACGGCTTCGAATAGCGCCTTGGTGAAGCCGGACACCGCGTGATCCACGATGACCGGTTGATCCGACACCAGATGCACACCGA
Organism: Bradyrhizobium sp. Gha; assembly: GCF_900113735.1. Taxonomy (GTDB): domain Bacteria; phylum Pseudomonadota; class Alphaproteobacteria; order Rhizobiales; family Xanthobacteraceae; genus Bradyrhizobium. The sequence goes on from NZ_FOQM01000035.1 coordinate 53,041, forward strand.
CCCCGATCGGCAGGTCGGCCACGACCCTGGTCATTTCTTTTTTCAACGCGGCGCCGAATTCCAGCAGATTGGCGCCGGCCTTCATGCCGATCGCGAGCCCGATCGCAGGTTCTCCGTTAAAGCGAAACAGGTTGGATGGTGGATCGGCATAGCCGCGCGTGATCGTGGCTACATCGGTGAGCGGAAAATACCGGTCGTTAACCCGAAGATTGACCGCCTTCAGGCTGGCCTCGGACGTGAAGTGTCCACTGACGCGCGCGCTGATCCGCTCCGGCCCCGCCTGCAGAACGCCCGAGGGCGCGATTGCATTTTGCTCTTGCAACGAGGTCAGGATCGCGCGTTCATCGAGCCCCAGTGCAGCGATCTTGCGGGTGGAGAATTCGAGATAGATGACTTCATCCTGCGCGCCGATGATATCTACCCGGCCGACATTCGGCACGGTCAGAACCTTGGAACGGACATACTCGACCCGGTCGCGTAGCTGACGCTGGCTCAGCCCGTCGCTTGTGAACGCATAGATGTTGCCAAAGACGTCGCCGAACCTGTCGTTGAACGTTGGCCCAATGACGCCTTCTGGAAAGTCGCCTTTGATGTCGTTGATCATGTTGCGCACACGCACCCAGGTCGGAACCACGTCCCGCGCCTTGGTGTCATTGCGAAGATTGACGTAAACGGTTGTTTGTCCCGCGACGGTCAGACTCTTCGTATAGTCGAGCGATTCCAGCTCCTCGATCTTCTTCTCGATCCGCTCGGTGACCTGACGCGTCATCTCCTCGGCGGACGCGCCGGGCCATTGAGCCTGAACCAACATGGTCTTGATGGTGAACGCGGGATCTTCCTCGCGCCCCAATTGAATGTAGGAAAAAAGCCCGGCAGCCATGAACGCGATCATGAAATACCAGACCAGCGAACGATGCTCGAGCGCCCAATCGGACAGGTTGAATGACTTCTTCACGGCTTGGCTTCCTGATCGATGCGGACCTTCTGGCCGTCTACAAGGCTGTGCACGCCCGCGGTCACCACGCGCGAGCCTTCCTCGATGCCAGCGACGATGCGTGCGCCGCTGCGATCGTCCGCCTCACTGGTGACCTCGCGCAATGCCACCGTGCCTTTGGATGGATCTACCAGCCAGACCAGCGTCTTGCCGTCTTTGACGAGAATGGCTGACACCGGCAGTCGGAGCGTCGGATGGCTACTGATGACGGGTGTCATCACCGTCGTCCCCAGCCGGAATGTCGTGGGAGGATTGTCGAGCGTGATACGGACGCGGCGTGTGCGCGTCACGGCGTCGGCCTGTGGCGCGATCTCGCGGATCCGGCCTTCGGCCCGGATCGCGGGGTCGAGTTGAAGGCTGACCGTGAATGGCTGGCCGATCTGCAACGTGGAGGCCACGTCGTCGGCGACATCGATCACGGCTTCGCGGATCTCTGGGCGCGCAACCGTCACGACGGCTTGGCCGGACGACACGACCTGGCCGACCTCGGCGCCAACCGCGGTAACGACGCCAGCGAATTCCGCCTTCAATTGGGCGTAGCCAAGCTGCTCGCGCGCCTTGGTCAAATCGGCCTGAGCGCGGACCAAGGTCGCCTGCGCAGAGGCGGTGGATTGCTCGGCGCTTTCCATATCTGCCTGGCTGATGACCTCGGTCTTGAGCAGCGTACGCTGGCGTTGCTCGAAACCGCTGGCGTTGGTCAGCTTGGCCTGGCTGCTCGACACGTTTGCAATCGCGGAGCGTACTGCGAGCTCAAGCGAGGTCGGGTCGATCGCTGCAACGGTCTGTCCCTTCTCTATCGTGTCGCCGATGTAGACCGGGCGCGCAATCAGCCGTCCCTGCACGCGGAAGCTCAGATCGGTTTTGTACTGCGGCTCTACGGTGCCGACGACGACGCCACCTTCGGCTTGGCCCGGCGTGACCACAGTCGACAGCACCGGGCGCACAGGTGCAGGTGCGGCCGCTTCGTCCTGGCATCCGGCCGCCGCAAAACAGACGCTCAGCACTGCACTGACACGAATTCCGCGTTTCATCATGCCCCGCCCTCCCGGTCGAATGTCACCGCTTGTCCGGGGCTGAGCAGCTTGCCGCCGTCGGTGACTACGCGATCACCGGGCTGCAGCCCGCTCTTGATCACGATGATTCCGGACTCATAGTCATCGACAACGATCGGCTTCAGCGAAACCGTGTTGCTTGCGGAGTCAACGATCCAGACCGCAGGCGCGGTGCCGGCGGCGGTCAGCGCGCTCCAGGGCAGAACGATACGATTCTTTGGCTTCCAACGCACCGTGCCGGTGACCGCGCTTCCCAGCGTCATCGCTGCAGGCGGATTGTCGATCGCAATCTTGACTCGGACCGTCGCCGTCTTCGGATCGATGGTCGGGGAGACCTCGCGGGCACGCCCCTGAGCCTTGAGGGCCGGATCAGACACCAGCGTCAAAATGATGTCGTTACTCTCCGGCTGCCTGAAGAAAATCGACTCATACACATCGAACACGGCATCCCGGGCGCCGTCCTCCGCCAGCGTGAATGCCGACTGCGCTGCCTGCGCGACTTGGCCGACTTCGATATTGCGTGCTGTGATCACTCCCGAGGCCCTGGCGCGCAGCTCGGTATAGCTCAAATTGTCTTTCGCGGTGCCGACCTCGGCCTTGGCGGCATCGAGCGATGCCTCCGCCGTGCGCAACGCCTCTTGCGCCTCCTCGAACGACGATCGCGTGGTGAAGCCCTGCGCAATAAGGGTTTTTTGTCGAGTGAAGGTGGCGGAGGTGACGCGGACCTCGGTTTCGGCGCCGGCCACCTTGGCGATTGCGGCATCGAGATCGGCTTGCTGCTCGGTCGGATCGAGGCGCGCCAGTACATCACCGGCGTTCACATGGGCTCCGACATCCACCAACCGCTCGATCACTCGGCCGCTGACGCGAAAGGAAAGTTCAGCGCGGACCCGGGCCTGAACGTCACCCGTCAGCGTGGTCGACCCCTGCCGATCCTGGAGCCGCACCGTTTCGGTTCGAACCGGCGTCGGCGCCTTGGACGATCCGTCGTTCCGATCGCTACAGCCCGACAGCGAGACCGCAACTGACAAAAAACAGGCGATTGGGAAGCTGCGTTGCGGGCGAGATCTCGAGCAATAGCGGACGCGATGAGCCATGGCGACTCGCTCAGGTTGGCGAGACAAGCTGAACTGCCCCGTTACGTACCGTGACACGGATCGCATTGGATGCCACCTATCGTTGGCGTGGCCTCTTGTGCTGCAGTGGCGCACGGTGCGGTCCGTCGGCAACTGCACCGACGGTCCGGCCGGCAAACTAGTAGCACGGTGGATAAGGGTAATATCCACATTGGGGTCGGGCGTAATACGCTCCGGCGGTGGCAGCACCGACGCCTACGACAGCGGCACCGCGCGCTACGGGATGACGATGGACGTGATGGACGTGGCCAACGCCGGGACGACCGACTCCAACGCCGGGGCCACCGACCCCACCAAACCCACCTCCGGGACGCGCAAATGCGTCGGAGGAAACAGTCACAATAGATGCGCCGCCGAGTAGAACGGCCGCAAGTAAGACGCTTCGATGAGACATGATAGTGCCTTTCCCGAGCTAAACGTCTTCAAATAATCGCTGCACCGCGAGCCTGTCGGTATCCGCAACGCGGTCGAACAATTCCGAGTCTGAAATTTGCCGAGCCCGGCGCGAAAGCTTCGCCGGGCTGATAGCCAACTCATTCCGAGAGGTTGCGGTGTTCGTGGCCATATCGGTCGTGGCCACCTCGCGCTCCTGGTCGAGTTACTTTTTTCTTGGCGAGAAGACTAAAAGCGTCGCGCCATCCGATCCAGTGTACGCGGGTAATGATCAGTGTCGAAAAGGTAAAGAACGCTATACGTCGGTATAGCTCCGATCTTTTCGCGCGGCAGAACATGTGGCCCGGGAAGCGGTGACCAGGCTTGTTTGACGGAGGCCGCAGATACGATGGTTGTGTTCAGCGAACGCCGGGGCTCTTGAGTGCCTCGTCCAGGCATCGGATCAGGCATTCAGCATTGAAGGGCTTGCTCAGGAAGCCGATCGCTCCAGCTCCCAATACGCGCGCGCGAATTTTCTCTTCCGAAAACGCGGTTACAAAAACAATCGGCGTATGGCAGCCATCGGCTATCAACCGATCCTGCAGGTCGGCTCCGCTCATACCTGGCATGTGCAGATCGGTGATCAGGCACGATGAGCTCTCAACGCAATCAGACCGCAGGTACTCCTCAGCGGAAGCGAAGGTAGCGGCGGTGTAACCCAGCGACAGAACAAGGGCCTCCGTGGCCTCTCGATTAGGTTCGTCATCGTCAACAATGGAGATCAACGGAACCTTCAACTTCCGGCGTCCTTGCTGGGGGGCTCCAAGGCGCATCGCGCCACTGTGCATTGGGAAGCGGAAGGAACAAAGGCTGATGGAATATACATAAGTATATGTTATTTCGGCTTACGGCGAACGCCCAATGTCTCTGCCATCAGCACTAACTCGGCGAGCGATTTTGCGCCCATCTTTCGCATAATGCTGCCGCGGCGGACTTTCACCGTGACTTCGCTGACTCCAATCTCGTGGGCGATCTGCTTGCTCATCAGACCGGAGGCCACGAAGCCCATGATCTGCTGCTCGCGCGGCGTCAGGGAATCGAAATTCAACTTCAATCTGGAGGCATCGCTAGCGTCCTTGCGTCGGTGCCGGTCCTGCTCAAGGCCGGCCCGTACTGCGTCCAGCATGTCCTGGTCACGAAATGGTTTGGGCAGAAACTCAACCGCGCCGGCTTTCATGGCCCGCACAGTCATCGGTATGTCGCCGTGGCCGGTCATGAAGACGATTGGAATTTGAACGTTCGCCCTGGCCAGTTCCGCTTGAAAATCCAGTCCACTCGGTCCGGGTAGCCGGACATCAAGCACCAGGCAACTGGCGACGTCAGGACGCTCGCCCGCAAGGAACTCCGGGGCAGAAGCGAACGCCTCGACCTGTAATCCGACCGATTGAAACAAGCTGCTGAGTCCCTCGCGCATGGCGTTGTCGTCGTCGATGACAAAAACGACCGACTGGCTCCTGAGATCGTCGTGCTTCATGCGCCGTCCACCCTCCCGATCGGCAGAACGACTCGAAAAACTGCGCCGTGTGGATGCCCCGGCGACGCCGAGAGGTTTCCATGATGAGATTCAACGATCGACCGGCAGATCGCGAGGCCCATTCCCATGCCCTGGGGCTTCGTCGTAAAGAACGGGTGGAAAATGCGGGCGAGGTTCTCTTGATCAATTCCTGGTCCGGAGTCCTCTATGCTGATTAAGACGTCGTCAGATTTGGTGATCGCCGATCTTATTCGCAGTGTCCGCGCACGACCGTTGACCGTTCTCATCGCCTCAATCGCATTTGCAACCAAATTAGCGACAACCTGCTGGAGTTGCACCCGGTCCGCGAACACCGGCAACGGCTCCGGGATCAGCTCAGTCTCGACCAGAACCTGATCGCTTCGCAACTCGGAATCCAGAATCGCGAGTACTTCGCGGACTAACTGGTTTACGTCCAGTGGCGCCTTTTCCCGGCTATCGTTCTTGAACATCGCTCGAATGCCATTGATGACTTGGCTCGCCCGATTGCCCTCCCTGACGACGCGCTCGAGCGCGACGCGCACTCGCTCGAGATGATCCGGCGTTGGATTCGACAGCCAGCGCAGGCCCGCACTGCCATTTGTTACGATTGCCCCGAGCGGCTGATTGATTTCGTGTGCGATCGAGGCCGCCATCTGTCCGACTGCGGTGAGGCCTCTAACCCGGGCAAGCTCAGCCTGCGTCGCCCGAAGTGCGGCCTCGGAGCGTCTGCGAACGAGCGCTTGGGCCATCACTTCTCCAAGGACTTTTATCCGCGCGATGAACTCCTCCGGCCATTCCCGACTGGATTGGAACGCAACAAAAGCGATCATCGCAACGATGTTGCCACCCACGGCCAGCGGAATTAAAAGCTGCGGGACAATGCCGCGTTGGCGGTAGTGTTCGTCTACAGCTGCACGTATCTCCGCGGGATAGTCCTCCCAAGAGCGGAACGTAATGGTACGTCCTGAGTATAGCTCTCTTTCAGCCCATTTTCTGAAACCCGCGACTGGGCCACGCGGTACCGCTTCTAAACCTTCGGCTGCTGCCGAGCACAGAATGGTAAGATCGCCTCCGTCGCTGAACTCCCCAAAGGTACCGCGAGCGAAGCCGAGAAATCTGAAGAGTTGCCTCAGCGCGGTTTCGATTTCCGCGACGACCTGGCCAGCGCCAACGTTAGCGAAGCGGGCGGAGAGATCAGAAAGCAGCCGTTCAAACGCCAGGAGTTCGTCCAGCGAAGGTTCGGCCGTGCGGCTCTTCAAGGCCACCTTCTTGCCGCGGGAAACTGGCTCCTTCTCGGCGCCCTTTACCAGCACTCTCCCCCTCATGGCAGGCCTCCGCCTGAAACCGCCCGCCTCAAAGTCGTGTAGCGGCGAATTGGCATAAAGAGATTACCACCTACTGGCCTTTAAGCCTATCGCCCGGAAGGTGCTCCCAACTGGCATCAAGCGGCAGTCCGACCGCTAGGCCTGTCAGGTCCGGTTTTACTTCGAGAGCGGCCTTTGCGGTCGCTCATGGGCAGTTTCCATAGGTCTACAAGCTTGGCGCCATTGGCAGCAGCTCTGTCACGCTTTGCATCGAGTGAGCTTTCGGGTGCGCGATTGGTGATCGAACATGGTCAAACTCAGCGGCGAGACTATGGACACCGCTGATACGTCTTGAGGCCGCTGAAATTGGGGCCCGCCGAAATCTTGTTCGTGTCGTCGGGCCGGATGACCAGATTGGATTCCGACCAGCCCTGCTGCTGCGTGCGCTTGTTCGGGCAGCGCAAATGGGCGGAGTAGATAGCACCTTGCAGGCCAGGGGTTTCGCTCACCCACATTACGCTGCAGTTCCCGGCGGGGCCGGCGTAAGTCTTGGCTGCTAGGGCGACGCCGGATTTGTCCGCGCCGTTGCAGACATCCGCGCTCGTCGCCCATGATCCCCGCAGTGCTTCCGGGACCGACCCGTGCCGTTTTACGCCGGCGATTGCTGCCTGCGATGAGATTGCGATCAAGATGACGAGAGGAATAGCGGTACGCATGACACACCCTCTTGCTGGTCGGGACATGGACGGGCCGGGCGCACAATTGTCCCAAGGGCGCGCCGACGCAGCAGTTCGGGCTTCCGGACTTGAACTTCCGTATTGGAATCAGACGCGGACCCTAACCTCCTCAATGTTGGCCGGATGCCGAAGCTCAAAGCCACCGACAATCCCGCGCCCACAATCAACCTCCGCAGCGTCTAAGAAGCAGGGACGAAGAATGCTTTCACTAAAGCATCATTCACTTATTGATTTGGATCAATAGAGCCAGGGTGTTTCCGGCGTGGGCACGACGTCTGTTCAGGGTCAACGGACTAAACCGCTCGCGCGGTAGGACGCCGCGGCCATATCCGACCTATTGATCGCCTGAAGGTTGTTTGACGCGACTTAGCTCGATCACGCGGCATCGTCCTACGAACCCCATCGCGGTTTCCTCGTTTTGAGGCTTTCGGACGCCGGCCGCCGAATATGCCGCGCCGTCCTTCATGCGGCCGGCATCCGAAACCCTTCTCTGCTTTGCCGCCAGCAGCGGAAATTACCTCCATGAGCACACGCCATAGCTCGCTCGTGTCTCCGGAAACAAGCTGGGTCAGCTACCCTGCGATCGCTCGCCAATCGGCGCCTCTTAGCATCCGCATGACGGCAGAGGCCACTGCGGTACGTTGGCGTCCCGCAACGCCGTAGAGATTGACCGTGCGGCGGGCATCCAATCCCACCACGCCCGCGCGTTTGAGGTTCGCCGGGAGAGGCGACGTGTGCGGCACCATCGCGACGCCAATATCGGCTTCGATCAGCTCGATCAGATCGCGCTCACTGGAGATTTCGTGACTATGGTCGACGTCGATGCCGTGCTCGCGCAGTGAGGCCGCAATGCGTTTGGAATGCTCGCAATAGCTTCGGCTCAACAGCTGCTCCGTACGTAGATCATCGAACTCGATCTCAGCGCAGTCAGCGAGCCGATGGTCCTTGCTGACGACGAGCTCGAAGCTCTCCGTGAAGAGTGGCCAGGTATCGAGCCGGTCCCAGGCTTCATCGATCTCGGCCGCGATGCCGAGCTCCGCGTCGCCCTTCTTCAAGAGTTCGCCAACTTCCCGACTGGTGCCGCGCAGAAAACAATATTCGAGCCGATTGAACTGACGCTTGATCTCACTCAGGTGGGGGATGAGCAGTGCAAGATCGATGGAATGCGTCAGCGCGATGCGCAGCGCGCCGATCTCGCCGCTCTTGAACGAAGAGGCCAGCGAGCGGGCGCCCGCCGCCGCCTCGTAGCATTGTTTGAGCAGCGGATGCATGCGCTGCCCGAGCTCCGTCAGTTGGGCAGCCGGTCGCTCGCGGCGGAAGAGGTCTCCGCCCAGCTCGGCTTCGAGCTGCTTGATCGCTCGGGTGAGCGAGGGCTGCGTCACATTGCATTCCTCGGCAGCGCGCGTGAAATTGAGCTGCTGCGCCACCGCGAGAAAATAGCGGACCTGGTGCATTTCCATCGATCGGCTCCCCCGCAAGATCGGTTTGAACTCTAGCCGATCGGGGCCAGGAATGACATCCCGACGCCGATAGCGAGCGAGCATGGTTTCGGAAGCCAAACGGCATTTCCGGAGACTGGGAAAACCTCTCACAGTTCGCAAAGGCCAAGTCCGGCCACCAGACCTGCCATCGCTCAAATGAGAGGCTCGGATTATGAACATTCCCGTCAAGTTGCAGGATCAAACCGCCGCGCGGACGCTGGTCGGCAAGGTAGCGCTGGTCACCGGCTCGACCAGCGGCATTGGGCTCGGGATTGCGCGAGCTTTAGCGGCTGCCGGTGCCGATGTGGTGCTCAACGGTCTTGGGGCTCCGGAGGAGATTGGACGGACGTGCGAGCAGATCGTTGCGGATTTCGGGGTAGGGGCGAGCTATTCGCCCGCCGACATGAGCAAGCCAAAATCGATCGCTGAAATGATTGCCGCTACTGTCGCGCAGTCCGGCCGACTGGATATTCTCGTTAACAACGCCGGCATCCAGCATGTCGCGCCGCTGGAGCAGTTTCCGGTCGAAAAGTGGGACCAGATCCTCGCCATCAACCTGTCCTCGGCCTTCCATACGACCCGTCTTGCACTGCCCGCGATGCGGCAGAATGGGTTCGGCAGGGTTATCAACATTGCGTCTGCCCACGCGCTGGTCGCATCTCCCTTCAAGGCGGCCTATGTCGCGGCCAAGCATGGGATCGTCGGTCTGACCAAGGTGACGGCTCTTGAGACGGCGGAAGAGGGCATCACCTGCAACGCGATCTGCCCCGGCTATGTCTATACGCCCCTCGTGGAGGCCCAGATCGACGGTCAAGCCAAAGCTCACGGCATTTCACGCGATCAAGTCATCCGCGATGTACTTCTCGCCCAGCAACCCAACAAGCGCTTCGCCACGGTGGAGGAAATCGGATCGTTAGCGGTCTTTCTATCGACCGATGCGGCGGCTTCGATCACGGGCATAGCCCTCCCGGTCGATGGCGGTTGGACTGCTCACTGAAATGAGCAACCGTAACGAACTCCGCGGCTCTGCGAAGAATGACGAGAGCAAGCGTTCAGGGGAGCGAAAGATGAATGCGATGCAGGGAAATGCGGTCGAGGCCGCCAAGGTCCGGGATTTGCCCGGCCAAGTCGTGCTTGTGCTGCAGGGCGGCGGAGCGCTCGGCTCGTATCAGGCCGGGGTCTACCAGGCAATCCACGAGGCCGGCATCGAGCCTGATTGGATCATCGGGACCTCGATTGGGGCGATCAACGCCAGCCTGATCGCGGGCAATGAGCCGCAGAACAGATTGGCGAGGCTCAAGGCGTTCTGGAAGCGCATGGAGCAGAATCCGATCTGGAATCTCCGCACGGCCTTCCCAGACTTCAACGACAAGCTCTCGTACTGGGCGACGGTTACCAACGGAATCCCGGGATTTTTTCGACCCAATCCACTAGCTCACGCCGGGGATTCCTATCCGCTCGGCGCCGATCACGCGGGCTTCTATTCGACGGCTCCGCTCGAGAAGACACTGAGCGAACTCGTGGACTTCGACCTGGTGAATCGCTGCAAGCCGCGGCTCACGGTCGGCGCGGCTCACGTCCGGACCAGTCAGATGCGCTACTTCGACAGCCGCGACGGCGACCTGACGGTGAAGCACGTCATGGCCTCGGGAGCGTTGCCCCCGGCGTTCCCCGCGATACGGATCGATGGCGAACTGTATTGGGACGGAGGCATTCTCTCGAACACGCCCACGGAAGCTGTCTTTGATGATAACCCGCGCAAGGACTCCCTGATCTTTGCAGTTCATTTGTGGAATCCCATGGGGCATGAGCCCACGACCATGGCGGAGGTCTTCAACCGGCATAAGGACGTGCAGTATTCAAGCCGAATTGCGAGCCAAATCGCTCGACAGCAACAGGCGCATCGTTTGCGTCACGTCATCAATCAGCTTGCCTCACGTTTGCCTGAGAGCGAGCGAGCTGATCCTGCCGTTCGCGAGCTGACCGGTTATGGATGCCGCACCCGCATGCATGTCGTTCGTCTCCTTGCGCCTCAGCTCGATCGGGAGACCCATACGAAGGACATCGATTTCAGCCCGAAAGGGATCATGCGGCGCTGGGAGGCGGGCTACTCGCATACCAAGGCCGTCCTGGACCACAAGCCCTGGAGAGGTGAGTTCGATCCTCTGACGGGTGTCATTTTGCACGAAACGCAGGACGTCATGCCGATGGCGGCAGAATGAGCAGCCGAGGCCTCCTTTGAGCAGCCGCGCGCATTGAAAGGCCGACAGGCGCAAGTAGCATAGCCACCACCCAACGGATTTAGGGGACCTATGTTCCTGATTCCACGCCGCCACGGCTGATCCAGCCAGCGTGGCTCATTGGCGTTGACCCAACTGCAGCCGGACCGGTGCGACTCGGAGCAAGGCATACGCATTCGGCAAAGCGCCAGGTGCGGCGAGGTGGACCGCTTCCGAAGCAATGCTAGTGTCAACTAGAAGGCACCCCCAATGGCCCCTCGTCGGGTGACTGAAGGGCGACGTGCTGCAGTGCGTTATGTTTGGATCGTGCGCGAATGACCCGTGCTCCTCCGAATGTGCTATTTTTGCTGGGATTGACACCGTCAGGAGCTGTCGATGACATCGATTGACGAACGGCTTCTCGAAAGCAAAATGATTCAGATCGAGCAAGCCAGGGCTTGGAGTCCGCGGGTCATTTCGAAGTTCGAAACCCTGATCCGTAGCGGAGACGAGGTCAGTATCTTCCGCGCCAATCCCTTGGCGTTCGCTCGAGATCGCGGCGTGGGCGAACCGGAAGCCATCGACTTGTTCCTCCACGCTGCCCGCGCCGGACTGGTCGACCTACATTGGGACATTCTGTGCCCCCATTCCGGCCTGGTTCTGGAAAGCTTTGGCAAGCTGCGCGCACTCAGGAGCCATTTCGTCTGCGGGCTATGCGATATCGACGGTCAGACGGATCTCGACGACTTCATCCAGGCTTCTTTCTCCGTCTCGCCGCAGGTACGTCGCCTCGCATTGCACGACGTTGACAGCCTCTCGATCGAAGACCTGCATTGGAAGCTGAAGTTTGCGGACAGCGGGCGGCTGCCGGGCGGACAAACCCGGTTTGTCGATGTTCTGCGCACCCTAGTCTGCGGCATGACCTATCTACCGCCGGGCGTGACCACGACCCTGCAGGCCGACATCAAGCCCGGCGCGCTCTCGGGCGTCAACGTTCAGACGCAGGCTGGCTTCACGCTTCCCGTGGCGGACTCCGCTGTACCCTCGGCGAGCACTCCAACAATCGTTCGAATCACCTACGACGGGCAGCGCTTCACATCCGCTATGTCGGCCGTGCCGTCGGGGCCCATCGTCTTCGAGATCAGCAATACCGGCGCAAGGCGTGGCTCAGTGCTCCTGATCAACTGGCCACCTGAGATCGTAGCGATGCCGGAGAAGCCGACACTCGAGTTCGACCCCTACGTGTCCGGCGGCATGCTGCTGACGCGACAGACTTTCCGCAAGCTCTTCCGCTCCGAGCGTGTCGACGAGGAGGAAGGACTCGGCGTCCGCCAGGTGACCCTCCTCTTCACCGACTTGAAGGGGTCGACCGCGCTTTACGAGCATCTCGGAGATCTCAATGCCTATGCGTTGGTCAGAGAACATTTCGCTCTGCTGGACGCGGTCGCTCAACAGCATGCCGGTGCTATTGTGAAGACCATTGGTGATGCCGTCATGGCAGCGTTCTCCCGGCCCGTCGACGCGGTCGCGGCGGCGCTCGAAATGCTCCAGCGGATCGGCCAATTCAATTTCGAGCGAGATCAGCCCGCCATCATCCTCAAGATGGGAGCTCACTGCGGGCCCTCCATCGCCGTGACCCTCAATGAGAATCTAGACTACTTCGGCCAAACGGTGAATATAGCCGCGAGGGTGCAGTCATTTGCGGATGCAGGGGAAATCTGTCTCACTGAAGCGCTCTACACGGCTCCCGGCGTTCGCGAACTGTTGATAAGCCAGAATGTTCAAGAGTTCGACGCGCCATTGCGCGGCGTTGAGGGCAACGCACGAGTTTATCGCATCACCAGTCGATCGTAGCCAGTCCGCTCGAGCCGTGCAGTCTCGGCGAAGTATGCCGCGTCTTGGCAAGGACCTCAGGGTCCACGAGGAGCCTCAATCAAACGGAACGGCTTGCGCGATATTCTTTCCGGCGGGCTCCTGACGGGCAACGGATAACGCGGAATCTGCGGGCGGCCGTTTCACGATCGCTCGCCGATCCTTCACATAGGCAATCGGGACGCCGAGCCTTTCCACACGACCAACGATCTCTCCATCGAGGTCGCGATCGCAGTTCATCTGCGTTGGAGCTATGAAGAACTCCGACTCGTCCCATTCCGAGCGGAAGTCCCACCGCAACTGCGGAAGCGTGACCGAATGGTCAAAGGCCGGACGTTCTCCGCAAACGGCGACGGAATAGACCGCCGGCGGTTTGATTTCATCAAGGGGTACACTATCCCTGACGAACTCCTCGAGCTTACCGATCGCCTCCGGCATGCTGTTGAACCAGTAATCCAGATCGTAGCGGCGGAATGCTCCCGGAAGGCCTCCGACCAAAGCGTTGTAGGACAGGTTCTCGTAGGGGTGAAGCCTTAGCAGCGTAAGCCCCTCAGACAGAAAGGACGCGCAAACCACCGCAAGCGCCACTGAGGCCAGCCGGCGCCCCGGCAAAGCGAGCGCATCGAGGAGATGGCCGAGGCCCACGCCGGCGAGGGTCGCGAGCGGAGGAAGCACGAATAGGAAATGGCGCATGCCACTAAAGGCAGGGCCATGAACGAGCGCCTGGCAGGCCAACGGCAGCAGGACCATCATCGACAGCAATGCAACCTCCCGAGGCCGCACTACGCCTGGTTTGATGGGGTTCCAAACGACGGAAAGCATCGCCAACGCGGCACCCGCCTGGGTGATCAAGGGTACGCGGATGAGAAGGTAACCGGGGACATAGACGCGCGGCACGTTGGCCATCTCGTAGACGCGCCCGACAAACATCGTGCGGATCGAATACTGAAATTACGAGAAGGCAAAGAGGCCACGGATCGGATTGAGGGGCGACAGCGCAGCCCATGGCCAGGCCAGTATCATCAACGGATAGGCGACTCCCAGGGCGGGGCACATCTTCAACAGGGATCTGCCGGCAAGGCCAGGCGCGCCCTGCCGCTTTCCGCCCAGGGCAGATAGATCACAATTGCAAGCCCGAGATAGACAAACAGCAGCAAACCGTAGCTCCGCAGGCCGAGCGCTGCGCCGGCAAGACAGCCGAAGACCACGGCATCGAATATGCGAGGCGACGGCAATTGGCGAGACAAGCGGAGCAGGAACAGTGTCGCTCCGGCCATTGCGGCGGCAAACGGGATGTCCTTTGTGTGATTGAACATGGCGCCATACCACGCTCCACACAGTGTAAGCGCGACGGTCGCAATGAAGCCCGCGCGCGGTCCGGCGATTGAGCGCGCCGTGGCACCACTGACGGCAACGCCAGCGACACCCGTCATGGCGCAGAGGACATGGCGCACGTCGTAGATGTCGAGGGCGACGACGTGGCCGAGCCAGATCGCTATGACGTCGAACAGGCCTCCGTAGAGATACAGGTTTTCGAAGGTGAACACATCGCGCAGGCGGAATCCGCTTTGATAATACGCGATGATCAGTTCCCCGTAGTGGTGCTGCACACCTTCATCATTGGAGATGGCGTAATCCCTGACCGTGAAGCACGCGACAAACATGACCGCGGCAAGAAATGCCAAGCTTAGAAAGTCAAAGATCCTCGAAGGAGCGTTGGGGCGTCGTTCGCTCGCGGCAGTAGGTTCCGGTGCGTCGGCAACGGAGATCGGATCGTCCGCAACTCGCAACATTACATTTTCGCATGTCATGCATGACCCGTTCGATTAAAAGGCGAGCCGCAAATTCTTGTTTGGAAGGCATTCTCTCGGCGCTGCGTGGCGGTCCTTCCGTCACGATAGATCTGTTAAAGTTTGTGGCCCTTCTCCCGCAGCGACTGGGTGATCCGCTCTTTCATCTCGTCCGTAGCTTGGCGCGAGATTTCATCGCTGAGCTTTTGGTTAATCTCCGAGAGTTCGTGCGATTTTTCGATATATTTCTGGCCGGCCGGGCTACGATAGAACGCGTCGATGTCACGAAGTTCGTCCGCCGAGAAGATCTTGGCGTAGAGCGCCGCTGCACCCTCGATCATCGAGTTATCGTATTTCGATTGGTTGGCTTCCAAGATCGCCGGCACTGCGGCGTCGAAGTCTCGCTCGATCTCAGGACGGTCCTGGGACAAGATAGGTCGGAGCCTGAGCAAAATACCTGGAAGGAGAGACTTGTATTGGTCCGCGACCTTCAAGGTCACGGCCAGGCTTCTTGCTGCGTCCATTGCAGCTGGAGATGAAGTCTCGGCTTTCGCAACCCCTATTGCGAGCAACGTTATGCCAATGGCAATCATCAGGCTCTTGTACATCCTTGACTCCTCGCCTTTTCTCATGCCGCGCTCGGCTGTGTTTGCATCCCAGCCAATGGGGCGGGTTGAGTGACCGGGTTTTGTTCCTCCTTGATTCCCGCGTCCACGAAGAGGTTCGGCACCCTTTCTGCTCTATCCAGAACCCAGGCGGCTGCCGTCATGATGGCCATTCCGCCGATGCTGAGCAGAATTTGCTCAATGACTTGGTGCTTCCATTGAACGAGTATCCAATGCACGCCAAAGGACAGGAATACGCCGAGGCAGAACAGCGGCAGCGAATGCTGACCGCAGAGCACGAGAGGCCGGAGCCACTTCGACTTGAGCCCGGCCCAGTCTCGGTTGAGATAGCGTGATACGATGACGGCAAGCGCGAGGAAATGCGTGAACCGCAGCATATCGAGATCGGTCTTGTCGATCGGATAGATCAGCTTGATCATCCACTTCGGGATCAGCGACTCCAGGAACGCGCTGTGCCAGGTCATCACGATGACCAGGGCAAAGAGAATCCAGGCGATCGCGACTGCGAACACGATGCGCGAGCGCAGGAGTTTGCTGATCTGGGCGACAGCACCGCAGCCGCACCACGCACCGAAAAAGAACATCAACTGCCAGGCAAACGGGTTGAAATACCAGGTTGCCCCTTTCGGATAGGACGGCAAGTTCCAGTCGAAGTAGCGTGCCAGCAGGTACAGCACGATCGAACCGGCCAGGGTCAGGTTCGGGCGGCGCGCGAGGCACCAGATCACGAACGGCGCAACCGCAACCAGCGAGATGTAGAGCGGCAGAACGTCGAGATCGACCGGCTTGTATTGCAGCGTGAGCGCCTTGCCGATCAATTCGTCAGGATGTGCGAGGAAGTTGGCGACGTTGAACTCGTCCTTGTACATCGGATTGTCCCATTTCCGCGCGGCGCGAGCGATCTGCGCCGTGAAGGCGAGGAACAGCAGGATGTGGGCGACATACATTTGCCAGGCCCGCAGCCACAGGCGCTTCAAGGCTGCAAGGAACTGGCCTGAGGCGACGATGGGAACGTAGATGAACCCAAGAAGGTAGCCGGAAATGAAAACGAAGAACTCGGCCGCGTCGCTGAACCCGTAATTGCGCAGCGTAAGCCAGGCCACGACGTCATCCGGAATGTGATCTAGAAAGATCATCCAGAGACCGAGTCCGCGCAAAAGGTCGAGCCTCAAATCCCGCTCGACCACAAACCGATCCGTGCTCTCTTTTCCCATGTCCGTCGGTCCATTCATTGGGGTGGATATTCATCAAGCACTTTGCGTGATTAGCTCTGACGTATTCGTCTTGGCGCGCTCGCGCCCGGACATTGCCCATTTGTACCAGCTGAACACCAAGGCGACGCCGTACAGCATCAAGATACCGGCGGCGCCGACCAAAACGTGCAGCAAGACGCCGGCACTAAGCTCCATCAGCAGTGCGTATCCGGCGAATGACAGGGCAACTCCAAGTGCAAAGATCTGCAGTGAATACTGCCCGCAAAGGATTAGAGGCCGCGCCCAGGCTGATCGCAGTCCCGCCCAGTCACCCGGTACGAAGCGCAGCACGACGACTGCCAGCGCGAGGAAATGCGCAAATCTCAGGACGTCAAAATCGGTCTTGTTGATGGGATAGATCAGCCGCGCCAGCCAGCCGGGGATCAGCGTCTCCAAGGACGGAAAATACCATGTCAAGGTGACGAAAAATGCGGCGCAGAGATAGGCGACGGCCATCCAGAAGACTGCTCGAGAGTTGAGGATCGGGGACAATCGTATTCCACCTCCAAGCGCACACCAGGCGCCGAAGACGAACAGCAACTGCCATGCGTAGGGATTGAACGACCAGAAACCGTCCGGATAGGTCGACAGATGCAGATCGTATCGGAGCGTCAGGATGTAGAGCGCGACAGAGCAGGCGAGCGGCAGATCCCTGTGCAAACGTGCGACGAGCAGGACCAAGGGCAGAAACGCCATCAGCACCACATAGAGCGGCAGGACATCCATGTTCAGCGGGCGGAAACGCAGGAAGAGCGCCTGGATTATTTCGGACCCAGGTTGCCTAAAGAAATCTCCGACCTCCATCTCCTGGATGTAGAACGCCGGCTTCTCGGAGACGCTCGTAACAAAGGCGATTTCCGCCATCAGGACCAGGAAGAGCAGGAGATGCGCGGTGTAGATTTGCCAGACCCGCCGCAACACACGTGCTGTCCCTATCACGAAGCCGACCTCGAAGGTCGCGCGACCATAGACCAGAGCTGCGGTGAAGCCGGAGATGAAGATGAACACTTCGGCGGCGTCGCTGAACCCGTAGTTGCGAATCGTCGCCCACGTGAGGAGGTCGGGTGAAACGTGATCGATATAGATCAGCCAGAGCGCCAGGCCGCGGAACAGGTCCAGCCGCAGTTCTCGCTGGCCTTTTGCGAGCGCGAGCATCGGTGTCGGGACAGACGGCGACACAGGGGTCGCAGCGAGATGCCCGGTAGGTTTCAGGTATCCTCCGGCGAACCAGGCAGCGAGCCAGACCAGCCGGCGGTATTGGGGGCGGCCTTTCGTCCCAGCCTCGGGACTACCGAAAGTCGGCAAATGCTTCATTGCTTGCCCACCTGTTCCGACCGAAAGCTTAGCTTGCCCTGTGGAACAAGAATATCGAAAAAGCGAAGCCATCATTCGCTCGACGCTACTCGTCTGACGTTTGGACGAGCCGGCCGGCCAAATGGTCGATGGAGAAACGCCCCGGGCCCCAGCACATAACACTGAGGGCCATAGCCGCCCACGTGAGGTGAATTGGCCAGCCGTCCGGCACCGTAAGCTCGACGATCACGGTCATGAACAACAAGCCAAGGCCAGCGAAACGGGTGCCCAGACCCAGGATCAGCAAGACGGGAAAGCCGACCTCGCCCAGCCCGGACAGGAAGGCCATCGTGGTCGGGACCGGGAAATGATATGGCCCGCCTGGAAGATGTAGCATGAATTCGTCGCTGAATAATGCGACGGCGGTGCCGCTCAGTTTGAAGAAGCCATTCCATTTAAGGATACCGGAGCGCCAGAACGGCACCGCCAGTGCCACACGCACAACGAGCTGCACCAGAGATGGCGTCGCGATCGTCCGGATGAGATGATTGGCCTTATCGGCGAGCAGGGCGAAGGAGGGCAGATTGCCCGCGGGCGCGATGCGTTGTTCCGTGATCATCTTGCGTCTCCAGACGTCAGCGAGGTGAAGGCGCCCGCCTCGAACAGGCCGGCGATGTTGGTGGCGAGGTCGAAGTCTTGCGAAGCTTCGATGGCCGCGGCGGCGGCCTCGGCGAGCATGCATCCTGATATCAGGCAGGTCAGGAAGACTGCCCCGCCGGGCGGCAACTGCCGCACGACGACGTCGAACTCCGGCCGCGTGATCAGCGCGTCCTCGGGCGTCGATGCGTCGATGCGGTCGGAGGACCCGCCGGTGCGGTTGGCGGCAAAAATGCTCACCGCCGCGAAGGGCGATCGTACGACGCGCGTCGCCGGATGCACGGTGAAGACAAGGCTGGCCAGACGATCCGGTTCTATCGCTGCGAGCTCGGTTGCCGAGAGGGGCGCAGCGTCGGCGGCGTGATAAGCGTCGAGCCAGGCCCGCTCGATCCGGGCGACATCGGGGAGCCATGGCAGGGGTTGCGCATGTTCGTAGCGCGCGATGAAGGCCGGAAAGTCGCGGCCGTAGTCGAACAGCAGCGGCGAGGCCGGCGTCGTTTCGCGGATATGGAAGCGCGCCATGGCGCGGAAGAAGTCCGGCCCGGTGAGGCGCTGCACCGCCGGATAGATCGCCGCGAGCGCCTCGATCAGGCTGACCGTGACGTTGTTGCGGTAGACGTTGTAGCGTTTCATCGCCGATTTGCCGTTCGGGCCGGTCACGACGGCAGGGACGTCGGCGCCGGGATCGAGCAGTGGCGGCACGAAAGCAGCCGCGTAACAGGCGTGGGCGTCAGGCTGCATGGCGGTCCTCCATTGAGTGACAGCGGTCGAGGATCGCCTGCGCGGCGGCGGCTTCCGCCTTCAGCACCGGCCAACCCGGGATGTTGCTGTCCCACTCGATCAGCGTGGGAACGGGGCCGCAGCGTGCGATGACGATCTCGAACAGCTTCCACACGGGGTCCGCCACCGGACCATCATGGCTGTCGATCAACAGCAGCTCGCCCTCGTCGTCGCTCTGCTCGGCATGTCCCGCCAGATGGACCTCGCCGACGCGCGCCAAGGGGAAATCGGCGAGATATTGCAGTGCAGAGAAGCCGTGATTGGTCGCGGACACGACGACGTTGCTGACGTCGAGCAACAGACCGCAGCCGGTACGCTCGGCAACAGCCCGGATGAAATCGGTCTCGCTCATGGTGGAGCTGCGGAAGGCCACATAGGTTGACGGATTTTCCAGCAGCAACGGCCGCCGGATCGCCTCCTGCACCTCATCGATATGGTCGCAAACGCGATCGAGCGTCGCTTTTGTGTAGGGTAGCGGCAGAAGATCATTGAAGAAGCTGGTTTCGTGGGTCGACCATGCGAGATGTTCGGAGACCAGCGCCGGCTGATAGCGGGCGACCAAGCCGCGGAAGCGGGCCAGATGTGACCGGTTCAATGGGCTCGGGCCGCCGATCGACATGCAGACCCCGTGTAGCGAGAACGGATAATCGCGGCGCAGCCGCTCCAACATCCGATGCGGCGGTCCGCCTGCGCCCATGTAACTCTCGGCATGGACTTCGAAGAAGCCGCGCTGCGGGCCCTCGTCGAGGATCGCCGCGAGGTGCTCGGGCTTGAAGCTCGTCCCGGCGACGCCGCCGGGGGCATACGAAAAGCGGAGGGGGATAGCCTTGGAGGCCTCGGGCCTGATCGTTGCGTCCATCTCGCTCCTCCGCTTTGTGTGCTTGCGTTCGCTGCGCCGTCAGACCGGCTTGAGCGAACCGTGCTTTCCGCCGGGCAACTCGATGTTGGCGCAGGTGCCACCCTGGACGAACTTCCATGCGTTGCCCTGGAAGTCGACGGTCGAGGTCCCCTGGCAGGTCGTGCCGGGTCCGGCGGCGCAATCGTTCTGGCCCTTCAGCGCGACGCCAAAGCATTTCTCTTTCTTGGCGGCGATGGCCGCATCGGCCTCGGCTTTGGTCAGGGGACCGGCCACGGCAAGCGTTGCCAGCGCGGTGGACACGGCGCCGGCGAGGACGAGCGAACTGATAGCAGTCTTGGCAGACATTGAATTTTCTCCTGTTGGTTCGGGCGATGCCCGCTTCGTCTCGTTCGCCCGCCGCGGCCGGCCGTTACCGGCTGAGCCGCTCACGAGTTGGTGAGACCGTGGGGTGACACGCACGAGGTGGTGCGCTTGGGGCCCGATTAGCGGCGCGACGGGGCCATTGTGCCAATGCCTTGTCCCTATGGAGTCGTTAGCCGGCGGGCATTGGCCTGAGGGCTCGACCTTTGCGAGACGTAACGAACGGCTGCGCACCTGCGTAAGAAGGTACCAGTCAGCCTCGTCAACCCTGGAGCCGTCATGACCGCCAACTCCGGACGCGTTGCATCAGGCTCGGCGCTGCAGCGGCTGACGGTCAGCATCCGCCTCGTCGTCTCGGCGCTGGTCCTGACCGCGATCCTCTTGACGGCCGCGTTATCCAGCCTGTTGTGGTGGCGCACGGCGGAAGCGACCAGCCGGCAATTGGCGGCGACCATCAACGAGCAGATCGTGGCCGCCGTACGCAAGGAGGTGGGGGCGATCGTCGACGAAGCGCGCGCGGCGCACACGGCCATCCGTACGCTTTTCCTGCAGAACGTGCTCGACACCCGCGAGGCTGACAAGCGCGAATTCGTCTTCCTGTCGCAGCTGCAATCGCAGGCCACGATATCCTGGGTCGCATTCGGCTGGCCCGACGGTGCGTTCTTCGCCGCCCACAAGCTCGGCGACGGCCGGCTGGAGATGATGGAGATCTCGCTCACCGATCATGCCGGGCAGCGGCGGGTCGACGAATATGACATGGTGCCCGGCGACATCGAATTCGCCAACCGTCGCTTCGAGCCGACCGATTTCCGCGTCGCCGACCGCACCTGGTTCAAGGCCGGCATCAAGGCCGAGGAGCCTAGCTGGTTCAAGGTGACCGACCATCCGATCGGAGAACGCCCGTCGATCGCCTTCGCTGGTCCAATCGACGTCTATCAGGAGCGCCAAGGCGTCCTCGCCATTATCATCGAATATACGCGCCTCGCACGCTTCCTCGCCCAGCTCGAGGTGGGCCGCACCGGGACGGCCTTCATTTTCGACGGCAGCGGCGAGCTCGTGGCCGCGCCCGACAAGGACGCCGACGAGCTGCATCCGGCGCGCGGCGGACAGCCATTGCTGCCGCTGGCGCGGATGGCGTTAGCGAGCGCAGGGACTGATAAGGATGCCTGGCGCAGCCGTGTCACCTCCGACGGCGCGGCCTATGAGGTCGCGCTAAGCCCGCTGCCGTTTCCCGGCTGGCGGCTCGCAACCGTGATTCCCGAAGTCGAGTTTCTCGGCCCCGTCGAGACCACGTTGCGGCGCCTCATCGCCGGCCTCGCCGCCGGCGCACTGCTTGCGGCACTGGCCTCGGCCTTGCTGGCGCGCACGGCGATCGCAGCACCGCTGTCCCGCGTCGTCGGCGAGATCCGCCATGTCGAGACCTTTGCGCTGGAGCTGGTGCGCCGCCATCCCTCGCGCCTAAAGGAGATCGCGAGCCTGTCGGGCGCGATTGCCGAGATGGCCGCCGGCCTCTCGGCCTTTCGCAAATTCATACCGGCCGACCTCGTCCGTGCGCTGCTGCGCCAGGGTATCGAGGCGAAGCCCGGCGGCGCCGTTCAGGAGCTGACCGTGATGTTCATTGACATCGCGGGCTTCACCGGCCTCTCCGAACGCATGGGTGATCGCGTCGTACCCCTCCTGTCGCGCTATCTCAACGTTGCATCGGAAATCATCGTTGCCAACGGCGGGACGATCGACAAGTTCATCGGCGACGCGGTGATGGCGTTCTGGGGCGCGCCACAGTCGCAAGGAGATCATGCCCTGTTATGTTGCCGCGCGGCGCTCGCTTGCCGCAAGGCTATCGAGGACGCAGGTCTTTCCGACGATCTCGGTCGGCCCCTTCAGATCAGGATCGGCATCAATTCCGGGCACATGCTGGTGGGCAATATCGGCTCGGAACTGCGCTTGAACTACACCGTGATCGGCGACGCGGTGAACGTTGCGAGCCGATTGGAAAGTGCCAATAAGCAGTACGGCACCCATATCCTGATCGGCGAGACGACAGCTGCTCTTGTAAGCCGCTCAATGGTCACGCGCGAGGTGGACAGGATCGCCGTTTACGGCCGTGAAGGCGGTCTGTCAGTTCACGAGCTGATTGGTGCGCAGGATCAGCTCAGGGAACATGCTGCGTGCCCCTGGATCGCTGCATACGAGGACGCGCTAAGGAAATACCGGGAGCGAGACTTCTCGGGCGCACTTCGGCGGTTCGAAGCCATTCTGCGGGAACGTCCGGACGATGGCCCTTCGCGGGTGATGCGAAATCGATGCGTCGAGTTCTCCCGAACAGGATGCGCCGACGTTTGGCAACCGGTATCGGCGCTAACGAGAAAGTAGACCATAGTTCGGGTGAGCGCTCGCAGTCCGCTAGGCTTCAGACCGCGCGGCTGTGAGTGGCCTGGGAGCGTGCAAGGTACGCGTCGAAAGCAGACGCGACACTCCGAACCAGGAACTCTGCGCCCTCGCTGACGGATATCCTGTCGCCGATCATCGTCACCACCCCATCGGCGAGGAGACTGTCGATCCTCGATCGATCAACGATCGCCGATCGTGGATCCCGACCGTGGCGATGGGACACCTTGGGTAGATCCACGGCCATGTCGCACATGACGCGCTCGATGATGTCGGCGCGGAAGCGGTCATCCTCCGTGAAGGCGTAGCCCTTCGTGGTTGCGAGACGGTGTTCGGCAATATGCGCGAGATAGTCTCTGGTTGCGACGACGTTCTGCACGAACCCCTGCGGCATGCGGCCGATCGAACTTGCCCCCAGGCCGATGAGGGTTTCGGCGGTGTCGTCCGTGTAACCCTGGAAGTTCCTGCGCAGCCTGCCCTCCCGCTTCGCCAGGGCGAGCTTGTCGTCGGGCAAAGCGAAGTGATCGAAGCCGATGCGGACGTAGCCGGCATCGACCAGCGCCTCGGCGATCGTCACCGACTGCAGATGGCGCTCGATGCTGTCGGGAAGAGCGCTTTCCTCGATCTTGCGCTGATGCTTCTTGAAGGACGGGACATGGGCATAGCCGAACACGGAGAAGCGGTCCGGACGCAGTTTGATGCACTTGGCCACGGTATCCAGGCAGGAGTCGACCGTTTGCAGCGGCAGGCCGTATAGCAAGTCGAAATTGAGCTTGCCGACGCCGGATCGCCGGAGTCGCTCGACGCACTGGGCAGTCTGCTCGAAGCTCTGTAGGCGATTGATGCCGCGCTGGACCTTAGGATCGAAGCTCTGCACGCCCAGGCTCGCGCGGTTGACGCCGCTAAAGCCCAAGGCGTCCGTCATCGGCTCGGTCAGGGTCCGCGGATCGATCTCTACGGCAATCTCGGCGTCCGGCAGCACGACGTACGAATGGCGCAGAGTGCCGAGCAGGTCGGCGAAGGTCTCCGGCGTCATGATCGTGGGCGTGCCGCCGCCGAAGTGGATGTGCGAGATCGGGAGTCGGTGGCCGATCGTCTCGGCCACCATGTTCGCTTCGGTGCGCAGGCCCGAGGCGTAGACCGCGATCGGATCGCCTTTCTTGGTGACCGAGGTGTGGCAGCCGCAGTACCAGCACATGGACCGACAGAAGGGGACGTGCATGTAGATCGACGCGGGCTGTCGGGCGGGCAGCGACTTGAGCCATTTCCGATAGTCGGCTTCACCGATCGCCGCGGAAAAGTGCGGGGCGGTCGGGTAGCTGGTGTACCGGGGTAGCCTGTCCTGCCCGTACGATTGCGCCAAGTCCGATCTCATCTCAAGTCTCTCCTTCGTGTTGCGGCTCGTATACCGGCGCCGGGAAGGGACGACATTGCTCTGGCGCAATCCGATCGGGAATCTTCAAGTCCGCCGCAGCAGCCCGGTCAGCCGCAACGACGCGCCGGGATGTCCCGCGACCTCGTTCCTGAGAGAAGCGGCGCAGGCGGCCGCGCGCACCGTTCAAGGGGGTCGTTTCCGTCGACGTGGCGATGACCTTCGAGCCGGCCTGGACCCCCGACCTCATCGAGCCGGCGGTCCGGGCCTCGCTCGGCCTCGCCGCGGTGAACTGACGGCGCGCTATGACGATCACAATCCAGATCGATCCAGCCAAGACGCGCGGCAATCCTGATCGAATGAAAAACGTCTTATTTGATCCGCGTCAATGAAGAGACCTGAAAACCAGCCATGATCTTGGTTCGGAGAAGACAAGGACAGATCAATGCTGGAAGAAGTTGTCGAGTTCGCAGGTGAGGCGTTGCCTGGTGGGAATGCCATGCCGCCATGCTCCGAGACCCAATTCCTGGTCGAGCTCGGTGAGCGCGTGCGCAGCTCGCGCATGCGTTGCTGCATGTCGCGCCGGGAGCTTGCCCGCAGGTCCGGCATTTCGGAGCGCTACATTGCCCAGATCGAGGGCGGCAAGGGCAACGTCTCGATCGTCCTCTTGCTCAGACTTGCGTCGGCGATTCACCGCGGCGAGCGAGAGGCGGCCTGACATCTGCTTGATGTCCGGAAATCGGTGCCGAGAGGCTGCAAATCTCCGGGCAACGTGCCACTGCGCAAAGGAGGCCTACGCTGGATAGTTAGCCACCTGCCGGCAGGCCACTTGCAACCTCCTCGCGTACGAGGTCGCCGGCCGGCGCTTCCAGTTCGTGCCCGAGTTTCTCGCGAGCGGCCTCTTCGATCCGGGCGGCGAACCCGGGCTCTCGGTCCATAATACCGTGCAAATCAGCCGCGTCCAGGATGAGTAGGCGAGTAGGTTGGGTCGTAATGACCGTTGCTGAACGGTGAGCGCGGCGCAGTACGGCGATTTCGCCGAAGAAGTGGCCGGCACCCAGGCGCACGGGGTTGTGCCGCAGTTTGATCTCAACCTCGCCATCGGCGATCAAGTACATGGAATGTGCCGGCTCACCCCGCCGCGTTACGACGGACCCTGCAGCTAGCTTCTGAGCTCTCAGCATCTTCATGATCTCCCCGATCTGCACTGCGCTCAATTCACTGAACAACGGAATTTTGGCAACCAGACTCCAGGTAATGATGAAATCGCGTCGATGCACCTCGTTGGCAAAGGCAGTGGCAACGATGCCTACAGGCAATGCGACCATGAGCAAGCCAGCGAAGATCGTGCAGCCCGCAATGAGACGTCCGATCGCCGTAATGGGAACAACGTCGCCATACCCGACTGTGCCAAGCGTCACGATTGCCCACCAAAGTGCGTCCGGTATCGTTCCGAACTTGTCGGGCTGGACCGTGCTCTCGGCAAGATGCATCAGCCCCGCTGCGATCAGCGCGGCGCCAAGAAGGATCACGAAGCATCCCGTGAGAGCGCGCCGTTCAACATAGAGCGCCTCCAATAGCGAATTGATGGCAGGTGAATAGCGCGTCAATTTCAGGAAGCGCACCAAGCGCAACACGAGCAACGTCTTGAGTTCCGGAGCGGCAAAATGAGTCAGCAAAAGCGGCAATATGGCAGCAAGGTCGATAATCCCGGCCAGGCTTCCCATGAAACGAAGCCGCGACCCGAGCGCGCCAAAGCGCCGCCAAGGTGCGTGCTCCGCCGCGGTCCAGACACGCGCCAGATACTCCGCACAAAAGATGACGGCCACAGAAACTTCGATGGATTGAAAGCCGGACGCATATCGACGTCCGAGCTCGGGAACGGATTCGCTGATGGTAGCCAGAAGGCTGACGACGATCGCGGATATCAGGCCGGTATTCACGGCCAAGCTCGCAGAGCCGCGAAGCGAGCCCTGCTCCAAAATGAAGTAGATCTTGCGACGTAGTGTCATAAGCCGATCCCCGAACGCTACTTGGCATCGCGCGGAGAAGTTTCGGACCGAATGCGACGGTTCTTCCCGAAACGGATCGTCATGAAACTTTCCGCCAGTCCTTTCCAAGGCGTCCGGACGATCACCTGCAAGTCACACCATCAGATGTCCAAATCGCGCAGGTGCTGGCGCTTGCGAAGCACGATCTGGCGGGCACCGGCAAATTCGAGGACGCCCTCATCGTTCAATTGCGAGAGGGCTCGTGAAACCGTTTCCAGCGTGAGGCCGAGATAGTCGCCGATATCGCGACGGCACATGGGAAGCGCCATGATGCCGGTGATTGCAAGTCGCCGATCCATTTCGAGGAGGAACGTAGCGACGCGCTCCATGGCGTTCTTGCGCCCGAGAAGCAGCATGTGCTCTTCCGCGTGCCTGAGATCCATTGCGGTCATGGACCAGAGCTTATGAGCGACTTGAACGTTGGTGGCTGCGGCTTGGTCGAGGCTGCGACGCTTGACCAGGCGCACCGTGGTGTCGATGATGGCTTCGGCCGCCAGGCGGTGGGTGGCGCCGGATTCCAGTCCGAATACATCGTCGGGAAGGTGGAAGGCGCCGATCTGGCGGCGTCCGTCGGAGAGAAGCTTGTAGGTGCGGACCGCGCCCGAGACGACCTGGTAGACATACTCGGCCGGCTCGTCCTCACCATAGATCTCCTCGTCCTTGCGGTAGGAGAACTCGGTAGCCACGAGGCCGACATGGCCAGTGATTGCGCCGAACTGGTCCGAGACGGGATGGGCCGGGGCAATCTTGCCGCGAACTTGCGTGTTAATCGCCTGGGTGTTGAGGGTCTGGGTCAGCATCTGCGCCATCTCCGTTGTGATGACGCTTCATACGCCGTGTCGGGTGCTTCGAAAATTTCGCGAGATATCTTAAGGGGGGTCCCTTACGTAGAATCCCGTAGGTCAATTGCCGCGCCGGTTCTGGATGACCTGACGAATGCGCTTGACCAGATTTTCATCGAGAAGCGGTTTCAAGATCACGTCCTTGACGCCGGCGGCGGCAGCCCGGGCGGAGATGTTTCCGTCCGGATGGCCGGTGATCAGGATTACCGGCGTGTCGCTGCAGGACTTGCGCAGCCGGCCCGCGAGCTCGATGCCATTGATATCGGGCATCTTGTAGTCGATCACGTAGCAGTCCGCGCCGGGCCGGCTCGTCGCATTGAGCAGCGCCGTGGCGTTGCGGAAGGTCCGCACGGCAAAGCCGTCGGTCTCCAGCAGGAATCGCAGCGATCCCAGCACGGCGTCATCATCGTCGACCACGTAGATGATGGGCTGTTCGGATGATGCCATTGGCCGCCGCTGATGGTACGAACCGATCTCGATCATCCTCGTTGGGTACCACGGCCGAAGAACGGCGTATTGACTTGCCTCAATCGGGACTGTCTCAATCCTTCAGCATGCCGGCGCGCATCGCCAGCCGCACCAGTTCGGACAGGCTTCCCGCCTGCATCTTGGTCATGACATTGGCCCGGTACACCTCGATCGTGCGCGGGCTGATGTCATAGTCGCGGGCGATCAGCTTGTTGGAGAGCCCTGCGACCAATCCCTCCATGACCTGTCGCTCCCGCGGGCTCAAGGAGGCGACGCGGGCGGTGATATCCTGGACGACGGCCTCGCTTCTGGCCGCCGACTCCGTCTGGCGGATGGCGCTCTCGATCATGGCGGTGAGGCGATCGTCCTCGAACGGCTTTTCCAGAAAGTCGACAGCGCCAAGCTTCATCGCCTCGACCGCCAGCGGCACGTCGCCATGACCGGTCATGATCAGAATCGGAAACGACCAGCGCTGCGCCTTCATTCGCTTCAACAGCTCGATTCCGTCGAGACCAGGCATCCTGATGTCGGAGACGACGCAGCCGAAGGCGAGGCCGGGCAGGGTATCGAGGAAGCTTTGCGCGTTGTCGAACAGCGTGACGTCGAAGCCAACGGACTCCAGCAGGAAATTGAGCGAGTCCCGCATCGCCTCGTCGTCGTCGATGACGTAAACATGTCCCTTGGTCGTCATTGCTCAGGCCTCATCGGCTGCCGGCAGGGTGAAGCGGAATGTCGCGCCGCCCGATGCGTTGTTCTCGGCGACCATGCGACCGCCGTGAGCCTCGATGATCGAGCGGCTGATCGACAGTCCCAC
>NZ_FOQM01000010.1 GCF_900113735.1 Bradyrhizobium sp. Gha
GATGGTGATGATCGCATAACTCTCGCCCGTTCGCGCCTGTGCCTTGCGCTTCAGCTCTGCCAACAGCTTCAAAAGGTCCGCAATGTCGCCGGCTTTCACGCTGTGTCTCGACATCTTCTCGCCCTTGCCCGGCGACAGCGATGTAACCAGCCATGTCGAACGGCTCAGTTCCAATGACACGAAAATTGCGCCAAACTGTGTGCGGATAGCGGCCAGTCCGGCGGAAGGATGATCGAGCAACATCGTCGTCTCCAGGTTGGTGTGTTAGCAACCTCAGTCTGGCCTCAGACCAGGTCGCTATCCACTCCCCATGGAATCTTCGCTGCGCTCGCAATGACGAGTTTGTCGGTCCGCTGCCAGAAACAATGGCGACTTCAAATCCTTTAAGCTTAAAATAAAGACTAGGACGCCGCCCTGTCTGGTGGCAGACTGGCGCCCGTTCGCTGGACGAGTCCGTGGGAGTCACGATGCGCGATTGGGATGATGCTTACGCCAATTCGGCCCATATCCCGGGCTCGGAGAAGATGCCGGCGCAATGGGCGGAGCGGGCGGCGGCTTATCGCGCCGGGTTGAAAGGCTTTCGCCCTGATATCGCCTATGGTTCCGATGAGCGCCAGCGGTTCGACCTGATCCTGCCAGATGGCGACAGCAAAGGTCTCGTCGTGTTCGTGCACGGCGGCTACTGGATGCGCCTTGCCAAATCGGACTGGACCGATCTCGCCGAAGGGGCGCGCCACCACGGCTGGACGGTTTGCTTGCCGAGCTACACGCTGGCGCCGGCCGCTCGCATCTCCGACATGACTGCCGAAATCACCGCCGCGATTGCCAAGGCGGCCTCGCTCGTCTCAGGGCCGATCCGGCTCGCCGGGCATTCGGCGGGCGGTCATCTCGTCACGCGCATGCTGTGCGACGACAGCCGGCTCGAGCCTGCCGTCTTCAACCGGATCGCCGGCACGCTCTCGATCAGCGGCCTGCACGATTTGCGCCCGCTGCTCAAGACGCGGATGAACGACATCCTGCGCATGACCATGGAGGAGGCGACGCTCGAAAGCGCGGCGCTGCACCTGCCGCGCGGGCATGCGCCTGTCACCGCCTGGGTCGGCGGCAGCGAGCGGCCGGAATTCATCCGCCAGTCCGACCTGTTCGCCAACGTCTGGACCGGCTTCGACGTACCGACGCGCCTCGTCGTCGATCCCGGGCTCAACCATTTCACCGTCATCGATGGGCTCAAGGATCCGTCGTCGCCGATCACCGCGCGGCTGATTGGCCTCGACTGACTGACGCAGGGATGATCGATCGAAAGGGCCTGTCATGACGTCCAGCGATTACGATCCCTCAAACGAAGGCGCCGAGACCGATTTCAGCCGGCGCATGTCCTACGGCAACTATCTGGCGCTGGATGCGATCCTCGGTGCGCAGCATCCGCTGTCGGAAGCGCATGACGAGATGCTGTTCATCATCCAGCATCAGACCACGGAGCTCTGGATGCGGCTTGCCATCCACGAGCTCAGCGCCGCGCGCCGGGCCATCGCCCGAGACGAGGTGCAGCCCGCGATGAAGATGTTGGCGCGGATGTCGCGCATCTTCGAGCAGCTCAACAACGCATGGGATGTGTTGCGCACGATGACGCCCAGCGAATACACCCGCTTTCGGTCCCAACTGGGCCAATCCTCGGGCTTCCAGTCGCGCCAGTACCGGCTCATCGAATATCTGCTCGGCAACCGCAACCACGCCATGTTGAAACCGCACGCGCACGATGTGGAAACGACCAGGCTGTTGGAAGCCGAGCTTGCCACGCCGAGCCTCTATGACGAGGTGCTGCGGCTCGCCGACCGCAACGGGCTGAAGATGCCGGCCGCGGTGCTCGCGCGCGACGTCAGCGAGACCCACAGCTTCAACGAGGGCGTGCTGCAGGCCTGGCGTGTCGTCTACCAGGCGCCGGAGACGCACTGGATGCTCTACGAGCTCGCCGAAAAGCTGGTCGATTTCGAGGATTATTTCCGCCGCTGGCGCTTTAATCACGTCACCACAGTCGAGCGCGTCATCGGCTTCAAGCGCGGGACCGGTGGCACCGGCGGCGTCAGCTATCTCAAGCGCATGCTGGAGGTGGAGCTGTTCCCCGAACTCTGGCGCGTCCGGACGATTTTGTAGAGCGTGATATGACCCAGCTTCGCGTCTATGACGACACCAAAGCGCTGTTCCACCTGCCCGACGGCGTGATCTATCTGGACGGCAATTCACTGGGCGCGCTGCCGCTCGGCGTCGCCGAGCGCGTCAACCGCGTGATTACGGCCGAGTGGGGCGTCGAGTTGATCCGCGCCTGGAACACGGCTGGCTGGTATGCCCAGCCGCGTCACGTCGGCAATCGCATCGCCCGGCTGATCGGCGCGGAGGCCGGGTCCGTGATGGTCGGGGACACGCTGTCGCTCAAAGTCTATCAGGCGCTCGCGGCCGCGCTCGACATGAACGCATCGCGCAAGGTCGTCCTGTCTGACACAGGCAATTTCCCAACCGATCTCTACATGGCCGAAGGCCTGATCGCGACGCTCGGGCGCGGCCATCAATTGCGTCTCGTGGCGCCGGAGGAGATCGCGGCTTCGCTCTCGGAAGAGATCGCGGTGCTCTACATCACCGAGGTCGATTATCGCACCGGCCGCCGTCACGACATGGCGGAACTGACGGCGAAGGCGCATGCGCTCGGCATCGTCACGGTGTGGGATCTCGCGCATTCGGCCGGCGCGCTGTCGGTCGATCTCGCCGGGTGTGGCGTCGATTTCGCCGCCGGCTGCACCTACAAATATATCAATGCCGGGCCGGGCGCTCCGGCCTTCCTCTACGTCGCGCCACATCATGCCGATGGCGCGCGCGCCGCGCTATCGGGATGGATGGGCCATGCAAAACCCTTCGCATTCGAGCTTGGCTACGCCGCTGCCGGCGGTGTCGAGCGCATGCGCGTGGGCACGCCGCCGGTGCTGGCGATGGCGGCGCTGGAGGCGTCGCTCGATATCTGGGATCGCGTCGACATCAGGGAGGTCCGCGCCCGCTCGCTGGCGCTCGGCGATTGCCTGATTGCCGAAGTCGAACGCCGCTGCCCATCTCTGAGCCTCGTAACCCCGCGCGCACACGAAAGCCGTGGCTCGCAAGTCTCCTTCGCCTTCGAGGGCGGCTATGCCGCGATGCAGGCCTTGATCGCGCGCGGCCTGATCGGCGATTTCCGCGCGCCTGACATCATGAGGTTCGGGATCACGCCGCTGTACATAGGCGAGAGCGAGATCATGCGGGCAGCCGAGATCATCGACGAGGTGATCGCAGGTGAGGTGTGGCGCCGGCCGGAGTATCAGGTCGTGAATGCGGTCACGTGAGGGAGGGGGACCTCTCTCGGTTGTCATTGCGAGGAGCCCCGCGACAAAATTGCGCAGCAATTTTGCGCTGGTGCGACGAAGCAAATTTAGACTTTCTCCGCCGACCCATTCCTGGATTGCTTGGCTTCGCTCGCAATGCCGGGCGGAGACGGGAGGGCCGGCTTCACAGCAGCCATGACCTCTGACGTCATTGCTTTGCCGCACGAAGCCATTCACGGTGAGACAACAACGAATTGGGAGAAGATCTGATGACGCCGCTCGAGAAGGTCAAAGCGATGAAGATGCCGTTCGCCGAGCTCAAAGGCGTCGAATTCGTCGAGGCCGAACAAGATCGCGTGGTGGCGCGGATGACGGTGCGGCCGGACCTCTGCACGCTGTATCACACCATCCACGGCGGCGCGGTGATGGCGTTCGCCGATTCGGTCGGGGCTGCCGCGACCGTCATCAACCTGCCGGAAGGCGCCAAGGGCACGACCACGCTGGAGAGCAAGACCAACTTCATCGGAGGGGCCAAGGAGGGCACCGTCGTCATCGCCACCGCCACCCCTGTTCACCGGGGCCGCCGGACTCAGGTCTGGACCACCCGGTTGGAGACTGAGGACGGCAAGCTGGTCGCCTTGGTGACGCAGACACAGCTGGTCCTGTAAGACTTCTGGGGATTGATTTTGTTAACGAATTAGTCTTCCCAGGCTCGAATTTAAGCAGGTTCCCGCCTTGAAAAGCCTGCTGCGATGCACAATATTGGACGCCTAGGGATTCGAACGCCTCCTCGAGGGACACCAAGAGGAGTTTTGACGTGGTACTTGAAGACACCCCCCAGGCAACGTCCGTTCCGGGCTATGTGCGGACCTTGAGCCAGCAGGAAGAGTTGCCGCTGTTGCGCGATCACCTGCTGCGGCTCGATGCCGAAAGCCGGCATGACCGTTTCAACGGTTTTCTCGACGACAGCTTCATCGAGCGTTACGCCGCCCGCTGCGCCGAGGACGGCACTGTGATCGTCGCCTACATCGTCGAAGGCGTGGTCCGCGGTGCGGCCGAGCTGCATCCGCCGGAGGGTGATTCTCTGCCCGAAGTCGCCTTCAGCGTGGAAGCCTCAGCCCGCCGCCAGAATGTCGGTACCGTGCTGTTCAGCCGCCTGATCGCGGAAGCGCGCTGGAAGGGCTACAAGAGCCTGCGCGTCACGACGGGTGCGGAGAACCACGCCATGCGGGCGCTCGCCAAGAAGTTCGGCGCGCATCTGCAGTTCCGCCATGGCGAGTCGACCGGCACGATCGATTTGACCAAGGCTCCCGAGGACGAGCTTGCCGATCTCGCCGCCGCGCCGTTCAAGGCCGGCCGCGCGCTTCTCAGCTTCAACTCGACCTGCTGGAAGCTGATCTCCAGCATGTACGGCAATCGCGCAGCGTGAGACTAAAGGCCTCAAATCAAAAAAGCGGACCGGCTCAAGCCGGTCCGCTTTTTCAATGAAGCAAGGGAATGAGCGCTTAGGTGCCGGTGCGCTTGTCGTTGCCGAAGCGGCGAACGACCCGGCGTTCGACCACTACCGAGCGCTGCGCACCCTGTTCGCCGGCAATGACCCGCGTGGCGGTGATGCGACTGTTGGTGCGGGCCTGTTTCTTGACCTCGGCCTGAACGATCTCGATGGGCATCCCCATCAGAGCGGCAGCGATCTCGGCCTGTTGCCCCTGGTCGTCGGTGATGCCGACAGCGGCGAAGATCGCCTCATCCAGGGTCGGCGGGTCATGGCGGACGCGCCGCGTGCCGTACTTGGTATTCCAGTCTGCGCTCATAGGGGCCTCGTTTCGATGCCGGGATACCTAGTGCGATCAATGTTGCATTGCAATATGAAATCAATGTGGCATCTCAGCTATGCAACGGTTTGGTGTCATGGCGGTGACGCGACACCGGCATCGACCTCGATCCGTTTTTGGGGCCAACGCTTCAACGCGGCGTGTCCTGCCTGGGTCAGCCGATAGACTCCCCGGTCCGCTCGCTCGAACCAGCCATACACATTGTTAAGCAAGATCTTGCCGGCGTCGGGACAGCGCTCGCGCAAATCGCGTACGCGCCGCGGGCCTGCCGCGAGTTCTGACGCGCAGGTCAGCGCCTGCTGCCGGTAGGCCGTCATGATCGGCGCGCGGGTGCTGCCGCCGAGCACGGGATCGCCCTGGCGGCGCTGATGTTCGGCAACGAGGCGCGAGCGGGTCTTCGGCTCGCGGCGCGGAGCTGCCGTCGGCGGCTTCACCAGCACCTCGACCTGACCCTTGTCGGTTACCCCAAGCATACCGAAACCGAGGCGACGACAGAGATTGCGGTAACGCGCATCGCTCTCGCGTCCCTTGCCGCGGATCGACATCCTTGCGGCGATCCAGATCTCGTCGCCCGCGGGCGCGCGATCGACCGCCTGCAGGATCAGTTCGAGATTGAACGCGAGCTTCAGCTCCCCAATCACCACCACCGGCGGATTGCCGGCGCTGAGGCCGACAAGATCGCAGCCGCGAATCTCGCCCTTCACGTCGAAGCCGAGGCCTTCGAGGAAGCGTTTGACGGGGAGGTAGAGCGCGGTTTCCAAGGGGAGTTTCCGATCGGAGAATCAACTGCCGTCAGTCTAGCCCGGATCAGAGACTGGGCTGACCGGCATTTGCCTGGACGCGGTCAAGCCAGCTATATCCCCGCGTGGGGACCAGGGCGCTTGCAAATATGACGATCAGGAATGGGCTCTATCACATCCGGATCGCGTTTCTGGATAGTGTCCAGGGCGGCAACCAGGGTGTCATGGTGCTGCGGGACGGCACCATGCGCGGTGGGGATTCCTTTTTCTTCGCCTATGGCAGCTACACGTCCGCCGACGGCAAATGGAAAGGCGAGCTGACCAACGAGGAGCATTCGCCCTCGTTCGACGAGCGCCCGGTGTGGGGCCGCAAGGTCGTGACCATCGGCTTCAGCGGCACCTACACCGACGAGACCGCTTACGGTGAGGGGATGGCGCTCGCCGGCAAGCAGAGCATCCGCTTCAAGGGCAATCTGCGGCTGCTGGTGCCGGATTGATCAGACCCGTCCGCTCACCGGGATCAGCGCGCCGGTGACGCCGCTTGCGGCGTCGCTGACGAGGAACAGGATCACCTCGGCGAGCTCCTGCGGCGTCACCCATTTGGTGAAATCCGCTTTCGGCATGTCGGCGCGGTTGGCCTTGGTGTCGATCGTCGACGGCAGCACCGCGTTGACGGTGACCTTGCCTTTCCATTCACTGGCCAGCGCCTCGGTCAGGCGGTGCACGCCTGCCTTCGATGCCGCGTAGGGCCCCATGCCGGCGCCGGCCTGGAGCGCGCCCATGGCGCCGATATTGACGATGCGGCCGGCGTTCGAGGCGGCAAGATGCGGCAGCGCCGCGCGCGAGGTGTTGAGCGCGGTCAGCAGGTTCAGCGCATGCATGCGTTGCCAGGTCTTGATGTCGCCATCGCCGACGGTCTCATAGGCAAAGCCGCCGGCGATGTTGACCAATGCGTCAAGTCGGCCGAAATGCTTGGCGGCAGCCTCGACGGCCGTCTTCGCCTGCGCCGCGTCGGACAGGTCGACGCCGCCGATCTCGATGCGTTCAGTCGTCGCCGGCATTTGCGAGACCGCGAAATCGATGGCCGCGATCCGCGCGCCGCGCGATACCGCGATGTCGGCGACCACCTTGCCGAGCGCGCCGAGCGCACCGGTCACGATCAGAACCTTGCCTTGCATCATCGATCTCCCGGCGCGGGCGCCTCATGATTGCAGATAGCGCGCCTTCAGCGCGGTGCGCTCTGCTGTGCCGAGCTCGAGGCCGTCGCGCAAGTAGGTTTCGACATCGCCATAGTCGCGACGCACGGCATCGAATGCGGCATCAAGATAGGAGGCGTTGACCGAACCGATCGCGTCGAGGACATCGGCCGGCAGATCCGAGACGCTCGAGACGTCGCGCCTGTAGTGGCGGTTGGTCAGCAGATAATCCTCCGCAATGATGTCATCGGGCACGCCGAGCGCATGCAGGATCAGGGCGCTGGCAAAGCCGGTGCGGTCCTTGCCGGCGGTGCAGTGGATCACGAGCGGGGCACGGTCTTCCAGCAGATGGCCGAACAGCGTGCGGAAGCTGTGCGTGTTGTGACGGACATAGTTGCGATAGGACTCGCGCATGAGTTCGAGCGCGACCGGTCCGGTCAGCGCGCCCCTGGCGAGCTCGGCGCGCAGGGAAGCCACGACCGTCGGCTCGATCGGCAACGAATGCACGGTGATCTCGTTCACGACGCAGACGCCGGCTGTGCGCTCCTCGACGCCTCGGAAGTCGAATGCGCTTCTGACGCCGAGTGCGCGGACGATCTCGATGTCTTCTGCGGTGAGCTGGCCGAGATGGTTGGAGCGGAAGATGTGGCGCCAGCGCGTGGTGCGGCCGTCGCTTGTCGCGTAGCCGCCGAGGTCGCGAAAATTGCTGGCGCCTTGCAGGGCGAGGTGACGGGAAGGCGAGTCTGACATGGGCCCGGCCTGATGATTGGGATCGGCTTTTATCATATTGGCTGCGGATCATTGCAGACGAGGACATCCGATGCGGAATCAAAAAGGGTCGAAACATCGTTGTTTCGACCCTTTTCAGATTTCCGCCGGGCGTTTGTAGCACGCGGCGGTCCTAGACCAGACCGGCATTAGCGTTCCCATTTGGGCTTTGCTTCGTCGACCGCGTCCTGGTGATACCAGCTATCGCTGCAGATCGATGCGTTCTCGGGAAGCGAAGCGTGATCGGCGGGAAGGCGGGTCTCGCCGTAGCGGCCCCCCGCGAGAGCCGCGCGGCCCCCGACAGGGAATTGGTAGATCGTCGCAGATCCGTGACTCAGACCATTGTTCATCATTGCGATTGCTCCTTGGTCGAAGCGCCTTGGCCTCCATGGTGCGCCCGACTCCTTCTGATGTGGTTACTGGAATCCCCATATCGGCCCCGCACTCCGAAAAGCAAAGTGCTGAAAAGGAGATCAGTTTCCGCCTAATTCTTGGGCAGGCGACTGTCTGCACCCGCTAAGGCAGCCTGTCGATGACCAACGTCTGTGCCATTGCAAAGGTTGCTGGGCAGGGCCCGGCGCTTTGCGAAAGTTGCCGGGCGTTGACGCGCGTTTCATCGGCAACCTCCGGCAGGAGCCGGCCTGCTCCAGAATCGGGCGATTTCCGCGGGAATATTGCAGTGCAGCTTCACGCGAAGGTGCGCTTCTATGACGCATGCGGCGGACCGCGTCAGGCCGCTGTGGAAAACCTTGTGCGCTGCGATGTTTTGGCACGCAAAATGCTTATGGAGAGCCGGCCGATGATGGCCGGGTACAAACGTGCGGGGGCTCTCAACCCCACCTTTCGCATCATCTACAGAGAGGCTCAATGACCAAGTATAAGCTCGAGTACATCTGGCTCGACGGATATACGCCGACTCCGAACTTGCGCGGCAAAACCCAAATCAAGGAATTTTCGTCGTTCCCGACGCTCGAGCAGCTTCCGCTCTGGGGCTTCGATGGCTCGTCCACCCAGCAGGCCGAAGGCCACAGCTCCGATTGCGTGCTGAAACCGGTTGCCGTGTTCCCGGATGGCGCGCGTACCAACGGCGTGCTCGTGATGTGCGAAGTCATGATGCCTGACGGCAAGACCCCGCACCCCTCCAACAAGCGCGCCACCATCCTCGACGATGCCGGCGCCTGGTTCGGCTTCGAGCAGGAATATTTCTTCTATAAGAACGGCCGTCCGCTCGGCTTCCCCGAGTCCGGCTATCCGGCGCCGCAGGGCCCGTACTACACCGGCGTCGGTTATTCGAACGTCGGCGACGTCGCCCGCAAGATCGTCGAAGAGCATCTCGACCTCTGCCTCGCCGCCGGCATCAACCATGAAGGCATCAACGCGGAAGTCGCGAAGGGCCAGTGGGAATTCCAGATCTTCGGCAAGGGCTCCAAGAAAGCCGCCGACGAAATGTGGATGGCCCGCTATCTGATGCTGCGCCTGACCGAGAAGTACGGCATCGACATCGAGTTCCACTGCAAGCCGCTCGGTGACACCGACTGGAACGGCTCCGGCATGCACGCCAACTTCTCCACCGAGTACATGCGTACCGTCGGCGGCAAGGAGTATTTCGAGGCGCTGATGGCCGCCTTCGACAAGAACCTGATGGACCACATCGCCGTCTACGGCCCGGACAATGACAAGCGTCTGACCGGCAAGCACGAGACCGCGCCCTGGAACAAGTTCAGCTACGGCGTGGCTGATCGTGGTGCGTCGATCCGCGTTCCGCACTCCTTCGTCAACAACGGCTACAAGGGCTACCTGGAAGACCGCCGTCCGAACTCGCAGGGCGACCCATACCAGATCGCTTCGCAGATCCTGAAGACGATCGCGTCCGTGCCTGTTGACAAGAAGGCGGTCGCCTAAGGTCTCTCCGCCCGGACCGGAACACAGGCCCGGGTTGGCTTTCAATCCGCCGGAGTTGAGAAGGCTGCGGCGGATTTTTGCTGTCCGATGAAGCCGTTGTTGTCGGCCCGGTCGCTATGTCGGCCGAAAGCCTGTCCATCGCGGCCCAAACCGGGATAGAGTGCCTGCAGGATGCGCGCGAGCCGGGGGCACGGCTGGTGTTTGAAGGCTTCTACAAGGTGCGATTTCAGCTCGGCGACAGCGTCGGCCGGAGCGTGATGCATGCCGGCAATGGCAAGATGCTCGGCGGAAATTCGGCGTTCGCCCATATCGGCACCTACGAAAAGACCGCAGACGGCATCGACATCGTCATCAAGACCGTCCGCCACAACCCCGATCCGAACTATCGCGCGATGGCCGGCACCGATGATGCGACGCTGATTGCGAAGGGTTTTGCTGACGGCGATCTCTACCGCTTCAAGGGCGAGTTGAAGGAACTGCCCGGCGTGCCCTTCCAGTCGCTGATGA
Organism: Bradyrhizobium sp. Gha; assembly: GCF_900113735.1. Lineage (GTDB taxonomy): Bacteria > Pseudomonadota > Alphaproteobacteria > Rhizobiales > Xanthobacteraceae > Bradyrhizobium. The sequence goes on from NZ_FOQM01000010.1 coordinate 10,287, forward strand.
CGCCGATCGCGGAGGACGAGATGCCGACCGCCGGCGGCGTCGGGGAAGGCAGCATCACCGACGGGCTTTACTCGGTCCGCTTGCGCATGCTCGACGGCCTCGAGGGCGGGCTCACCGGGGTGATGCTGCTCAACCGCGGCCGGATCCTTGGCGGCGACGCCTCGTTCTATTATCTCGGCAGCTACACCGCCGCGAACGGCCGCTGGAAGGGCCAGATCCTCAACCAGGAGCACACGCCCGCCAAGGACGATCCGGTGTTTGGCGGCCACGAGGTTGGCATCGGCTTCTCCGGGACGTACGACGGCGAGGGCGCCGTGCTGGAAGCAACTGCCCTTGCCGGCAAGCGCAGCCTGCGCCTGACCGCCGTGCTCAAGTTGATGCGCCGCGCCTGATCGCTGCAGGGATATCGCCATGGAAAAAGTCCGGATGCTCGCGACGCCCGGACTTCGCGCCGACTCTGGCGCTGCTCGAGCGCCTGCGCGATGGCGAGGCCGCCGATCTTGTGATCCTCACGCGCGCCCCAGTCAGGGCTCGAGCCCTGAACCGGAACCTGCCGGGGCAGTCAACCGTTGACATCGCAGCAATCAGGAGGCGCAAGCATGATCCGCAAACTCGCATCAGGCGAATACCGGCTCTATTCGCGCAAGGTGAATCCCAAGACGGGCAAGCGCCGCAATCTCGGCACGTTCAAAAGCCGGGCGGCGGCCGAGAAGCACGAGCGCGACGTGCAGTATTTCAAGCGTCACTGACGCGGGCTTCGAGGCAGGTCATCGCGATCCAAACCGTTGTTTGGCGGCTTCGCTGACGGGCGTGTACAGTCCCACGAGCGTTCCTTCGGGATCACGAAATTGAGCCGCGAGGTTTCCCCAAGGCATCAGCTTTGGCGCGTGCACCACCTCCACCTGATCTCTCAATCTCGCAAACTCGCTCTCCACGTCATCGACTTGGAATTCAATGATGGCGGTTCGATTGGCCGCCGGCTCCGCGCTTCCCGCCTGAAACAGCGCTACGGTGTCGACGCTACCGAAGGCGAGCGTTGCCGAAGGGGTGACTATTTCGGCGAACACAGGCGCCAGCCACTCCGCCGTTTTGCCGGTCACGTTCTCGTAAAAGCTGACAAGCGCCTTGATGTCAGCAGCAATCAGACGGGGTCGAAGCAAATTTCACGCGATCTCCTGAGGTTCCGTATGGATCTCTTGCGGCGACCGCCTCGTACCTTCGCGCTGCTGACAGCGCCCTGTCAGCAGTCAGCATCGAGGCACGCACACATTTCGTCGGCACGAGCGGCTTTGCAGCCTCAATCCTCCCAGACCAACTCTCCGCAAGATCGGCACTTGTACACGCGAATGAAGCGCGCCGTTTCGATGTTCCAGATCTTGTCAGCCAGGTTGAGCGGATGGCGGCATTTGGGGCAGCGATCCGTCACGGGCGCGGGCGATGCGGAAGAGAAGGGTGAAGACATGGATGCGGCTCTTTTTCCCAGAGACGCATGAGCTTCGCCGTCGTTCCAAAAAATCGGAGTCTGTGACGCAAGGCGAGGCAGCTTGTGCCGGGCACATGCGCGCGGTCTGAGTCGTGACGCCAGCAACAAGGTAGCGCCATTGAACTTCTTAGGAACGATCAGGGCTGCAGGACGGTTAGGCGAATCTCTCAACAAAGGAGAACGCTCATGAAATCAGCCCTCGCTTTGGCAACAGTGCTGGCCTTCCTCGGCTCGCCCGCGCTTGCGCAAACGACTGCTCCCACCAACAGCTCGCAGATGGATGCAGCATCTGGCAACAACGATCAACGCAGCCCGGCGGATGCCGCGCAGAACAACAGTCAAACGCAGGATGCCGATGCCATTCAGAAGATCCGCCAGGATCTGCAGAAGGCCGGCTTCACTGATGTGAAGGTGGTTGCCCGGTCGTTCGTCGTGCAGGCCAAATCGAGCGACGGCAACCCGGTGCTCATGACAATCGGCCCGCACGGGATGTCCGTGTTCGAAGCCATGGGCGGGGCGGGGAGCAATTCCGGGACAGTCGGCATGGGGTCTGCGCCCGCGGGCACACCTGGATCCAATCCATCGGCCTCGCCGAGCCAGAATAGCGGCTCCGCCAACAGCCAGCAGGGCCGATCTCAACAGTAACAGTAGCGAGGGCGGCGGGTGAGAGGGAGCCGTGCCCTTCGTGCAGGCCGGCATTTCCAAAGCGCGGCTTCCCATTCGCTTGGCCGCGCGTGCAAGTGCGTCGCGCCGTGGTCCGGAGCGGACAGTATGACGTCACTGCTGCCGCAATTTGATGAGGCGGGCGGCTCCTTTGGCGCCCGCAACACGGCGCCTGCTGCTGAGCACACCAGGATTCCCAGCAATACGACGAGAGTCCGGTCGCTGTGAATGCCTCCCTGGACGTTCTCAAGAAGCGACATCCCGATCGACAGCGCCGCGAAGCCAAGCATGGCCGCTCCGGCCGCGCAGCCCAACAAGCCTGCGACCCGGACAATCAACGATGTCTCTCTTCTCCCATCTCAATCATTCCCCGGGCATTTGAATCCGGTCCGATGAGGGCAGGGCTATCGCATGTGGGGCTGAAAGCGACCTGCGCGCACCCTTTGGGCGGTAGCTGTCTTTAGGATATGCGCCTCAGATAGAGTCCAGCAAGCCTCGACAGCGGTGGCCACCCAGGCACGGATCGGCTATTTCTTGCCAATGGACGGAGAGCGATTGAATGCGAGCCGAGTCATGGACCGACATCGTTCAAGCTAATGCGTCGAACAACGGAGGGATCGTCGTCGGTATCGATCCTTATCTCCCGGATATTCCCGCGGCTTTCGAGCGAGAGGGGAGTGGCACCGATTGGCTGCCCCGGTACCTCGATTTCGTCCTGGATACGACCATCGGTCGGGTTGGCTTTGTGAAATTCCAGTCCGCCTACTTTGAGGCCTATGGGCTTGCAGGTCTCAATGCCCTGTCATTGGCGATGAAGCGGGCCCGTAGCGCGGGCTTGGGCGTGATTCTCGATGCGAAGCGCGGCGACATCGGTTCAACCGCAGCCGCGTATGCCCGGGCCTATCTCACACCTGGCTCTGCCGGTGGCAGCGGCGACTTCGAGGCGGACTGCCTGACGGTCAATCCAATGATGGGACCAGACACGTTGGAGCCATTCCTCGATTGTGTTCGCAGATTTGGCAAGGGCTTGTTTGTCTTATGTCGCACCTCAAATCCCGGCGCAGGCTGGTTGCAAGATCGCATGGCGGGAAATCGCTTCATTTCGGATCGGCTCGCTGATTTGATCGCGACGGTCGGCAAGGATTGCTTTCAAGGCGGACGCCTTAATCCAGTCGGTGCTGTGATAGGCGCAACAGTTCCGCAGGAAGGAAAGCGGCTTCGTAGTCTGCTACCGAATGCCATCATCCTAGCTCCAGGGCTCGGGCCGCAAGGTGGAGATGCAGCCGCATTGGATGCATTGCGGGGCTCTCAGTTGGGCGATCTTCTGGTGCCGGTCTCTCGCGGTCTGCTTCGCGCGGACGATCGGTCCATAACGCTCGACGAATACGAACGCCTCATCGAGGAACGTCTCCACCTGTTCAAGACCATGATCGCGGCTCCATCGAATCTGAGTGCGACCGGTTGAAGCGCGCATCACCCGAAGGGTGGTTTCAAGAGCGCAGTTCGGAACGCAGCATGTCTGATGATCTGCCCAGGGTCTTTCGATCCCGCCAGCTCAGAATCGGCCGTTCGAAATAATGGTAAAGCCCGGCGGCGAGGACCAGGCAGATGCTCGCATAGAGAACGGCTGACATGAGCGTCGCCACTGAGGCGTGCGGCTGCAGTCGCCAGAACGAATGGATCACGATGATGACGGGAAGGTTGACCAGATACAGCGAGTAAGACCATTTCGATAAGGCGGTCACACCGGCCGCCGCCCCGTAGGGGAGCTGAATTCGACCGATGCCTGCGATGATGAGCAGGGCGACCGACAGCTGCAGGAGGTTGAACAGGAATGTTCTGGCGAAGAAGCTGTGATCCAGCTCCGCTTGAGGCTTCGCCAGAATGACGATCGAGAACGCAAGGACGACCAGGCCCGCCATGAGAAGTGCCGGCTTGTGTGACGGCCTGATCCACTTCATCGCGATATAGGCGAACACGCCGGTCATGATGGCATCGAGCCTGAAGATCGCGACCTTCCTGATTCCAGTCTCCATCGTCGGCTCGAACAGGATGACGGCGCCGATTCGTGTGGCGAGAGAGATCAGGAAGACGAAGGCACCCGCCGCGATGAAGGTTCTGATCGAGCGACCGTGCAGCTTGCCGAACGCCATCACGATCAGCGGGAAGAACAGATAGAACAGCTCCTCGATGGCGAGGCTCCAGGACTCCGGAAAGAACGCCGGAATGGGATGCGCGAAGTTTTGCAGGAACGCGAAGTAAGGCGCCAGCGGCGGCAGTCCCGAACGCTGGTAGATGAGGATGTTGAGGCCGAGGAACAGGTAGTAGCTCGGCAATGTCCGTATCCAGCGGCGGGCCCAAAAGGTCGGAAGCAGGTTGTGCCAGGACGCACCCGACATGACCTGCTCGAACAGGATGCCGCCGACCAGGAATCCGGAGAGGACGAAGAAGATCTCCACGCCGAGCGTTGCCGTGACATTGGCAAAGACGCTCTCTTCGGGGTGCGCGAAGAACCAGCTTCCATGCGAGGCCAGCACGAGGCTGACCGCCAGCGCGCGCAAGAGATCGAGCCACTCATCGCGGCTGCCGGGTGGAAGCGATCTATTCTCTTTCACGCACGAACCTGCCAGAGACGCAAAACGCGCGGCATTCTCGGTCGCGACTGGTTACGATTATCCTACGATGCAAGTGAGGCCGGCCCCGTCACGGCGCGGGGCACGCGGCTCCCGTCTTCACCCAGGCTTCCACCAGGGCGCCGGCCTGTTCTTGCGTGCCCGGGACGGGCGAGCGGCCGAAGCCGGGCTTCCAGGCCCAGCCGACAAGGGTGTCCTTGCCGATATGGTCGATCAGATCCTCCACCTTGCGGCCGCCGTTGCGGGCGGGGTCCCTGATCTGCTCGCAGATCTCGCCGACCGTCTTGCCTTCCCAGGCCATCTCGCGGGGAGCGAGGTGCCATTCGGGATGGCCGGGAATGCGGCCGGGCTCGAAATTGGCCTTCTGGTGGCAGGTGTTGCAACGCATCGACGCCGAGCCGTGGCCGTCGGCGCCGCGTGTCACCGGCGGCTGGTGGAGGTGGGGCGTGTCGCCCTGGTGCGGGCTGTCGCCGGCCGGATGGCAGTTGGTGCAGCGCGGATGCGTCAGCACCCTGCCGAGCTCGGCGAAGATCGCGGCCGAGCGCTGTTCGCGATCCGTGATGCCGGCAAAGCTTTCGGGCGAGGCGAGGCCGTGATTGGTGGTGTCCGACGCGGCGTAGCCTGCGCAGAAGCTGCTCGTCAGGGCGGCAACCACGACGGCGATCTTGATCCGTGCGTTGATCATTCCCGGCGGACTCATTTGGTGGCGACGAGATAGCGGCTTGCATCGGCAAGGATCACATCGCGCACCGCCTCGTGATATTTGATGTAGCCGGTGCAGCGGCACAGATGCCCGTCGAGCGCATCCGCAATGGTCTGCTCCAGCGCTTCGCGGACGACAGGCGCGCGCGAAAGACGTTCGAGCAGCACCTGGCCCTCGCCAAGGAAGCCGGCGGTGCAATAGCCGCACTGGAAGGCGAAGTGATCGATGAAGGCCTGTTGCAGGGCCGACAGCTGGCCGTCTTTGGCGTGGCCCTCGACGGTACGGATCGACTTGCCGTCGAAATTCACGGCCGGCGCGATGCAGGTAGGGCTTGTGTAGCTCGAGCCATCCGGCTCGTCGACGATGATGGCGCAGCTCAGGCATTGCGCAGCGCCGCAGCCGAACTTGGTGCCGGTCATGCCGAGCATCTCGCGCAGGAAATCGTTCATCGAGAGATCGTCGCGGACGTCGATCGGGCCGTGCTTGTGGCCGTTGATAGTGAGGCTGAGGGTGGTCACGCCAACACTCCCTTCAAGAGGCTTGCAGTCACCGGCAGCGCGCGGAAACGATGACCGGTGGCGTCATGAATGGCGTTGATCAGCGCCGGCACGATCGGGATCATCACGACCTCCGCCATGCCTTTGGGGGCTTCGTCCGGGGTGAGCGGCTTCAGCATCTCGATCTCGAGATCGCGCAGCGGCAGGTCGGAGCCGCGTGCGACGAGATAGCGGCCGAGGTTCCATTCGCCATTGCCGGGGCCGCCCTCGAACGGCGGCAGCGATTCGAGTAGCGCGTAGCCGACGCCCATGGCGAAGCCGCCATGGGACTGGCCGATCACCACTTCAGGGACCAGCGCGGTGCCGCATTCGAACACGCTGTAGGCCTTGGCGATGCGGATCGCGCCTGTTGCGCGCTCGATCTCGACGCGGACCAGCGTGCCGCACATCGAGGTATAGGCGGTGCCGATGCGGTTGTTGTCGGTCGGCGGAAATGTGACGCTTGAGCGGTTGATGCGTTCGAACTTGCCGTTGCCGCGGCGGATCGCGAGCGCGTCGATCTCGGCGCGGTACTGCTCGCCGAACAGAGGGAAGCGCGCGCGCGACCAGGCCCAGCGCGAAAAGCTATGCGCGACCGCGCCGGTGACGAAGCCGCGCGCATGCGCGGCTGCGGCGAGGGTGGTCAGCGCCAGCGGCGCGAGGCCGGGCATCTTGAGCTGGCCGTTCTGCCAGCTCGCATGCGCCGATTGACTGGCGCGCGGGTCCGTCTTCGGAATGCGCCACAGCTCCAGCGCGGCGGGCCACAGCCCGAAGCGGAAGATCACGCGGGCAGCCTCGGATGACGAGTGTGTGCCGACATGGGCGCCGATCGAGGCCGAGGTCGCCGAGGAGATCGACGGGACCCAGCGCGGATTGCGCTCTGCAGCATCCTGCGTCTTCTGGTCCATCGTGTAGGGATCGCCTGACGTTACCAGGCCGAGCACGTCGTAGCTGTCGACGCGCGCGACCGAGACCTCGTCGGCGACGGCGCCGAGATGACCCGCGACGCGGTTCGCGAGCGCCGTGCCGATGCCGTTGCCCATCTCGACATGGTCGCAGAAGATCGCGATCTTGCCGTCGGCGCCGAGCTCGACACGACCGAGCGAGCAATCCGCGCCGGAGCCGTAATCCTTGGTGACGCAGGCGACACCGGTCCCGACCAGGCGGTCGCCCGTGGTTTGCCTGAACTGGGCACGCTGTTGCCAGATCGGGTGCTTTTCCAGATGATCGAGAATTTCGGGCGTGCGCACCGAGACGATATAGGGGTTGCCGGTCATGGTCCGGCCGTTCTGCTTCAGCGCATTGCGGCGGCGGAATTCGATGGGATCGAGCTTGAGCTCGGAGGCCGCTTCATCGATCAGCGCTTCGAGCGCCGTCATGGTCTGCAGCGTGCCGTAGCCGCGCATCGAGCCGGCCGTGACGCCGCGCGAATGCAGCGCGGTCGTGGTGACGTCGACCTTGGGAATGTCGTAGATGCCGATCGCGCCTGTGGCGGCGACCACTGCAACGTTGGCGGAGAAGTTCTGCAGCCCGCCGCCATCCAGCACGTGATCGGCGGCGAAGGCCTTGATCAGGCCGGTTGTCCGGTCGACGCCGATGCGCGAGCGCATTTTGATCGGGTGGCGTTTGATGCCGCCCTGGAATTGCTGGTAGCGGTCATGTGCGAGCCGCACCGGCTTGCCCGGGAAGCAGATCGCGGCGAGCGCGACATAGAGGATGAACGGCGTATGGTCGCGGCCGCCAAAGCCGCCGCCGACATGGGCGAACTGCGCGTTGATATGTGAGGGCTTGTAGGGCGCGTGCGCCTTAGCCAGCAAATGCGCAAGCGATTCCGCGGCTTCGTATGGCGACTGCACGCCGAGCACCAGCTCGAGATTGCCGCCCTTGCCTGCGTACCAGGCGAGGCCGCATTCCGGCTCCAGGAACATCGGATCGACCGATTGCGTCTCGAACTCGCGGTCGAGCACGAGCATGGAGGTGTTGTCGGCGGCGAGCTCAGCGCGGATCTGATCGCCGAGCTTGGCGGCCTTGACGTAGTCGGCCGGCATCTCCTTGGCGAGCGGCGACCACACCGGAAGGGCGGCGTTCTGCACCTTCTTCGGCGAGACCCAGCCAGCCTGGATCGGTGAATAAACGTCAGGCTTGTCGGGCGAGGGGCCGGCAACACGGGTGAAGCGGTAGGAGCCGTAATCGGGCGCGGCCACGGGGCCGGTCTCCTCGCCGAATTTGACAAAAGTGCCGTCGCGCAGCACCAGGCGGGCCTGGTCGAAGGCGTCGAACTTTTCGAAGATCAAGAGCGCGACCGGTTGGCCCAAATAAAGCGGCGTCTTGCCGGGCGGGCAGAACAGATCGCCGGCGTAGAACTCCGGCACCTCGGTGCCGATGCGGTCGAGATCCGCCGCTGTCACGATGACGGACGGCTTCAGCGCGCCGCCGAGGCGGCCGAGGTCCATGCCGGTATAGACGTGCGTGGCGTCATTGGCGCGCACCAGGATCGCGTGCGAGGTGGTTTGGGGCCAGCCCGGCATGTCGTTGGCACGGAAGTCCGAGGCGTAGAGCTTTGCGCCGGTGACCTTTGCGACGCCATCGACGCGGCCAGTGCCCTTCGTCGCGGGATTGAAATTGCCGCGTCCGGGAAGCGTCTCGTGAGCCGCAAACGGCGCATTGGCCGCCGCCGCGAGATGCGACATGCTGACCGAGATGCCGCCCGCCGATATCCACTTCACGAACTCGCGTCGCGAAGGCCGCATGATCTCATCCCTGTACGAGGTCTATAGTGGCACGATGCTGACGGCATCGCAACCATAGGTACGCACCGGCGCTGGTCCGCACCTATCATGATTCGTCACGCAGACATAGAAACGGGCAGGACGTTACTATCCGATGAAGACGTCGCACGCTGCGCGCGTGCCCGGATTGAGAAGTCGCGTTTCTCCCCACTGATTTGCAGTCGAATCGAATAAGACGGTTCGCAACTCAACGGGAGCGCGAACTCATGCAGCACGATCGGAACGACGGCTCAGCTGACGAGACTGCTCCGCTGCTGTCGCGACGGCAATTGATCGGCGCAGCCGGGGCACTGTCGCTGATCGCAGGAACGGCGAGAGCCCAGCATGCTATGCACGAGCATGGGGCCGTATCCCACACCGCCGGCATGTCGCCGACCATGGGCATTGTGCCGGAAGCGGAGGTTCCGGCGATGGATCAGGTGTTGGTGGAGCCCGAGGTCCGCAGGTCGGTGGGCGGCGTGCTGAGCACGACTCTGCGCTGCGCCTACGCCTATCGCCGGATCGGCGGCGTCCGGCTCTATGTCAGGTCCTATGAGGGCGGCAGTCCCGGACCGACCTTGCGCATGAAGCCCGGCGAGACGCTGCGGATCAAGCTGATCAACGATCTGCCGCCGAACCGCGACGGCTTGCCTGCCGACATCAGCCATCCGCACCAGTTCAACAACACCAATTTCCATTTCCATGGCGCGCATGCGAGCCCGAGCGGGATCGCCGACAACGTCATGCGCTCGATGGCGCCGGGCCACAGCTACAACATCGAGATCGCGCTGCCGGCCGATCACACCAGCGGCACCTATTGGTATCATCCGCACCACCACGGCAGCGCCGACATCCAGATGTCGAGCGGCATGGTCGGCGCCCTCATCGTCGAGGGTGATTTCGCCGGCGTGCCTGAAATCACCTCCGCGCGCGAGCGGCTGATGGTGCTGACCCAGGTCGTCTTCGATGACAACGGCATGGTGGAGGATTTCGAGACGCTGTTCCCGGAAACGGCGACGCGCTTCCTCGCCATCAACGGCCAGCGCCGGCCCGTGATCGAGATGCGCCCCGGCGAGGTGCAGCGCTGGCGCATCCTCAATGCGGCCTATCAGGACGACATGCTGCTCGATCTCGAGAAGCACGATCTCCATGCGATCGCCTATGACGGCATCCAGCTCGGCGCGGTGCAGCCTTTAAAGCAGCTCCTCATCGCGCCCGGCCAGCGCGCGGATATTCTGGTGAAGGCCGGCGCCCCGGGCACCTATGCGTTCAACGCGGCGCCCTACGACCAGGGCCATCCGTCACCGGTCGGACCGCTGGCGCGGGTCGTGGTGTCGGGCGCACCGATGGAGATGAAGCTGCCGGCTGCTCTGCCGACGCCACCGCTTGCGAGCATCAAGGACAGCGAGATCACCAATCGCCGCAAGGTGGTGCTGTCTGCGACCGCGCCGGAAGCCGATGCCGCCGGCCATTGGCAGGAGTTCAGCTTCTTCATCGACGGCAAGAAGTTCGATCCCGGCAGGATCGATCAGAGGGTCAAGTTGGGCGCGGTGGAGGAATGGACCATCGTCAACACGCATGAGCATGACGACCACGTCTTCCATATCCACACCAACCCGTTCCAGGTGGTCTCCGTCAACGGCAAGGCACTGCCGACGCCGGAATGGCGGGATTCCGTCATCGTCGAGCGCAAGGGCGGCGAGGTCGTGTTCCGTTCGCGCTTCCTCGATTTCACCGGCGTGTTCATGCTCCACTGCCACATGATGAATCATGAGGAGATGGGGATGATGCAGACGGTCGAGGTCTACAAGGCCTAAGCCACGGGCCGGATTGCAGGAATTTCGCGTCTTTCGGCGGGGAATCCGTACCCCGCCGGGCTTCCCCTGGGGGCCGGCATGCCCTATGACGCTGCAACGCAAAATTCCCCCAAAAGAACCCCATGATCCGCCTCGACAACGTCAGCAAGCAAGCCGGCCACCAGATCCTGTTCATCGAAGCTTCCGCCGCCCTCAACAAAGGCGAGAAGATCGGCCTCGTCGGCCCCAATGGCGCCGGAAAGACCACGCTGTTTCGGATGATCGCCGGTGAGGAACTGCCAGATGAGGGGCAGGTCTCGACCGATCGCGGCATCACCATCGGGTACTTCAACCAGGACGTCGGCGAGATGTCTGGCCGCAGTGCCGTGGCCGAGGTGATGAATGGCGCAGGTCCCGTCAGCGAGGTCGCGGCCGAACTGCGCGAGCTCGAGGCCGCCATGGCCGACCCTGACAAGGCCGACCAGATGGACGAGATCATCGCTAGATATGGCGAGGTGCAGCACGCCTTCGAGGAGCTCGACGGTTACGCGCTCGACGGCCGGGCGCGCGAGGCGCTGTCCGGCCTCGGCTTCAGCCAGGAGATGATGGACGGCGACGTCGGCAAGCTCTCCGGCGGGTGGAAGATGCGCGTGGCGCTGGCCCGTATTCTGCTGATGCGTCCCGACGTGATGCTGCTCGACGAGCCGAGCAACCATCTCGATCTTGAAAGCCTGATCTGGCTGGAGAAGTTTTTGCACGATTACGAAGGCACGCTCCTGATGACCTCGCATGACCGCGAGTTCATCAACCGCGTGATCTCGAAAGTGGTCGAGATCGACTCCGGTTCGCTCACCACCTACACCGGAAATTACGAATTCTACGAGCAGCAGCGCGCGCTGAACGAGAAGCAGCAGCAGGCGCAGTTCGAACGCCAGCAGGCGATGCTCGCGAAGGAGATCAAGTTCATCGAGCGCTTCAAGGCGCGCGCCTCGCATGCCGCGCAGGTGCAGAGCCGGGTGAAGAAACTCGACAAGATCGAGCGGGTCGAGCCGCCGCGCCGACGTCAGAGCATTGCATTCGACTTCCCGCCGGCGCCGCGGTCAGGCGAGGACGTCGTTGCCCTGAAGAAGGTGTTCAAGGGCTACGGCAACAAGCGGATCTATGACGGTCTCGACTTCATGATCCGCCGCAAGGAGCGCTGGTGCGTGATGGGCGTCAACGGCGCCGGCAAGTCGACGCTGCTCAAGCTCGTCGCGGGTGCAAGCGAGCCGGACGAGGGCACCGTGGCGCTCGGCGGCAGCGTCAAGATGGGCTATTTCGCACAGCACGCGATGGATCTGCTCGATGGCGAGCGCACCGTGTTCCAGTCGCTGGAAGACCAGTTTCCGACCGCGGGGCAGGGCTCCTTGCGCGCGCTGGCCGGCTGCTTCGGCTTCTCGGGCGACGACGTCGAGAAGCGCTGCCGCGTGCTGTCAGGCGGCGAGAAGGCGCGGCTGGTGATGGCGAAGATGCTGTTCGATCCGCCGAACTTCCTGGTGCTGGACGAGCCGACCAACCATCTCGACCTCGCCACCAAGGAGATGCTGATCACCGCGCTGTCGGATTTCGAAGGCACCATGCTGTTCGTCTCGCATGATCGCCACTTCCTCGCGACCTTGTCGAACCGCGTGCTCGAGCTGACGCCCGAGGGCATCCACCAATATGGCGGCGGCTACACGGAATACGTCGCGCGCACCGGGCAGGAAGCGCCGGGGCTGCGGAGCTAGCATTTCGCACCGCAGCTTGATGCTTCCATCCGTAGCGCTAGCCTTCCTCGAAAAGCGCGCGATGGCTCAGGTTCGATCGGTGGATGCTCTAATAAGTGTAGAACATCCGCTGGATCTCCTTGGTGTCGCTCGTCTTGGTCAGCGCCAGCATCAGCAGGATCCGCGCCTTCTGAGGATTGAGCGTATCCGAGACGATGAAGTCGTGTTCGTCGTCCTTGGCTTCCCCATTGCGCGCGACGATGCCGTTGCCGACACGGCTGCTGCGAACGATCGCGACACCTTTCTTGTGGGCCTCGTCGAGCGCCGGCTCGACCGCGGGCCGGGCAAGGCTGCCATCACCCACGCCGGCATGCACGATCCCCTTGGCGCCCGCGGCGACAAAGGCGTCGACCGCGACCCGGTTCATGTTGGCGTAGCCGTAGACAATATCGACCTGCGGCAGGCTATCGAGGTTGGTGACGTCGAATTCCGAATCCGCCGTGTTCCGGCGCGTGGATTGACGATAGAAGTACGGCTTGTTGCCCTGCATGTAACCGAGAAAGCCGAGTTCCGGCGTGCGGAAGGTGTCTGCCGTCGATGTGTTGGTCTTCGTCACCTCGCGCGCCGCGTTGATCTGGTCGTTGAGGGACACGAGCACGCCCTTGCCGACCGCCTCCTCACTGCCTGCGAGGATCACCGCATTGTAGAGGTTGATCGGTCCATCCGCGCTGATCGCCGTCGATGGTCGCATTGCGCCGACGACGACGACAGGTTTCCTGCTCTTGACGACGAGGTCCAGAAAATAGCTGGTTTCCTCGATCGTATCGGTGCCGTGCGTGATCACGATCCCGTCGACGTCGTCTTGCGCGAGCAGCGTGTTGACGCGCTTTGCAAGCTTGAGCCAGTAGTCATTGTTCATGTTCTCGCTGGCGATCTGGAAGACCTGCTCGCCCTTGACGTTGGCCACCGTCTTCAGCTCGGGGACGGCGTTCAGGAGGGTGTCGATGCCCACCGTGGCTGCGGTGTAGCCGACGACGGTTGTGCTGCTTGCGCCGGTGCCGGCGATGGTGCCGCCGGTTGCCAGAACCATGACGTTGGGCAGACCGGGGCCCCTCGCGTTTGCGGCTTCGAGACTGATGAGCAGCGCGAACAGCAAGCTCACGGTCGCCATGATCTGATTACGTACTCCAAATTGCCACATCTCGACCACCCTTTGCTAGAAGCCTCGTCGATGCGCCCCGGTTCGCTCAGCACTCCATGATCCGTCAGCGGAGGCTTTCTGTCTAGGGTTGTCGTGCGCGCCCAGGTGGCGAAAGTGTTTCATCTCTCCTTTTTGGGAAATCAGAACGAGAATGGCCGGGACGAGCCCGGCCGTGGCGTCGTTCGTTTGCTGGTCGCTCGCTCGAGAGGTCGCGAATGCGCAGGCGCTAGGCGCCCATCTCGCACTTCTTCATGAAGCTGTTCTTGGCGGCGCCGGCGAGCGGCTTGCCGTCAGAGCCGACAGCCTTGGGCGCGCAGGCGTCCTCCTTGCACTTCTTCATGAACGAGGTCTTGGCGGCGCCGGCGAGCGCCTTGCCATCCTTGCCGACGGCCTTGCTCTCGCAGGTGTCGTCCGCCAGCGCCGAACCGGCTGCGAAGGTGGCAACGATCGCAGCCAGGAAAATCCGCTTGATCATAGGTGTCTCCCTAAAACCAAAAAATTGGCAGCGCGGATTGGAACCCGGAATCGTGGCGCAATCAAGCAGGGGCAACCGTGTGCCGCTCATTTTTTCAGCAATGCGATCAGGACCCGAGCGCCAGCAACGTCCTGAAATCAGCGCGCGCGCGCTGCGCCTCGGCGCGCGCGACGTCGGAAGCCTCGCCCAGCCCGAAATAGCCGTGGATCAGCCCGGCGCCCTCATGACGCTTGACCCGCACGCCGGCAGCTTCCAGCGCCTTCGCATAGGCTGCGCCTTCGTCACGCAGCGGGTCGAACCAGGCCGTCGTCACGACCGCAGGTGCGAGGCCTGCCAGCGTGGCAGCCCGCAGTGGCGAGACTCGCCAATCGGCGGCGTGACTTGGCTCGGCGAGATAGTGGCCGGCAAACCATTCCATGACCGCGCGGGAGAGGAAGTAGCCCTCGGCGTTTTCCGCGCGTGACGGAAAGCCCGCGTTCTCGCGTGCGTCCGCATAGAGGCCGACGACGTCGGTCACGGGATAGACCAGCAGCTGCGCTGCGAGCTTGATGCCCGCGTCGCGGCAAGCGATCGCGGTCGCAGCGGCGAGGTTGCCGCCGGCGCTGTCACCGGCAACGCCCAGACGCCGTGCGTCGCCGCCGAATTCCGCGACGCGGTCGAATACGTCGCTCGCCGCTGCGAAGGCGTCCTCGAAGGCGCCGGGAAAGCGCGTCTCCGGCGGGCGGCGATAGTCGACTGATACCACGACCGCGCCGGTCTCGATCGCCAGATTGCGCGCCTGCCGGTCATGGGTCTCGAGGTCGCCCGCGACCCAGCCGCCGCCATGGCAGAACACCACGGTGGGAGCGGGCGCACTGCCGAGACGGTAGAGGCGCGCATCGAGCGGACCGGCGCCCCCCTTCACCTTGATATCGTGCACGACATCGACGGGCGGAGGCGGCACGGCGGCGCGGGAGGCAGCGAGTGCGCGCAACGAATCGCGAGCGCTCCGGGGCGTCATCGTCGCGGGATCGCGCAGCGGCAACGTCGGAATGATCTCTGCGATGACGGGATCGAGCGGGACGGCCATGATCGGGTCCTCACGAGGTTCTTGGTCTTGCCTGGCCGTTAGCATAGATTTCGCGCGCAGCATCGGCAACCGGTCGCCCTGCAGCGCGCCGGAAGAGGGCAGGGAGGTCTTTGAGGTGGAATTCGAAACGCTGGTCCAGTCGCGCCGCAGCGTGCGCGGTTTCAGGAACGAGCCGGTGCCGCGCGCCGTGGTCGAGGCGATCATCGAGAGTGCCAAGCGCGCACCATCGTCGATGAACACCCAGCCATGGCACGTCCATGTGCTCACCGGCGTGCCGCTCGAACAGGTGCGCCGCCGCAACATGGAAGAGATGCTTGGAGGTGCCAAGGTCAAGCGCGACATCGTCAGCCACGGCGAATACCAGGGCGTTCACCGAACGCGCCAGGTCGACATCGCCAAGAAATTGTTCGGCGCGATGGGAATCGCGCGCGAGGACAAGCCGATGCGGCAGGACTGGGTGCTGCGCGGCTTTCGCCAGTTCGACGCGCCGGTCTCGCTGGTGCTGACCTATGATCGCGTGCTCGATCCCGGCGCGGTCTGCCATTTCGATCTCGGCGCACTCTGCTATGGTATCGTGCTCGCGGCCTGGGACCGCGGTCTTGGCTCGGTGATCAACGGGCAGGGCATCATGCGCTCCGACATCGTGCGCGAGGTCGCAGGGATTCCTGAAGACGAGGTCATCATGACTTGCGTCGCGATGGGTTATCCCGACGACAACTTTGCCGCGAACGCCGTTCGTTCGGATCGCGAGAACAACGACGAGTTCGTGCGCTATGTCGGCTTCGCCGACTGAAGTGGAGAGGCCGGAGGAGGATATTTCCTCACGAAATTTTTCGTGCGGACTCGTTGCGGCCTCTTGCAATCCCTGGCGTGCAGGAGGAACAATACACGGACTGAAAGGTTTGTTGCTGGCGCGAGGGAATTGACATGCGGCGGCTAGCTAGCCTGGTTCGATGGTTCTTCGGCCCGCGCATGCGCGGCCCGATCGATGATGATCCCAGTCTTCCTTTTACTCCTGAAGAGTTCAGCAGGCTGGTCCGCAGTGGCCGGCGCGAGGATATGAAGCTGCTTGCCGAAGGACTGGCCTGCCGCTCGATTCCGCGCCGCATCAAATACCGGGCTACGCACTAAGCGGACCCCCGAAATCATTCCGGCCCGCTGGTTTGGCGCGCGCTCATCGCGAGAGTGCGACTGCTTTGAAAGCCCTCACCAGGGGCTTCTCCAGCTTCTCGGTCATCCCGCAGAGAACATGATAGGCCTCCGCGCGCGGCATCGTCGGCTTGTAATTCCTATGCTCGATCAGCGCGGCGAAGATATCCGAGATCGTGAGGATGCGCACGATGTCGTTGATGCTCTCGCCGGCCAGCGCATCGGGATAGCCGCTGCCGTCGAGATATTCGTGGTGGTGCCGGACGGCATCGAGAATCTCCGGCGAGATCCTGTCGTGTCCCTTCAGAAAATCGTAGCCGGCAACGGGATGCGTCTCGATCAATGCGCGCTCCTCCGGATCGAGGCGGCCGGCCTTGTCGAGGATAGCGAGCGGAATCTGGGCCTTGCCGATGTCATGGAACATGGCCGCCGCATAGAGGCGCTCCAGATCGGTTCGGCCGACGCCGAGGCTTAAGCCGAAGTCGATGGTGACGCCGGTCACCAGCAGGCAGTGCTGGTAGGTTCCCTCGTGATGGCGCCGTACCGTTGTGAGCCACTCCGACAGTCCATGCTGAGTGATGCGATCAGCGATCTTGCGGCCGGCCTCCTTGGTACCATCGACATCGAGCGGCTGGCCGAGGGTGACGGACGTGAACATCGATGCAATCGCCGTCGCGGCGGTCTCGACGGCGTTGTCGAGCTGCGTCGATCTGCTCGATGCAGGCGCTGCCGGCCCGGCTGGGTCACCCAGAGCGGCTAGCAGTGTGGTCTTGTTGAGCGGCCCGGGAAGGACGAGCGTTGCGCCGAGCGCGTAGGCTTGCGAGATGCAGACGTGGCAGGCATGCTCGACGAGGAAGATGCGCTTCGTCGCCTTTGCCAGTTTCGCCGCCCGCTTCTTGATGGCCGCGATGTTGTCGACGTCACGCAGTTCCGCGCGGATGACGACCGCGGACGGCACTTGCGACAGCTTGGCTCCCGCGTCGAGCCGTTCGCCCGCCACGGCGAATCGCGGCCCAAGCGCTGCGCAGATGCCCGATAATTTGTCGGAGGAATCGGCCAGCACGTGCACGAGGGGCCGCGCCGGTTGCGCCGTCTCGATGCTGTCGTCCCGCTTGATGGGGGCGGGGATGGTTCGCGCGTTCCGCACGGAAGACCTCGAAGATGGTGAAGACGAGCTGGCTCGACGATGCCTTGAGCCGATTTTGCCTATTTGCTCTGCGCGGCTGCGTTCGCCGATTTCTTTCTGCGATCCCCGTCGATGAAGTGTACGCCGGCCACGGTGCCGTCGATCCAGACCAGTTCGCAGCGCCGGTAGGCGAGCCCCGTCGACGACAGCACCATGAAAAATTCCTTGGCTTGCAGCACGTCGAGTGTACCCTCGACCTCGATCTTGGCGCCTGTTTGCGACACGTCGAGCAGGATGCAGCTGCGTCGCCAGGTGCCGTCCGAACCCATCAAATTGACGGGGTAGCGGTGGTCCATTTTCACGCGAGCATTCTTGCGGCCACTTAATTTCATCGTCTATTCCCCATTCTCGCGCAGCGATGTCCCGGATCGCTTTTGCTGGTGGTGGTTACGATTTCTCCCCAGCGCACCGTCCACTGGCTGGTCGACAACAGAAGCGTTTCGAAGATGTGCTGCGCGCGTTCGCGCTGGGCGAATGAGAGCCGCGCGCCGCTGCGGTTGCTCAGGATCGCAAGCGTGGTCGCCCAGTTCAGGCGCGAGGCGCGGCAGGCCATGACCAGTCCCTCGCAATCCTCGTCAATCATGACATGCTCAACGATCTCGATCGGTGCCCCTGAGAGCACCGACAAGGCGGTGAACAGATTGGCGGTCTCGCCGCGGATTGCGAAACGGTTGACCGTAGAATCGTTGAGCTTGCCGAGGCGGTTGAGCGCGACGATCTCGGGTCTTGCGCGCGCATACTCGTCCGGGCCGGGCAGCTTCTGAAGGGCGGGCGCGGCGCCCTGCGCAGAGCGGACGGACGATGCGGTGGGCCTGGCCGGCGCCGTCTTGCCTGGCGGGGAGCCGAGTAGCCTGCGCACGACCGGATCGGGTGTACCGGGGCGGAGCACCAGCGCTTTCGCAATCCCGCCGTCACGGTCGGACCGGGCGATCAGTGCGGCATAGGCCGCATCGGAGAATTTTGTTCCGGGGTTCTCGATCAGCGCAAGGCAGATCGGGGCGCCGCGCTTGATCAGCACCAAGGTCACGTCAGGCTCGATACAGTCGCGGGCTGCGATCGCGCGCTGCTGCCGCTCGCCGCAGGAGGCCGCGATCGCCGCCAGATCGGTCGTGGCGAGTACCTGCGATTTGAGCAGGACGGGACACGCCACGTCCGGGTTGTCGTGCATGGCAAGACGTCGCAACGTTTCGGGTGGGGCCACTGCAAGCGCGGCAAGCGCCGCACTGAGCTGGACCAGCGCGTCGGTCGCGACTCGCTCGATCAGGCGCAGCAAGACGCCGTCCGCCACAGCCGCGAGCAATTCCTGCGGCCGGTCCGGGGCCGCGATGAGGAGGTTGATGATGCCGGCGAGAATGCGCGCGCATCGCTCCGGCGGGCACGCTGCGACCGCGTCTTCCAATTCGACAAGAATACCGGCAGGCGAATTTGCCAACATGGCAGGGCCTGAACTGAAATAAAATTCGACGATCCAATACCCGTCATTGCGCCCGACAGACGTTAATTTGGAATTTCCACATCGCGCTGCCGGGGTATCACTGCACCCTTTGCCTCAGTGGAAACGCTATCGAAATTCGGCAGGGCACCAACGTTCGCTTGTTCTTTCGATTGAGCACTCGCCAACTGGTGAGCGGGCGAGGACGATTCTTTCGGTCCTGGCGGGGTATTCGAAGGAGAAAAACAGTCCGGTGTTGTGCCGGATGCGCGTCGCTTGGCGGCGCTGCTTTTCATTTTGTCATGACAAATATTGATGATGCGCCTGGCTTGGCGCCAAAGATATTTCGCTTTTCGGACGTCGATGAATTTCGAAATGGAATCCGTGGTCTGAACTACGAGTTCACGCCGTTCGTGCGAAGGATTTCCGCCGAGCAAATCATCCTGCGTCTGCCCGGCTGCGACGTGAACGTCACCCGCGCCTTTCCGCGCGCGGTCGATGCACAGCTGGTCGCTGATTGCACCGCGGTCGGATTCGCGATGGACGATCTCGACGTGCCAATTCGCTTCAACGGTGCGCAGCGAGATCGCTCCGTCATCGTCATGGGTGGTAGCGGTGCGGCCTACAACACCATCGAGGAGGTGCAACGGCAGATTGCATCGATCGTGTTCCGGCCCGAGGTGAAGGACCGCGGCTGGCCGGAAACAAGGTCGAGCTTCCAACTGTTCGAGACCAGCACCGTGGCCCTGCATCGGTTGCGGCGAACCGTGACGGCGGTCCTGGCGGCGGCATCCGAGCCGACCGCCCCCGCGGAAGTGTCGCTGAAGGCGACGGCCATGCGGGAATCCGTGATCGGCGCGGTGGACGCGGCGATCGCCGACATCGTTCCGGTGCGCTGGACGCAGTGGCCCAATGACGAGCGGAATTTCAGGATTTTCCAGGAGATCCGCGCGTTGCTGTCCGACGACCTGGCTCAACCCATCTACAGCGAGGAGGTCGCGCGCAAGCTCGGGCTGTCGGTTCGCACCATGCATAACGTGGTCCAGCGCTATCGTGGCATGAGCCTGCACCGCTATTTGCGCCTGCGCCGCCTGTGGTTGGTGCGTCAGCGGCTGCTCGCCGGCGCCGAGAGCGTGAAGGCCGTGGCACTGGCATACGGCTTCTGGCATCTGTCCGATTTCTCGCGAAGTTACCGCGACCAGTTCGGCGAGACGCCGTCGCAGACGCTTGAATTCGGGCGAAAACGATAGCGCGGCAAATCGTGGGGACCTGCCCGGCCATTTCGTGCTAGCCTGCCGCCATGAGCAACCGCATTCTCGTCCTCTACGGGTCCTACCGTTCCGACCGCATGGGCATCCGCCTTGCGAATTTCGTCATCGATCGCCTGCGCCAGCGTGGCGAGGAGGTCGAGTTCATCGACGCCAAGGCGATCGGCCTGCCGATGCTCGACCGCATGTACAAGGAATATCCCAAGGGGGCGGCGCCCGAGGCGCTGGAGAAGCTGGCGGGGCAGATCCGCGGCGCTGACGGCTTCGTCTTCGTCACAGGTGAATATAATTGGGGCATCCAGCCCGGCCTGAAGAACCTCACCGACCATTTTCTCGAAGAGTGGTTCTGGCGACCGGCAGCGATCGTGAGCTATTCCGCCGGGCGCCTGTCGGGCGCGCGCGCCTCGACGGCCTGGCACGGCATCCTGTCGGAGATGGGCATGGTGGTCGTCTCGAGCACCATCGGCGTGGGGCCAATCGCGCAAACGCTGTCCGCCGAGAGCGAGCCGATTGGCGAGGGCGGCAAGGCGCTGGAGCGCTCGTTCCCGCGCTTTGCCGACGATCTCACCTGGTGGATCGAAGCGGCGAAAGCGCAGCGCGCGCGCAAGGCGCCGCCGTATTAAGGCGCCTCGCTGTCCTGGGCGCTGTTGCCGTGATCGATCTGCTGGGTTAACCGTCAGCGCCATGGAAGCAGGTCGGAATCCAGCGTTTCTGCCGCGGCTTGAGGCCATACGTGGGTATGCGGCTATCTCGGTGCTCGCGTTCCACGCCTGCATGCAATCCTGGGATATGATCGCCACCGGAATGGCGCCGGTCGTCGTCTTCTTCGTGCTGAGCGGCTTCCTGCTCGCGCGATCGCTGGATCGCGATCCTGATCCGGTCACTTTCGTGCGTCACCGGCTATTCAGGCTGCTGCCGGCTGCAATCGCAACCGTGCTGTCGCTGACATTGGCCTATCAGAGTCTGGGTTTCTATACGGGCTTCCAGCCTTCTTTCGACCCGCTCAACGTCATCCTCAACGCGCTTCTCATCAAGAGCGACATCAACGGCGTGATGTGGTCCCTCACGGTGGAGTGTGTCGCGGTTCCGTTGATCCTCATATCCCACGCCGTGCTGAGGCGGCATGGAGCGACGCCGGTGTGGATCCTCGTCGGCATTCTCGTCGCAATCTCGTCCTGGGGCCCCTATGTCCACCTGCTGGGCGGATTCACCAATCTTGCGCCGCTCTATGCCTTCGTCGTCGGCCTGCTCCTGCAAGCGGGCGGGGCCACGCTGAGCAGGGCATCGCACTCGTCTCGGGCAACGCTTGTCGCCACCGCTGCGCTCATCGTGATGGTGATCGTCGCGGTTCGCAAGCAGACCGCAGTTACGATCGCATTCGAAACGCTGTGCGCATCCGTGCTGGTTTGTCTTGCGGCCTTCGGCCCCCGCAAGCTCGGCGTGCTGCGGCCCTTCGATGTCGATATCGCCCGGTTCTACGGGCAAATATCATACAGCTTCTATCTTTTGCACGTCATCGGACTTGGGATCGTGGGCCGTCTGCTGCCGTCCGAGCAGCTGCCATTCTTCCGCGCTGCGTCGCTGTTCCTGGGCGCGCTGTTGATCACGACACCCGCGGCCTGGCTGATGTGGCGCCTGGTCGAAATGCCCTTCATCAACCTGGGACGTAAACGCACGATGGCAAGGGCCGCCGCCTGAGATGACGCCGGCTCTTCTTACGCAGCCCTGACCTCGCCGAGGAAGCGGTCGAACTGGCCGGCGAGGTCGCGTGACTGCGTCGAGAGCTGCTCGGCGGCGCCGAGCACCTCTTGCGCCGCTGCACCGGTGTCGTCGGCAGCGCGCTGCACGCCTGAAATGTTGGCGTTGACTTCCTGCGTGCCGCGGGCGGCTTCCTGGACGCTGCGCGCGATCTCCTTGGTCGCCGAGCCCTGTTCCTCGATCGCGGCGGCAATTGCGGTGCCGATCTGGTCGATCTCGGCGATGACGTCGGCGACGTTGCGGATGGCAGTCACGGTCTCGTCGCTCGCGGCCTGGATCGCCGAAATCTGCTCGGAGATCTCGGTGGTGGCCTTGGCGGTCTGGCCGGCCAGCGATTTCACTTCGGAGGCGACCACGGCAAAGCCGCGGCCGGCGTCGCCGGCACGGGCGGCTTCGATGGTGGCGTTGAGCGCCAGCAGATTGGTCTGCTCGGCAATGCTCTGGATCAGCGTGACGACGTCGCCGATCCTCTGCGCGCCATCGGCGAGGGCGCGCGCGGTGTCGCCGGTGCGGCGGGCGTTGTCGACGGCGCGGGCCGCGATCTCGGTCGATTGCGCGACCTGGCGGCCGATCTCGGCGATGGAGGAGGTCAGCTCTTCGGTCGCGCTCGCGACCGTCTGCACGTTGGTCGAGGTCTGCTCGGAGGCGGCGGCCACGACCGCGGCCTGGCTGTTGGTCTGGGCTGCCGTCGAGGTCATCGACTGCGCGGTGCTCTCCATGGTCGAGGACGCCTGCGACAGGCCGCCGACGAGCTCGGTGACCTTGGTCTCGAAGGCGCGGGTCAATTCGTCGAGCGCCTGGGCGCGGCGCATCTTGCCGTCGTTCTCGGCCTGCTTTTCGGCTGCGAGCCGCTCGGCTCGGATCATACCGTCCTTGAAGACCTGGACGGCTGCCGCCATCGCCCCGATCTCGTCGGAGCGCTCGGCGCCGGGGATCTCTTCGGTGACGTCGCCGTCGGCAAGTCGTGACATCCGCGTCGTCAGGCTGACGATCGGGGCGCAGACACGGCGGCGGACCACGACGATCAGGCCGGCGCTGGCGATCAGCACGGCGAGCAGGCCGACCAGTGCGATCGCGAAGCTGGTGCGCGCGGCGGCGGACGCGCCGGCGAGGATCTGCTCGGCATTGTCGTAGAAGGCGTCGCGGACGCCGATGATCGCGCCGAGACCAACTTGCGATGCCGCGTAGTAGGTCGCGACGTCGTGTTCGTATTTGCCGCTCGCCGCACCGTCCTTGACGAGCTTCTGCTCGCGGCCGAAAGCCTCGACATAGTCCGAGTTCATCGTCTCGAGCGCGGAGGCGACATTGGTGGGCGTCGCTGGATTGCCGCGCAGCTCCTGCAGCGACATCACGATCTGGTCGTTGCGCCCCTGTGAACGCGCGATGTCGAGCTTCTCGACCTCGGTCGCCACCTTCTTCGAACCGACGAGGTTCTTGTGCAGGCTGGCGTTGAGGCCGCCGATGTCGCGCAGCGTCATGGCGATATTGGCGTAGCTGGCCTGCCGGTAGGCGTCGCCGTTCAGGATTGCCATGCGGCGGACCTGCTCGTCGAGCAGCGCGGTGACGCCGCTATTGAGCACGGCGTTGTCGGCGACGATCTTCTTGGCCGCGTCCTTGCGGGCATCGGCCGGTCCAGCGATCGCCTTGTCCACGGCCTCACGCAGCGCGGTGAACTTCGCATTCAGCGCATCGATCTTGCTGCCGGTGGCGGTGCCGTCGTCGAACGGGCCGGGCAGCTCCTTGCGCAGCACGTTCATCCTGTCGCGCGCACCGTCGGTCTGCTTGCGCAGCTTGTCATGCTCGGCAAGCAGTGCGGGGTCGATGGTCGCCGGCCCGTAGAGGATGTTGGTGGCGAAGCCCCGCTCGGGGTTGAGATAGCGCGGGATGTCGCTGACGGCGCGGACGATCGCGAGCCGGCCCTGCGCCTCGGTGATCCTTTCCATCGTCTGGTATTTCGTCACGGCAACATAGACCGCGAGGCCGCCGCCAACGGTCGAGAGCGAGACGATGGCGGTGGTCAGCAGCGTACCGATTTTCATGATCTGTCCGGCAATGGGCGCAGGTGGAGAAAGAAATTCTCCAAAAAATAAGGGCGGCATATTAATCGCCGGTTTACGCTGCCCGCCCGGATGGCGGACGCAGCTAGGCTTTTCGCTCGAGCCTATCCAGAATCCCCAGCGTTGCATCGTCGCGCTGGCCGGCGAAATATTTGGCGAGCGCCTCGTCGAAAATGGGCTCGTCGGACACCGCGCCGAACAGCGTCATCGACGAACGGAATTTGGCATCGTCGGGCGCGCCGAGGATTGCGTTGATTGTTCGTCCCTCGACCGCGAGGACGAGGCGCGTGCAGTCGACGAGACGCGGGCCGAGCAGGGGATGGGCAAGGTAGGATTCGGCTTCCGCGCGCGAGCCGATAGCGTAGCGTTGGGACATGGCGCTGAATCCGAGGCCAGCGATCTGGGGAAGATGAACCACATCCAGTGGCTTTGCTTCCGGCCCTGGCCCAGCTCCCCCTGCACGGCACGAAAAATCGGGTCTTGTGCCCTGACAAAGCGCTCTAGATCGAAGGAATCGGTCACGGGATACCTCCAGAGAGTTTGCCGGCCGCGATTATGCCTAACTTTTGGCTCCCAATGTGGTAGCTGGTATAGAATCTCCGGGTGGGGGTTGGGTCCCCCGGGGGTCGATTTGGGGATCTGATGGTTTCCGACCGCGCAAGCGCCGAGAGGCTGTTGTCGCGCCGCCGTGTTGGGCGCGCCGAGACAATATTGCTGTCGATGGGTGCCATCGCGCTGGCGCTCGGCGCCGCCGCGTGGGTCGCGGACATTGGCGATTCCACCCCGCTGGTCACAGCTGCATTGCCGCCGGCCATTTCCCCGTCGTTCGACGATCGTTTCGCGTCGCTGTCCGCCAACCCGCCCGCGCGCGAGCTCGGGCTGCGGACGATGGAGCGCTCCGCCCTGAATGCGGTCCAGCTCAAGCTGCGCGATGCCAAGGCGATGCTCGCCCAGAAGCTTCAGGGCGACGACTGGCGTTCGATACTGGCCGAGAACGACCAGCAGCCTGCGACCGAAGAACCGACCAGGCCCTCGCAACGCGCCGACGCCGTCCCGATGCCGCGCTCGCGGCCCGTGCAGGCGGACTTCTCCGCCCAGATCGCCTCGAGCCAGGCCTATGCCGACACCAATCCCAAGGTCGATAACCGCAACTTCTTCGAAAAATTCACCGACAAGATCAGGCTGGCTTCGCTGACGCCAGATAGCGGCCTGTTCGGCAAGGCGCCGGATCTTGCCGCGCTCGGCTACGATTCGCGGACGGCGGTCTATGACATCAAGGCCAAGGCGCTCTATTTGCCGAGCGGCGTCACGATCGAGGCCCATTCGGGCATGGGCGCGCTGATGGACGATCCCGATCATGTCGACCAGCGCATGGTCGGTGCCACTCCGCCGGCGACCTACGATCTCAAGCCGCGCGAAAAACTGTTCCACGGCGTTCGGGCGCTCCGGATGACACCGACTGACGGTACCAGCGCGCTCGGTCGCGTCGGCCTGCTCACCCACACCTACATGCTCGGGCCGCGTGGCGATTCCAACGGCTGCGTCTCGATCAAGGACTATGATCGCTTCCTCAAGGCTTACGACAATGGCGAGTTCAATCGTCTGGTCGTGGTGCCGAGCCTGAGCGGATCGAAGACCGCTTCGCAGCGCGCCAGCACCGATTCCTGATAGTCGATGTCTGACCCCTAGCCTGCTGCGGCGGGGCTGCCGTTTTCCCTTCGTTAAGCCGTTGTCCTTCAGAAGCAGCCCATGAGTGACCCATCAAGCTCCGAGACCCCGCTGCGCACGACGTTCAAGATCAAGCTGAACGGTGACACCCTGGCGATTGCGACCGTTGGCCAGGCCTATCAATTCCTCACCAACTTCAAATCGGTCGAGTGGATGGAATTTCGCTCGCTGCATGACGATGCCGTCCATGCGCTGGAAGGCGCTGCCAGCAATGCCATGCTTGCGGTTCAGGCGACCAACGCGGTACGCGCGCTGTTCGTGAGCGCGAAGCTGCTCTAGGCGGGCACCAGCGACTCTCGATGCCTCGGGCCATGCCGTCTCATCGTCGTGGAAGTCCTGGCTGCCGATGCGGATGAAGCCGGGATCGACGCAAGCAAAATTGGCGGCATCGCTGGTCAGGCCGCTGCCCTTGTAGGACGCGCCTGAGCGCGATGATCCGAACCACGTAACCCGGCGGAAAAATTAACCGGGCATTAACCATATCGGTCGCATCGTTAACCATTCAATAACGGGGAACGAGTCGGCCGCCATGGAGGCCCTAGCAAAACCTCAACGCCAGATGGTGCGCCTCCGCGGGCGCTCCTACGTGGCCTTCGTGTTCGTCCCGACCGTTCCGATCCAGGACTGGCTGCTGGAGATCGACGCCACCATTGCGCGCTCGCCGGGCTTCTTCGCCGGCAGGCCCGTGGTCATCGACCTGTCCTCGGTCGATCTCAGCCAGTCCGGCATCAATCATCTGCTGACCAGCCTCGGGGATCGCAACATTCGCGTTCTCGGTATCGAGGGTGTGGAGGAGGCGCGGCTGACGCCGTCGATGCCGCCACTGCTCTCGGGTGGGCGCAGTTGCGTGATCGAGCCGACCGTGCCGAAGAAGGCTGAGGCGAAAGCCGAGACCAAGCCGACCTCGCTGCTGCTCGACAGCCCGGTGCGCTCCGGCCAGACCATCATCTTCCCTGAAGGCGACGTCACCATTCTCGGCTCGGTCGGGTCCGGGGCGGAGGTCGTCGCCGGCGGCTCCATCCACATCTATGGCGCACTCCGCGGTCGCGCCATGGCAGGCGTGAACGGTCACGCGAGCGCGCGCATCTATTGTCAGAAGATCGAAGCCGAACTGCTTGCAATCGATGGATTTTATCAGACTGCCGACGATATCGACGAAGCCCTGCGTGGCCGGCCTGCGCAGGCCTGGCTCGAAGGCAGCACCATGCGAATTACTGCGCTGAACTGACCAGAAGGAGATATTTGAGATGGCCAAGGTACTGGTCGTAACATCAGGAAAGGGCGGCGTCGGCAAGACCACGACGACTGCCGCGCTGGGCGCTGCGCTGGCGCAACGCGGCGACAAGGTCGTCGTCGTGGATTTCGACGTCGGCTTGCGCAACCTCGACCTCGTGATGGGCGCCGAACGCCGCGTGGTGTTCGATCTCATCAACGTGGTGCAGGGCGTGGCCAAGCTGCCGCAGGCGCTGATCCGCGACAAGCGGCTGGAGAATCTGTGGCTGCTGCCGGCCTCGCAAACCCGCGACAAGGACGCGCTGACGGAAGAGGGCGTGGGCAAGGTCATCGCCGACCTGCGCAGCAGGTTCGACTGGGTGATCTGCGACAGCCCGGCCGGCATCGAGCGCGGTGCCTCCATGGCAATGCGCTTTGCGGACGAGGCGGTGATCGTCACCAATCCGGAAGTGTCCTCGGTGCGCGACTCCGACCGCATCATCGGCATGCTCGATTCCAAGACCGTGCGGGCCGAAAAGGGCGAGCGGGTCGCAAAGCACATTCTCATCACCCGCTACGATCCCTCGCGCGCCGCGCGCGGCGAGATGCTGACCATCGACGACATCCTGGAGATCCTCGCAACGCCCTTGCTCGGCATCATCCCCGAGAGCCAGGACGTGCTGAAGGCCTCCAATGTCGGCACGCCGGTGACGCTGTCGAACGCGGATGGCGCGCCGGCGCGGGCCTATATCGACGCCGCGCGGCGGCTGTGCGGCGACACCGTGCCGATGCAGGTGCCGACCGAGCGCAAGGGCTTCATGGATCGCCTGCTGCGACGGAGGGCTGCATGAGCATGGGTCTGCTCCGGCTTCTTCGCGGCAACAAGGCCTCCGCACCCGTCGCTCGCGAACGGTTGCAGATCCTGTTGGCCCATGAACGCGGCATGCGCGGCCAGCCCGATCTGCTCGGCGTGCTGCGTGAGGAAATTCTCGCCGTGGTGTCCAGGCACGTGACGCTGGATCCAACCAAGGTGATCGTGCGGCTCGAGCGCGGTGACGAGGTCTCGACGCTCGAGGTGGACATCGAGGTGCCCAACGATTTCGAGCGCAAGAAAGCCGCGGTCGCGTAGGGGACGCGGCCGCGGATTTGGGGTGGGTGAAGAGGCGGTCCGCCGGGCATGGCGGGCCGCCTTCATCGTTTGGGCGATTCAAGATCCCAGGCGGGACGATGTGATCGGCGAGGTGCGGAACGGGAGCTGCCATGAAATCGTTGTGGGTATCCGCGGGGCCGAGGCTCCGCGGTTTCGTCAGACGGGAGAGCGCCCATGATGTCCGAGCTCCAGGTTCACACCGTCGCCCGGCAGATGCTGGAACAACATGGTTTTGCCGCGATCGCCAAGGCTGCCGAACAGGCCCAGGCCTGCGAAGGGCGCGGCGACGCCGATGAAGCCAAGGAATGGCGTCACATCGCGGACGCCATGAAGATCATGCGCGGACCGGCCCAAAGTTAGGCGCGGTCGCCGCCCGGTTTAGCGCTCGCCCTGATCGGTGCCTGCCGTAGCTGGCTTGTGCTGCGTCTGCGACTGCGCGCGCTCGCCGGTCTCCTTGCAGGGAAGCTGCTCCCAGGATCCGTCGGCGGCCTGCTGGTAGGCGCTGCAGGACGACGAGGCCGCCTTGTCCTCGCCCTTCTGGGCATTGACATTCTTCGCCAGCGCTGGCGCCGCCAGCACGGCGCTCGCCGTGAGCGCGCCGGCGAAGACGAGATGAGTGATCCGCATGGGGTTCTCCCGTTTGAAAACGCCCCGCATGCTGGCCAGGAATGTGACGATTATGGGCCGGGACGGCGGTTCCGTCGCGGCGTGCTTAACGGCGGGAAAAGTGCCTAGCCCTTGCTGCGGATCAGGCCGGCGAGGCTGGCCTTCTGCTTCTCGCACCAATTGCTCATGCCGAGCCGGCGCTGGTCGAGATCGGTCATCTGGGTTGCCACGGCCACCTCGGCCATGAGGTCGTCGGGCTGCTTCTCGCCCATCTTGCCGCCGGTGTGCATCCAGGCAATCGCCTTGCGCACCTGCTCGGTGGTGCCGTCGGGGAGCTGCATCTGGTACGCCTTCTGCACCAGATCCTGGTAAGCGACGTCCGTGTTCGGACATTCGACCTTGGCGGCAAAGGCCTGCAGGACCATCGTCACATAGCTCGAGCGCGCGTGGTCATCAGCCGCCTGGGCGGGAGCTGCGATCAGCAACAGGCCTGCCATCAGCAAGAGGTAGCGCATCCCCGGGTCCTCCTCTTTTTTGGGGAGGCTAGCGTCCGGGGGGCCGCTCCGCAATGGCCGCGGGGGCCTGATGTCGCGGACGAACTGGTTCGCGCCGCCGATGCGCCAAGCGCGTCCTACCGCTGCCAGGAAGGAACGGGATCGAGCGGCGTGCGATAGACCTCGTTGTGATCGCGGTCGGTGACCCGCACCGCGCAACCCGTCCGCTGCAGCTCAGGCTTCACCTGCGACAGCTCGCTGGCCAATTGCACGGCGCGATCGGAGGCGACCTCGATGTCTTCGAGAATGATCCCGCCCTGGTTCTTGAACTCTTCACCAACCACGAGATCGAAGGAGTAATAGGGCATTCGAATTCTCCGGTGTGACGACCGAAATTCTCAATGAAGCCTTCCATGTTCTCAATGAAGCCTTCCATGGAAGTCTTCGAAACATGCTGGATCATAACACTGAGTCGACATCTAGCCGATGAGCATACCGGGCAATCTCTGCGTTTATGGCGCAGAAATCATGTGCAGTGTTCGCGTGCATTAAGATTTAATTAAATATATCGGCGTGATCATAAGCCATGGAATTGCAGCAGAACCGGGCTCCGGGAACCGGCAGCTGCAAGAGAAGGCCGGCGGCATAGATCCCGACGGCCTTTTCTCTTGGCGCAAGCAACACAGCACCGTAGTTGCACGGACTCACATCATCATATCGAGCCGGACAGCTTGTGCTTTCGTCAGCGTGACGCGAGTCCCCCGATGCAGCTCTAGTGCACCGGCATGGGCGGACGCACCACAGGTCCGTCATCATCGGCGACCGCTTGCGTCGTGATCGGCGGCGGCGTCGCAATGGCCTGTGATGGCGGCGGCGCCGAAGGCGCCAGCGGCGGGGGCGCATAAGACGGCATATAGGTGTGCGACACGACCGGCTTCGGCTTGCGAACCGGTGGCGCCGCAGCGCGCGGCGGAATGGCAGGCACGCGCGCGGCCGGATTGGCCGGTGGTCGCGCCTCAGCAACCGGCTTTGGGGCCGGCTTCGTCATCTCGCGGGCCATCTGCTCCTGACCGGCCTTCAGTTCGGCGATGTTGGCCTTGAGCTGCTCGATCTGCTGCGCCATCGCAGCCATGTCGCGCGTCATCGCTTCGACCGATGGCGCGGTATCGGGCTGTGTTGCTGCAGCTGCGGGCGCGGCAGCGACAGTCTCTGCTGTAGGCGCCGGCGCAGACTGATCGGCAGGTCGATCCTGGGCGGCGGGCGGCGTGGCTTCCGCGGCTGCAACCGTTGCTGTCGGCGATCTCGATGGCAGCAGCGATGCCAGGGACGGTTTCCATTCGGCGAGCAGCTGCGTCGCGGTATCGCCATGCCTCTCCCAGGCGATGGCAGCGGCCGCGCTGCCGCCTGCAAACAGGAACGTGACCAGCGCACCGCGCAACCATTTGCCGCCGGCCGATCGCCTCGGTCGGCCGTGACCGTCATACGCGGTCATGCGTACGGCTGTGTCGACCGAGGGCGCCGCCGCTTGTGGCTCCGGCGCCGGCGTCATCTTCGGCTCAAGATTGATTCTGGGCTCCGGCGTGAACTTCGGATCTATCTTTAGATCTACCTTGGGCTCATGACGGGCCGTGAACTCGGGTGCAAGCGTCGGCACAGCGCTGCTCGCGCGCGAGGCCAGCACCATGTCGGGCGAAATCTGCACGGCATCGTGTGGATCGTTGTCCTTGATCGTGTCCTTCACGATTTCATCGACAATTTCGCGGCTGTTCAACGTCGCGAGCATCGCAGCTCCTTTGACCCCTTGGTCGTTCGCATTGGCGCGAGCCGATCTGTTGTGTGAGCTCATCCCGAGCCCGTGGCGCCACGAGTCCAGCCGCGTTTGACCAAAGCAAGGCGAGGCGATGGAGACACTGGGGCCGTCTTCCGCCAGATGTGGTGAGGGAACCAGCCTTGCCGAACACGGGTACGTGTTCCGCACTGCCTTGTTTTCAGCACGATTTAGGCAGCATCTCTGCGACTGCTGGGGGCTGCTATCCGCTATGGGGGCCGGCGGTGCCAAGATTCTCGATCGCTATTCCCGCTGTTGCCATGCTTGCGCTCGGTGGATGCATGCAGGCGACGCTGTCGCCGTCGACCGACGCGAGCATGACGCCGCGAGACCGGCAATTGCTGGCGCATGTGCCTTACGCCCAGGCGAACGTGCCCGAGCAATATCTCCGTCACATCGTCGATTATCCGCGCAAGGAATTGCCGGGTACCATCCTCGTCGATACCGATGCTCGCTATCTCTACTACGTTCTGCCCGACGGCAAGGCGATCCGCTACGGGGTCGCGGTCGGCGAGGAGGCGATGGCGTTCTCGGGCGTCGCGCGCGTCGGCCGCTTGGCGGAGTGGCCGGATTGGGTGCCGACCCCGGAAATCCAGGCGCGGCTCGGGCCATATCCGGCGCGCGTTGCCGGCGGCCCCGCCAATCCGCTGGGCGCGCGTGGCATCTATCTCTATGTCGGCAACAAGGACACGCTCTATCGCATCCACGGCACCAACCAGCCCGAATATATCGGCCAGGCGATTTCGTCCGGTTGCATCCGAATGCGCAACGAGGACGTGATCGACCTGTTCGATCGGGTAAAGCTCAACGCGACCGTCGTGGTGCTGCCACCAGGACAAAACGCGCAGATCGAGTCGGGGCCCAGCTGGCGCGGGTGAGCATGCGTGGGGCAATGGCGGGCTGCTGGTAATTTTACGCACAATTTAGGCATTGTCTTGCGCGGACCGTAACGCTTCGCCTCTAGCGTGCAGCGAGCAGGGGGTTGCTCGCATGTATCTCGTCAAGACTTCGCCGCGCGCGCTGTTCGCTGCGCTGATTCCGCTGGCCATCGTCGAAGCCGTTCTGATGGTCTTCGCCATCGCGGGCGGCCAGGTCGTCTCCGATCCCGAAGGCGTGCCGGCCCCGGACCTGATCCTGACGCTCTATGGCGGCCGCATGGCCATCAACGCGGCTTTCCTGTTCGCCGGGCACATCGTGCTGCGGCAGTGGACGATGTCGAGCCGGTTCGCGTATGCGCTGATGGGCGGTGTCATGGCAGCAGCAAGTTACGGCATCGCGATCCGCAACCACATCCAGCTTGCTGCGCCCGGCGACGGCACGGTGGTCACGTTCGGCTTGCTGCCGACGATTGCGGGGATGATCGGCGGATTCCTCTATAGCCAGTTCGCCGGCCTGAGCCCGGTTGCGCGCGCAGCCGGCCCGTCTCCAGCGGCCAATCCAGCAGAAACACCGCCGCCGTTGGTGTTCGACGGACCGGTCCGCGTGCGCACCTCGGTGGCGGGCGTCGCGATCGCGGCGCTGATGCCGGCGGTGCTCGCGACGCTGCTGCCTTACACCTTGTTGCCGCTGTTGATGAACGGCTTTGCCGACAAGAGCACCGCGCACATTTTCGCAGCGGTGATCCCGGCGCAGACTTTCCTGGTGATGCTGGTGATCTCGGTCATTCCTGCAACCATCTTCATGCTTTGCTTACACCACGTCGCCCGCGCAATGGGGCGCCGTAGCGCGTGGGAATATGCGGCGATCGGGGGCGCTGCGGCGTTCGCCTGCGCGCTGCTGCTCGCGTTCATGGCGCCGCTCCTCGCCGTGCTGACGGTTCCCGCCGCATTCTGCGGCGCCGTCATGGGCGCGCTCTATCGCCGCTTCGCTGGCCTCGAGCCGGTGCCGCTGCCCGAACCCGTCATCGCAACCGATCCCGAAGCACTGGTCGGCGCCGATCATCCGTCGCGGCACCAGCACGGCGTCATCCTCAGCAACTGAACACATGGAATGGACAGATGAAAAGCATCGCAGCGCTCGGCGCGGGCATGGTGGTGGCGGCAATCGCTGCGCTCTGGTTTGCGACGGGGCCGGTGGTGGTGACGGCAGAAGTCAGGCCGCTGAAGGTGAATCCTGATTTGCCGGTGTTCAAGCCAGTTCCGTCAAGATTGGACGGCAAGTGAGCCGGAGCAGCTGACTGCTGTTGAGCTGCCAAAGGTGAATTGCTTCACAGCCGCCGCGCACCGGGTCGCGCTATGTCTCGATGGCTCGTTGCCATTGGAGGCATCATCCGTCGAGCGGCGATGGTCGCGCGCCATTCGCGCCCTAATTGTCGGGCTGAGCGATCCGCCATTGCAGCGTCGTGGCGTTGCCGTTGGCATCACCCGGCGCCTTGTCGGCCGACGAGGTGTAGAGCGGACGATAGCGATACGCCCACATCTTGCTGCCGTCGTCGCGGTTGATCACGGTGAAGTCGCCGATGGCTTTGGCTTCGGCTGTGGCGGCGAGCGGCACCCAGCTTTCGGTGCACTTGCCGTTGCAGGTCGACGTCTTGCCGGTGGTGTCACGCTCGTAATAATAAAGCGTCATCCCGCGGGGATCGACGAGCTTGGGACCCTGCTTGGTCAGGACCACCTTCGCCGGCGCCGTGGTGGCCTCCGGTTTCGGCGCAGGAGCGGCTTCGCCGCCGCCATGGCCATTCGCGAGCGCATGGCCGGCAGACAGCGCGATGATTGTGGCTGCAATGACGAACCTGAGCATCTCCAACTCCAAGCCGGCAAAGTTAATCGTGTGTTAAGCGCAGAATTGAGGACGACCGTAGCAGCTGAAGGTTAGTTCCTGGTTTCGAAAGCGCTGCGACAAATACGTACGAAAATACGGGGTACGGCCTACTATTTGACGCGTTGTCTTGACGCGGACCGGCATCCACTTCGGCCCAAATCAACTTACATCTCGCGCAAGGGCGCGCGGCTGAGCTCGTTGCCCGCGGCGATGGCCTTGTGCAAGAGCCGCATCAGCTCTTCGGCTTCCTTGGCACTGAGGCCGCGCAGCATGATCTGTTGGGCGGATTCGACGGCCGGTGTGATCCTGCGCAGCGTGCGGCGGCCCTCGTCAGTGATCTCGAGCTCGCGGGCGCGTCGGTCGCGGCGCGAGGCGCGGCGCTCAGCGAGGCCTTTTTGCACCAGGCGATCCACCACGCCGGTGATGGTCGTGCGGTCATAGGCGATCAATCCTGCGAGCGTGACCTGGTCCAGCCCTGGATTGGCCTTGATGGTCGCGAGCGCCGCGTACTGCACCGGCGTGAGGTCGAAGCCGGCCTGGCCAACCTCGGCCAGGAACACCGCGACGGCGATCTGTTGGAATCGGCGCGCCAGATGTCCCGGCATGTCGCTGTTGTCTTTCACCAAAATCTCCTTGGGGCGGGGCGCGGTGCACGAACATTGACAAGTATGCTGATAGTCAGCATACTGACCAATATCCAAGAAGACGTCAACGGGAGAGGTGCTGATGCAATTCCATCTCAATGGATTTCAGCCGGGCGACCCTGAAATCGCCGATCCCGCAGAGCGCGTTCAAGGCGCGGGCGCTGCGGGAGCTGTGCCTGACGAGGTTGACGTTCTCATCGTCGGCTGTGGGCCCGCGGGCCTGACGCTGGCGGCTCAACTCGCGCAATTCGGCGACATCAAGACCTGCATCGTCGAGCAGAAGCCTGGCCGGCTCTCCGTCGGCCAGGCCGATGGCATTGCCTGCCGAACCATGGAGATGTTTCATGCCTTCGGCTTCAGCGAGCGCGTCCTGAAGGAAGCCTATTGGGTGAACGAGACGACGTTCTGGAAGCCGGACGAACGGGCACCGGACAAGATCGTTCGCAGCGGCCGGGTGCAGGACGTCGAGGACGGGTTGTCGGAGTTTCCGCACGTCATTCTCAACCAGGCACGGATCCATGACGGCTTTCTCGACGTCATGCGCAAATCACAGGCCAAGCTCGTGCCGTATTATGGCCGGCGTCTGCTGGATCTCGAGGTCGATCCGGCCGCTGGGCCAGCCGATCATGCGGTGACGGTCCGGCTCGAACGCGTCGATGAGGGCAGGGTCGAGACGATCAAGGCGCGCTACGTCGTCGGTTGCGACGGCGCGCGCAGTACGGTGCGCAAATCGATCGGCCGCGAGCTACATGGCGATTCCGCCAACCACGCCTGGGGCGTGATGGACGTGCTGGCGGTGACCGACTTTCCTGATATCCGCTTCAAGGCGCTGATTCAGTCGGCGAAGGACGGCAGCCTGCTGATCATTCCGCGCGAAGGCGGCTACATGGTGCGGCTCTATGTCGAGCTGGCAAAACTCGATGTCGGCGAGCGCGTCGCCAACCGCAACATCACGGCCGATGACGTGATAGCGAAAGCGCAACGGATCCTGAAGCCGCATACGCTCGACGTGAAGGAGATCGCCTGGTGGTCGGTCTACGAAATCGGCCAGCGCCTGACCGACAAGTTCGACGATGTGCCGGAAGCCGAGATCGCGACGCGCCACCCGCGCATTTTCATCGCCGGCGATGCCTGCCATACCCACAGCCCCAAGGCAGGGCAGGGAATGAACGTCTCGATGCAGGACGCCTTCAATCTCGGCTGGAAGCTCGCCGCAGTTCTCCGCAAGCAGTGTGCGCCGGGCCTGCTGCATTCCTATTCGGCCGAGCGGCAGGCCGTGGCGAAAGAACTGATCGATTTCGATCGCGAATGGGCGGGGATTCTCGCTTCAGCAGCGAAAGCGGGGGGCGCTGATGCGGCGAAGACCCAGGATTATTTCGTCAGGCACGGCCGCTACACCGCGGGCACGGCGACGCATTACACACCGTCAATCCTCACCGGCGCGGGCTCGCATCAGCATCTGGCGAAAGGCTTTGTCATCGGCAAGCGCTTCCATTCTGCGCCGGTCATCCGGCTTGGCGATGCCAAGCCAGTGCATCTTGGCCACGTGGGGAAGGCCGACGGCCGCTTCCGCATTTATGCGTTTGCCGGTGCCGAAGATCCGACCGCGGCTGGCTCCGCCGTTCGCTCGCTCTGCAATTTCCTCCTCGAGGCCAGGGGTTCACCGCTGAAACGATATACGCCTGAAGGTGCCGACATCGATTCCGTAATCGATCTGCGTGCGGTGTTTCAACAGGGCCATCACGAGCTTGCGATCGGGGCGATGCCAGCCCTGCTGTTGCCGCGAAAAGGCCGGTACGGCTTGCTCGACTACGAAAAAATGTTCTGTCCGGACCTCAAGGGCGGTCACGACGTCTTCACGATGCGGGGCATCGATCGGAAGACGGGCTGCTTGGTCGTTGTGCGGCCGGATCAATACGTCGCGCAGGTGTTGCCGTTCGACGATTTTGCTGCGCTCGCAGCATATTTTGACGGCTTCATGCTGCGGGTGAGCCGACACTTTGCCGTGCCGATGAATGGCGGATGAATATTGAACTGCGCACGCCGCGCATCTCAATCTTTCGGCTGATACGGCGCTTGCGCACGGAACGCTTTATTCCGCTTGCGCGTTCCGCCTCTCAGAGGAGGACTTCGCCATGAGATTGAGAACCGCTTTAGTTGCCGCATTGCTGCTCGCGCCGACGGCCGCATTGGCTGCGCCCGGTATCGTGACGGTCTCGACCGGCCTGCGCGCCGGCCCGGGTGCGGGCTTTCCACTGGTCGATCGCGTCCCTGAGGGCGCCCGCGTCAACATTCATGGTTGCCTGCGTGGTGATGCCTGGTGTGACGTGAGCTTCTCCGACGACCGCGGCTGGGTATCGTCGCAATATCTCGAATATCTCTACCGCAATCACTACGTCTATCTGCCCGACTATGCCGACGAGATCGACGTGCCCGTCGTTCCGTTCGTGCTGAGCTCGTATTGGTCGAGCTACTACGAGGGCCGTCCCTGGTATCGCCGCCACGCCTATTGGAATAACTACTGGAGCTCGCATGAGCGCTTCGCGACGCGGATGACGCTCGACCCGCACGCCGCTCGTATCGGGCGTGCGGCGACGCGTGACGCTGCGGTCGCGCTGGGCCGCGAAGGCGTCCAGGGCAAGGGCAACGTTAACGGCGCCGCCGCGATCTCCGGGCGTGATGCCGCGACGGCACGGCATGACGCAGCCATCACGAAGCGCGACGCTGCAGTGACGGCCGACCGGGCCGGCGCCGGACGAAGCGAGCGCATTGCGCATGAGCGAACAGCCGTGCAGGGACGCAATCCCCGTGATGCGCAGGCGCGTATGATGCACGAGCCGACCGCTGCCCGGGCCGCAATGCGTGCGCAGCCGATGGCGCGTGCACATGAAGCGCCGCACATGTCGGCTGCGCCGGCGGCCCGGCCCGCGATGTCGCATATGGCCCAGCCGAACGTCAGTCATGGTCCGCCGATGAGCGCCCATGCGCAGATGCCGGCGCCGCGTGCAGCTGCACCTGCTGCGCCGCATCCCGGCGGCGGCGGTGGCGCTCCGCACATCAACGCCGCCCCGCACGGTGGAGGCGGCGGTCACGAGAAGCACTAGCATTCCTGAAAAGCCCGGCCTTCGTGCCGGGCTTTTTGTTGCGCAGGTTCCGTGCGCGTACAATTTAAGAAAGTTCTTCGCGGGCAGATTTCAACGATCGTAACATGTATACTCAAAGGTGTAAGCATCCACTCGGGGCAGCGGGGCTACGGGAGGATGAGATGAGACAGAGCCAGGCGGACTCGCGCCGCCAAAATGTCGCGAAGCGTTCGATGACCAGGGAGGTCAAGCAACTGGCCGGCCTGATCGCCGGCTTGCGTAAATCCCTCGATGGCATCCACAAGGAGCGGGCGAGCACCAAGCTTTCCGGCGCCGAGATGGGCCTGCTCGACGAGCGCCGCAACAATTTATTGCTTACCATTGCTGCCCTGGACGACCGTCTGTCCGCGGTGCAGGGTTTGATCGATCTCGGCCGCCCACACCTCATCCGCGTTCACTGAGCGGATCGCGGGCCCTATCGGCTCCGTCGCGGCGGCGACGGACCGGGGCTCGGCTGCTGCTCTGCGTGGCATAGCGCATAGTAGACAGATTCTCTCGCTCGACGGAACCATGCAGGTGCATAAGGCTGCCGTGGATGGCACCAAATTGCCACGCTCCCGGCGAATTGCCGCCAAAGCCCGCTGCCACCAGGGGAGGCGGGGCGCAGGGTAGCGCAAGGGGATGCGATTGGCCTACAAGATGGTCGCAGAACGCGACAATGAGAAGTACAGTTTTGCCCGCGAGAGCCGGTTGCTCATCGTGGCGAAGGCGAAGGTTTGGGCGAGCGAAGGCTGGCGGGTCGTCATCACCGATCAAGACGGCAAGGCCTACGAGCCCCCGGAATTCGATAAGTTGCTGGCTGCGTGATTGCAGGACGGCGTAGGGGACGACATTGAGATCGCTATTTCGACCGGGGCGCGAGGTCATCGCGCCTCTGGTGATTCTTGGGACCGTGGCGGCAGCGAGCGTCGTGCTGACGGTGCCACTTGCCTCCGCGCAAAATCTCGACGCGGGGAAATCGCCTGAAAAGCTCTTCGCCGACGGTTGCATGGCCTGCCATCGCAGCCCACGAGGGCTCGCGAAGGGGCGCTACAGCCTGACGCTGTCCTGGTTCCTGCAGGACCATTACTCGGCCGGCCCCGACACCGCCAAGGCACTCGCAGCCTATCTGGTGTCGGTCGACACGCCGCCTCCCGCTGCTGCGGCGAAGCCCGGCACAAAGTCGTCCCGATCCAAGCCGCATCCGCCCAAACCTGTGCAGGGGCAATAGCCACGGATCCGGACCTCGTTAGGCGCGCCGATAGGTCTGTTCGATCAGGCCGTCGTGCACGGCGCGCAAATCGGCGTTGATCCGCGTGTGTCCGGTCGTGACGAAGGACAGCCAGGCGCCATCGGCGGCGAGACGCACGATCTGCAGCTCCGGCGCAGCGTCCGTGGCGCGATGCCGCCTCGCCCCCGGCGGGGCGAAGCCGAAGGTTTTTCCGGTGAACACCGCGTTCACGTCGGCCCGCGCAGAATTGCCGCGCGATTTTGGATCCGTTTCGATGCGCGCCGCACCTGCTCGAGCAGCTTGGCGTTCGCCGGCGTCAATGCGCCGTCGTCTGCGAGAACAGGTTGATGACGACGACCCCCGAGACGATCAGGGCGATGCCGACGAAGGCCGCGGCATCCAGCATCTGGCGGAACAGCACGAAGGCGACGGTGGCTGTCAGGATGATGCCGACGCCGCCCCAGATCGCATAGGCGATGCTCAAGGGAATGACCCGGATCGCCACCGACAGTGCGTAGAACGAGGCGACATAGAACAGCACCATCGCCAGCGTCGGCCACGGCCGTGTGAACTGCGTGGATTGCTGCAGGAAGGCGGACGCCGTCACCTCGAACACGATGGCGAGGGCAAGCGCTGCATAGGAGGTGAGGGTGGACGTCATGGCGGGCTCGACAGTGGCGCAAAAGATACCGCTCGCTAGGTATGTTGAGTACGCGCGACACAGCTTTGTCGAGGCAGGTATCACCTGTGAGTGACGAGCCTGCGACAGGATGGGACCGGTGGGCGGATGAGGGCGCGAACGCCAGGCCACCGCGCGATGAATCACGCGATGGCCCGAGGTGTCACAGAGCTTTCGATGCGCTCCTAATTGATCCGCACGGAAAGTTCGACGTCCTCTGCGAACGGCGTGGACATGTAGCCGCTGTCAGGTGCGCGCACGCGCGCCAGATAGTCCGGGCTGAAGCCGGCGTTGTCGGCGACGATGATCGCGCCGGGTTTCAGGCGGGCTTCGACAAGATGGAGGATCTCAGGGTAGAGCGCCTTGGCGCCATCCAGCAATACGAGACCGATCTGTTCGGGCAGATCGGTGCTCAACGTCTTCAGCGCATCGCCTTCGCGAATCTCGACGAGATCGATCAGTCCGCCGGCCGAGAGGTTCTCGCGCGCCCGCGCCGCCTTGGATGGTTCGAACTCGCTGGTGATGAGCCGGCCGCCGCCATTGTCGCGCAAGCCTGCGGCCAAATGCAGGGTCGAGATGCCGAATGAGGTGCCGAACTCGACCATCGCCCTCGCTCGGGAGCTGCGCGCCAGCATGTAGAGCAGCCGACCGGTCTCGCGCGAGACGGCCAGCGGTGCGTCCTTCAGGCGTGCGTAGAGGTCGCGGTAGTCGGTCTTGCTTCGCATCATCCTTGCGCGGTCGGCGTCGCTCAAATCGGCGACGGCGGCTTGCGTGGCGCCGTCTGCTGCTTCGGCCTGGCTGAACAGGCGATCCAGCAGCGGCGCAAGCGATGTGATGGTTGGGGTGGCCATTGGGTGTCTCCAGAGTTTGTGGCGAAGCGGGTGCTTGCGTGCGAATTGAAATACGACTAATTCGTCGCATTTCCTATTCGCATTCCCCAGGGCGTCCCATGGCCGACCGTCGAAGTCGTTCGATTTCCTCACGAAAACAGCCGCAACAGGCCCGCTCCAATGAGCTGGTGGCGGCCATTCTGGACGCTGCTATTCAGGTCCTGGCAAAGGAGGGCGCGCAGCGTTTCACCACCGCGCGGGTGGCTGAGCGGGCCGGGGTGAGCGTTGGCTCGCTCTACCAATATTTTCCAAACAAGGCGGCCATCCTGTTTCGTCTGCAAAGCGACGAGTGGCGGAGCACGAGCGAGCTCTTGCGCGGCATTCTCGCCGACCGTACGAAGCCGCCACCGGAGCGACTCCGCGCGCTGGTCCACGCCTTCATACGCTCAGAATGCGACGAGGCTGCGATCCGTGGTGCGCTCAGCGATGCCGCACCGCTTTACCGTGATGCACCCGAGGCGCAGGAGGCGCGCGCAGCGGGCGAGGGCGTCGTTGCGGTCTTCATGCGGGAGGCGCTGCCAAAAGCCCTGGAGGCGACACGCGAGCTCGCCGGGGAGCTGATCAAGAGCACGCTGGGCGAGGTCGGAAAGCGGTTCTCCGAGACGCCGCGCAGCGAGGCGGAAATCAAGCGTTACGCCGACGGGATGGCCGACATGTTCTGCGCCTATCTCGATGAGCTTGCGCGACGCGGACGTCATTCCTGACATCCGCGTTTGCTGCCAGTAGCGTTGGGGCAGGCCAAGCTCTACGCTTGCGCCGCGGCGCGATTGCTTTTAGGGACCTCTGCATGCTCGTCATCTCCATTCAAAGCCAGGTGGTCCACGGCCATGTCGGTAACAGCGCTGCGGCCTACGCCATGCAGGCGGAGGGCGTGAACGTCGCCGCCGTGCCAACGACGCTGCTGTCGAACCACCCGCGTTATCCGACCCTGCGCGGGCGCGTGCTCGATGCTGAGCTGGTCGCGGATCTGCTGAGGGGTGTCGAGGAGCGAAACCTCGTCGATGAGGCCGCGGTGCTTGTCACCGGCTATGTCGGCTCGCCCGACAATGCTGTCGTCGTCGCCGACTTCGTCGAACGCGCGCTGTCGCGAAACGCGAAGCTCGTCTATCTCTGCGACCCCGTCATCGGTGACGACGGCCGCGTCTATGTCGCCGATGGCATTTTGGGCGTGCTGCGGCATCGCCTATTGCCTTCAGCGCATTTGGTCACGCCGAACCAGTTCGAGCTGGAGTTGCTCTCTGGCGCCAAGATCGCGGACACGAATGGCTTGCGGAGCGCAGCTGCTGCACTTGCGGCACACCGCCGGATCGACGTTGTCGCCACCGGCTGCACACTGCTTGACACTCCGGCAGGACAGGTGGAGACGATTTTGTGCGCCGACGGGCAATTGTCGCGTTTTGCGACCCCGCGCGTGCCGATCAGCCCCTACGGTACCGGTGATCTCCTCACCGGCCTGATTGCGGCGCACCTCGCCAAGGGCACGGCGATCGAGGCGTCGGTGCGGCTCGCGGTCGAGACGATCTTCGCGGTGCTCGTTCGCACCCAGCAGTCGGGATCGGCCGAGATGCGTCTCGTGCCGTTGCCGACGTCAGGTCCATAAGAGCAGGATCACGTCGTCCGTTTCCTTCCGGCTGACTGTGCCGACTTCTGCGATTTTGCCGGGCTCTTCTGCTCGCGTGCGGCCTGGGCCTTCGGCGGCCTGGCGCTCGCCACGGTGCGCGCTCTTTTCG
Source organism: Bradyrhizobium sp. Gha (assembly GCF_900113735.1). GTDB lineage: Bacteria > Pseudomonadota > Alphaproteobacteria > Rhizobiales > Xanthobacteraceae > Bradyrhizobium. The sequence continues at coordinate 52,283 of NZ_FOQM01000010.1, forward strand.
ATTTGGTATTGGCGGCTTCCCTACGGTCGGTCGCAACGCCGCGCTTCGAGATGTATTCCGCGCCGTCGATCGGACCCACATGCGGCGGATCGCGACCGAGATAGGGCCGGCCGATGCCGAGCGCCTTGCCGTTGGCATCGACCCATTTCCACAACACTTCCGTTGAGGCCCAGCGTTGCGCGCGGTTGTTGCCCTGGATGCTGACGATGTCGGCCGCCATGCCGTGGCCATAGCCGCCGCGGAGACTGCCGCCGTGATAGGAGCGGTTGGAGGCCGCCTTCAGGCCGCTTGCAATCTCCTGGCGGTAGTCGTCGCGAAACGCGCTGGTGATGCCCGGCGACAGGCCGGCGGCTTCCGCTGCAAGCAGCATGTGAAACAGCTTCTGCTTGAAGCTCTTGTCCATGCCACCGATCACGTACTCCATCAGCGGCATATTGGCGTGTGCGGCCGCCTTCGGATCTTTCCAGGAAAAATCCTCGTCGACGAGTTTCGTGAAGCTGCGCATCACCGTGACCATCTTGCCCTTGCGCCTGATGGTGACGGCGCGGCGGTCTTCGACCTTGATCGAATCTTCCTTTGGCGTGCGCTGATAGAGCGCCCAGAGATAGCGGTCGATGCAGGCATCCATGGCGAAGCATTCGTCGAGCACGGCCACGGTATCTGCGGGCGGCGGCTTGCTTTCGGCCACAGGCCCGCTTGCGATCGCGGCGGGTGACAGCGTGTCTTGTGGCACGACATCGCCGGGATCGGCGGAGGCGAGCTGGATCGCCGGCGCCTGGGCAGGTTCAGCCGCGGCTTCGCTTGCGACGGGCACAGGTTCAGCGGCTTCGCTCGTGACAGCAGGCGCAGGTTCGGGCGCGATCTGAGCGGGCGTTGGGCCCGCCGGCACGATGTCGGCAGGATCGGCCGTGGCGATCTGGACGGTGGGGGCGGGCGCTTCGGGCGGTGACGCTTCAACCGTCACCACACCCGGCGTCGTGGGGGCTGCGGCCGCGATATCGGCGGTCAGCGCGATGCCATCGTCGATCGTCGCAGCGCGCGGGATATCAGCGAGCTCGAGGCGGCTGAGATCCTCGGCGCGGGAAACCGCGGCTGCATTGGCGCCGCTATTCTCGATCAGCGCAGGGGCATAGGCGGAGAAGGAGAGCGCCAGCCAGCCGACCATCACGGCCGACGGGCACGAGACCGCCACAAGAAGAGACCGCCGATCATTCATGATCCCTGCCTCCAAAGGTTCGCCAACGAACCAGATTGCACAGCCAAGTACGCGGTACGTCAATTGTTCGGTGGACGATGCGGCAGTGCAATGGTGCAAATGCCCCAAAACCGGCTTTTCCAGGCCGGTGTTGCCGGAATGCAACTACTGGTTCCCGCCCCATGGGGGTACGACCAGCAGCAGAGTCGGCGCGGCAGCGGGCATCGCGCTGGCGATCATTGAAGTCATCGACGCTCTCGGCACCCACCTTGTCGCGAAGCTGCCATCACTTGCCAGTGCGTTGAGATAACGCACCACCAGTGTCGCGCATCGATGCGCGGAATGAGAATCCGTCGGCAGAAAAACCTGCGGTCACGCGCGATTTGCGTACCGGCGCTCGCAACGAGTGTGATCTCTTTAATAGTTGTTTTGCAGATCGCGGCGCTTGATGCGGGTGCCGCATATTGGCGGCCAAGAAATCTTTTTCATAATGGAGTTCGTCATGCCTGTTGTGCAAAAGGCTGTTGTCGCCGCCACGTCGCTGCGTGAGTTCGTCATCCGTCACCTCGCGCTGTTTGCAGCCGCCGCGCTGTTCGTATTCGTGCTGAGCCTGACCTATGGACTCGATCTCAGCCCCGGCTTCTTCTGAGCGTCGCGGCCGGCCTCAGCCGCCGGCCCGCGTCACGCCTTCTTCACGAATTCCGACTTCAGGTTCATCGCGCCGATGCCGTCGATCTTGCAGGCGATGTTGTGGCCGTCGGTCGCGTCCTGCAGGCGGATGTTGCGGACCTTGGTCCCGCCTTTCACGACCGACGAGGAGCCCTTGACCTTGAGGTCCTTCATCACGATGACGCTGTCGCCATCGCTGAGCGCATTGCCATGGGCGTCGCGCACGCCGGCATCCGCGGGCGCCTCCGCGGTGCCGCCAGCCGTGGGGCTCCATTCATGGCCGCAGTCCGGGCAGATCCAGAGATCGCGGTCCTGATAGGCGTGCTCCGACTGGCACGCGGGGCATTTGGTGGCGTCGTTCATGATGAGTCTCGTCTCGCAGCTGTCCTTGCGCGGCGCACCGTAGGGGCCAAGCCGGGGAATGCAAGGAAAACCCGGGCTCACGATTCCATGAACCGTGCCGTGCCCGAGATCAGGATCGAGCTACCTTTGGCCGCGCCGATCTCGGCGCCGATCAGCGAGCGCGCGCCCATGTCTTCGCCCTGGATGATGTCGATGGCGCCGCCGTGCGGCCAGCCGATGTCGCGCAAATAGCCTGCGAACGCCGCGGCGGCGGCACCGGTGGCGGGATCCTCGACCACGCCGCCGGCGGCAAAGGCATTGCGCACGTGGAACAGGCGCGGTGTCTCCACCGTCACCAGGGCGATGGTGACCAGGCCCGCTTGTTGCATCAGCGCGCGGCCGCGATCGAAATCATAGCTCATGCGCGCGAGCGCATCGCGCGATTTCAGCGCCAGCACGACATGATCGGCCCCGCCGTGGATTCTTGCGGGCGGGAGACCGGGATCGAGATCGGAGGCCGCATAGCCGAACAGGTCGAGCAACGCATCCCGCAAGCCGGCATCGAGCGGCGCGCTACGCGTCGGCGGCGATTGCAGCGCGGCCGCGATGGTGTCGCGGTCGCGCCGTCCCGATACCGAAATGACCGCATCGTTCAGATGCAGCCCAAAGCTGCGATCGCCGTAGCGGTGCGCCAGAGCCGCGCCGAGCGCGATGGTGGCGTGGCCGCAGAACGGCACCTCCATGGCAGGCGAAAAATAACGCACGCGCCAGGACCCGCCTGCCGGCGCGGCAAAGGCGGTCTCGGAAAAGCCGACCTCAGCCGCGATCGCCTGCATCGCCGCCGCATCGGGCAAGGCGTCGCCGATCCAGACGCCGGCGGGATTGCCGCCGATGTTGCCGTCGGAGAAGGCTGCGATGCGGAGAACTGTCATGAGGTCATCCTGATGTTACGGCGGCTTCAGAGCGCAACCAAAACCAATCATTCCGCGGGCTGTCGATGGGTCTCGCGTGCGCTCAACTATCCCACAAACAGCGCGGATGATCCGAGAAAGTTGAAGCTGAATTTGCTTGCCTTGCCGCGCGTCCTCCCGCACTCTTTCCCGCGAAGGAGATCAACGCATGAAGATCATGACTGTCGCCTGTGCGCTTGGAACCTCCCTGGTGCTGCTGGGGTCATCAGGTGCTGATGCGAGGGCGCGGAAGCCCGTCGTCATTCGCGCCCCACAGGAACGGCTCATCGTCACGGCGGCCGTGCTGAGGCCGACGCCGTGGGATTACAATGTCGTTCCGCGCTATCGTTATCGCCCCGAAGACGATCGCGTCGATCCTTACGGCCCGCCGCTGGTGCCGTCCTATATTCGTTATGAGGGATGGCGCTGGCCGTATTGGTGGTAGCGAGCGGCCAGCCGCAAAAGGCGACATGCCAAGAAAGCCATCAAGAAAGCTGAAGACCTATCGGACCTCGCTCGGCTTCTACGACCAGGCGGTCGCCGCACCCTCGATGAAGGCGGCGCTGGACGCCTGGGGCGCCAAGTCCAACCTGTTTCATCAGGGCATCGCGAAGGAGACCGACGACCCCGACATCGTCGCGGCGACCATGGCGGCCCCCGGTGTCGTGCTCAGGCGCCCGGTAGGATCGGATGGCCCATTCAGCGAGCACGCCGAATTGCCGACCGATCTCGCCGGCGACGAGGACAAGCCGAAATCCAAGTCTGAATCCAGGCTTAAATCAAAGAAGCGGCCGATCAAGAATCCGGCCAAGGGTGCGGCGAAGTCCGGGATCGACGATCGACAAGCGCGAGCGGCCGCCGCGGCCTTCGCCCGGGAAGAGCAGCGACGCGAAAGCGCGCGCCGCAAGGAAGAGTCCGCCCGCGCCAAGGCGCGCGCGCGCCGGGACAAGGCGGTCGCTTCCGCGCAGGCGGCGCTGGACAAAGCAAGGCAGGACCACGAGGCCCGGGCGGACGCGATCGAGGCCGAGCGCGCTGCGCTGGATGAACGTGCGGCGGCGGAACACGCGCGTTGGGACAAGCAGCGGATCAAGCTCGAGCAGGCGGTTCGTCGCGCGCGCGAGTAGGGCGCGCTGTTCTAGCGCTCCTGTACTTTCGTCGCAGCTTCGCGCGGCCCCGGGATGTTGCCAAACGCGGGGCGATGGCGAACATTGGTCGCCGATCTGGACCCTGGCATTTGGTTTAGCCGCGATCGATCCGATCCAGGAAATGGGGGGAGCTGGCAATGAAACGTTTGAGCTTGCGTATTTTCGTCCTTGCCGTTGAGGCCTTCGTTGTTGCCTCGATCCATCCAGCATCCGCGCAGATCGTGGCCCTCGGCCATAGTGCGGTTCACGGCAACGTCTCGGAGTCCGAGATGTGGCCGGCCGTGTTGGAGCGATTGCTGCGCGCGAGAGGGTCCCAGGTTCACGTCACCAATGCCGGCGTCTGGGGCGAGACCACCGAAGCGACGCTGGCGCGTACGCCGAGTGCCGTCCCCGATGGGACCAGGCTCGTCATCCTCTGCGACAACCCGGCCAATGACGTCAGGCACAATATGAGCCCGGTCAAGGCCATGCAGAACATCGCCGCCATCAAGAGCCAGTTGAAGGCACGGGGCATCCGGGTCATCGACGTCTGGGGGACCTACATGTCGATCTGGCGCCAGCCGGACAATGTCGGCCGCGACGGCCGTCATCTGAGCGTCGAGGGCAACAAGAAGATGGCCGCGGCGGTGGTGGGGATGGTGAGGTAGGCCTTCGCGGAGACGGAGCGGACTCGAATTCGGTGATGATGATTGGCGCCGGCCATCAAGCGCGAGCCGGTCGGGCGCCGCTCTTTCCGGGCGAGAAATCGACCGCGCAGGATATTGGGCGTGCTTTAGCCCTTTCGGATCAGCCGCCATCGGCCCGGCGTGGCACCAACGGCCGCCGCGAAAGATCTCGTGAAGTGGCTCTGATCGGCGAAGCCGCATTTGACCGCGATTTCCGTCAGGGACAGCGTTGACCCGAGCAGTAGGGCCTTGCTTTCCTCGATGCGTTGATTCATCAGCCATCGGTGCGGCGGTGCCCCAACGCTAATCTTGAAAGCGCGCGCGAAGTGGGCTGCTGACAAGCCGCATTCGCCCGCGATCTGTGCCAAAGAAATTTCGCCATCCAGACTAGTTCGGATGAGTGTCTTCGCGGTCCGAAGCTGCCATGGCGCCAATCCGCTGCGGCAAGGGCGCTTGCCGGGTCGGCTGATCGCATAATTGCGGAGGAAATGAGTATTGAGAGCCATCGAAACATAGCCGACGAACAGCTCGTTGGCCTCTTGAGGTCTCTGCAAAGCCGGCAGCAGGCAGCGCCCCAAATGTGCCACGACTGGATCGGAAATATTCGCGCCGGCTACGACGTCATATTGAAGGCGCCCAAGGTCAAGCTCGGCCCCCAGCTTGCTCAGCGCATTGTGCGGCAGATAGAGCTATAGGAAGTCGAATGGATCATGAAAGTGAATGATCGTCTCGCATCGTAGATCGTAGATGGTCGTCTCGTCTTTCAAGGCGCCCTTGCGTATGTGCCGGCCGTCGACCCATATCTCGCCTCTCTGATTCTGGAGCCGAATGCAAAGCCCAAAAGCCTCGTCGGGAGTGGATGGCAATGTCGGCTCACCAACCGGCCCGGAATACGTTATCCAGACGGCGGCAAACGCAGCTTTCTCCAGCGATTTGACAGTTCCCGAGTTCGGCTGCCGGAGCATGGGAAATAGCTTCGCAAAGCGATCTCCGTAGCGGCTAGCATTGGTCACGGTCCGCTCCCAATGCGCCTACAGAGCCGATTGCTACAGACTGCGAGCGGCCATGCCGCCGCAGCATTTCCTCGCAGGCGCGATTTGTTCAACCTTGGTTCAAGATGTTCAAGCGCAACCGGGCGGATCCGCTTAGAGTTCGGCAATACGCCCATTGCCTGGGCAGCATTGATGTATTTCACACAGATTAAACCGTAGGCGCCGGTGCGGACCAACCTAACCTTCCTGGAAGCCCTCGTGCGCGCGGCTCGCTCTCGCTTCGCCATGTTGCTGGACCGACTTACTGAATTGCAGGCCGGGACGCGCGCCCCGAGCGGCCGGATTTCTCGTGACTCCAATCCGGGCAACCGCGGGTACGTTCTGGCTGGTGCAGCTGAGGATTTGACCGCCATTGTCACGGTGATGGACCGGATGGTCGGCGAGCTGCTGCTAGAGTCGACGCGATCTCTGGCGTCTGTCGGACAGATGTCCAGTAACGTCCGCCAGGTCAACTTTCGACAACGGCGCTTGCTGGGCGGCCGGAAGCAGAGCGATCCGTCGGCCGCTGTTGCCGATGAAACCGTGAGGCGGACGACGTGCTTGATGATTTCGCTGCTGGAGGTCGTAACCACATTGGAAGAAGCGGTTACGGAATTGCATCCGCTCAAAGCCGCAGAAAGGGCGGACAATCGGTAGCAATCACTCCGGTGATCCGAAGGTTGCGCCAATCTTACATCCGCGTTCGGTCGAACGCGCATGTTGGGGAGGGGACGCGAGCGCCGCCCGCGGGGCCGTCGGTCAGCGGCGATGGAGGTCATTCGCCCGCCTCGACGGCGATAGAAATCGCGCTCTGCTCGTTCGATAGCGCTCTGTAGATCGTTCCTCCGAGACAGGCTCCGATGAGCCATTCCCAGTCTCCCGGGGTTCAAGATCAGTCCATAGGCACCCAACAGAGACAATCCAATAGACAGAATACCAGATAGCGCGAGAGCAATCAGCGCCCGTGGGTCCAGACCCCGTCGTAATTGAACGCCCCATGATAGAGCTTGGGATGAGCACCGTATTGACCGGCGCGGGAACGTCGCCGCTCTTGGATGAATATCCTCTGTCTCCAACGTTTGTCGGCGCAAGCCCGCACCATCGCGAGGCGATCCGACCGGCGCAAACATGTCATATCTATAACGATTGATAAAATACTTTTTTACGATCGATAAAGATATTTTACAAGCATGTTTTTCCGAGGCCGCGAATGGACCTTGTCATGCTTTCGCGCAACTAAAAGTAGATTTGACCGGCCAAGCCCCGAGCGCCGGAAATTGTGGGCTGTTTCTGCTGGGTGAAAGCTAGAAGCGCAGCAAAAAGCGCGATCGAAAAATGGGCTAGGTGCCTGATTTTGCCGTGACCGGCTTGGTGGGGAGCCGGATGGTCGGCTGGTCCGTGCCTTCGAGCCCAAGTCCGCCAAAAACCAGCTGTGCGATCGTCGCTTTCGCAGAATCGAAATCCGCCTCTTCCAGCTGCCTTTTGCCCTTCATGATGAGCATCTGGCTCGAGAAGTCGGCATAGGCCTGGGTCATTGCCCAGATGCAGAAGAAGAGATCCACCGCGCTGATCGAGCGAATGGACCCGCTCGCCGCCCATTGCTCCAGCGTCGCGACCTTCTCGAGCAATAATGGAGTTGAGACCTTCTCGATGAAGCTGCCGATGAACTGTGCGCCGCTGATGATTTCGTTTGCATAGATGCGCGATAGATGAGGGTGATCTCGCGAAAAATCGAGCTTTTTGTGGATATAGCGGATGAGGATGGTCTTGATGTCGGACGTCATGTCCAGATTGTCCATGTCCCGCGCCCACATATTCATCGCGCGTTCCAGCACTGCGCGGTACAGATCCTCCTTGTCCTCGAAATAGTAGTATATGTGGGGTTTTGCGATCGATGCCTTCTTGGCAATCAGAGCAGTCGTCGCCCCGCGGTAACCGAAATGCCCAAATACGAACTCCGCTGCATCAAGGATCTTTTCTTCGACGTCAGGGCCCGGCACAGCAGCCTTGCGGCCGCCTTTTGGCGCGCGGCGGATACGAAAGAGTTTGAGCTTGTCGGCAGACGTGGGAGCCATGGGGCCTCATCGGGAGCCTAGCCTCCGCAAGGAAGGCTGAAAGGAAATGTTTGGATTGGGATCGGCGATTCCGAACGGAGGTTGCTCTTCCCATTCAGTATTTTCAAGCGGTTAGGCTGGGCATGGCAGGATCGAATAGCTTTCGCGCACAGAGGCAGTGACGTTCTGTGCTGACGCATCCTACTTTTGAAGCCGATTCATGCGCAGAGGTCGATCGGGCAGATGATCCGGCGACGGCGCCATATCAGGTACTTCGAGCCAAGCGCCAGCGGCCTGGAGTCGTTCCGGTCCTGGCGGAGAAGGCTCTCGTGAAGTGACTTTGATCAGCAAAGCCGCACCTGATTGCGATTTCAGTGAGCGACAATGACGATCCGATCAGCAAAGCCTTGCTTTCCTCAATGCGCTGATCGATCAGCCAGCGATGTGGCGGTGTCCCTGTACTGACCTTGAAAGCGCGGGAAAAATGCGCTGCCGATAGACCGCATTCGCTGGCGATGCGCGCGAGAGAAACCTCACCATCGAGATGGGCGCGCATCGTGTCTTTCGCGATCCGAAGTTGCCACGCCGTCAATCCGCTGCGGCGCAAGCGATCAGGCGCCAGGATGCTGGTATACTTGTGAAGGAAATGGGTGTTGAGCGCCATCGCAACGTAGCCGACAAACAGCTCGTTGGCCTCATGCGGCCTCTCGAGCGCTGGCAACAGGCTCTTGCCAAGATGCGTCACGATCGGATCGCGGATGGTTGTACCGGTCCCAACGTCGAACTGGACGCGAGGTGCATCGAGCTCGGTTGCAACGCCACTCAAGGCGCTATGCGGCAAATAGAGATAAACAAAGTCAAATGGATCCTGGAAGCGAACCACGGTCTCGCATCGCAAATCGTAGATGCTGGCTTCATCCATCAACGATCCTTTAGGTGCATGGCGCCCGTCAATCCATGACTCGGCCCTTTGATTGCGCAATCGCAGACAAACTGCAAATGCCTCATCCGGAGGAGAGGGCAGGGTTGGATTGCTATCCTGGCCGAAATGGGTCAGGCGCACCGCCGCGAATGTTCCCTTTTGCAGGGATTTGACCAGTCCCGTACGGGGTTGCTCGATCATCCCGAAGAGTTTGGCGAGCCGGTCGCCGTAAAGTCCAACGTCATTCATGCTTTTACACTCAACGCGTCACCGGCAATGACTGCTGCCGGCATTCTCTGAAAATCAATTTTAAGTTGTGGCGCCCAGGTATGGTGCGGGCAGCGCCCAGACGAACACGTTCTCGCGAGTCCGACAAGCTCGGGCCGGCCTTGTGTTCGGCATCATACGAATTTTGTTTACTTATCTTTGTCGGATCGGTTTTCGAGGCGTGCATTGATCAATCGTGGCTCAAGACGTTCAAGCGCTTTGTTGTAGGCGCACCTAAAGTTGCGTCGCCATTAGCGCATGGCGGCCTCTGGAGCAAATGATGTACTTCACACTCATCAGGTCGAAGCCTGCATCGGAATCGATGCAGGCCAACCTGTCATTGCTGGAAGCGCTTGTTAGAACCGCTCGATTGCGGTTCTCGACGTTGGTGGCCCGACTTTCCGACCTGCACAATCGATCTTTGGAGTTCGTGCTTAGGGAGAGCGTCGATAACTCGGGCGTTCACAATGGGTATGGAGATAGCCTCGCCTGTGTCGCGCGGGATACGATTGCCGTCATCAAGGTGATGGATCGGATGGCCGACGAGCTCTTGCTCGAGTCAAAGCAATCGTTGTCGTCAGTGGGATACCTCTCGGGCAATGTCCTCGACATAGCCTTCGCAGGATGGCGCCTGCTTGGCGGGCGGACCTCGAACGATCTCCGCGCGGTTGCTGTCGAGGAGAAACTCCGGCGGATGCCGCGCCTGGTGATCTCACTGTTGGAGGTGGCCACGATCCTTGAGGGGACCGCCACAGACCTGGTGGCAATCGTGGAGGGCAAAACGACCGAGGGGGAAAATCGGGTCCCGAAAGATCTCTGTTTCGTTGCATCATCTGCCGATCGCGGTCAGAGCGATCTTGCTCAGCCTCAGTCCAGCTGCGACGCCCTCGTCCAGACGTAGAGAGAAATGCGCGCTTGGTCTGCAGCCGGGCTGCGATGGTGGAGCGCACGCGAACCGCTACAGGGCCGAAGCTGGGTTGAAGCAAGCCTCAAAGCGAGCTTCGATGACGGTGAATGAATTTGGCGCACGGTCTTTTCTTCATCGCTTATCCGGCCAATCGATAGCGGCCGCTGCAACACCGCCGCTAGCGTTCCTAAGCGATTGGTCATTGGATCTGGATTGGCGCGGCTTCCTGCCATATTGGACATCTCATCTGACTGAGTTTGTGCATGCAAAGGGGTCGTTCGAACACTGTGCGCGTGGGGAAAGACAGCACCTGACGTCGACTTTGAGGCGGCGGGTGTCGGACCAAAAGCTTTGCGATTGGATCCGCCGGCATTCCCCGAGCTTTGGGCGTCGGGCAGTGGAGGACTCGAGCCATCGGGCTCATCACCAGCCGCAGACGGACGCACCGTCTGCATCTGTACTCTCTGCGAATCTGTCGCTGATCAATGCGAGTCCGCGGGGCGAGGAATTCATCGACAGGGCTTGTGAGAGTGCGGGCTTGCGAAATCGGGATTTGACCCCCCGAAAGTGAGACCGAGGGAGGGATGCGTGCACTGTCACCGCAATCCCAAGCGCGACCAGGAGAGGTTGCGCGACGATCAATCGCTTATCGCTGCGTGCAGTGTTCGAGGTCGAGAAAAAATGGCAAAGCTGCGACTGTCAACGATTCATCGAGGTGGAATGCTACTTACCCCCGTAATAAACACAATACTGTTTTGGGGTTCTGGGTGCGTATTTGGAGGACCATCAATGGCAAGTGTCGAACAATTGCACAGACGGCAAGGCGTAAACCTGGTTCAGCTCGAAGCGGACATTGCCTCGGTACGCTCGGGAAGTTCTCTGACATCCATTGCTTTACCTGATTACGTCGAGCACACCGAAGGCGTCACGCGCGTCGGCGCCCTCAGTGCGGAGGCGGTCATTCGCGACTATGAGTCCGCTGCAAAGGAGATCGAGGCCATGGGCACCGAGTTGATCGACGCCGCGCAAAAGTGCGAGGCGCTGACAGCTCAGGTCCATGATGCCATCGCCTTCATGCGGGAAACGGCGACGGGCTATCGTGAAGAGGGGCGGAAGATCTTCAAGCGCATCGAAGAATGCGCGCTGTTCACCGAAGACGTCCGCAAGACATGCGAACAGGTCAAACGCAGAATGGCCACGGTCTCGGTCGGCCCGTCTTCCGATGAGGAGCTTGCACCTGATGGCTCCGAGTTGACCGGGATCGCCGCCAAGGTGACGATGAGCGAAGTCCGGTGAGACGGGCATAGGTTCGCGGGGTGGGCGCGGCGCAAGTGCGCCTTTGCCCACCCCGCGGCGCTAAAGGCGGGCGCTTTGCGGGCTCACCAATCCGGATCGCCGTAGGGGTCGCCCATGTAGGGCGGCGGCATCCAGGGTCCTCGCGGCGGTCTGGGCCGCCGGGGTGGTGGGGGCTCTGGCACGTGCGGCCGCGCACGCGCAGCCGCATCATTGGTCGCACTGCGCACGGTGGGCTTTGCGGCCGCAGGCGCGGATGACGTCGATGGAGCGCTCAGTTGCGTCTGCAGCGCGTGGACCTGCGCTGCGAGGCGCGCACTCTCTGCCGCATCCTTCTCCTGCGCGGCCTTGAGCTGCTGAATGGAGTCGGCCTGCTCACGCAGGGTCTGTTCGTTGCGGCTTTTCAACTGCTCGAGCTTGCCGTTGATGCTCGCAAGCTCGCTCGTGATGGACTTGAGCGATTGCGCGAGATCGGTCGATGACGCCTCGGGCGCGGTCGTGCCGGACTTCGGGGCGCTTTCGGTTTCCTTCGCGACCGGCGCTGCGGGCCCCGGGTTCGACTCGTCCGCAGCCGCCAGCAGCACGGGCGGCGGCTGCGCCGGAGTATCCGGCGCGGAGGCTTGCGGGGGCTGGCTCGCAACCGGAGCCCATCGTGCCATGATCGACCTGCTGATCGATTTGGCCTCATCGCGATATTGCGAAGCGAAGGCGGCACCGAGAAGCCCGATCGCCAGCATGAGGCCGACCAAGGCGCGCATCATGGTCCGATCTCCCTTCAAGCCTTGATCGCGCGGCTTGGTCCTCAGGATCTTGGCATTGGGAATCCCGGCATCCGGCGTCGGCGCCTTGTTTCCGGCAGTTGCAGCTGCCGTCGCGCTGGCGTGCGAAGCCCGCGGGGCTTCGCTGTTGTGTTCCATTCCGGAAACCAGCCGGTCCAGCCGCGCAAGGTCTTGCTCAGCGCTCTTGATCCGGTCGTAGGCCCGCGTCAGCCCGTCGTCGGCGCGCGCCTCGCCCGGCTTCGCAGCATCGGGATTGGCAGTATCGGGATTGGCGGGATCGCGATTGCCGGCATCAGGCTTCCCGGTATCAGCCTTCCCGGTATCAGGCTTACCAGTAGCAGCCTTGGCCGTATCAGGCTTGGCAACATCAGGGTTGGCAACATCAGGGTTCGGGTCGTTCGTGTCAGGCACCGATGCGCTCTCCATCCGGTCGGCGTCAATGGGATGGCAGTCCGATCGTTGGAAGGATAGGTCTCGCCGCTGCCAGACACAACGCACGTGCAAAGGAAAAATTATGGCGGGCTCGGCTCCGCGCCGTCGGAATACGCCGGCTGTCGCTAGTGACGTGTCGCGCGGACTTCGCGCGTGGTCTGGGTGAGCCTGGTCACGAATCTCTCAAAGTGCATGAACGTTTGTCTGGTCATTCGTTCGTGCAACCCGGCGATCTCGCGGGATTCGGCGGCGAAGGAGTCACACGCCTGTTTCGCGTACTTCATCTGAAGCTCGAAGGCCTCGACGGGTGAGCGCGCGGCCGCGAGCTTTCCCAGGAACGTCCAGGTGTGCTCAAGGGAGTTGCTGATGTAGCGGCTATAGGCATCGGCAATTGCCTGGGGACTGGCCTGCGAGGGTTCCACAGGTGCGACGGGGGCGCTGGCAACGATCTCCATCCGGGTTGGCAAGGCTGCAGCCGAGGATACCTCCGCGCTGATCTGTCGGGTCGCCTCGACCTCTTGCCTGTTTTCTTGCTCCTGCTTGTTCCCCTGGCTGATCTCCGCCTCGGCATCCGGCGATTGATGGGCTGCAGTTGCGTGTTGCTTGTCGGCCCCGGTGTCTTGCCCGGCCTTCTTTTTCCCGCCGCGCCGGCCGGATTTTCCCCCAGACTTATTTTTGACCGAACTCAACATTGCAAATGGCTCCTCAATATCGCTGAAGCCGCAAGCCTCCGTCGCGTTTGCGCTGAAATCGCGATTATCAGACGTCGCTTGAGTGGCCGCCATGTGGTGAGATTTTGCCTGAGACGGGCGGCTCGGTCTATCAACCATCAGGCGAGCTGATCGCCATGATCGCAGCAATCAATAGCGCCCGCCGCTGCTCTTTTGCTGCGTGATCCAGGCCGACAATGTTTTCGGTGGCGATTTCGCAGTCCGGCCCGGTGCTGCCTTCGGATTATCGCGGACGCCCTTCGTCGGACGGGTGCGCGGCGCTTCCGTTGCGTTGACGCGCTTCGAGGCATTTGCCGATGCCTCTGCGGCTTCCTTCTCCAGGCGCAGTTGTTTCAAGCGCGCCATCTTGATGCGCTCTGCCTCGACTTCGGGGCGTTCGGCGAGCTGCGGCTTGTGTTGAGCAAGCTCGGCCGTGACCAGGACACCGAGAATGGTCGTCTCGCCGAGCGCCTTGCAGGCTTCGAGCCGATGCAGTCCCTCGACCAGAACGAGGCGGTCTCCGTCGCGTCTGATGGAAATGGGCGCCTGTTGTCCGATCTCCATAATACTTTCCGCGACCTCCGCGACGGTCTCGGGCTTGATGGCCTTCTTCTGCTTCGTGGGAACGAAGATCTTCTCGATCGGGAAGCTTTCCGGTTTGGGCATGATCTCACTCCGCTTCTACCGGGCCCGTCGGAACTCATGCCGACGGGGTTGGGAGTTTAGAGGGGAAGGGCTCGGCCGCAAAGGTAATTTCGGCGGCGGGCGTGTGAGGAACGAAATGCGAAAGTGTTCGATTGACTGGCATCATCTCACGCTCAAAGGAGACACCGATGGAACTGTCCGGGAAGAAGATCGCGATTCTGGCGGCCAACGGATTCGAGCAATCGGAGCTCGAAGTGCCGCGTGATGCCCTCAAGGCTGCCGGTGCGACTGTGGAGATCATTTCGTTGCAGCCTGGCGAGATCAAGGGCTGGGACAAGAAGGATTGGGGCCGCTCCGTCAAGGTCGACAAAACTCTCGATCAGGCCGCTGCCGACGACTATGACGCGCTCGTGCTGCCCGGCGGCCAGATCAACCCTGACCTGCTGCGTGTCGAGCCCAAGGCGCTCAGCTTCATCAGGAGCGCCTTCGATGCCAAGAAGGTCGTCGCCGCTGTCTGCCATGCGCCCTGGCTGCTGGTCGAGACGGGGATCGCGAAGGGCCGCAGGATGACGTCCTACAAATCGATCAAGACCGACGTCGCCAATGCCGGGGCGAAGTGGGAAGATGCGGAGGTCGTCGTCGACCAGGGCGTCATCACCTCGCGCAACCCCGGTGACCTCAAGGCCTTCAGCGCAAAGATCATCGAAGAGGTGAAGGAGGGACGTCACACGCAGCGCAGCAGCGCGGCGTAGATGCGATTGCAGTGACGGTGCATTTGATTGACGCTTCAGCCCCGCTGCAGATCGGGAGGTAGCGATTTAGTGCACTGTCACCGTAATTCAGGGGCCATCCCCGGCGTGGATCATCCTTGTTCAGAAGAAAGGCCGCACAAAGTGCGGCCTTTCTAGCTTGATGACACTATCTATTGATGCTCACGAACACCCCGTCGTGCTTCCGCACGTGTCGCACTTCATGCACGTCCCATTCCGCACCAGCGTGAAGTTGCCGCACTCGCTGCACATCTCGCCCTCATAGCCCTTGGCTTTCGCTTCGGCGCGGCGTTCGGCCTTGGTGGGGGCGGCGACTGACGCGGCGCTGCCGGCCTTGCTCCACTGCAGCGCCTCGAGCTTCTCCGTGGGGGAGAGGTCGTGGTTGGCTTCCTGCTTCAGGGCGACGGCGCCTTCGATGGCGTCGCCGACGCGGGCAGATGCGCCGTGGGCGAGGGCCGTGATCTTGCTGCCGCCCGACGGTGCGCTGTCGTTGCCCTGGGCAATCGCGGCGCTGCCGCCGCGCATCACGACGAGGTTGTCGGTCCGCGAGCGGGTGAGGCCGCGCGAGACCAGCTTGGTCGCGTGCTGGGTCTCGTCGGGCTCCTTGCCTTCCTCGACGCCCTTGCCGAGCGCGTCGAAGCCGGTCTCGTTGGGATCGACATGGGCGAGATCGAAGCGCGACATGTAGCTCACCGCGAGCTCGCGGAAGACGTAGTCGAGGATCGAGGTCGCGTACTTGATGCTGTCGTTGCCCTGCACGGGGCCCGCCGGCTCGAAGCGGGTGAAGGTGAAGGCATCGACGTACTCGTCGAGCGGCACGCCGTATTGCAGACCGAGGGACACCGCGATCGCAAAATTGTTGATGAAGGAGCGGAGCGCGGCGCCTTCCTTGTGCATGTCGATGAAGATCTCGCCGAGACGGCCGTCGTCATATTCGCCGGTTCGCAAGTACACCTTGTGGCCGCCGACGACCGCCTTCTGGGTGTAGCCCTTGCGCCGGTCAGGCATCTTCTCGCGCTCGCGCATCACGATGATGCGCTCGACCAGCTTCTCGACGATCTTCTCCGAGACCTGGGTCGCGCGCGCGGCCATCGGCTTCTCGTAGAGCGCCTCGACCGCATCGTCCTCGTCATCGTCATCGCTGATGAGCTGCGAGTTGAGCGGCTGGCTGAGCTTGGAGCCGTCGCGATAGAGCGCGTTGGCCTTCAGCGCCAGTTTCCACGACAGCATGTAGGCGGACTTGCAGTCCTCGACCGTCGCGTCGTTCGGCATGTTGATGGTCTTGGAGATCGCACCCGAGATGAAGGGCTGTGCGGCTGCCATCATGCGGATGTGGCTCTCGACCGAGAGATAACGCTTGCCGATCTTGCCGCAGGGGTTGGCGCAATCGAACACGGAATAGTGCTCGGCCTTCAGGTGCGGGGCACCTTCCACCGTCATCGCGCCGCAGATGTGGACATTGGCCGCCTCGATCTCGCGCTTGGTGAAGCCGACGGCCTGGAGCAGGTCGAAGCCCGGGGCCGCGATCGCCTCGGCACCGATGCCGAGCTGGTCGCGGATGAACTCTTCGCCAAAGGTCCACTTGTTGAAGGCGAACTTGATGTCGAAGGCGGTCGGCAGCGCCTTCTCGACCTTGGCGATGGCTTCATCCGTGAAGCCTTTTGCCTTCAGCGTCGAGGCGTTGATGCCGGGCGCGTTGGAGAGCGAGCCGTGGCCGACGGCGTAGGCTTCGATCTCCGCGATCTCGCTCTCGCGATAGCCGAGCGCGCGCAGCGCGGAGGGCACCGCACGGTTGATGATCTTGAAGTAGCCGCCGCCGGCGAGCTTCTTGAACTTCACCAGCGCGAAATCAGGTTCGATGCCGGTGGTGTCGCAATCCATGACCAGGCCGATCGTGCCGGTGGGCGCGATGACGGTGGTCTGGGCGTTGCGATAGCCGTGCTGCTCGCCAAGCGCGAGCGCCGCATCCCAGGCCGCCTTGGCATGGGTGACGATGTCCTGTTGCGGGCAGGAGGCGTGGTCGAGCGGCACCGGGTTGACGGAGAGCGCCTCGTAGCCGGAGGACTCGCCATGCGCGGCGCGGCGGTGGTTGCGGATGACGCGCAGCATGTGCGCGGCGTTCTTCTTGTAGCCGGGGAAGGTGCCGAGCTCGGCCGCCATTTCCGCCGAGGTCTTGTAGGTGATGCCGGTCATCACGGCGGTCAGCGCGCCGCAGAGCGCACGGCCTTCCTTGCTGTCGTAGGACAGGCCCATGGTCATCAGGAGGCCGCCGATATTGGCGTAGCCGAGGCCGAGCGTGCGGAACTCGTAGGAGAGCTCGGCGATCGCGCGCGACGGGAACTGCGCCATCATCACCGAGATTTCCAGCACGATGGTCCAGAGCTGGCAGAGGTGCTCATAGCCCTTCACGTCGAACTGTTTTGTCGACGTGTTGTAGAAGGTCAGCAGGTTGGCGGAGGCGAGGTTGCAGGCGGTGTCGTCGAGGAACATGTATTCCGAGCACGGATTGGACGCGCGGATGTCGCCTGACGCCTTGCAGGTGTGCCAGTCATTCATGGTGGTGTTGAAGTGCAGGCCCGGGTCGGCCGACGCCCAGGCGGCGTAGCCGATCTTCTCCCAGAGGTCGCGCGCCCTGAGCGTCTTCGTCACCTTCTTGGAGGTGCGGGCGTTCAGGTTCCAGTCGCCATCGGTCTCGACGGCGCGGAGGAAGTCGTCCTTCAGCGAGACCGAGTTGTTGGAGTTCTGGCCGGAGACCGTGAGGTAGGCTTCGCTGTCCCAGTCGGTGTCGTAGACGTCGAACTGGATGTCCTTGTAGCCCTGTTTTGCAAATTGGATGACGCGCTTGATGTAATTGTCCGGCACGAGGCTGCGACGCGCGAGCTTGATCTCACGACGCAGGGCAGGGTTCTTCTCGGGGTCGAAGCAATCGTCGCCCGAGCCTTCGCAGTTCACGCAGGCCTTCAGCACCGCCTTGAGGTGCTTCTGGTTGATCTTGGAGCCGGTGACCAGCGCAGCAACCTTCTGCTCCTCCTTCACCTTCCAGTCGATATAGGTCTCGATATCGGGATGATCGACGTCGACCACGACCATCTTGGCGGCGCGGCGCGTGGTGCCGCCCGACTTGATCGCGCCGGCGGCGCGGTCGCCGATCTTGAGGAAGCTCATCAGGCCGGACGAACGGCCGCCGCCGGAGAGCTTTTCACCCTCACCGCGCAGGCGGGAGAAGTTGGAGCCGGTGCCGGAGCCGTATTTGAACAGGCGCGCTTCGCGGACCCAGAGATCCATGATGCCGCCTTCGTTGACGAGGTCGTCGCCGACGCCCTGGATGAAGCAGGCGTGCGGCTGCGGGTGCTCATAGGAGGACTTCGAGCGGGTCAGCTTGCCGGTGAAGGGGTCGACGTAATAGTGGCCCTGGCCGGGGCCGTCGATGCCATAGGCCCAGTGCAGGCCGGTGTTGAACCATTGCGGCGAGTTCGGCGCGACCATCTGCATGGCGAGCATGTAGCGGAGCTCGTCGTAGAAGGCCTGCGCGTCTTCGTCGGAGGAGAAATACTTGCCCTTCCAGCCCCAATAGGTCCAGCAGCCGGCGAGGCGATCGAACACCTGCTTGGCGCTGAGCTCGCTGACATAGCGCTCTTTCTCAGGCAGTGCTGCGAGGGCCTCGGTGTCGGGCACGGAGCGCCACAGGAAGGAGGGGACGGATTCCTCCTCGACCTTTTTCAGGCGCGCGGCGACGCCAGCCTTGCGGAAGTATTTCTGGGCGAGCACGTCGGAGGCGACCTGCGACCATTCGGCCGGGACCTCGACGCCGTCCATTTTAAACACGACCGACCCGTCGGGATTCCGGATCTCCGACGTGGTCAGGCGGAACTCCATTCCCGCATAAGGTGACTGTCCTGCCGTGGTGTGGCGCCGCTCAATCCGCATGGTCTTGCCCCGTCCTTTTCTTTGACCTGACCGCCCCGCGTTGAAGGCGTCCGGGTCGCTATTTCAATTCGCGGTTCCTTCAGGGCCCTGTCGGCCCTTGGGCACCGCAGTTCAGCCGGTGGATCCGGCCTGTTTCTCCCGGGATGTCGGGTGCGTGCACCTCTCATCCGCCGGCATGCCCAGACACATCCGCCCCCAAGGGGATGAGCCCGACATGCGTTCAAACGCCCCACACCGTCACAACGTCTACCGCTGCCGTCCGAGCCTGTTACCGGCCCGTTCTGGCGCCCGAAAAGTCTGCTCATCAGGGCAGACAAGCCCTTTCCCGCTGCCTTCGTCTGGCTTGGCGGAGTGGCGATTTGCGAGACCCTTGGGGGGAGTGCCGGCGGGACGCAAACTCACTCGCGCCGAACGGATCGAAAGCTAGGACTCTCCAAAGCGCCCGTCAAGAACTAGTGCGAGTTCCTGAATCAAATACTAAATATGGTGGATTGCGGGGGATAACAGGGGCAAGCTCGCGCCTGTTGCGGAGCCAAGTATCAGTGAGTCCTCAGGGATTCCCAACCGAAAAAAATTTGCATCCCGTGATGATCCGGCCCTTCATCCCGCTGTTCACAGGGCAGGTATATTTTTGCCTGAAAGGATTGCGTCAGCAGGACTCACGTAGGGCTACGGAAGGTAAGGGCAGGCATGCCCGCCGAGGTGGTGGTCGCGCCCCTGAATCCGCGCCAAGCTAACCCCTGATTTGCCGGACTGCCTCCATGCTTGATTCGACTAAACCGGTGCTGCGGCCGCGCATCGCCCCGGCCGGCCTGATGTTCCTCGCGATCACCTCGATCGGCTGGGGATTCAATTGGCCGGTGACGAAATTCCTGCTTTCCGAGCTGCCGCCGCTGACGCTCCGCGGCGTCACCGGCGTGCTCGGCGCGCTGCTGCTGGCCGCACTCGCGCTGGTGCGCGGCGACAGCCTGACGGTCGCGCGCGCGATCTGGCCGCGGCTGATCACGGCAGCCGTCCTCAACGTCACCGGCTGGATGGTGCTGATGGGGCTGGCGCTGCTCTGGCTGCCGGCGAGCGAGGCGGCGCTGATTGCCTACACGATGCCGGTCTGGGCCTCCCTGATCGCCTGGCCGGTGCTGGGCGAGCGGCCGACGGTGCTGCGCACGATTGCGCTGGTGATGGCGTTTGCCGGGCTCGCCTCGATCATGGGCGGCAACGGCTTTGCCGCCAGTGCCGAGAAGGCACCCGGCATCATCATGGCGCTATCAGGCGCCATCGGCTTTGCCGTCGGCACGGTGTTCTCCAAGAAATACCCGATTCATCTGCCGCCGATCACGGCCGCGGCCTGGCAGATCGGGATCGGCTGCCTGCCGATCTCGGTCATCGGCGTGCTCATCGAAACCTCGCATCTGGACAAGGTGACGCCAACAGGCTGGTGGCTGCTGGTCTATTCGACCGTGGTGCAGTTCTGCATCGCCTATGTCAGCTGGTTTGCGGCACTGGCGCGGCTGCCGGCCTCCGTGGCGGCGATCGGGACGATGGCGGTGCCTGTGATCGGCGTCGTGGCATCAGCGATCGCGCTGCACGAGCCGCTCGGGCCCGGGCAGATCGCCTCGCTGATCTTTACTCTCGCGGCCGTGGTGCTGGCGACGCGCTAGGGTCAGGATCGGCCGCCTGCGAACAGGCCGCGTCGGCGCGCCTGCAGGTACTCCGCGAACGCCCGGCTGAGCGGCGATTAGCGCGACCGGCCGCGAAAAAGTTGCTGTCGCTGATCCTGCGGCTGCGCAGCGAGGGTTCGGCGAAGATTTCGTCCCCTACTGGCTCGGTCGCAGGGAAAAGAAGCGGCTCGGCCTGCAGGCCGGCACGTCGGTCGATCTCGCCGACCATCAGAAGTTCACGATACCGTTTCTCTTTGCCGCATCTGTGGTCACGACTATAGCTTGCGTTTGTCTCGGCATTTTCCCGCTATAGCGAGGTGACGAATGCGCACGATCAGATTGGGAGCAGGCGCCGGCTATTCGGGCGACCGCATCGAACCGGCCGTCGAGCTCGCGGAAAAGGGCAGGCTCGATTATCTGGTGTTCGAATGCCTCGCCGAGCGCACCATCGCGCTTGCGCAAGCCGCGCGGCTGAAGGATCCCGACGCCGGGTTCGACCCGCTGCTGGAAGCGCGGATGAAGGCGGTGCTGCCGGCCTGCCGCGCCAACGGTGTCCGCATCGTCACGAACATGGGCGCAGCCAATCCGGTATCCGCCGCGCGGACCACCACGGCGATCGCGCGGCAGCTCGGGCTTCATGGACTCAAGATCGCTGCCGTCACCGGGGATGACGTGCTGGGCGATTTGAAGAACTCCGATCGTCCTCTCGACATCGGCTGCACCGTCGACAGTCTGGGCAATCGCATCGCGTCCGCCAATGCCTATCTCGGCGGCGCGTCAATCGCGCAAGCCTTGCATGATGGGGCCGAGGTCGTCATCACCGGTCGGGCCGCCGATCCCTCGCTTTTCCTCGGTCCGTTGATCCACGAGTTCGGCTGGGCGATGGACGATTGGCCGCTGCTGGGAAAAGGCATTCTGGTCGGCCATCTCCTGGAGTGCGCGGGTCAGGTCACCGGCGGATACTTTGCCGATCCCGGCTACAAGGACGTCAGGGATCTTGCCCGTCTCGGCTTTCCGATCGGCGAAGTGCGCGAGGACGGGGATCTGGTGGTCACCAAGGTGCCGGGATCCGGCGGGCAGGTCACCGCCGCGACGGTCAAGGAGCAATTGCTGTACGAGATCCACGATCCCGCCCGCTATCTCCAACCTGACGTGGTCGCTGACTTCTCGCGTGTCCGGGTGGAAGAGATTGGCGAGGATCGCGTCCATGTATTCGGTGCGACCGGCACACCGAAATCAGGCGAACTCAAGGTTTCGGTCGGCTACATCGACAGCTATGTGGGCGAAGGCCAGATCTCCTATGCCGGGCCAGGCGCCCTCGCGCGCGGACGGCTGGCGCTCGATATCGTGCGGGAGCGGCTTGCGATCGCGGGCGTGGAGACCAGTGAATTGAGGTGCGATCTCATCGGCTCGAACGCGCTCCATGGCGAGGGCCTATCGCAGGAAGCCCAACCTTACGAAGTGCGGGTTCGTGTGATCGGTCGCACCGAAACGCTGGCCGAAGCGCGGCGTATCGGCGAGGAGGTCGAGACCCTCTACACCAATGGTCCGGCCGGAGGCGGCGGCGCCTGGAAATCGGCCCGTGAAGTCGTTGCCGTGGCATCGACCCTGATTCCTGAAGCTGCCGTCCGCACGGCCGTCCAATACTTCAAGACGTGAGCGGGTACGCAACACGCTCGCGATGAGCAGAGGGTGACAGCATGAAACTGCGGGACATCGCGCACTCGCGCACGGGAGACAAGGGCAACACGTCAAACGTCTCCCTGATCGCCTACGACCCGAATGACTATGGCGTGCTCTGCGACTACGTGACGGCCGAGCGGGTCAAGCACTTGTTCGATGGCATCGTCAACGGCGAGGTGACGCGGTACGAATTGCCTGAGATCGCGGCCCTGAACTTCGTCATGACCGAGGCGCTTGGCGGCGGCGTGACGCGATCCCTGGCCATCGATGCACACGGAAAGTCGCTCAGCTCGGCATTGCTGAACATGGAGCTTCCCGATGACGTCAGTTCCACTTCGAACGGGTAGCTCAAGATCAAAACCTTTTTTGTCGTTCCATAGCCCTGATGTCGATCGGCGTGGCTCGCGCGGGCGAGCTGCCGGCTTGGCTTCACGAGGAAAAAGTGAGCCATTATGACGGCGCCTCGGACGATCTCGTCACCGCGGGAATGGGCGCCGAGGCGATGACCGGGGCTGCGCCGATGCCGGATTGAGCTCACGCGGGCCGAACGTGTGCGCCCGCGTTCAAGACGCCGCCGTGCCGCCAGCGCCGTTCAACGCCTTGCGGATCATCTCGGCGAGCTGGTTGCGGCGATATGGCTTCGTCAACAGCATCACGCCGTCGTCGAGCTTGCCGTGATGGACGATGGCGTTGTCGGTGTAGCCGGAGGTGTAGAGCACCTTGAGGCCCGGCCGGTGCTTCGCCACCTCGTCGGCGAGCTCGCGGCCGCTCATGCCGCCGGGGATCACGACGTCGGTGAAGAGCAGGTCGAAGGCCTGGCCGTCCTCGATCATCTGCAGCGCCGCCTTGCTGTCGCCGGCGGCCACTGTCTTGTAGCCGAGGCTCTGCAGCTGCGCGGTGACGAAGTTGCGCACCAGATTGTCGTCCTCGACGATGAAAATGGTCTCGGCGCCGCCTTCGGCCTGCGCTGCGGCTGACGCCGTCATTTCGGCCGGGCCGTCGCCCGGCGGCAGATACAGCTTGATCGTGGTGCCGTGGCCTTCCTCGCTGTAGATCTTGATGTGTCCGCCGGACTGCTTGACGAAGCCATAGACCATGGAGAGGCCCAGGCCGGAGCCCCTGCCGACCTCCTTGGTGGTGAAGAACGGCTCGAAGGCCTTGTCCTGAACGCTCTGCGGCATGCCGGTGCCGCTGTCGCTGACGGCGAGCATCACGTAAGCGCCGGGCCTGACGTCGGCATTGGCCTGCGCATAGGCCTCGTCCAGCACGACGCGGTGCGTCTCGAGCAGCAGCTTGCCGCCATCAGGCATGGCGTCGCGGGCGTTGATCGCCATGTTGAGAACGGCATTGGTGAGGCGCGACGGATCGATGTGCGAGGTCATCGCTCCCTGTTCCAGCACCGTCTCGATCTGGATCTGCTCGCCCAGTGTCGGGCGCAAGAGCTTTGCGATGTCGGCGATGGCGGCGTTGATGTCGATGTCGCGCGGCTGCAGCGGCTGTTTTCGCGCGAAGGCGAGCAGGTGCTGGATCAGCTCGGCACAGCGCTCCGCGGCGTCGTCGATCAGCCGCGCGGTGCGCTGCAGCTCGGGCTGGCCCTTCAGGCCCGCCACCAGCGTCTCGGTATTGCCGGAGATCACCGTCAGCATGTTGTTGAAGTCGTGCGCGACACCGCCGGTCAGCTTGCCGATCGAGTCGAGCTTCTGCGACTGGTAAAGTTGCCGCTCGGTTTCGCGCGACGAGGTCGCGTCATGATACACCAGCACGGCGCCTGAGATGTTGCCTTGCCCGTCGCGCATCGGCCGGCCGCTGATCATCAGATGTCGCGAATTGTTGCCGCTGTGCGGGCGAACGATCATCTCGAGAGCTTCGAACTCCTCGCCGCGAAGGACGCGCACGGAGGGCAGCTCGTCGGACTTCAGCGGCGTGACGCCGTCGCCCTGGAACACGTCGGATAGCGCACGCAGATTGCCCAGGTTCATGCCGGCGCGATGCAGCAGCATCCGCTCGGCCGCGGGATTGGACAGCAGGACCGTGCCTTCCTTGTCGATGACCAGCACCGCTTCCGCCATGCTGCGGAACGTGCTCTGGAGCACGTTGACCGACAAGCGCAGCTCGTCATGGGCGGTGACGAGGTGCTCGGTGCGTTCGGCGACGGCGGCCTCGAGCGACGCCTTGGCAGCTTGCGTTTGCTCGAGCGAGCTCTGAAGTTGCACCGTGGTGCGCCGGCTCTCGCGCATCACCATCAGGACCAGCAAGAGGATCACCAGCGCGCCCACAACGTCGATGCCGAGCAGCACGATGCCGGTGCGGCGCGAATCCATCGATCGCGCGCTGAGCAGCCGTTCTTCGCCCGAACTCAGATGGTCGAGATTGCTCATCACCGTGTCCATCAGGCCGCGGCCTTCGCTCTTGCCATTGAGTGCGGCAATGCCGTCGCCGTCATTGGTGGTGCGCAGCCGCATCGCCTCTGCGGCGATCTCGATCCGACGCAACGCCAGCGGTTCGGTCGCCTGCAGCAACGCGACCTGATCGGAATCATCGTGGACGCTGCGCTTGAGGTCGGCGAGGGCGGGCGCGATCTGGGCCCGCACCGCCTGAAACTCGTCGTTGAAGCTCTGGCTGCGATAGATCTCGTAGCCGCGCGCGGCGCTCTCGGCGCGCCGCATCAGCAGGCGCAGGTCGGAAATCTTCTTCAGCACCTCCACGGTGTGATTGACCCAGGCCGCATCGGACCGCGACTCGACGTCGAGGCCGATTGAGGCGGCGGTGATCAGCAGAAGGATGGCAAGTCCAGCACCGAGAATGACGCGCTGCGAAGGGATCAAGGTGCTTCTTTCTTGTCCTTCGGCGCGGTCTCGCCGAGGGATTCCCGGATCGTGGTCAGCAGGACCTCGGGCGTGAACGGCTTGCGCAGGCAGCGCGTCGCGCCAAGCTCCAGTGCCATGCGGAGAAAGTCCGGAGAGGGCGAGGCGGATGAGGCAAAGGCGTAGCCCGACATGGCAATCAACGGGATGGCAGGCGCGCGCTCATGGAAGATGCGGATGGATTCGAAGCCGCGCATATGCGGCATGAAGATGTCGACCAGCATCACATCGAACGTCTGCGATTCGAGCGCAGCAAGCCCTGTCTCGCCACCGTCGGTGAGCGTGACATCGAAGCCCTGGCGCTGCAGGAGGACCTCGATGGTCGCGCCGACCATCGGATCGTCATCGACCACCAGAATACGCGGCATGACCCTTCCTAGTAGATCGAAGTCCCCACAGCGATTGGTGATATAGGCGAATCGTGCGCCGGGTCAATTTTCGATTGCCCAGGGATCGATATGCATCGCGGAATGCATAGCGTTCCCGCAGGTTCCGGACACGGGCGGCCAATACCGCGGGTGAATTTCATGGGAATCCAATGACAGGCTGAGGCAAATCGGCGCGGTCAGCAAGCTGCTTCGTGACGTGCGACAAGATGACGAGCGATGCCGCGGCTTGTGCGCGACTGATGTTCGTTCGCGCTGCTCGTTCGCCGGCGCCGGCAAAAGCATGGGCGGCGCCGAATGACCGACGCCGCCCATGATTGACGTGCTTCACGCGGCCTTACGGGCAGGGATGGCGCAGGCCGTCATAGCCGAGATAGGTGCCGGACGCCGGGTCGTAGGACCGGTAGCGTTGCGCGCAATAGGCCGCCGCATCGCCGCCACCGTCGGGGACCACTGCGACAGCCGCGCCGTCGTCATAGTATCCGTCGTCGTAGTAGGAATCGTCGTAATACGGACCGCCGTAATAGGCATAGGAGCCGAGGCCGCCGATCGCAGCGCCGGCCGCGAAGCCCGGCCAGAAGCCCCCGCCGCGATGGTGATGCCAGCCGCCGTTCCAATTGCGGCCGCCCCAGTTACCGGTCGAGGCCGTCGAGAAGCTGCGGGTACCGCCGCTGAAGGTGGGCGAAGCGCTGCTAAAGGTGCGGGCGCCGCCAAAGGTCGGTGCCGCGCCGCCGCTGGGACGCATTGCCGCCGCGTTGGCTGTGAAACTGCTGCCGCCGCCGAAGTGCGCACCGCCGCCGCTGAAATGTGCTCCGCCGCCGCTGAAATGGCCGCCGCCAAAGCCACCGTGGCCGCCACGGCCCTGGGCAAAGCTCGGGGTTGCCATTGGAATAACGAGTGCCAGCGCTGCGGCCGCACCCAAAACTCTCAGACTGTTCATGTTCAAACTCCTTTCCCGGTAGCAAATCCCTTGAAAGGGCAGCAGTTCCTGGGATCACGCTGGTTTGCACATGAGGCGTATATTTCCTGAGCCACGCTGTACCCGGCATGAATGGATCGCGTCCGATTTGCGGCAGCATGGAGTGCCGCTGTCAAGCCGTTCGGGCTGGGCACGGGCCGCGCCGGTCGAACTGGACATTTGGCCGTCCGGATGGCATCAGGACCCCACGAAGCAGGGCCCTTGCCGCATGAAACAATTCTTTTTGAAGCTCTTCACCTGGTGGAACGGCCAGACCTTTGGCACGCAACTCTGGACCTCCAGGTTCGGAGAGCTGGTCGGCCAGGACGAGCAGGGCAACCGCTATTACCGCACGGCCGGTGGCAAGATCGACCCCACGCTCGGCTTCGAGCGGCGCTGGGTGATCTATAACGGCTATGCCGAAGCCAGCCGCATTCCGCCGGCCTGGCACGGCTGGATCCATCACGTCGTCGATGTGCCGCCGACCGAGCTCAACTATCAGCCCCGCGAGTGGGAAAAGCCGCACCAGCCGAATCTCACCGGCACCGCGAAGGCCTACCGCCCGTCGGGATCGACCTTGGCCAGCGGCAGGCGGCCGAAGGCCACGGGCGACTACCAGCCTTGGACGCCTGGCTAACCGCCTTCCTTAGTCACCGGATTCTTAGTCACCGGATTGGATTCACGCGCATCCGCATCGCGTCGCTGTGGACAACGGGAACAGCGGGGATGTCGGCTGCGTGGGCGTTGCGCCTGCACGAGCGATGCGGCTCAATGAACCCATCTTACGGAGATGGGAGACCATCGCGTTCGGTTCGGGCAACAGTTCGCGACTGTCCCGAGATGCAGCGGCCGCCGAGGAAGGACTCGATCGGGAGATAGGCCCCCGATCTGGGAGTTCCGACATCGCCCGATGAGAATGTGCGCCGCCGTGAGACAGGAAAGGCCGCTTGGGGAACCGAGCGGCCTTTTTCTGTCGTCACGTCACCCGCGCCGCTGCGCGCTTCACCGCATCGAGACGGCGGGGTTGGTTTGGCGCGATGCGCTCCGTGACCAGGGCGAGCACCTCGGCAGGCGCAGTATCCGGCGAGCCGGAATTGAACGGCGGCGCCGGATTATATTCCATGGAGAGCTGGATCGCCTCCGCCGTGGTGCGGTCTCTCATCATCGAGACCAGCGTCAGCGCAAAATCGATTCCTGCGGTGACGCCGCCGCCGGTGATGCGGTTACGGTCGACGCAGACACGGGTCTTGGTTGGCGTCGCACCGAACTCGCTGAGCATCTCCATCGCGCTCCAATGGGTGGCCGCACGAAAGCCCTTCAGCAGGCCCGCCGCGCCGAGCGCCAGGGATCCCGTGCAGACCGAGGTCACGTACTTTGCGCCATCGGCCTGCCTGCGCAGGAAATCAAGCACCTCTTCGTCATTGAGCAGATCGTTGGTGCCGCTGCCACCGGGCACGCAGATCACGTCGAGCTGCGGGCAATCGGCGAACGTCATGGTCGGCGTCAGCATCAACACGGAATCGCTCGGCACCGGCTCGATCCGTTTCCAGATCAGATGCAGCTTCGCGCCGGGGACGGATGAGAACACCTGCAACGGCCCGGTGAAGTCGAGCTGGGTGACGCGCGGGAACACCAAAAGTCCGATCTGCAGCGGTGCCGACATGAAAGCCTCCAGTGAACTGCTTGACGGGCGCAATCTGGCATGATGCTCTCTGGTCCAAAATGGCATATTTCCCTCAGTTTCGGACATGACCATGATCGGCATCCTGATCTTCCCGGACTTCCAGCTGCTCGATGCGGCCGGCCCGATCTCGGTGTTCGAGATCGCGGCACGCGCGAGCGGCAGGCCGCTTGCGCTGCGGGCGCTGGCGCTGAACACGGGAGCCGTGCGCTCGTCCTCCGGCGTGGAGATGATGGCGCGCGATTTCAAAGCGGCGAACGCGATCACGACGCTGGTCGTGGCGGGCGGTGCGGGCGTGTCGGCTCCGGCGCGCTGTCCTGTGACGCTCGCCTTCGTGCAGCGGCTGGCCAGGCGCGGCGTGCGGATCGCCAGCGTCTGCTCGGGCGCCTATGTGCTTGCGGAGGCCGGCCTGCTCGATGGCCGCCGCGCCACCACCCATTGGGGCCGCACGCGCGATTTCGTCGCACGTTATCCGAAGGTGAAGTTCGAGCCGGACCAGATTTTCACACGCGACGGCAATATCTGGACGTCCGCCGGCATCAGCGCCGGCATCGATCTCGCCCTCGCGATGGTCACCGAGGATCATGGCGAGGAGATCGCGCAGGCGACTGCACGCCAGCTCGTGCTCTATCATCGCCGCAGCGGCGGCCAGTCGCAGTTCTCATCGCTTCTCGAACTGAAGACGCCGAATGGCCGGTTCGGGACGTTGCTGTCCTGGGCGCGCGAAAATCTCGACGCGCGGTTGACGGTGGAAAACCTCGCCGATCGCGCCGGCATGAGCGCGCGGCATTTCGCGCGCGCTTTCGCCGCGGAGACCGGTACGACGCCGTCGAAAGCGATCGAGCGGTTGCGGATCGAGGTCGCCCGCGAACGCGTGCAGTCCTCGCGCGAGGCCATCGAGCTGGTCGCGGAGGCGACCGGCTTCGGCGATCCCGAGCGCATGCGCCGCGCCTTCATCCGCGCCTTCGGCCAGCCGCCGCAGGCACTGCGGCGCGCGGCGCGGGCGGGGTAGGGCGGGCGCAGCCGTCAGGCCAAGGCCTTGCCGACCTCGCGACCGACCGCTGCGATCACATCGTTTCGTCCATTGGGATCAAGCGAAGCGCCGGTGAGATAGACCGCGATGACGAGCGGCGACCGCTCGGGCGGCCACACGATGGCGACGTCATTGGTGGTGCCATGTTCGCCCGCTCCTGTCTTGTCGCCGACGTGCCAGCCGCGCGGCAGCCCCGCGCGCAAGCGAGTATCCCCAGTCTTGTTTGCGATAAGCCATTTGCCGAGTTGCTCGCGTCCTTCCGGGAGAAGGACGTCACCCAGCAGCAGGCGGCTGAAATTAGCTGCCATCGCGTTCGGCGTGGTGGTGTCGCGGGGATCTCCCGGCGCGGCCTCGTTCAGTTCGGTTTCAATCCGGTCCAGTCTTGTCATCTGGTCGCCGAGGCTTCGCGCAAAGCTGGTCAAGCCGGCGGGACCGCCAATGTTTTTCAGAAGTGCGTTGCCGGCTGTGTTGTCGCTCATGGTAATGGCCGCCTCGCAAAGCTCGCGAAGCGACATTCCGCCGCCGCCGACATGCTTGCTCGTGACCGGCGAGTACTCGACGAGATCGGCCTGCTCGATACGAACCCGCCGCTCAAGGCCTTCCAGCTTGCTGCCGACGTCCTTTAGTATTGCTGCCGCCGCCAGGACCTTGAACGTGCTGCACATGGGAAAGCGTTCGTCCCCCCTGTGATGGATCGGAGTGCCCGTCGCGGTGTCCAGCACGGAGACACCGAGCCGGCCTCCGCTCTTCAGTTCCAGTTGCTTGATGGCCTCGACGAGCAGTGCGGTTCCATCTGGCGCGGCACCCGAAACTTCAGGCAGCAAGAGACTTCCCGCGACCGCAAGTGCAGATGAGCCGAATTGACGTCGTGTGAGCATCGAGACCTCCCGTGAACTGCGGCAGGTTTTTGCGTCGCGCTCCGGCAATTGACAAACGATGCTTCGTAAGGCCATCCATAAGTAAAACTTGGATCGGAAAACCTGGGATCCGACTTGGCCCGTCGCCCTGCCAGTATTTCGAGTCTCCCCCTGAACGCGCTTCGCTCATTCGAAGCGGCCGCGCGCCATCTCAGCTTCACCAAGGCCGGTCTCGAACTTCGCGTGTCGCAGGCCGCCGTGAGCCAGCAGGTGCGCACTTTGGAAGAGAGCCTGCGCGTCAAGCTCTTCAAGCGGCTGACCCGCGGGCTTGCTCTCACGGAAGAAGGCGAGGCGCTGCAGCCTGTCATCTCGAGCGCCTTCGGCCAGATCAGTCAGGTCCTGGATCGGTTCGAGAACGGTCGCATGCGCGAGAGTCTGGCGATCGGCGTGGTCGGCACGTTCGCCTCGGGCTGGCTGCTTCCGCGCCTTAGCAGCTTCACCTCGGGCCATCCGCATATCGACGTCAGGATCTTTGCGAACAACAACCGTGTGGATCTCGGCGGCGAGGGACTGGACTACGCCATTCGCTTCGGCGACGGCGCGTGGCACGGGACGAATGCCGAGCGACTGGTCGATGCGCATTTCACACCGATGTGTGCGCCTGATGTCGCCAGGCGCCTCAAAAGTCCAGTCGACCTCCACAAGGAAGTGCTGTTGCGGTCGTACCGACCGGGCGAATGGGCGCACTGGTTCGAGATGGCAAAATGCAGGCAACCGCGGATGACCGGCCCGACCTTCGATTCCTCGGTCTCGCTGGCGCATGCGGCGGCGCAAGGCGCGGGTGTTGCGCTCTTGCCGGTCGTGTTGTTTGCGGACGATCTGTCACGCAAGCGGCTGGTTTGCCCTTACGGCGCCCGGGTCTTTCTGGGATCCTATTGGCTGACGTCGCTGAAATCAAAACGGCTTTCGCAGGCGATGAAGGCCTTTCGCGACTGGATCTTGGCGGAGTGCAACAAAAAGAGGCTCCGCAATCCATGAGACCTACGGGCCGCGCGGACCAATGTGCAGACCCTATGTGACGCGGCCCGGAGGCGCCGCGGCGGCGCTTCCGTGCGCCGTCAGCCGCCGCGCGATGGGCGTCAGCAGGTAGGGCGCAAGGTGGATCGGAAACTGCGTCATCGCGAAATAGAGCCAGGTGGTGGGCGGCAGCGCACCTGCGGTCGCGGCGAGCATCAGGCCGAGGTTGCGCTGCGACACCATCAGGGCGAGCGCCAGCGCCCGCTCATAGCCGATGCGGCGGAACAGCAAGGTCGTGATGGCGAGTAGCGTGAAATAGGCCGCGAAGGCGAGCGCCGCGATGCTGATCGTGAAGAGCGGATTTGTGACGACATCGTGCGCCACGTCGCCCATGATTGCGGATGCGAAGATCAGGAGAATGATGATATTGAGGCCGTCGATCGGCTGCTTGTGACGCCGGATCGCGTCGGTGCCGAAGACCCATCGGATGAACGTCGCCGCGAGCAGCGATGTCGCGAGGATCCCGAGCAGCTTCAGTCCCAGGGCGAGCGGCGAGATGCTCAGCATGCCGCCGAGGAAGAGGCCTGCAAACAGCGATGCGGTGAAGGGGACGACGGCGGTCGCGGTCACCAGCGTCACCAGCACCAGCGTGGCATCGAGACCCATCAGCGCTGCGAGCGCTGGTGCTGCCATCATCGGCGAGGCCATGCTCTGGAGAATCAGGGCGAGTGACAGGCCGGGCGCGTGATCGGTGAGCCCCGTGACGTGTGCGGTCAGCCCGACGATGACGGGCACGCCGATGGTGGTCCAGGCCGTGGCGGTCGCCACCAGCGCCGGCCGGCGCAGATGGCCGTACAGCGCCACCAGATCGACCCGCATGAAGGAGATGCAGAGCAGGCACAGGATCGCCTCGGTGATGTAGGGCCGCAGCAGCAGACCGAGCGGCGGCACCGCCATCGCGATGAACACGACGGACGCCACCGCGCGCGTCCCCTGGCCGCCAAGCCAGCTCAGGCCGCGGAGCGGAAGGGCGAAGATGGTTTGGAGGACGGACGACATGCGGCGGAAGGCGTTATCAGCCCGGTGCTTTGGTTGGGATCCCTGGGACTGAAGATCATCCCCCTAGACTATCTCATCCGTGGGCCGGTCTGGCCAGACAGCGGCGGGCAGGGCCGGAATGCCGCCCTTTCCCCGCCGTATTCGGCGTGTTAACCGGGGGCCTGCGAGCGGCGGTATCCCCTGTAGAATGTCCAACAAGCCCGATTCGCTGTTGAAGCCGCGCGAGATGTTCAAAAGCTTTACCCTGACAGGCCTTGCGGCATTGCTGGCCGCTACCGCGCTGACGGTTGCGACGCCGGCCCAGGCGCAGATCGGCACGATCTTCTCCGATCCGCCACCGCGGCCGCCGGGGACGATCCCCCGTGGCGGGCAGCCGATGCCGCAGCCGACCCCTGATGACGACGAAGAGGTGCCGGAACTGCCGCCGCAGGGCCGCGTGCTGCCCTCTCGCCCGATGCCGCCGACGGCTCGCCAGGGAAATGTCATGCCCGGACCGGTCGAGACCCAGCCGCTGGCCCCACCACCGGGCACCACCGTGGCTCCGCAGAACCAGCCGCCGGCCGTCGCGGTTGCGCCGCCGGGCGGGCCGGCTCAGCCCGGACAGCGTCAACCCCAGCAGAAAGGCGCTCCCCAGCAAGGTGCCGTGCCGCAGGCGCCCGCAAGCCTCCAGCCCGGCGACGAGGTCGTCACCGAGCCGCCGGCCCAGAAGATCGTGAACAAGAAGGCCACTTTCTCGGGCCTGGACAAGATCACCGGGCGCATCATCAATTTCGACGAGGATATCGGCGAGACCGTGCAGTTCGGCGCGCTCCGCGTGAAGACCGACGCCTGCTATACGCGGCCCGCGACTGAAGCCGCCAATACCGATGCGTTCGTAGAGGTCGACGAGATCACCCTGCAGGGCGAGGTGAAGCGGATCTTCTCCGGCTGGATGTTTGCCGCGAGCCCCGGCCTGCATGGCGTCGAGCATCCGATTTACGACATCTGGCTGACTGACTGCAAAGAGCCGCAGCAGACCATTGCGACAGCGGCGCCGGATCCCGCGACCAAGCCGGCCGCACCGCCGCCGCCTCCAGCGCAGAAGCGGGCCGCGCCGAAGCAGGCCGTGCAGCGGCCGCAGCAATTGCCGCCGGTGCAGCAGCAGCCGGCGCCGCCGCCACCTCCTCCGCCGCCGGAGCAGCGGCCCGGTCTGTTCGGCATTCCCGGGTTTGGCCGCTAGGCCAAATCCCCCGGGTTTGGCCGCATGCTGACGCAAGCGAGGCCATCGTCGGAGCAATACAAGCTGGGCGCAGGATACGGAGAATTTCGATGCCACCCGTCGTGAGAGTCTCGATCATCAGATGCGCGCCGGATCGGTTCGCCGATATCAGGCAAATGATGATCGATGCCGACGAGGTGCTTCGCCCCGGCGTCGAAGCGATGCCCGGGTTGCTCGACTTTTATGCTGGCGACGACGAGACCACCTCGTCACTCACGAACGTCAGTGTATGGGTCGATCTGGAAAGCGCGAAGCAGTTGGACCACTTCCAGCCGATGCTGGATTTGGGCAAGGAGTTCGTGGCCAAGGGCGCAACGTTCGAGCGACCCGTCATGAATTACACGACGCTCTGGCAACTCCAGCCTGTTGCAAAGGACTGAGATCGTCGTTTGCCTATTGCCGCGAGGCGATGATCTCGAGCGCGCGCGTGCCTGGAACCGCATCTCCACTGGACAGCCGCAGGAAATCGCCGGGCTCACCGGCAAGCGCCTTGTCGAGCAGCGCGGTGTAGCGCCGTCGCGAAATCTCGGCCGCACCAAAGCTCTTCAGGTGCTCGGTGACATATTGCGTGTCGAGCAGCTCGAAGCCGCCATGGATCAACCGCGCGACCAGATGCACCAGCGCCACCTTCGAGGCGTCGCGCACGGTGTGGAACATGCTCTCCCCGAAGAAGGCGCGCCCGAGGCTCACGCCATAGAGGCCGCCGACCAGGTCGTCGCCCTGCCAGGCCTCGACGCTGTGGCAATGGCCGAGCTCGTAGAGGCCGCCATAGAGGTCGCGGATGCGCTTGTTGATCCAGGTGTCCTCGCGCCCTGCCTGCGGCGCGGCGCAGCCGGCGATGGTCGCCTTGAACGCAGTGTTGACGGTGACGCGAAACGCATCAGAGCGCACGGTGCGGGCAAGTCGCGAGGCGACGCGAAAGCCATCGAGCGGGATCACGCCGCGCATTTCCGGTTCGACCCAGAACAGGGTCGGGTCGTCGGCGCTCTCGGCCATCGGGAAGATGCCGCAGGCATAGGCGCGCAGCAGCACGGCCGGCGTAATTTCAGACGAGGCGGAGTCGCGCGAAGTCATGGTGCGCAATGATAGCAGGATCGGGGCGAGCGTGCGATGGGGGGATCAGCCCGCCGCGGCCGTGTTCGCCTTGTCTGACACGGTCGGCGTGCGGAGGAACCGAAGGATGATGCGGGTTCCGGAGTGGTCGGGATCGCGTTCGACGGTGGCATCGAGCTTGGTGGCCATGGCCGCGACGATGCGTTGGCCCATGCCGGTGGAACGCGGGTCGGCCTTGACGTTGTCACCGACGCCGTCGTCGGTGATCGACAGCAGCAACTCCTCGCCCTGCGAGCTCAGCTCGACGTGAATGGGTCCGGCGCCGTCGGGATAGGCGTATTTCACCGCGTTCATCACCAGTTCGTTGACGATGATGCCGACCGCAACGGCGCGGTCCGGATCGATCTCGATCGGCTCCGCCTTCACCGTCAGGCGCGACATCCGGTTGCCTTCGGCGGATCGCCTGAGATCCTCGAGCAAGGAGTCCAGGTACTGGTTGAGCACGACGCTCTTCAAGTCCTGCGAGGTGTAGAGGCGGCGGTGCACCTGTGCGACGGCGGCGACGCGACCCATCGCGTTGGTCAGCGCGGCCTTGACCTCGTCCTGCGTGGCGGAACTCGCCTGCAGATGCAGCAGGGAGGCGATGATCTGGAGCGAATTGCCGACGCGGTGGTTGACCTCGCGCAGCAAGAGCTCGCGTTCGGCGGCCAGCGCCGCATAGCGGTCGCGCGAGGCGTGGATCTCGGCCTCGGCCTCCTCGCGCGCCCGCTGCAATTCGGCCTGGCGCAGCGCGCCTTCGGCCGCGACATGCAGCAGAGGGATGAAGTCGCCCTTGACGTCCTTGACCAGGTAGTCGGCCGCACCCGCCTTCAGCGCGGTGACGGCGATGCTGGAATCCTGCGAGGCCGTGACGAACACCACCGGTGGGGCGCCCGGGATTGCCATGATCTGCTCGAGCGTCTCGATTCCGTCGAGACCGGGCATGTATTGATCAAGCGCCACGACATCGATGCCTCCCTTGGCGCTCGCGTCGCGGATGCGCTCGAGGCCTTCCTCGCCGCTTGCGGCGTGAATGACCTTGTAGCCGCGCCGCGTCAGGCCACGATCGACCAGCCGCGCCAGCGCGCCATCGTCATCGATGTAGAGCAGTGTGGGCGTGCGCTGGTTCATGGGGCGGCAGGCGGGACCTGGATGACCGAGAAGAACAGGCCGAGTTGCCGGATGGCATTGGCGAAATTCTCGTAATTGACGGGTTTGGTGATGTAGACGTTACAGCCGAGTTCGTAGCAGCGCTTGATCTCCTGGCTGTCGTCGGTCGTGGTCAGCACCACCACGGGGGAAGCCTTGAGATATTTGTTTTCCTTGATCTGCCTGAGGATATCGATCCCGGTCATGTCGGGCAGGTTGAGATCGAGCAGGATCAGGAGCGCATTGCCCTTCTGCACGAGCCCGCTGCCATCAGGCCCGAACAAATGCTTCATCGCATCGGTCCCGTTGGAAAACGAAATGATCTCGTTGTTCACTCCCGAACGGCGGATGTTGCGCTCGATCAGGCGCGCGTGTCCATCGTCGTCCTCGATCATGATGATGCTGACGGGCAGAGTCATTTGTCGGGCTTCCGGTTGCTGACCTTCCAGGCGATAGGCAGCGTGATTGTGAAGGTGCTGCCTGCGTTCAATTCTGACGATACCGACATCGTGCCGCCGAGGCGGCGCACAAGTGCACGCACGTGGGCAAGACCGATGCCCTGGCCAGGCTTGTCCTGGGTTCCCGCACGCCGGAACAGGTCGAAAATCCGCTGATGATCCCTCGCGTCAATGCCGCGGCCGTTGTCGCTGATTTCGAAGATAGCGTAACCGAGCTTGGTGCGCCCGCGAATTCTGATCTCGCCGGGCACGCCGCTCTTCAAATACTTGATCGCGTTGTCGATCAGATTGGAGAAAATCTGCTCCAGCGCAAGACGGTCGCTGACGATCTCAGGCAGCGGTTCGATGTGGATCTCGGCCTGCGCTTCGGCAGCCTGATGGGCTAGCGAGGACACAATGGCTTCGATGAAGTCGCGCGTTTGGATCTTCTCCGGCTGGAATTCACGCCGCCCCTCGCGGGTGAGGTTGAGGATTGCCGAGATGAGCCGATCCATTCGCCCGATCGAGGATTTGATGAAGCCGAGCGCTTCGGAAAAATCCTCCGACAGCTGTTTGTCCGGACCGTCGAGCGCGATGTCGGCGACATCGACGGGCGGCCCGCCTGCCGGCACGCCCGTGAGCCCTCCGATCCGTCGAAAGATGTCCTTGCCCAATTCCTCGAGCTCGCTGGTGAAGCCCATGATGTTGACCAGCGGCGAGCGCAGGTCATGGCTGACGATATAGGCAAAGCGCTGGATTTCGTCGTTGGCTTCGCGCAGGTCTGCCGTGCGTTCGTCGATGGTGGTCTCCAGATTGAGATTGGAGTCCCGCAGTCGTGTCTCGGCCTCGTCACGGGCGCGCGTGGAGCGCCGCACCAGCCAGATCGAAATCAGGGCCAGCACCACGACGAGGCCCGAGCCGATTCCGGTCATCGATGCGGCGAGCGTCTGGCTGTGGTCGGCGTTCTCCGAGCGAAGCCGGAAGAGGCGCTCCTCCTCCTGGATCATGGCGCCGGCGACGGTGCTGATGACGGCGGTGGTATTGGCCGAAGCGGCCTCGCGAACCAATGCCGCGGCCTTGTCCGGCTGGCCCTGTCGGACGAAATCCATTTCCTGGGCGAATTGGCCAAGCCGGATTTCGATTGCCGCGCTCAGTTTCTCGATGTTGTCGCGCTGGGCCGGATTATCGCCGATCAGACGGGTGGCCCTGTCGAGCGCGGGTATGATCGCGGCCACGGCCTTGTCGTGGTCCGCCTTAAAATCCGTCCCCTGGGTCAGGAGAAAGCCGCGCGCACTGCTTTCGGCGCGCCGGATTTCGAGCAGCAACGCGTTGATCTGGTTCTCCACCTCAAGGGTATGAACCACCCATTTGCTGTCCTGCCGGGCCTTGTTGACGAGATAGACCGATCCGGCACTGATCACGGTCAGCACCAGAAGTCCCGCGGCGAACAGCAGGATCTGCCAGACTGCGCGCCGGCGCCGTTCCCCAGCCGTCACGGTCGTGGCTCGTTACGCATCGCGGAGTTCAAAATACCCCCTTGGACCCTATCCCAACGGTCGAGAACGCGATTGGGGCCAAAGGGTTCCACGGGATCGGAATTATTTCCCGGAGGGCTCCGTCTTGCCGGCGAGATGCTGCTCCAGCCAGTGGATGTGGTAATCGCCGTCAATGATCGAAGGCTGACGCACCAGTTCGCGGAACAGCGGCAGCGTGGTCTCGATGCCATCGACCACCATCTCGTCCAGCGCACGGCGCAAGCGCATCAGGCATTCGGCGCGGGTCTTGCCGTGGACGATGAGCTTGCCGACGAGCGAATCGTAATAAGGCGGGATCTGGTAACCCTGATAGACCGCGGAATCGATGCGCACGCCGAGACCGCCGGGCGGATGGTACTGCGAGATCCGGCCGGGTGAAGGGCGGAAGGTCTGCGGGTTCTCCGCATTGATTCGGCACTCGATGGCGTGGCCGATGATCTGGATCTCGTCCTGCCTGGCCGGCAGTTCGCCGCCGGCAGCGATGCGGATCTGCTCCAGCACGAGGTCGATATCGGTGATGCTCTCGGTGACGGGATGCTCCACCTGGATGCGCGTGTTCATCTCGATGAAGTAGAACTCGCCATCCTCGAACAGGAACTCGATGGTGCCGACGCCGAGATATTTCATCTCGCGCATCGCCTTCGCGCAGGTCTCGCCGATCTTGGCGCGCGCAGCCGCAGTCAGCACGGGCGAGGGGCCTTCCTCCCAGACCTTCTGGTGGCGGCGCTGCAGCGAGCAGTCGCGCTCGCCGAGATGGATGGCGCCGCCGCGGCCGTCGCCGAGGATTTGGATCTCGATGTGGCGCGGCTTCTGCAGGTATTTTTCCAGATAGACGGAGGCGTCGCCGAAAGCGGATTTCGCCTCATTGGCCGCCGTCGACAGCGCGATCTGGAGATCGGCCTCGGTTTGCGCGACCTTCATGCCGCGGCCACCGCCGCCCGCAGCCGCTTTCACCAGCACCGGGAAGCCGATCTTCTTGGCGATGGCCATGGCGTCGTCGTTGGGGCCGACCGCGCCGTCGGAGCCCGGCACCACGGGAATGCCGAGCCGCTTGGCGGTCTTCTTGGCTTCGATCTTGTCGCCCATCAGGCGGATGTGCTCGGCCTTGGGGCCGATGAATTGCAGATTGTGCTCGCCGAGAATCTCGGCGAAGCGCGCGTTCTCCGAGAGGAAGCCGTAGCCGGGATGCACCGCATCCGCGCCGGTGATCTCGCAAGCTGCGAGGAGCGCGGGGATGTTGAGATAGCTGTCCTTCGACGGTGGCGGCCCGATGCAGACGCTCTCGTCCGACAGGCGCACATGCATGGCGTCGGCGTCGGCGGTGGAGTGCACGGCGACAGTCGCTATCCCGAGCTCCTTGCAGGCCCGCAGAATCCGAAGGGCGATCTCGCCGCGATTGGCTATGAGGATCTTGTCGAACATGTTGTCCTGCAGCGAATGGCGAGTGGCGAATGGCGAGCAGGAATGGCCGAGGCCATTCGCTATGCGCTATTATCCAGTCGCGTCACTCAATAATAACCAGCGGCTCGCCGAACTCGACCGGCTGGCCGTCTTCGACGAGGATCTGCGTCACCGTGCCCGCGCGCGGCGAGGGGATCTGGTTCATGGTCTTCATCGCTTCGATGATCAGGAGGGTCTGGCCGATCGAGACCTTCGAGCCGACTTCGAT
Organism: Bradyrhizobium sp. Gha; assembly: GCF_900113735.1. Lineage (GTDB taxonomy): Bacteria > Pseudomonadota > Alphaproteobacteria > Rhizobiales > Xanthobacteraceae > Bradyrhizobium. The sequence continues at coordinate 91,322 of NZ_FOQM01000010.1, forward strand.
GAACGGCTTGGCACCGGGCTCGGGCGACCAATAAGCGGTGCCGACCATCGGCGAGGTCACGGCGCCCGGATGTTTGGAGATGTCCGCAGCGGCGGCTGCAGGTGCCGCGGCGGCAGGCGCTGCAGCGAACGCGGGCGCTGCAGCTGCGACAGGCATCGGCATGGTCGCCGCGACGCTGAGGTTGCGGGCGACGCGCAGGCGCAGGCCGGCACGTTCGATCTCGATTTCGGTGAGGCTGGTCTCATCGAGCAGCAGAGCGAGCTCGCGGACGAGCGCGGAATCCTCGCTGGAAAACTTTGCTGCTGCTTTGTCGTCTGGCTGGCGCGCCATGTTCTATGATCCGAATGTTCTGTGTGAAGAAGGAGCGTCAGGCTTTGGGCTTGATGCCGAGCTTGGCGGCAAGGCCCTGGATCGCAAGGCGATAGCCCTCGATGCCGAAACCGCAGAGCGAGGCGAAGGCCGCGCGCGCGGTGTAGGAGTGGTGGCGGAAGCTCTCGCGGGCGTGGATGTTGGTCACATGCACTTCGACGGTCGGGATCTGCACCGCGAGCAATGCGTCGTGCAGCGCGATCGAGGTGTGCGAATAGCCGCCCGCGTTGATGATGATGCCCTTCATCTTGCGCCCATGCGCCTCGTGGATGAAATCGATCAGCTCGCCTTCACGGTTGGACTGCCGGCAATCGGCCTTGAGGCCGAAGCTCGCCGCGGTCTCCCGGCAAAGTGCCTCGACGTCGGCCAGCGCGGCATGGCCATACTTCTCGGGCTCGCGGGTCCCCAACATGTTGAGGTTTGGGCCATTGAGAACGAGGATCGTGTCGGTTGCTGGTTCGGCCATTCCTGTCCCGGAAAGGTGTTTCGGCGTGGCGGGGGTTATAGGTAACAAAGCGCCTGAGGGGAAGCCTTGAAGGGCCTCCCGGCCCGGTTCAGGTACCTCATCCGGCCTGCAAAAACCTGTGCGGAAGCTACGGAAATTGCTTGTTAACCAGTGCAAAGCATGGCTGTCGCCCAACGCAAAGGGGCGGGCATCGCTGCCCGCCCCTGAGCTTGCTGGCTATCGCCTTAGGTGTTCAGGACAGCCACGATCTCATAGGTGTCCGGATTGATGACCACGATCTCGTCCTTGACCAGGACGTACTTGTAGGTCCGCCATTCCGGATAGATCGTCACGACCCGGGACGGCAAGGCGTGCAGCTCGATACCCTCGCGCGGAATGCGGGTGCCGACCGCGACCGAGAAGTTCACGTTGGTCACCGGGCGCACGTGCTCCTCGCGGATCACCGAGGTGATCTGCGTGCGCTGCTCGGTCGAGAGCTTGGCGCCGGCGCCGGCCTGGCCGACCGTCGTGTTGGTGCTGCTCTGGCCCTGCGCATTCTGGTTGGTGCGCGTCTCGGTGCCCTTCTGGTTCTCCGCATTGTTGGTCGAGGCGCCGGTCTTGCTGCCCTCAGCCTTCATGTCGTTCTGGTCTTTGCCGGACTTGCTGGTGTCCTGGCTCATGCTCTTGGACTTATCCTGCTGACCCTGCGCGCGTTCCTCGCTGCGCTGGCCCTTGGTGGCGCCGGACTTCTCCTCGGCCGCGTTCTTGTTCATCTCACGGCCGGAGTGCTCGTCCTTGCTCGCGCCCGAGGACTTCTCCTCGGCCGAGGTGCCGGACTTCATGCTGCCAGCCTGGCCGACGGTACCTTTCTCATGAGTGGATTTCTCATGGGTGGATTCCTTGCCCATCGAGCCGCCGCGCTCGGCGGCGCCGCCTGACGACTGCGAGTGCTGCATCGGCTGCGCGCCAGCGCCGCCGTTCTCGTTCTTCATCGTGCCCTGTGCGTTCGCCAATCCGGTGCCCGCCACGAGCGCGAGTACGGCAACGGAGATCATAAAGCGATTAGACATCGAATTCTCCTCACGTGTTTCTTTTGCGTCATTGCCCGCGCCATCAACGAAAGGAGGTTTGAGTTGTTCCGGAACATCTGCTGTTCCCCGGTATTTGTTTCCTAAATAGGGGATGAACGTCCGCGCCGGATTCGCGCCAGGATTTGTTGCAGCGCTCGGCAACGAAAAAGGCCGGCTTTTCAGCCGGCCCTCATTATGTCTGTGAATTGCAAAAGTCTGATCAGCAGGTCGCTTTGCCGCAGCGGGCGACGCCGATCTTCTCCTTGAGGCCCTCGAGGCCGACGGCGCCGACGACGATCTGCTTGCCGATCACGTAGCTCGGCGTGCCGTTCATGCCCATCGCTTCGGCGAGCTTGAAGTTCTCCTCGATGGTGGCGCGCACCTCGGGGCTCGCGATGTCCTTCTCGATCTTCGCAGTGTCGAGGCCGGCTTCCTTGGCGGCCTGCATGGCGCGCGCCTTGTCGGCCGGACCGCGGCCGCCGAGCAGCTTCTGGTGGAAGTCGAGATATTTCTTGCCGGAGGGATCCTGCATGCGCACGGCGACCGCGACCTGCGCCGCCTCGACCGAGCCCTGGCTCAGCACCGGAAATTCCTTCAGCACGACCTTGAGCTTGGGATCGGACTTCAGCAGGTCGAGCATGTCGCCCATTGCCCGCTTGCAGTAGCCGCAATTGTAATCGAAGAACTCGACGAAGGTGACGTCTCCGTCCTTGTTGCCGAGCACGACCTGGCGCGGCGAGTTGAAGATCGCATCGGAGTTTTGCGCGACGCTGGCCTCGTGCTTCTCGGACTCGGCCGCGGCCTGGCGCTTGCTGAGCTCGGTCATGGCCTCCTCGAGCACCTCGGGATGGGTGACGAGGTAGTTCTTGATGATCGCCTCGATATCGGTGCGCTGGGCATCCGAGAAGGTCTCGGCCGAAGCCGGTCCCGTTGCGCCGAAAATGGCGAGCGCAAACAGCGCGGGAGCAAGCAGGCGCAGCGAAGGCATTGGCAAATCCTCTTATCCAGAGCAGGTTTCGAAAAAGTCCCGGCGGACTTAAGCCGGTGTCGTGACGTCAAAGTGGCGGTCGTGATCAGGCGCAGTGATACTTGCCTTGAGTCTAGTTGCGCGGCGGTTTCGACGCCACGATGTCGTCGGCCTTGACCCATCCGGGCGTGCCGACGGCGAAACGGGTTTTCGCGCGCGTGGCGAGTTCGCGAGCGGTCTTGTTGTCGCCGCGCAGGTAAGCGGCCTGGGCGGAGGCGAGATCCGCCTCGGCATAGTCTCCCTTCCGGCCATAGGCCATCGCGAGCTGGGTGTAGCCGATCGGCGCCTCGGGCTCGCGTGCCACCGCCGCACGGAGAATCCTGATGGCATCGTCCGTGTAGGCCTTATTATCGGTTCCAACCAGAGCCTGCCCAAGTAACATCTCGATGAGGGCCGCATTGCTCGAGAGCGCGACAGCCTTGCGCAGGGGCGCGATCGCATCGGCCGGCTTGCCGCTCTCCAGCAGGGCCTGGCCCTTGACCTCGTAGAAATACGGGTTGTTCGGCTGCACTGCGATCAGCGCGTCGACTTGGGCCAGCGCGCTGCGCAAATCGCCATGCAGATAGGTGCTGATCGCCCGGGCATAGCGCGCCGGCAGGCTGTCATTGGTGAGGGGATAGCGACGGTACACCGTCTCGGGCCGTTCCATGAAGGCCGAGATCTTGGCGCGCACCATGTCATGGCGAAGCTGAAGCGCGGGATCGTCCTTCTTGTCCCAATAGGGGCTGGTGCTGGCGAACTCCTGGAGCGCTGCGACGCGCTCGGCGGGCATCGGGTGCGACTGCAGATAGGGATCGGCGCCCCGCGCGGCGAACAGGCTCTCGCTGGTGAAGCGCTTGAAGGTCTCGTACATGCCCTTCGGCGACTGTTGGGTGGCGGTCAGGAATTTGACGCCGGCGCGGTCGGCGTTCTCCTCCTGCTGGCGCTGGTAGGACAGCAGCGAACGGCGGATCATCTCCTGCGGACCGGCGATCGCGGCTGCGCCGGCATTGGCGAGGCCGTTATTGCCGCCGCGGCTGGCACCTGCCGCGATGGCGCCGGCACCGAGCAGCATGGCGATGATCATCTGGGTCTGGGCGCTGGCGAGCTGCTCGCGCAGCTTGGCCAGATGGCCGCCGGCCAGATGGCCGGTCTCGTGCGCCAGCACGCCGATCAGCTGGTTCGGCGTCTCCGACTGGAGGATCGCGCCGTAATTGACGAAGATGCGACGGCCGTCGGCGACGAACGCGTTGAACGAGCTGTCGTTGATGATCACCATCTGGATGTTCTGCTTCTCCAGACCCGCAGCCCGCAGGATCGGGCGCGTATATTCGCGCAACAGCTGCTCGGTTTCGGTGTCGCGCAGGACCGGGGGCCCTTTGCCTTCTTGCGCCCGGGCCGCGGAGAACGGTGACAGCACCATGGTCGCTGCCGTGACAATGGCGGTCAGCGCCGAGGCCTTCTTGCGCAATGCGATCTGGAGCAACATCAAACGGTCTGGATCAAACGGGCTTGGAATGCAGTCTTATGCTTGGTTTTGGCGATTGGCGGCGGACCGGATACGCGTTATGCCCTTATGAGCCGTATAATGCGGCTAGTCTGGGGCGCAAGCGCCCTGTTTTGCGGACCGGACGGACCGGGCCGCCAGCGAAATAGCAGAAATCGATGCACGATGCGACATTGAGGAACCGGGCGGGGCAGTGGCTCGAGCCGTCCCGCCGCAGTGATGTTCCCCCGTTCATGGTGATGGACGTGATGGCGGCTGCCGCCCGGATCGAGGCTGATGGCGGCCATGTCATCCACATGGAGGTCGGCCAGCCCGCCGCGGGCGCGCCGAAGACGGCGATTGCGGCCGCGCAGGCGGCACTCGCAACGGCGCGGATCGACTACACCTCGGCGCTCGGCATCCCGAGCTTGCGCGAGCGCATCGCGCGGCATTACCGCGATGCCTACGGCTGCACCGTCAGCCCCGACAGGATCGTGGTGACCACCGGCTCTTCCGGCGGCTTCATCCTGGCCTTCCTGTCGATGTTCGAGCCCGGCGATCGCGTCGCCGTCACGGTGCCGGGCTATCCGCCGTACCGCCACATCCTCACCGCGCTCGGTTGCGAGCCGGTGCTGATCGAGACCACCAACGAGACGCGCCATGCGCTGACTGGCGAGGCGCTGCTCGCTGCCCATCGCAAGGCGCCGCTGAAGGGCGTGCTGGTCGGCAGCCCCGCCAATCCGACGGGAACGATGATGTCCCGGGAGGCGCTCGCCGGCCTCATCACCGCCGCCGAGGATGCCGCCATCCGCTTCATCTCCGACGAGATCTATCACGGGCTCGATTACGCGTTTCCGGCCGTGACCGCAGCGGCACTGTCCAACGATGCGCTCGTGATCAACTCGTTCTCGAAATATTTTTGCATGACGGGCTGGCGCGTCGGCTGGATGGTCGTGCCTGACATTCTGGTGCGTCCGATCGAGCGGCTGCAGCAGAACCTCTCGATCTCGGTGCCGTCGCTGTCGCAGATCGCGGCCGAGGCCGCCTTCGACGGTGCGGCCGAGATGGAGGAGATCAAGCACGGCTATCAGGAAAACCGGCGCATCCTGATCGAGGGATTGCCGAGGGCGGGCCTCGCCAAGTTCCTGCCGGCGGACGGCGCATTCTACCTCTATGCCGACGTCTCGGATTTCACGTCCGACAGCTTCGATTTCGCCAAGCAGATGCTGGAGAAGGCCCACGTTGCGGCGACGCCCGGGGTCGATTTCGATCCGATCCACGGCCGCTCCTTCGTCCGATTCTCCTATGCGCGTTCGGCCGCGGAGATGCGCCAGGCAGTTGACCGGATCGCTCACTGGCTTAAATAGCCGCCAGTTTTCGCGACACTTCCGGAGTTCATCTTGTCTGACCGAACCGTCCAGTCCGCCGCCGCACATTCTCCTCTTGCCGCAGTGATGTGGCCAACGCGGCCAGCAGAAGCTGTCAGCGCCTTGCGTGCTGTCGTGCTGATCGCGCTTGGCACCGCAATGATGGCGCTATCAGCAAAGGTGAATTTGCCACTGCCTTACGTGCCGATGACGTTGCAGACGTTGGTCGTGCTGGTCATCGGCGCGGCTTATGGCTGGCGCCTTGGCAGCGCAACCATGATTGCCTATCTCGCCGAAGGCGCGATGGGACTGCCGGTGTTCGCCGGCCCGGTTGGTGGAATCGCGCCGCTGGTTGGCCCAACCGCCGGCTATCTCTACGGCTTCGTGGCTGCAGCCTTCGTCACCGGCTGGCTTGCCGAGCGCGGCTGGGACCGCAATGTCGGGCTACTGTTTGTGGCGATGGCAGTCGGCCATGCCGTTATTTTCATCGGCGGTTTCGTCTGGCTGGCCTATGGCATCCACCTCGGCGCGGGTAAGGCCTGGCTGGTCGGCGTTGCGCCCTTCATCCTGGCCTCCATCATCAAGAACACGCTCGCGGCTGCGCTGATGCCGGCGGCGCGTCGGATCATCGATCGCCCCGCTTAAATTTCACAGCACGGAATGTTCCAATTGACAGAGCCAGCCAAATTGAATTTGGCTGGCTCTGAGCTTTAAGGGGGGAGTAAAACAATGACAACGACAACGATGGCCGCCACGCCGGCCGCACCTGCTTCGGCCAAGCCGTGGTATAAAATTCTCTACATCCAGGTGCTGATCGCCATCGTGCTCGGCGCGATCGTTGGCGCGTTCTGGCCGTCGGTCGCGACCAACGACTGGATCAAGGCTCTTGGCGACGGCTTCATCAAGCTGATCAAGATGGTGATCGCTCCGATCATCTTCTGCACCGTGGTCTCCGGCATCGCCCACATCCAGGATGCCAAAAAGGTCGGGCGGATCGGCGTCAAGGCGCTGGTCTATTTCGAAATCGTCTCCACTTTCGCGCTCGTCATCGGCCTCCTCATCGGCAACGTGGTGAAGCCGGGCGCAGGCTTCGGCAATGCCGCCGCCAACGCGCAGGCCGTCGCCGGCTATGCCAAGCAGGCCGAGGGCCAGAAGAGCGTCGACTTCATCCTGCACATCATTCCCGACACCGTGGTCGGCGCTTTCGCCCAAGGCGAAATCCTTCAGGTCCTGCTGTTCTCGGTGCTGTTCGGCTTCGCCATCATGGGCCTCGGCGAGCGCGGCCACGTCATCCGCAGCTTCATCGACGATGCCGCGCATGCGGTGTTCGGCGTGATCTCGATCGTGATGCGCGCCGCGCCACTCGGCGCGTTTGGTGCGATGGCCTTCACGATCGGCAAGTTCGGCACCGGCGCCATTCTCAATCTGATCGGCCTGATCGCGACGTTCTACCTGACGGCGGCGTTGTTCATCCTAGTGGTGCTCGGCATCATCGCGCGCGTCGCCGGTTTCTCGATCTTCAAATTCCTCGCCTACATCAAGGACGAGCTGCTGATCGTGCTCGGCACCTCGTCATCGGAAAGCGCGCTGCCGACCTTGATGGAGAAGCTGGAACGGCTCGGCTGCTCCAAATCGGTGGTCGGCCTCGTGGTGCCCACGGGCTATTCGTTTAACCTCGACGGCACCAACATCTACATGACGCTGGCGACGCTCTTCATCGCGCAGGCGCTCGGCTACGATCTCACCTTCAGCCAGCAGCTCACGATCCTGGTCGTGGCGATGCTGACCTCGAAGGGAGCCTCGGGCATCACCGGTGCGGGCTTCATCACGCTGGCTGCGACGCTGGCCGTGGTCGATCCGCGCCTCGTGCCCGGCATGGCGATCGTGCTCGGCATCGACAAGTTCATGAGCGAGTGCCGCGCGTTGACCAATCTCTGCGGCAACGGAGTGGCCTGCGTGATCGTCGCGTGGTGGGAGGGCGAGCTCGATCGCGACAAGCTCAACGCGCGGCTGAGCCGGCAGATCGATCCGACCGACATGGAAACCGCCGTCACGACGGACTGATCTGCGAGCGCATCTGACGGCGTAGTGCGCGTCAGGCCTGGAAGTAGTAGGGCTGATCGAGATCCTCGATCAGCCCTTTTTCCTTTGGCTCCCAGCCGAGAGCCGCGCGCGTCCTGGCGCTTGATGTCGGCACATCGACGCCGGCAAATTGCGCGAACCAGCCGAAATGGTCGGCGGCTTGCTCTGCCGGTGTGGAGACGACGGGCAGGCCGAGCCGCTTGCCGATCACCTCCGCAATCGTCTTGAACGGCACGCCTTCCTCGGCAATCGCGTGATAACGCGGTGCGGTCGCGCCTTGCTCGAGCGCGAGCCGATAGACCCGTGCAGCATCGAAGCGGTGCGCGGCGGGCCAGCGGTTCATCCCGTCGCCGATATAGGCCGCCACGCCTTTCTGGCGCGCGAGGTTGATCAGGATCGGGACGAAGCCGTGGTCGCCTTCGCCATGGGTGGTCGGCGGCAGACGGACTACAGCGGCGCGGACACCTTCGAGAGACAGCGCGGTGGATTCCGACACACGCGGAAAGCGGTGCGCCGACTCGTCGTCCTCCGTCGCAAGGCGGCCCGGCGCCAGCAGGGCGACACCAGACGTGACGACGAGGGGGCGGTCGGAGCCCCTGAGCTCCTCGCCAAGCGCGAGAATGGCGCGGCGGTCGAGCTCGCAATTGTCCAGGAACTTCGAGAAGTCGTGGTTGAAGCCGAGGTGCAGCACGCCGTCGGAGGCGGCCGCGCCGCTGCGCAAGGACGCGTGGTCTTCCAGGGAGCCGCGATGGACCTCGGCGCCCATTGCGGCGAGCGAAGCCGCGCCGGCGTCCGAGCGGGCAAGGCCAGTGACACGGTGGCCGGCGGCGATCAGGTCGGCAACGACGGCAGAGCCGACGAATCCGGTTGCGCCAGTGACGAAGACACGCATGAGCAGTTCTCCAAAAAATTGCAAAGTGGTTGGTGGAGGACAGCATCTGCACTAGAGTTATCCGGGTAAAGTAGTGACATTATCAGGGTATGATAACTAACGGGATGAGCGAGGCCGCGGAGAACCTGCTCGGGACCTATTTGAAGGACCGCCGTACCAGGCTGGACGCGGCCGCATTCGGCTTTGGCGGCAGCCGCCGGCGTACGCCGGGGCTGCGGCGCGAGGAGGTGGCGCAGCGGGCCAATATCAGTCCGACCTGGTACACCTGGCTGGAGCAGGGCCGGGGCGGCGCGCCGTCCGCCGACGTTCTCGACCGCATCGCAGGCGCACTCTTGTTGACCGACGTCGAGCGCGAGCATCTGTTCCTGATCGGGCTCGGTCGTCCGCCCGAGGTGCGTTACCAGGCGCCGGAGGGCGTTTCGCCGCGGCTTCAGCGCGTGCTGGACGCGCTGGAGACCAGCCCGGCCATCATCAGGACTGCGATCTGGGACGTCGTCGCCTGGAATCGCGCGGCCACGATCGTGCTGACAGATTATTCAAAGCTCGCTCCCGAGCAGCGCAATATTCTGCGCCTCATCTTTTCCGAGCCGCGCGTGCGCGCAGCGCAATATGATTGGGAGAGTGTGGCCCGCTTCGTGGTCGCTGCCTTCCGGGCCGATGCGGCGCGGGCCGGCGCGGTCTCGCATGTCGCCGAGTTCGTCGACGAGATGTGCCGCCTCAGCCCCGAATTCGCCGGGCTGTGGCGCGACAACGATGTCCGCTCCCATGGCGAAGGCGTCAAGCATCTGCGCCATCCCGTGCTCGGCCGGGTCGCATTCGAATATTCGGCCTTCGCGGTCGACGGGCGGCCGGATCTCGGCATGGTCGTCTACAACCCGGCGACGCCGGAGGATGCCGAGCGCATCAAGGCCCTTCTGGCCAGGCAAGGCGACTGACGCATGATCCGCTGGTGCGTCTGACGGCCGCGCTCGCTGTGCTTGCCGCGAAAGCGGAGAGCTAGAACCGCTCCGGCCGGTACGGCGTCGGGTCGATGGACGGCGTCTCGCCGTTCATCATCTCCGCGAGCAGGCGTCCGGTGGCGGGTCCGAGCGTGAAGCCCTGGTGGCCGTGGCCAAAGTTCATCCAGAGACCGGGGTGACGCGAGGCGCGGCCGAGCACGGGCAGCATGTCCGGCGTGCAGGGGCGGGTGCCGAACCATGGCTCCGGTTCGGCGCGCTTGCCGAGATCGATCAGCTCGCGCGCGGAGGCTTCGGCGCTGGCAAGCTGCACCGGCGTTGCCAGTGCATCCGGTCCCGTCAACTCTGCGCCCGTGGTGATGCGGATGCCCTTGGCCATCGGTCCCATGGCGTAGCCCTGGCCCTTGTCGACCAGCGGCAGATCGAGCGAGGCGCCGCCGCCGTAGTGCATGTGGTAGCCGCGCTTGCGCACCAGCGGAATCCGGTAGCCGAACTTGTGCAAGAGATCCGGCGACCACGGCCCGAGTGTCACGACGGCGTTGGCTGCATCGATGCGGCCACTGTCGGTGTCGACGGACCATCCGGTTGCCGTCTGCTGCAGCGACTGCGCATCGCCGAGCACGATGGTGCCGCCTGATCGTTCGAACAGATCGGCGTAGGCGGTGACGAGGGCGCCGGGATCGGACACGGTCCAGGTGTCGAGCCAGTGGATCGCGCCGGGAAGATCGTCGCGCAAAATCGGCTCCGCTTTTGTCAGTTCGCTGCCCGAGAGCACGCGAAAATTCACGCCGAACTCGCGGCGGTCTTCCTCCGCCGCCTTGATCGCCTGGTCGAAGGAGGTGGCGTCACGATGCAGCACGCGATACCCGGCACGCCGGATCAGATTGTCGGCATGGGCTTCGCGGATGAGGACGTCGTGCTCTGGTGTCGCAGTGGCGATCAGCCGAGCCCACGCCGCGATCGCTTCGCGGTGCCGCTTCGGTGCCGAGTGCCACCAGTAGCGGAGCAGGGGCTCGATGTGGCGATGCAGAGAGGAAAAGCTGTAGCGGACGTCGTTGGTGCGCCCGGTCGCGATATCAAGGAGTGACGTGAGATCGCGCGGCATGGCATAGGGCCGCATTGCTTCGGCCTGGATCATCCCGGCATTGCCGTAGCTGGTCTCGCGGCCGGGCTCCCTGCGGTCGACCAGCGTGACCGTCCAGCCGCGCTGCTTCAGATGCAAGGCGGCGCCGACGCCGACCATGCCGCCGCCGAGAATGATTGCGCTTTGCATCGGCAGAACTCCTGTCAGGCCGGCTTCGGCGCCAATTTGGGCTGCGCCGTGTTGATGGTCGCGGCGACCACGACCGACATCGCCGTCATCGCCACCAGGAAGCCGAAGGCCGCGTCGAATGATCCGGTCCCAGTCACGATGAACCCCATGATGGCGGGGGCGACAAAGCCCGCACTCTGGCCGCCGAGATTGACCATGCCGACGCCCGATCCGATCTGGTCGTCTCGGAGCAGTTTGGTCGGAAGCGCAACCACCGAAGCCAGCACGAAGGATTTGAAGAAGTAAACCACAGACTGGTAGATGATCAGCATCGTGATCGTCTCCGCCTTGTACATGGCGTAGAGGAAGATGCCCGTTAACGCGGAGCTGCCGATCAGCAGATATTTTTCGCGCTCGGCAAAGAAGGTGGTCATCACCCAGCCGCCGATTGCGGTTGCGAATGTCGCCATCACGAACGGGATCGGTGCCACCACGCCGACGGTCTTGAGGTCGAGCCCGCGCTGCTGGAGCAGATAGAGCGGCATCCAGGAATCCAGGCCCTTGTTGACGCAGCTGAGCCCGAACCACACCACCATCAACTGCCAAAGCAGCGGATTCTTCATCAGCTCGCGCATCGGCGCCCGCGGCTTTGCCGTCACGGGTCCGACGCCGATCCGTGCGAGATGCGGCACGGAGACGAAGTAAATCACCGCAAACAGGACACCGGCTATGCCGATCGTATTGAAGGCATGACGCCAGCCCAGCCAGAGGATCAGCGGCGCCATGATCAGCGGCGCGACCATACTGCCGGCATAGTTCGACGACAGCAGCAGGGCCGACATTTTCGGCCGGCTGTCCTTCCTGAACAGCTCCGCTATGGCGCGAATGCTTGCCGGGGGAAAACCGCCCTCGGCGATGCCGAAGATGAAGCGGATCGCGATCAGCGAGGTCAGCGACCAGGCGAGGCTCGTGAACGACGTGAACAGCGACCACATCACGATGGTGGCGATGACGACGTATTTCGAGCCGAAGCGGTCGGAGAGCCATCCGCCCGGCACCTGCATCGCGGCGTAGCCCAGGAAGAACGCGCTGATGACGATGCCGAGGTCGGCGGCCTGGAGATTGAAGTCCTTGCCGATCTGCGCCAGCGCCAGCGAGATCGCGGCGCGGTCGATGTAGGAGATGCAGTAGGCGAGATAGAGCAGGACGAAGGCGACGATGCCAGTCTTGCGGTTCGACAATTCGGCCATGCTGATCTCCGCGATGCCGGCGCCCCGGCGGGGATGGCTACTTGTTTGATCTATTCCCAGGTGAGGAAGCCCGGCGTCGAGGACAGGGGCGGCGCGGCGGCGAGCCGTGCGAGGTCGGGAACAGGCCGACACATCTGTGGATCGTTTGTGAACGCTGCCTCGATGCTCGCGGCGACCGAGAGCACGATCCCATCGCCGCCGCGGGGGCCGACGATCTGAAGGCCGAAAGGCAGGCCGGCCTCGTCACGGCCGAGCGGGATGCTGATCGCGGGGTGGCCGGGGAGCGTCACGGCGTAGGCGAGCGCGAGCCAGTGGAAGTAGGATTTCGTCGGCGTCCCGTCGATCTCGGCGGGATAGAGCTCCGACCATGGCCGCGGGCTGAGCGTGATGGTCGGGCTGATCAGCACGTCGTGGTTTTGGAAGAAGCTCTGATAGGCGCGATAGATCCGCGTCTGCGTGGTCGCGGCGCGCGCGTGATCTTCGAGCGTGTAACTCAGGCCTTCCCTGACGTTGGCGCGGACATTGGGGCCGAGCGTCTCGGGCCGCTCTTGGTAATTCTTGCCGTGCATCGCCAGGAACTGGCCGGCGCGCAGCACGGCGAAGGCATCGTCCGCCCCGGTGCAATCGGGCGTCGCCTCGCGACATTCGGCAAACAGCGGTGCGAGCTTGCTCACGCGCGCGCGAAACACACGGCGGATGGCCTGCTCGGTCGGCGCGAAGCCGAAGTCTTCGGTGACAGCGAGGCGGAGCTTGCCGAGCTCTGCGGGACGTGGCGCGGCCCAGCGTTCGGCGCGTCCGCGCAAGGGCTCGCCGGGAAGTGTGTAGGCGAGCGGATCGCGGGCATCGTCGCTCGCCATCACCGATAGCATCAGCGCGGCGTCAGCGACGTTGCGTGCCATCGGTCCATCGGTCGACAGATTGGACCAGCCGAAGGCCCGCTTCTCGCTCGCCACGAGGCCGTAGGAAGGACGCATGCCGACGATGCCGGCATAGCCCGCGGGATTGCGCAGGGATCCGCCGGTGTCGGAGCCCGAGGCAAGCGGAGCCATGCCACAGGCGAGCGCGACCGCCGATCCGCCGGAGGAACCGGCCGCCGAACGCATGGGATCGAAGGGATTGCCGGTCGCGCCGAAGACGGGATTACGGGTGTTGCCGCCCGCCGCCCATTCCGGCGTGTTGGTCTTGCCGAAGATGATGGCGCCCGCGGCACGCAGCCGCGAGACCGAGCCCTGGTCGGCGGCCGGGACGTTGTCGCGCAACAGGGGGCTGCCGTAGGTCGAGCGCATCCCGGCGGTGTCCTGTGTGTCCTTGATAAGGATCGGGAGCCCCTGCAGCGCGCCACGATCCTCGCCGCGCAGGATCGCGGCCTCGGCTGCCTTTGCGGCGGCGCGCGCGCCGGGTTCGTCGAGCGTCACGACCGCGTTGACGGCCGCGTTGGTGGTGGCGATGCGGGACAGGCAGGAGTCGAGCAGCTCGACGGGCGAGATTGTCCGGGCGGACAGCCGGCGGCGCAGCTCAACGGCATCGGTGTCGCAAAGCTGGGACAATGCCAGACCCCTTTCAAATTATGAAAACAGTTTAGCATATCGGAAAGCGCGTTGGGCGCACCAATATTCGTCAAAGCCGCGCTTTATTCATGCAGAAATCCCGGATCGATGCCCGAGAGGCTAACCTAGAAGAGGTATCCAGGGGCATTTGCGCCAAAAAGATTAGGTGGATCAGCGAACATTTTTTCCAAGCCGCGTGCTAGCATTGCTGCATGAGCGAGATTACGACGCCCGAAGGTGCCAATTCCCAGCTCGGCCAGTGCCTCAAGGCGGCGCGCCAGGCGCGTGGCCTGACGCTCAAGCAGGTCGCGGAGCGGACCGGCATGGCGCTGTCGACCCTGTCCAAGGTCGAGAACGGCCTGATGTCGCTGACCTATGACAAGCTGCTCCAGCTCACCTCCGGCCTGAAGATGGAGATCGCGGAGCTGTTCAATCCGGCGGTCGCGGCGCAGGGCCGGCCGGTCACCGCGCGGCGGAGCATCAGCCGGGCCGGGCAAGGGCAGCTGATCAATACGAAGTTCTACACCTACACTTATCAATGCACCGATCTGATCGGCAAACGCATGGTGCCGATCGTGGCGGAGGTCCGCGCGCGTTCGCTGGACGAATTCGGTCCGCTGCTGCGTCATGCCGGCGAAGAGTATTTTCTGGTGACGAGCGGGCGCGTCGCTGTGCACACCGAGTTCTACGCGCCGGAGATCCTGGGCGAGGGGGACGGCATCTATCTCGACAGCACCATGGGCCATGCCTACCTCAATGCCGGCGAGGCAGCTTCCGCCAAGGGCGTCTGTCTCTGCACCAGCGAGGCACCCGATCTCTACGACCAGCTTCGCCAGATCGCATCGCGCGACGTGGCGCCGCCCGGTGAGGACGAGCTGCCGCCGTAACGCTCCGGTGAGGCATGAAACGAAAAACGCCCGGCTTTGGCCGGGCGTTTTTTATTTGGCAAGTTGCTCTATTCGCCGCCGCCAAAGCGGCGCGACCACCAGCCGGCGCGCCGCGGGGCCGCCGGGGGTTCGGCTGCCGCTTCCGGCGTCGGCTCAGGTGCGGGCGGCGCAACCGGCTCCGGCGCCGTCGCAGTCGGCGTTGCCGGTTCGCTCGGGCTGCTCGACAGGAAGCTCACCTTCTCACGAACGGTGGAGCGGCGCCGCGTGGTCTTGTCGTCGACGGCGGGCTCTTCTTCGGCGATCGCGGCCGGTGGTGCTGACCGGACCGGCGTTTCAACCGGTACCTGATCGGACTGGGACTCGGGCTGAGACGTTTCAACCGGGGCGATGTGCTCCGACTGCACGATCAACGGAGCGGTCTCGCTGCCGGCACCGTCGAAATCTGCCACCGCATCGGCTGCTTCCGGCGGCGGATTGCCGCCGAGCTCGTCGCCGATGGAGCCGGCGAGACCATCCTCGGCGCCACCACGACGACGCCGTCCACCCCTGCGACCACGCCGGCGACGGCGATCGCCGCTGCCCTGCTGTTCGCCACGGGCGGCCTGTTCCTCGCCTTCCTCGCCGTCCTGCTCGGTGTCGGCTTCCTCTTCGCCTTCACCGGCCGCTACGGCCGCTTCAGGCGACGCGGGAGCGCCATCTTCGCGCGCCTCGCCGTCGCGCTGGCCGCCGCGACCGCGCCGACGGCGGCGACGCTTGCGGCGATGGCCATCCTGCTCGGGCGACGCATCGCCTGCGGCCTGCTCCTCGGCGAGACCTTCCGTCTCATCGGTCTCGACCTCGGATTCGGTCTCCAGGTCAAAGCCGTCCTCATCGTCATAGGCCTCTTCGGCCAACGGCGGCGGGCTTGCGGCAACCTGGGCCGCGAGCAGCGCCTTAGCGGCTTCGAGCGTGTGCACTTGCTCGCCACGGTCGATCACATAGGCCTGCGGTCCGCTGACGCTGGGGTCGGCGATGACAGACAGCGTGACCTTGAAGCCGTTTTCGAGGTCGCGCAGATGGCCGCGCTTGTGGTTCAGCACATAGAGCGCGACGTCGGTGCGGGTGCGGACCACGAGATTGTGGGTCGCGCCCTTCATCAGGATCTCTTCCAGGCCGCGCAGCAATTGCAACGCCACCGAGGACACCGAGCGGACATGGCCGGTGCCGCCGCAATGCGGGCAGGGATCGGTCGAGCTCTCCAGCACGCTGGCGCGGATGCGCTGGCGCGACATTTCCAGCAGGCCGAAATGCGAAATGCGGCCGACCTGGATGCGCGCGCGATCCTGCCTCAGGCAATCGGACAATTTGCGCTCGACCGCACGGTTGTTGCGCTTCTCGTCCATGTCGATGAAGTCGATGACGATCAGGCCGGCGAGGTCGCGCAGGCGCAGCTGGCGGGCGACCTCTTCGGCCGCTTCGACATTGGTCTTGAGCGCGGTGTCCTCGATATGGTGCTCGCGCGTCGATCGTCCGGAGTTGACGTCGATCGAGACCAGCGCCTCGGTCTGGTTGATGACGATATAGCCGCCGGAGCGGAGCTGCACGGTCGGCGAGAACATCGCATCGAGCTGGCTCTCGACGCCCATGCGTGAGAACAGCGGCTGGCCGTCCCGATACTGCTTCACCGCACTGACATTGGCGGGCATCAGCATCTTCATGAAGTCGCGCGCTTCGCGGTAGCCGGAATCACCGGCGACCTGAATTTCGTCGATCTCCTTGTTGTAAAGGTCGCGCAGAGAGCGCTTGATCAACGAGCCTTCCTCGTAGACCAGCGTCGGGGCCTGCGACTTCAGCGTCAGGTCGCGCACCGTTTCCCACATCCGGATCAGGTATTCGAAGTCGCGCTTGATCTCGGGCTTGGTGCGGGCCGCACCTGCGGTGCGCAGGATGATGCCCATGCCCTCGGGCACGTCGAGGTCCTGCACGACTTCCTTCAGGCGCGATCGATCCTGGGCCGAGGTGATCTTGCGGCTGATGCCGCCGCCGCGGGCGGTGTTCGGCATCAACACGGCATAGCGGCCGGCAAGCGACAGATAGGTCGTCAGCGCAGCACCCTTGTTGCCGCGCTCTTCCTTGACGACCTGCACCAGCATCACCTGGCGCCGCTTGATGACCTCCTGGATCTTGTACTGGCGGCGCGGACGGAACGTGCGCTCCGGCACTTCCTCGAGCACGTCGTCGCCGCCGACGGATTCGACGACTTCCTCTTCAGCTTCCTCGCCGTCGTCTTCGTCCTCGTCGTCTTCCCCGGCTGCGTCCGCAGCCTCGCCGTGGGGCGCGTCAGTGATCTCGCCGGCAGCGTAAACGGCATCGGCCGGTTCGCTGACCGATGTCACGGCCTCGGCAAACGCCTCGGGATGCGCTTCGAAAGCGGAGGGTTCCTGAGGTTCCGTGACGGTCTCAGCCGCAACCACAGGCTCGGCGCCTGCAGCCGCGACAGGCGCGGGCGTCTCGTCCGCATGATGGTCGTGGTGATCGTTGTCGTGGTCATGACCATGGTCGTCATGATGATGCGCGTGATGGTACCCGTCATCATGGACATGATGATGCTCATCATGCTCGTGATCATCGTGCTCATGATCGTCATGCCCGTGATCGCTGTGATCATGGTCGGGATGATCGTGGTCGTGACCCTCGTGCTCACCGTGATGCTCTGCATCGGCGTGCAGGTGCTCGCCCTCCTGTGGAACGCCGGCGGCGTGCTCCGGCTGGGCCTGGCCCTCCGTGGGCTGGGCGACCGGATCGGCGCCGGCGTCAAGACCCTCGACGATGTCGCTGCGGACGCGCTCGCCATGACCGCGTCGGCGGGCATTGCGGTGACGCGAGCGGCGGCGGCCCTGGGAGCGGTGCTCGCTCTCTTCCTCGGCCTCGCGATGGGCCTGTTCCTCGGCCTCGATCAGCGCCTGACGGTCGGCAACCGGGATCTGGTAGTAATCGGGATGGATTTCGCTGAAGGCGAGGAAGCCGTGGCGATTGCCGCCGTATTCGACGAAGGCGGCTTGGAGCGAGGGTTCGACCCTTGTGACCTTGGCGAGGTAGATATTCCCGCGCAGTTGCTTGCGTTGCGCGGTCTCGAAGTCAAACTCTTCGACGCGATTGCCGCGGACCACGACGACCCGGGTCTCTTCCGGGTGGGTGGCATCGATCAACATCTTGTTGGGCATGTCTTAACTCTTGGCGGCGGCGGGCGCGATCGACCGTGGGCGCGAAGAGCGCTGCCGGGTGACGCGACGGTCCACCTGATTCGGGGGTGAGGGGAAGGCAGAAACGCCGTCTCTCGCGCCTTGCCGAATCGGAAGCCGGAGGACCGCAGCGGCGCGCGGGATTTTTATTCCGCAGCGTCGCGAATGGTCCTTCAGAATTCGTCGGCACAGTCTGGCGCATCAAGCGTCGGCCCGTATGAAACATTGGGCGGAGGGGCCGCCCCTTAATCAGTTGCTGCTGGCCAGGCATGGCGCGTGCGCGCTCGCCCTGGATCAAGAACCGCCCCCTCGGGATTAAGGGACCGGGTAACCGGTCGCGTCGCTGTCAAAACCGTCCCGGAAACACTGTGGTAACCGGAAACCGTCCGCCGCCGGGGCTTGACCCGTTCCACCTCGCTGCCGCGCACCGCGCTGGTCTTAGAGGAGAACAGAAAACGCTGGAATTCCCGAGCTTTGGGAGCTCCGGCGCTGCACCGGGAGGCTGAATGCGACACAACCGGAAATTATTGGCCGTCAGCATTCCGTACATACGAGGAATAGGCCATCCATGCAAGGGAGCGTCGCACGCCGGTCACAGTCGGGGAGTTTCGCGCTTCCGTCATTAAGGATCGATTAACCCTGTGGTTCTATTGCGTTAAAGAGGCTGCTCGGAGGCACGGATTCGGTGGCGAGCCGCACAAATCAACGGGTTTTGCTGGGATTTGCGCTTCTTTGCGCTGCAGCATTGCCGTACGCCCATTACTCGGGACTGAGCGCGGCGGAGAGCCCTGCGCAAGCCCCCGTCGCGGCTGCGAATTTTCCTGTCGCGACAGCGGCGCGCCTGGCCGGCGACGGGAAGCAAACACGCTTCATTCTCGACCTCGACCAGACCATCAGCTTCCGCGCCACGACGCTCGCCGATCCCTACCGCGTCGTGGTCGACGTTCCCCAGGTCAATTTTCAGTTGGCTCCCGGTACGGGCGCCGGCCGAGGACTCGTCAAGGCCTTTCGCTATGGGCTCGTGATGCCCGGCGGCTCGCGAATCGTGTTCGACCTGACGGGGCCCGCCAAGATCACCAATTCCTACGTGCTCGATGCGGCCAATGGCCAGCCGGCCCGGTTGGTGCTGGAGCTGGAGGAGGTCGATCGCGCGGCCTTCGTGCAGACACCCGCCGCGGAGAATCGCCCCGAGCTGCGGCCGACGATGTCAGCCACGCCGCCGGCAACGGCTCCTGCCACGGGGGATCCGGCGCAGCAGAAGCCGGGAGCGCCTTCCGACGGCCGCCCGGTCGTCGTGATCGACCCCGGCCATGGCGGCATCGACAACGGCACCCAGTCGAGCGGCGAGAGCGAGAAGAATCTGGTGTTGGCGTTCGGCCTGGCGCTGCGCGACCGCTTGGAAAAAGCGGGTAAATACCGCGTGGTCATGACGCGGGAGGACGATACATTCATCCCGCTCAACGACCGGTCCAAGGTCGCCCGCAATTTGAATGCCGCGCTGTTCGTCTCGATTCATGCCGACGCGCTGCCGAAGGCCGAGGGTGACGCGCAGGGAGCCACGATCTATACGCTGTCGGACAAGGCATCCGACGCCGAGGCCCAGCGCCTCGCCGATGCCGAGAACCGTGCCGATGCGATCGCGGGCTTCAACCTTGCGGAAGAGCCGACCGACGTTGCCGATATCCTGATCGACCTCACGCAACGGGAAACCCGCACCTTTTCAAACCGTTTTGCCCATCTGCTGATGAGCGAAATGAAGACGACGGTGCGGATGCACAAGCATCCCCTGAAGTCCGCCGGCTTTAGGGTGCTGAAGGCTCCGGATGTGCCCTCGGTGCTGGTCGAGATCGGCTACGTCTCCAACAAGGGCGACCTCGAGCACCTCGTGTCAGAGGGCTGGCGCTCCAAGGCCGTCGGCTCGATGGCGCAGGCGATCGACACGTTCCTGGCCAAAAGGATAGCGACGGCGGGGGCCAGTAATTAAGGACGGGCATGTCGGTTCCGCCGTTAAGCCCTAGTTTGGCCACAGCGGACGCCTTATAAAAAACGGCGCAGGGGGTTCCGGAATCGGCGAGGATCCCGTTCGGCAAGCGTCATTCGGTCCGGCATTGATGGTATTGAGTAGGCCGGTGAATTCGCGACGTAAGGACGGCGCCCGTTTGGGGCGCTTTGGGCTGATCCTGGGATTGAACGGATAAACACATAATGCGCTTGCTTGTGCGGTTCATGGGCTTCCTGTTCGCTGCGGGAACGGTGCTGTTCCTTGTCGGTGTTGGTGCCGTGGCAGGCCTGATCTGGCATTTCTCCAAGGACTTGCCCGACTACTCTCAGCTTCAGGATTACGAGCCGCCGGTGATGACCCGCGTGCACGCGGTCGACGGGTCGTTGCTCGGCGAATACGCCAAGGAGCGACGGCTCTACCTGCCGATCCAGGCCGTGCCGAAGCTCGTGATCAACGCGTTCCTCGCGGCCGAAGACAAGAATTTCTACGAGCATGGGGGGATCGACTACACCGGCATGGCGCGTGCAGGCGTGCTTTACTTGCAGAACTTCGGTTCTAACCGCCGCCCGCAAGGTGCCTCCACGATCACCCAGCAGGTCGCCAAGAACTTCCTTCTGACCAACGAGGTCTCGTTCTCGCGCAAGATCAAGGAAGCCTTGCTCGCGATGCGCATCGAGAAGACCTATTCGAAGGACAAGATCCTCGAGCTGTATCTGAACGAAATCTACCTCGGCCTCGGCGCTTACGGCATCGCCGCCGCCTCGCTGGTCTATTTCGACAAATCGGTGAACGAGCTCACCGTGGCGGAAGCGGCTTATCTGGCGGCGCTGCCGAAGATGCCGGCGACGCTGCATCCGGTACGCAACCGCGACCGCGCCGTCGAGCGCCGCAACTACGTGATCGATCGTCTTCAGGAGAACGGCTGGATCAAGCAGGCCGACGCCGACAAGGCGCGCAAGGAGCCGCTGGTCGTTACCAACCGTAGCAACGGCGCCCACACCTTCGCCGGCGAATATTTCGCCGAGGAAGTCCGCCGCGACATCTTCGAGCGCTACGGCGAGAAGAAGCTGTACGAGGGAGGCCTCTCGGTCCGCACCACGCTCGATCCGAAGATCCAGGTCATGGCACGCAAGACCATGGTTGCCGGCCTCGTGAATTATGACGAGCAGCAGGGCTATCGCGGCGCCATCAGCAAGCTCGATATTTCGGGCGACTGGGGCGTGAAGCTCGCCGAGATCAAATCGCTGTCCGATATTTCGCCGTGGCGCATGGCGGTGGTGCTGGAGACCAGCGATCAGTCGGCGCGCATTGGCTTCCAGCCGAATCGCGAGCTCGGCGGCGCCGTCAGCAAGCAGCGCGAGACCGGCCTCATCGCGCTTGATGGCGTGCGCTGGGCGAAGGCGGCGCAGGGCAACGCCAGGGGCAAGACGCCCAGCTCGGTCGCGCAGGTGCTGCAGCCCGGCGACGTGATCTATGCCGATCCGCTCTTTACCAAGGAGGGGCAACCGGTCGAAGGTCAATACCGTCTGCGCCAGATCCCCGAAGTCTCGGGCGCGATGGTGGTGATGGACCCCTGGACCGGCCGTGTGCTCGCGATGGTCGGCGGCTTCTCGTTCGACCAGAGCCAGTTCAACCGCGCCACGCAGGCCTACCGGCAGCCGGGTTCGTCATTCAAGCCGATCGTCTATTCGGCCGCGCTCGACAACGGCTACACGCCGTCGACCGTCGTGCTCGACGCGCCGATCGAAATCGACCAGGGCCAGGGCGCTGGAGTATGGCGTCCGGAAAACTTCGATGCCGGCAAGTATATGGGGCCGATGACCTTGCGCAATGCGCTGAGGTTGTCGCGCAACACGGTGACGGTGCGCCTAGCGCAAGACATCGGCATGCCCCTGATCGGCGAATATGCCCGCCGCTTCGGTGTTTACGACGAATTACCGAACTATCTCTCCTATGCGCTCGGCGCCGGTGAGACGACGGCGATGCGCATGGTCACGGCCTATTCGATGCTCGCCAATGGCGGGCGCCGGGTGAAGCCGACTTTGATCGACCGGATCCAGGACCGCTACGGACACACCATCTTCAAGCACGACCAGCGCGAATGTCGCGGCTGCGACGCGCCCGGTGGCTGGAAGAACCAACCCGAGCCGCAGCTCATCGACCGCCGTGAGCAGGTGCTGGATTCCATGACCGCCTATCAGATCACCGAGCTGCTGGAAGGCGTGGTCCAGGCCGGTACCGCAACTGTCGTGAGAGAGGTCGGCAAGCCGATCGCCGGCAAGACCGGTACGACCAACGAGGCCAAGGACGCCTGGTTCGTCGGGTTCTCGCCTGACATCGCCGTCGCGATTTACATGGGCTACGACAAGCCGCGCTCCCTGGGCAGAGGCAATGCCGCGACCGGCGGCCATCTCTCTGCCCCGATTGCGCGCGATTTCTTCAAGCTGGCGCTCGCCGACAAGCCCGCCGTTCCCTTCAAGGTGCCGGCCGGCATCAAGTTGGTTCGCGTCGTGGCCAAGACCGGCATGCGCGCCGGCCCCGGCGAAACCGGTGGAACCATCCTGGAAGCTTTCAAGCCGGGCACAGCGCCGCCAGACAACTACTCTGTCATCGGCGTCGCCGACGCCGACGGACGCGGTGGTGTGCCAGCGCCACAGCAGGCGCCGGACTCCGGCTTCTTTATGCGGCCGGCTACCGGCGGGCTGTACTAGGGCACTGGGATAACAGCATCGGCTTTAAGTTCCGGCGGTTGCGCTTTGCAGGCGCCGCCGCTACATCCCCCATCTGAATTGCACGCGGGCTTCCGCGAGACCTGAGAACGAAATGCGCGCCGAAATCGAGCGGTTGGTAGAAGAGATCAAGCAGTCAGTCGGGCTGCTGAGGAGGCATCTTTGACGTCGAGAAATCGACGGCGCGCCTCGCTGAGCTGAACAAGCTCGCAGAAGATCCCAATCTCTGGAACGATCCCCAGAAAGCCCAGAAGCTGATGCAGGAGCGCACCTCGCTCGAGGACTCGCTCTCGGGCATCGGCAAGGTCGAGCAGGAGCTCGAAGACGATATCGGCATGATCGAGCTCGGCGAGGCCGAGGGCGATGCCGGCGTCGTGGCTGAAGCGGAAGCCGCGCTCAAGAACCTCAAGAAGGAAGTGGCGCGCCGCGAGCTTGAGGCGCTGCTGTCGGGCGAAGCCGATCGCTTCGATTCCTATCTCGAAGTCCATGCCGGCGCCGGTGGAACCGAGAGCCAGGACTGGGCGCAGATGCTCTTGCGCATGTACACGCGCTGGGCCGAGACCCACGGCTTCAAGGTCGAATTCCTCGAAGAATCCGAGGGCGAAGAGGCGGGCATCAAATCCGCGACCATCCAGGTCTCCGGCCACAATGCCTATGGCTGGCTGAAGACCGAAGCGGGCGTGCATCGCCTCGTGCGCATCTCGCCGTTCGATTCCAACGCGCGGCGGCACACCTCGTTCTCGAGCGTGCAGGTGTTTCCGGTCATCGACGACAGCATCAAGATCGACATCAAGGAATCCGACGTCCGCACCGACACCATGCGGTCGGGCGGCGCGGGCGGTCAGCACGTCAACAAGACCGAATCCGCAGTGCGCCTGACGCATATCCCGACCGGCGTTGCGGTGGTCTGTCAGGCCGGACGCTCCCAGCACAAGAACCGGGCGCAGGCCTGGGACATGCTGCGCGCGCGCCTTTACGAGATGGAGCTGAAGAAGCGCGAGGAGAAGGCGGCCGCCGACCAGGCCGCCAAGACCGATATCGGCTGGGGCCACCAGATCCGCTCCTACGTGCTGCAGCCCTATCAGATGGTGAAGGATTTGCGCACGGGCGTGCAGACCTCCGACACGTCAGGCGTGCTCAACGGCGAGCTCGACGACTTCATGGCCGCGACGCTCGCGCAACGCGCCTTCGGCACCACCGGCGCCGATATCGAGGATGTGGACTGACCATGCCCCGGATCGCCTTCATCGGATTGGGGCGGATGGGTCATGGCATGGCGGGCCGCTATCTCGATGCGGGCTTTACGGTGACGCTGTGGAATCGCAGCAAGTCAAAAGCAGAAGACCTGATCGCACGTGGCGCGACGTGGGCGACCTCGCCTGAGGACGCCGCGATCGATGCCGACGCGGTCGTGACCATGGTTGCGGACGACGAGGCTTCGCGCGCGATCTGGCTCGGCCCTGATGGCGCGGCGAAGACGGCCAAATCAGGCACCATCGCCATCGAATGCTCCACGGTCTCCTATGACCATGCGCGCGAGATGAGCCGCGAGCTCAATGCGCGTGGCTTGATCTACATCGATTGCCCCGTGACGGGATTGCCGGATGCGGCCGCGAGCGGAAAGCTGACGCTGCTGGTTGGCGCGGATGCCGCTGATCTCGAACGCGCGCGCCCGTTCCTCGAACCGATCGGCTCGACCATCCGCCATTTCGGCGCGGTCGGCTCCGGCACGGTCTACAAGCTCATCAACAATCTCCTGGGCGCGATCCAGATCGCGGGCCTGGCCGAAGGCCTCGCCATCGCCGAGCAGGCCGGGCTCGACATGAAGCTGGTGCTCGACTCGGTCCAGGCGGGCGTGGCCGCGAGCCCGCAGGTGCAGCGGCACTCCCGGCGCATGGTCGCCCGCGACTTCAGCGGCGCAACGTTCACGGCCGCGCTGCGGCACAAGGACGCCGCCTATGCGGTAAAACTCGCGGAGAGCCTGCTGGCCGACAAGCCGCGGGTTGCGCGCGCTGCTGTCGAGGCTTACGCGCAGGCGAAGGCCGCCATGCCCGATGACGACGAGGGCAGGATGATCGAACTGGTGTCGAGGCCGAAGAAGCCGTCTTAACTGGAATTGCGCAGGTCATCGGCAGCGCGTTGGTCGTGATCGACGGACGGGCGCTGAGAGTGCTGCAGCCCGTCGGGTAAGTTCCGGCTCTCGTGTTTCATTCCGCGGAAAATCCTGCCGCTTGCCAGTCGCCGATCGCCTTGCGACACTCTCCACAAAACAACATTACAAAATCGGGGAGAGACCAATGCCGGGTCGTCGCAAAAGCCTCGCTGCCCTCGCCATGCTTGCTGCCGGAGCGCTGGTCACGGCACCGGCTTTGGCGCAGAAAAAATACGATCCCGGCGCCAGCGACAGCGAAATCAAGATCGGCAACATCATGCCCTACAGCGGACCGGCGTCGTCCTATGGCGTGATCGGCAAGACCGAGGCGGCGTTCTTCAAGATGATCAACGATCAGGGCGGCATCAACGGCCGCAAGATCGACTTCATCAGCTATGACGACGCCTATTCGCCGCCGAAGGCGATCGAGCAGGCGCGCAAGCTGGTCGAGAGCGACGAAGTGTTGTTGATCTTCCAGGCGCTCGGCACGCCCTCGAATTCCGCGATCATGAAATACATGAACGCCAAGAAGGTGCCGCAGCTGTTCGTCGCCTCCGGCGGCACCAAGTTCGGCGACCCCAAGAACTTTCCGTGGACCATGGGCTTCCAGCCGAACTACCAGAGCGAGGGGCGAATCTACGCAAAATACATCAGAGACAATTTCCCCAACGGCAAGATCGCAGTGTTCTGGCAGAACGACGATGCCGGCAAGGACCAGTTCAAGGGCCTGAAGGACGGGCTCGGCGACAAGGCCGATATGATCATCGCGGACAAATCCTATGAGGTCGCTGATCCCTCGATCGACTCGCAGATCGTCGCCCTGCACGATTCCGGCGCCGACATCTTCTTCTCGTGGGCCGCGCCGAAGGGGTCGGCACAAGCGATCCGTAAAGTGGGCGAGCTCGGCTGGAAACCGACGTTCTTTTTGGCCAACACCGCGACGTCGATCGCCTCGGTGCTCAAGCCAGCCGGGCTGGACTATTCCAAAGGCATCATCTCGACCGCGTATCTGAAGGACCCGACCGATCCGACCTGGGACAAGGATCCGGCGGTGATCGCCTGGCGCGCCTTCATGGACAAGTATTACCCTGAGGGCGACAAGGCCAACGCCAACAATCTCTATGGCTACGTCGAGGCTGAGGCGATGGCGCAGGTCCTGAAGCAGTGCGGCGACAATCTCACGCGCGACAACGTGATGAAGCAGGCCGCGAACCTCAAGAATTTCCACACCGATCTGATGTTGCCCGGCATCATGGTCAATACTTCGCCGGACGATTATTTCCCGATCGAGCAGATGCAGCTGATGCGCTTCAACGGGCAGGCCTGGGAGCTGTTCGGCGACGTCATCACCGGCGAGGTCGGCCACGAGCGCGGTCAGTAGTCGGAACTGCAGGCGTCTTAGTTTGGGATTTAGCCTGCGCTGAGCCGCACGCCGGCGCGCAAGAATTTCTGCGGGTCGACCGCTTCGCCGTCGATGCGGGTCTCATAGTGCAGATGCGGGCCGGTCGAGCGGCCGGTCGAGCCGACGAGGCCGATGACCTGGCCGATCTTCACGATTTCGCCGACCTTGACGTTGATCTCGGAGAGATGGCCGTAGCGGGTCGACAATCCGTTGCCGTGATCGACCTCGACCATGCGGCCATAACCGCCGGACCAGCCGGCCGAGACCACTTTGCCGTTGGCCGTCACGCGTGCGGGATCGCCGGTCGCGGCGCGGAAGTCGAGACCGGTATGCATCGCGGGGCGGCCGAGGAAGGGATCGCTGCGCACGCCGAAGCCGGAGGTGAATTCGACCTCACCCACGACGGGCTTGCGATAAGGCACCTGCGCCAGAGTGCGGTTGAGCCGGTCCATCTCGGCGCGGGTGACGTTGATGCGATAGAGCTGCTTCTCGAAGGGGCCGGCATTCGCGGTGAGCTTCACCGGCACGAACGGACCGCCCATCGGGGCGCGCGGCACGGCGGCTTCGAGACTGGCGAGGTTCAAACCGAGATCGCTGACGACGCCACGCATCCGGCGCATCCGTGAATCCATGCCTTCCTCAACGGCATTGAGCGCGGCGACCTGGCGGCGCTCGACCTGATCGAGCGAGTTGGTGAGCCGGACCAGGACGTTGTCAAAACCCTGGTTCTTGGCGAATTGATTGACGGGCGGGGCCATCGCGCTCGGCGCCCGCGATTCGAGCCGGGCTTCGCGGTCGGGCGGCGCGACGAAGATCACGGTATCGCTGATCGGCGAGGGCTTTGGCGTGCCTTGCGTCGTCTGGTTCGCGTCGCTGCGCTGCGGCGCCGCGCGGGGAATCGATCCGGTCACGTCCGGCATGGCGCCCAGCGCCGTGGCCCGGGACTCCAGCGCCGTCTGGCGCTTCATGATCTGGTCGAGCTTCTGGTCGAACTGTTCCTGGTCGAGCAGCTGGCGGCTGGTGGTCCGGTCGACCTTGGCGCGCAGCTCGGCGATGCGATCCTCATAGGCATATTGCATCTCGGCCTGACGGGCGATCAGCCGGGTCAGGACGTCGTCGCGGAAGGCGAAATAGGTGGCGGTCGCCGCCGACCACAGGCCGAGCAGAACCACGGTGCCGACCACGATCCAGAACACCACCGGCCCGAGCCGGACCTGCTTGCCGTGATGCACGATGGTGTAGGCGTCATCGGCAGCGGGCAGGGGAATTGCAGCAGCTGCAGGCGCGGAGCGGCGCGTAAACGAGCGTCCGTGGTCGTGCGGGTGATGCTGGGGGTACTGCGAGTATTGGGCAGAACTTTTCGACATCGGCACTCCCGCGCCGGTCGGAACGGTTCCTTGCGGCCAAATTGCCGCAGCAATCTGGGCCGGTCATGGTTAATTTTCCGGAAACGGGAACGCTCGATTTTAACGGGCTGGTTAAAGACTTCTTGCCGCTTCCAGCACCTCGTCAGCGTGGCCGTCGACCCGGACGTTGCGCCAGACCTTGGCGATCTTGCCGTCGGCCCCGATTAGGACCGTGGTGCGAAGAATCCCGAGGAAGGTCTTGCCATACATCGATTTTTCGCCCCAGGCACCGTACGCCTCCAGCATCTCGTGCCTCTCGTCCGAGATCAGGGGGACTCCAAGGCCGTGCTTGTCGCGGAACTTCTCCTGGGCCTTCAACGGATCGGCCGAAACACCCAGCACGGCGGTGCCGGCAGACGTGAAGTCGCTCTTGAGCCGGGTGAAGTCGATGGCCTCGCGGGTGCAGCCGGGGGTGTCGGCGCGGGGGTAGAAGAACAGGACGAGCTTCTGGCCCGAGAAGTCCGCCGAGGTGACGACATTGCCGCCGTCACGAGGCAGGCGGAAGGCCGGCGCCTTCAGGCCCGCAACGAGCGGCTTTGCTGAAACGGCCGGGACCGGGGCGGCCGGGTTGGAGGCCTTTTCAGAAGATTTTAACCGTTTCGATGCGGCCTTATGTGATGTTGCCTTTGCGCCTGGCTTGTTTGATTTGCCGGCGGATGCCGCCTGTGTTTTCGCGCTGTGTGTTTCAGTCGATGCCCGTGTTTTCAGGGGCTTCTTTTTAGCGGTCGGACTGCCGGAGGGCGTTTTGGACGATTTCTTTCGGGATTTCTTGGACATACGCCTTCCTTTCGTCGCTTTCGGCGGGTCAACCAAAGCGGTATTGCAGCTCTCGTCCGGTGTGCCGGATTCGCGCCCTCGGCTGGGCAATTTTGGCGGCGACGGAGTATGGTTACAAGAAAATCCACGCACCACCCCACTGCTGGTTGAACGCGCTCCCGGGGCGAAATGACGAACAGCAGGAACATCGGAAGTATGGCGGCAATGCCGGGGCGGGGAGCTTCAATTCCCGCCGACGGCTGCGGTCCCGGCGGCACTCAGTCCCATGACGGACGCCTGTATCGAGAGGCAATGGCAAGGAATACGTCGCCGCAGGATCACAATCGGGACTCGAATCGGCACGGTGGCAATCACGAGCAGCCGGAATGGGACGAGGCCGACTGGGATCAAGAGCAGGAAGAGGAAGCGGGGCATCGTGCGCGCCGCCTGCTGTCGCGTTCCAGTTCGCGCTTCCGCGTCGGTGAAGGCTTCTCGGCGTTTCGGCGGGTCCTGCCGAGCGGACGCTGGTTTCGTAGGATTGGCGTTGTCGTCGGCGCCCTGATCGTCATCTTCGTCGGCTGTTTTGGCGCGCTGTGGTGGCGGCTCGGTGCCGGCCCCATCAATCTCGACATGGCGACGCCCTGGCTCGCTGCCGCCATCGAGGACAATATCGGTCACGGCAACACGGTGGAGGTCGGCGGCACCCAGATCGAGCGGGCCGGGCGGATCAGGGTCGCCGTGCGCATCCGCGACATCATCGTTCGCGATCATGATCATGCCATCGTCGCCAGCGCGCCGAAGGCCGAGGTGAGGCTGTCCGGTATCGGGCTTCTCACCGGTCATCTGCGCGCCGAAAGCCTCAACCTCGTCGACGCGGAACTGGCGATTCGGATCGCACCCGACGGGACGGTCACCGTCTCCGCCGGCGATACGGCCAAACCGCTCGCGACCGGCGTTGCATCCAAGAAGGAAGCGGGCCTGCCGCCCACATTCCCGCGCAACGGCGTCCCGCCGCCGCCATTCGGGATGGCACCCGCAACTCCGGACGCACCTCAACCCGCCGCGCAGAGCGGTATTCTTCAGGGCCTCGACTGGCTCGACAGCCTGAGCATGACGGGGCTCGACGGCCAGAACCTCAACGAGATCGGCCTCAAGAACGGCAATCTGATCGTCGACGACCAGCAGCGCGGCAGCAAATGGACGTTTGAGAACATCACGCTCAGCCTGCGCCGGCCGAGCCATGGCGGCGTCACGCTCAGCCTCGGGGAA
This sequence comes from Bradyrhizobium sp. Gha, assembly GCF_900113735.1. Taxonomy (GTDB): domain Bacteria; phylum Pseudomonadota; class Alphaproteobacteria; order Rhizobiales; family Xanthobacteraceae; genus Bradyrhizobium. The sequence goes on from NZ_FOQM01000010.1 coordinate 120,868, forward strand.
GAGGGTGCGAAGCCTTGGTCGTTACGCGCGACGGTCGGACCGGCCGAGAATGGCGTGCGCTCGATCGATATCCGCGCCGACAAGCTCTCCACCTCCAACATCCTACTCGCTCTGCGGCTGAAGGACCTGACCTATACGGCCGACCTGCCCCTGACCGGTGAGATGAAGGGCGAGCTCGGCCGCGACGGCGTGCCGACCTTCTTCCGCGGCAAGGTCATGATCGGCGCGGGCAACGTCATCGACACCGACACGCCCGATTATCCGATGGCGATCGACTCCGCCGAGATCAACGTCGAGTGGGATGCAGGGCGGCGGGTGCTGGTCGCACCGTTCAAGATCCTCTCCGGCGCCAATCGCCTGACGCTGCTGGCGCATCTGGAGCCGCCGAACGGCACCAGCAATGATTGGCAGCTCGGCTTCAGCGGCGGCTCGATCCTGCTCGGCGGCATCGACAACGAACCGCCGCTCGTCTTCAACCGCATCGCGATCGGCTTCCGCTTCGATACCGATCACAAGCGCCTGCTGCTGACGCAGGCCGATATCAGCAATGGCGAGATCGGCGTCGCCGGCACCGGCGCGATCGATTATTCAGGCGAGCCGCGCCTGACGCTCGGCTTTGCGGGGACGCCGATGTCGGCCTCCGCGCTGAAGCGGATGTGGCCGACGCTTGTGGTGCCGGAGTTGCGCCAATGGGTGATCGAGCGGATCGAGCGCGGCACGCTCCAGCGCATCGAGGTCGGCGTCAACTCGCCGACCCGCAATCTTCCGCGCAAGGGACCGCCCATTCCCGATGACGGACTGTCGGTCAACATCGCGGCGAGCGGTGTCGCGGTCCGCCCTGTCGACGGCATGCCGGTCGTGCACGATGCCGACCTCAAGGCGCATGTGACCGGACGTACCGCCACCGTGAATATCGCCCAGGGCATTGCCGACACGCCGGCAGGCCGCAAGGTTACGATCTCCGATTTCGTCTTCGAGGTGCCAGACATGGCGCCAAAGCCGTCGCCCTCGCGGACGAGATTCCGCGTCGATGGCCCGGTGCCCGCTGCGGCCGAGATGCTGTCCAACGATCGGCTGAGCGATCTCTCGTCGACCGTCGTCGATCCCAACACCAGCAAGGGCACGTTCACGGCGAACATCCAGCTCGGCCTGCCGGTCAAGGGCGAACTAACCAAGGCGGACACCACCTACGCCGTGACAGCCGATCTCAACGGTTTCAGCGCCGAAAAGTTGGTGATGAACCAGAAGCTCGAGGCCAACAATCTCAAGATTGTCGCCAATAACCAGGGCTATCAGGTCAAGGGCGACGTCAAGATCAACGGGCAGCCGGCTTCGCTCGACTACCGCAAGGCGACCGATGGCGACGCGGACGTCAAGCTGCAGGCGACACTGGACGATGCGAGCCGTGCGCGCCTTGGCTTCGATCTCAGTCCGGCCGTCAGCGGGTCGATTCCGATCAAGGTTTCGGGCAAGATTGCCGGCGGTCCCGACGCGACGACGAAGCTCGGCATCGAGGCCGACCTCACCTCGGTCAAGCTCGACAACATCCTTCCCGGCTGGGTCAAGCTGCCGGGCAAGTCGAGCAAGGCGACATTCAAGGTGGTGCCGACGGCACAATCGACGCGGCTCGAGGACATCGCCATCGAAGGCGGCGGCGCCTCGATCAAGGGCTCGCTCGAAATCGACCCGAACGGCGACCTCATGAACGCGAACTTCCCGACCTATTCGCCGTCCGACGGGGACAAGACCTCGTTGAAGGTGGAGCGCGGCCAGGACGGCGTGATCAGGGGCACGATGCGCGGCGATGTCTTCGACGGCCGCGGCTTCCTCAAGTCGGCGATCTCAGGCAATTCCAAGGACGACAGCAAGAGCAAGCTCAAGAACGTCGATTTCGACATCGACGTGAAGCTCGGCACCGTCATGGGGTTTAACGGCGAGACCATGCGCAGCATCGATGCCAAGATGTCGAAGCGGAGCGGGGCGATCAAGGCTTTCTCGCTGAACGGCAGGATCGGTCAGAACACGCCGGTCGCTGCGGACTTGCGCGGCGGGCGCGCGCAAGGCAGCCGCGAGGTGATCTATCTTCAGACCAACGATGCCGGATCGCTGCTGAAGTTCACCGATATCTATACCAAGGCCGTCGGCGGCCAGATGGTGGTAGCTATGGAGCCGCCGACGTCGGAGCCGACCACGGCGCGGGAAGGTCTCATCAGCGTACGCGACTTCACGGTGAAGGGTGAGGCGCAGCTCGAACGCGTGGCTGCGGGCGCGCCGAACGGCACCGGGAATGGCATCTCCTTCAGCGCGCTCCGCGCCGAGTTCATCCGTCAGAACGGTGCGCTCACGGTCCGCGATGGCGTGGTCAAGGGCCCGATGATCGGCGCCACCATCGAGGGCTCCATCGATTATCCCGGCAACCAGGTGTGCATGAGCGGTACCTTCGTGCCGATGTACGGATTGAACAACATGTTCGGACAGATTCCGGTGCTCGGGTTGTTCTTGGGTGCTGGTGACAAAGAGGGACTGATCGGCGTGACCTACGAGGTCATCGGTACGCCGGCCGCGCCCGTCATGCGCGTCAATCCGATCTCGGCGATATTTCCCGGCGTGACCCGGAAGATCATGGAGTTCAACACCGGCAAGCAGAACACGCCGATCGATGAGCTGCCGTCGTCGCAGTCCGGCGAAAGCCCGACGGGATCGGCAAGGCAATTGTCGAACGGTTGTAGCCTCGCGCGGCGTTAGCGCGGAGCCATGATCGGACCGTCGGCGCTTGTCCCGAAAAAGGTCTTTGAATTTGGGAGGCTGACGGGACCGGCAATGAACCGATTCGCTCACCGCCTCATCATGTCCGTGCTGCTCGCAGCCGTTCTCGTTCTGATATGGAACGTGCTGGGCTCTCGCTGAAACGGCGCCGGCCGATGACCGGCGACGTCTCGTGACCTGGAAGTCGATTGCCTGCGCCTCAGCGCCGCGCGAAGGCGCCGCCCGGCGCGTCGCTCTCCTTGCCCATAACCGCATCGACGCTGACCGCGCCGCCGCCCGCAGCCGCGAGGTAGAGGCAGGCGAAGCAGAACAGGATCGCGGCGGTGCCGTTGTTCAACAGCGGCAGGAAAACCGGCGGGCCTTCCTTGGAGATGTGGAAGACGTGACCGAGGAAATAGGCGAAGGCCATTTCGCCGGAGAGGACGAAGGCCGACAGACGGGTGAACAGTCCGATCATGAGCGTGGCGCCAAGCACGAGCTCGAGCAGGCCGGCCGTCCAGATCAGCGGTGGCGGATTCGCGAACATGGCCACCTGCGGAATGTGGAAGATCTTGGTCATGCCGTACTGGAACAGCAAGAGACCGGTGATGAAGCGAAACAGGCTCAAGAGAACCGGTTGATAGCGAGAGAGATAGGGAAAGTTCATTGGGTTTGTGCCCTCCATCCAATATTGCGACTAGGACCGCATTCGGTTCCGCCCTGCAAGCTGCGCCAGGTCAATTTGCGCTGACATTTTTGTCATGTCGGACAAAACACCGCATACTGGGATTTCAGCCGCGCACAATCAGCAATTTCTCTCCGTATACGCTTCGCGGCCGCCCGTAGTTCCCCGGTGACACGAATGAGTTCAGGTTACCCATGGGAAACCTAGCGCCGCAAGGCGGGCACTATCAGAAATGGAATCATTCCGAGCACCACGCTCGCAAGTGCGAACACGAGCAGAGCATTGTAGCCGTGGCTCGCGTCGTGGATCAGGCCGCCGCTCCAGGAGCCGAACGCCGAGCCGAGGCCACTGCCGATCGAGATCGTGCCGTAAATGGTGCCGACGCGTTTGCCCCTGAAGATCTTCATCGCGGTGGCCGTGATCAGCGGTCCGCGCGAGCCCATCATGCTGCCGAAGCAGACGACGAAGCCGGTGAGCAGGATGACGTTCGGATAATGCTGAAGCAGCCAGAGCAGGAAAATGCCGACGATCGAGATCGCGTAACTCAGGAGCACCGATGGGCGGCGCCCGATCAGCCCGTCGAGCGCGGAGACACCGATCATGCCGAACACCAGCACGACGCCTGAAAAGCCCCACGCGGTCGCAGCCTGCAGCGGCGGGAAGCCGGCATCGATCAGGTAGGCCACGATCTGCGCTGCAATCGCGTACATGCCGACGGCGGTGAAGAAGAAGGTCGAGAACAGCGCCCAGAAGGCGTGATGGCGCATCGCGCTCAGCAACGTCCAACCATTGTCGATGAAATCAGGATCGCTCTTCTTGGCGACATAGGGCGAGCCGGCGGAGAACAGGCGCCAGGGCAGGAGTAGCAGCGGCACCAGCAGGCCGAGGGCGGCGAAGCCGTAGACCTGATAGGTCTCGCGCCAGCCGAGGCGATCGATCAGGAGCTGCGAGGCCGGCAGCAGCGCCAGCACGCCGCCGCCCATGGCCGAGTAGACCACCGCCATCGCGGTCGGCAGCTTTGGACCGAACCAGCGGCCGAGCAGAATCGAGTTCGGCACGTTGCCGATGAAGGCAACGCCGATGCCGACGCACAAGCCGATGGAGAGCTGGAATTGCCAGAGGGCTTGCGCATGACCTGCGACGAGGAACGCCGAGCCCAGCAGCAACAGGCCGAGCGCATAGACGATGCGCGGTCCGGAATGATCGAACAGCCGCCCGACCAGCGGCGCGGTCAGCCCGCTGATCAGCCAGGCGAGCGAGTAGATCGAGACGACTTGCCCGCGGTCCCACCCGAAACTTTCGGAGATCGGTTTGAGGAAGACTGTGAAGCTCTCGCTGAGGCCGCGGCCGAGCACTGCCAGGGTGAAGCACAACGCCAGCACGACAAGCGCGGTGCGCACCGCGGCTTGCGGCGTGCTTGCTTGTTCCCCAGCCGTTTCCCTGGTCGTCTTCTGATCCATTGCCATCAGGGAGCGCGCTTCGGCGCGCCCTGACAAGCATCAAAAGCTCATACGCCTATGCAGGCCGGATGAGGACGTGCTTCTTCTTGCCGAAGGACAGCTTGATGACGCCCTCCGGCGTGAGGTTCGCGGCCGACAGCGCCAACTTCTCGTCGGTGACTGCGACGTCGTTGACGCGCAGGCCGCCTCCCTTGATCTGCCGCCGCGCTTCGCCATTGGAGGCAACGAGGCCCGCCTTGACGAAGGCGTTCAGCACGCCGAGGCCGCCGTCCAACTCGCCGCGCGGAATTTCCACCGTCGGCAGGCTTTCGGCAAGCGCGCCTTCCTCGAACGTGCGGCGCGCAGTCTCGGCCGCTTCATTGGCGGCATCGCGACCATGCAGCAGCGCGGTCGCTTCCGTCGCGAGCACCTTCTTGGCCTCGTTGATCTCGGAGCCGCCGAGCGCTTCGAGCTTCCTGATTTCGGTCATCGGGAGCGTCGTAAACAGCTTCAGGAATTTGCCGACGTCGGCGTCCTCGGTGTTGCGCCAGTATTGCCAGAAATCGTAGGGCGAGAACTGGTCGGCATTGAGCCACACTGCGCCTTGCGCGGTCTTGCCCATCTTGGCTCCCGAGGCGGTCGTCAGCAGCGGCGTCGTCAACGCAAACAGCTGGTGCGTGCCCATGCGGCGGCCGAGATCGACGCCCATGATGATGTTGCCCCACTGGTCCGATCCCCCCATCTGCAGGTGACAGCCGGTGCGCTTGGCGAGCTCGACGAAATCGTAGGCCTGGCAGACCATGTAGTTGAACTCGATGAAGCTCATCTCCTGCTCGCGCTCCAGGCGCAGGCGCACGGAGTCCATCGTCAGCATGCGGTTGACCGAGAAATGCTTGCCGACGTCGCGCAGCATCTCGATCCAGTTCAGCTTGGTCAGCCACTCCGCATTGTCGAGCATGATGGCGTCGCTCTTGGCTTCGCCATAGCGCAGCACTTTTGCGAACACACCACGGATCGATTCCTTGTTGGCCTCGATCTCGGCTATCGTGCGCATCGCACGCGTCTCGTCCTTGCCGGAGGGATCGCCGACCATGGTGGTGCCACCGCCCATCAGCGTGATCGGCTTGTTGCCGGACTGCTGCAGCCAGTGCAGCATCATCATGGTCAGGTAGTTGCCGATATGCAGCGAGCGGGCGGTGCAGTCGTAACCGACATAGGCGATCGCCTCGCCCTTGGCGGCGAGGGCGTCGAGCCCCTCGAAATCGGAGCATTGGTGGATGAATCCACGCTCCTGCAGGGTGTTGAGGAAATCCGATTTAAATACAGTCATCTGTCGGCGAGCCTGACAATTCTTGGTTTACCGTTTTGGGGGCAATTTAACGGTGTTCGCCTGGAACTCGAATTGCCGCCGCCACTTTGGCCTGTGGCATTATAAGATGTGTCCCTCTGGCACAAGATCGGCATGGCAGGGTGGGTCTCGAGGACGCTGATCCCATGATGTTGACGGCACTCGGTTTGATGAGCGGCACCTCGCTGGATGGGGTCGACGTCGCGCTGATCGAAACCGATGGAAAGCAGGTACAGGCGTTCGGACCGTCAGGCTACCGGCCCTATAGCCCGGCCGAGCGCAATCTGCTGCGTCAGGCGCTCACCGAGGCCGCGAGTCTTTCGCAACGCGATGCCCGGCCGGGGATCCTGGTCGAGGCGGAGCGCGCGGTGACGCAGGCTCATGCCGAGGCGGTCGCCGCCTTCGTCGGCCAGAACCGGATGAAGCCGGAGGAGATCGACATCGTCGGCTTCCACGGCCAGACCGTGCTGCACCGGCCCGAGCGGCGGCTGACGGTCCAGATCGGCGATGCGCCGGCGCTGGCCAGGGCCATCCATATTCCTGTCATGCACGACTTCCGCGCCGCCGACGTCGAGGCCGGCGGGCAGGGCGCGCCGTTGGTGCCGGTCTATCACCGGGCGCTCGTCAATTCACTGGAGCGCGAAGGGCCGATCGTCGTGGTCAACATCGGTGGCGTCTCCAACATCACCTATATCGACGGCAACGATACGCTGATCGCCTGCGACACCGGCCCCGGCAATGCGCTGCTCGACGATTTCATGTACCGCACCATGAACAAGCCGTTCGACGCCGAAGGCAAGTTCGCAGCGCTCGGCAAGGCCGACCAGGCCTGGATCGCGCGGGCGCTGGAGCTGCCGTTCTTCGCGCTTCCCCCGCCGAAATCGCTCGATCGCAACGACTTTGCTGCATTGAAGCTCGGCGATATCGCGCCGGCCGACGGGGCGGCGACGCTCACCGCCTTCACGGCGGCCGCGATCGCCCGCATCATTCCCTTGTTGCCGCGGCGGCCGCGTAGCTGGATCATCTGCGGCGGCGGCGCGCGCAACCTCACCATGCTGCGGATGCTGCGGGAGCAGGTCGGAACGGCCACCGTCGAGGCCGCCGAGACGCTCGGTTGGGCTTCCGACGCCATCGAGGCGCAAGCCTTCGGCTTCCTCGCGGTGCGTGGCCTCAAGGGCCTGCCGCTGTCCTATCCGGCCACCACGGGTGCGCCGATGCCGATGACGGGCGGGGTCATCGCGCGGCCTTGATCACGGGCGGTTGATGCAGGTGCATTGATCTTGACGGGTATATGCAAATGCATCTATCTTGGATGCAGTTGCATTGAACCGCCGGGATCGTCGCCATGACTTCGTCGCCTGAAACGCCTGCTCGACTGAAACTGATCAGCCACAAGCTTTGCCCTTACGTGCAGCGCGCGGTGATCGCGCTGAAGGAGAAGGGCGTGCCGTTCGAGCGGGTCGACATCGATCTCGCCAATAAGCCGGACTGGTTTATGAAGATATCGCCGCTCGGCAAGGTGCCGGTGCTCGTGGTGGCGACGGAGGAGAACGGCGAGGTCGCGTTGTTCGAGAGCAATGTGATCTGTGAATACATCGAGGAGACGCAAGGCGGCGCGAAGCTTCACCCGGCCGACGCGTTGAAGCGCGCAGAGCATCGGGCCTGGATGGAGTTCGGCTCGGCGATCCTCGGCGATCTCTGGGGGCTTGAGACCGCGACGGATCCGGCGACGTTTGAAAGCAAGCGCCAGGCGCTCCTCGGGAAATTCGCCCGCGTGGAAGACGCGCTCGGCACCGGGCCTTATTTCGCAGGCGAGACGTTCAGCCTGGTCGATGCCGTGTTCGCGCCTGTCTTCCGCTATTTCGATCTGTTCGACGAATTGACCGATCACGGCATCTTCCGCGACGTCCCGAAGGTGCGCGCCTGGCGCGCTGAGCTGGCGAAACGTCCCAGCGTGCGTACGGCTGTCGGCGCGGACTATCCAGAATTGCTGCGCGCATTCCTCGTGCGCCACAGAGCGCATCTGCTCAAGCTCGCGGCCTGAGCGATGTCGCAATCTGTGGCCTGGCTGATGCTGGTGATCGCCGGTGCGCTCGATGTCGGCTGGGCCATCTCGATGAAGTATGCGGAAGGTTACACGCGCGTCGGCTGGAGTGCCGTCTCGTTCGTGCTGCTGGTCGCCTTCGTCTTCCTACTCGGACGTGCCTTGAAGGTGCTCGAGGTCGGCGTCGCCTATTCGGTGTGGACCGGCATCGGTGCGGCCGGCACCTTCGCCATGGGCGTGGTGCTGTTCGGCGAGAGCTTGAGCGCGATGAAGCTCGCCGGCATCGCGCTGGTGTTGATGGGGATCGGCGCGCTGAAGCTCGCCTAGAGCTCTGCAGCCATCTTCACCAGCGTCGCGATCGTGTTCATGTTGCGCGCGGTGCCGGCCCTGGCGGCGGGGATCGCGAGCTTTGATGTCCCCATGCCGTCGCCATAATGCACGTAGATCTCGCGGCGGCCGAGCTTGATCTCTTCGCCCTTCCGACCGCGAATTCCGGCGAGCGTGTCCGCGGGCGGCGCCTTGTCGAGGAAGATCGCGACCGTGCGGTTCGGCGCCATTTTCGGAAACGGATTGTCGGCCAAAACCCTTGCCATCTCGGCAGCGCTGCGTACCAGCACGCCGACCGGCGCGCCGGCATGGGCGTGCAAACGCTTTTCCAGCGCGGCCTTGATCGCGGATTCTGATTTGCGGCTGGTGAAGACCACGTTGCCGCTGGCGATGTAGGTGCGCACGGCACCAAAACCGAGCTCCTCGCACATCACCTTGAGCTCAGTCATCGGCAGCTTGCCGGTACCTCCGACGTTGACCGCGCGCAGCAGGGCTACGAACGCGGTCATGTCATTCTCAACGCACGTTGGCGAGGCGCATGTCGAGATAGGCGGTGATGGTTTCCATCAGCGGCTCGAGCTTGGCGTCGAAGAAGTGATTGGCGCCGGGGATGACCTGCTGGTCGATCACGATGCCTTTCTGCGTCTTCAGCTTCTCGACCAGCGTGTTGACGTCCTTCGGCGGCACCACCGCGTCCTTCTCGCCGTGCACGATGAGCCCTGACGACGGGCAGGGCGCAAGGAACGAGAAGTCATAGAGGTTGGCCGGCGGCGCGATCGAGATGAAGCCTTCGACCTCGGGGCGGCGCATCAAAAGCTGCATGCCGATCCAGGCGCCGAAGGAGAACCCGGCGACCCAGCAGGCACGGGCCTCAGGGTTGATGGTCTGCGCCCAGTCGAGGGCTGCCGCCGCATCCGACAATTCGCCGGTGCCGTGATCGAACGAGCCCTGGCTGCGGCCGACGCCGCGGAAGTTGAAGCGCAGCACCGAGAAGCCGCGATGCGCAAAAGCGTAGTAGCACTGGTACACGATCTGATGATTCATCGTGCCGTGAAACTGCGGATGCGGATGCAGGATCATCGCAATCGGCGCGTTCTTCTGCTTGGCCGGGTGATAGCGGCCTTCGAGGCGGCCGGCGGGGCCAGTGAAAATAACTTCAGGCATCGATGATCTCTGGATTGACTTGCTGGAGAGCTGGCCTCGGCAATCAACCGATTGTGGCCCTCATCGACAGCGATGCCGACGAAAGCGCGAATGGAAGATGAGAAGGCGTGCGCCTCGCGGTGATGCGCTGACGGCGCACGGTGACTTGACGGTGCGCGTTCTAACATAGGCTGCGGGGCAAAAAGCAAGCATCTTCGACATCTGCCAATGTGCTCAAGAGCTTAGCCTGGGATCGAGGAGCCTCGGCCGGGGCGACCGGGGTCGATCGACGGGATCGCCGGCCTCGTCGACTTTGATGTAAGTCATTGAAATAACGGATATTTATTCGGTTCGCGATTCACGCAGGCGCGGTGCGGCCTCCGAGCGAGGCGACCGCAGACCGGTAGCGGCGGCTGCCGCCCAGCGTCCTGCCGTCGTCGAAGGTGAGCTCGAAATCCCCTGACGGCTTGAACTCGATGCCGCTGACCCGGTCGAGATTGGCAAGCCGGGTCCGGTGCACGCGAACGATGGCGAAGCGGGCGAGCTCACCTTCGGTGGCGGCGAGCGTGCCCCGGATCAGGTGCTGGGTGCCGTCGGCGAGGCAATATTCGATGTAGTTGCCCGCGGAGGCGACCCACAGGATCTCCCGCGGCCTGACGCGAATGCGGCTCGTGCCGTCGCGGAGCCAGATCAGATCGGGAGAAGACGGTTGCTCCTGCGGGATGGCAGGAATGGACAGGCTTTCTTGTGCGGCCTTGCGCAGTTCGCGGCGGCTTTCGAGCAGCCAGAGCGTTGCCCCAATCAGCAATGCAGTCACCGCATCCTTGCGGAACTCATAGAGAACGGATGTCAGCGAGAAATGGAAGTCGTAGCGGTTGCCCGCGAGCCAGAGCAGGAGCTTTCGCAAGCTGACCATGCCGGCGATGTGGAGGGCCGAGAAGGCGAGCAGGGCGGCCGCACCGATTCCGATTCGCCTTGCCAGCCCCGTCGTTCCGCGCACGTACCGGACCGACAGCATCAGGATCGGAACCAGCGCCAGAATGACGATGATGCTCGTCATCTCCCAGAACAGGCGCTGGCCGAGATCGGCGGTGTCGCCGCGCCAGGCCGCGTCCTGTGCGCCGGAGAGCGCATTGACGATGCCAACGACGATCGCGATGGCAGCGATCGCCGCGAACATCGCCCACTCGCCGTTGATCCCGCTGCGCCAACCACTTGTCACGGTTGGCGATGCATCATTCCCGGGCGCTCGGTCCTCATCCCAAACCGACTCGGTGCGCTCCGTTTCCGGCGCATTGTGCCCGTCAGACATGGTCCGAAAACCGGTGATGTCTTGCCGTCAAAGAGCAGAAAACCATGTCAACACCGCAGCAACTTTCGATCTTGGATCTGGACTTGGTGCGGATTTTAGCCTTCGCCCTGCCGATCTTCTACAATTGCGGCGTGCTTTAAACGCGCGCACGAGCTGAACCGGATCGAGCCGCCCGATTGGCGCGACGACAAAAGGTGCTAAGAGGGCGCCATGCCAAGCCGCGTCTATCTCGACTGGAATGCGACCACACCGCTGCGCGCCGAGGCGCGCGCAGCGATGCGGGCCGCTGACGAGCTGATCGGCAATCCGTCCTCGGTCCACGCCGAGGGGCGGGAGGCGCGGCGGCTCGTCGAGGATGCGCGGGCGGCGCTGGCGACGGCCGTGGGCGCGCTGCCGCGGAACGTCATCTTCACCTCCGCCGGGACCGAGGCCAATGCGCTGGCGCTCTCACCGGGCCTGCGCGGCCGTTCGGGCGGTCCGGTGCAGCGGCTCCTGGTCTCCGCGATCGAACATGCCTCGGTGCTCGCGGGCGGCCGGTTCCCGGGAGAGCGCGTCAGCCAGGTCAGCGTCACGCGCTCCGGCATCGTCGATCTCGATCATCTCCGCACGCTGCTCGCGGACGGTCCGCCGGCGCTGGTCTCGATCATGGCGGCCAACAACGAGACCGGTGCGCTCCAGCCGGTGGCGGAGGCGGCCGAGATCATCCACGAGGCCGGCGGCCTCCTGCACGTCGACGCGATCCAGGCGCTGGGCAAAATTGCTTTCAACATTAACGAGGTCGGCGCGGACCTCGCGACTTTTTCCGCACACAAGATCGGGGGTCCCAAAGGCGTGGGCGCGCTGGTCGTGACCGAGGGGCTCGGCGGATTGGAGCCGGTGTTGCGGGGCGGCGGACAGGAGCTCGGCCGTCGGGCGGGAACCGAGAATGTTGCCGGGATAGCGGGCTTCGGCGCCGCGGTGAAAGCCGCCCTTCAGGCTCTGCTTGAGGATGCGGAACGGATGGCAAGTCTCAGAGACCGCTTGGTAAATGGCATCGGGGCGGTTGCCGGCGCAACCGTCTTCGCGGAGGCCGTGAAGAGGTTGCCCAATACCGTTTTGTTCACCGCGCCAGGGCTCAAGGCCGAGACTGCCGTGATCGGCTTCGACCTCGAGGGGATCGCGGTATCCTCGGGCTCGGCCTGCTCCTCGGGCAAGGTCCAGCCCTCGCACGTACTTTCCGCGATGGGATTCGACCCCGCGGTGGCCCAGGGAGCGGTGCGCCTCAGTCTGGGCTGGTCCACGGAACCCGAGGACATCAATCGCGCCTTGGAGGCTTGGCGAAAGCTCGGTAATACCCTACTTAAGGGCTAAGCGACGAAACACGGCTTGAACGGTTCTAAGCCCGTGCTTTCCGCCAGTAAACATCGTAAGACTCGTTCGAGTTTGATCCACCGCGGTCCTTGAAACCGCGAGCGGAGGATAGAATGCCAGCCGTGCAAGAGACGGTCGAGCGCGTGAAGCGCATCGACGTCGATCAGTATCGTTATGGGTTTGAGACCCTGATCGAGTCCGACAAGGCCCCCAAGGGGCTGTCGGAAGAGACCGTCAAATTCATCTCCCAGAAGAAGAATGAGCCCGCGTGGATGCTGCAGTGGCGGCTCGAGGCCTATCGGCGCTGGCTGACTATGACCGAGCCGACCTGGGCGCGCGTCGACTATCCCAAGATCGACTTCCAGGATCTTTATTACTACGCCGCGCCGAAGCCGAAGAAGACGGTCACCTCGCTCGACGAGATCGATCCGGAGATTCTGAGGACCTACGAGAAGCTTGGCATCCCCTTGCGGGAAGTCGCCATGCTCGAAGGCGTCGAGCCGAAGGTGGGTGAACAAGATCCCGCCCGCCGCAAGATCGCGGTCGATGCGGTCTTCGATTCGGTCTCGGTTGCGACCACGTTCAAGGCGGAGCTGAAGAAGGCCGGCGTGATCTTCATGCCGATCTCGGAGGCGATCCGCGAGCACCCTGAACTGGTACAGAAATATCTCGGCTCGGTGGTTCCGACCTCGGACAATTTCTACGCGACGCTGAACTCGGCGGTGTTCTCCGACGGCTCGTTCGTCTACGTGCCGCCGGGCGTGCGCTGCCCGATGGAGCTGTCGACCTATTTCCGCATCAACGAGCGCAACACCGGCCAGTTCGAGCGCACCCTGATCATCGCCGACAAGGGCTCTTACGTCTCCTATCTCGAAGGCTGCACCGCCCCGCAGCGCGACGAGAATCAGTTGCACGCTGCCGTGGTCGAGCTCGTGGCGCTCGATGACGCCGAGATCAAATATTCGACGGTGCAGAACTGGTATCCGGGCAATTCGGAAGGCAAGGGCGGCATCTACAATTTCGTCACCAAGCGTGGCGACTGCCGCGGCAATAATTCCAAGATCTCCTGGACCCAGGTCGAAACAGGTTCGGCGATCACCTGGAAATATCCGAGCTGTATCCTGCGCGGCGACAACTCCCGCGGCGAGTTCTACTCGATCGCGATCTCGAACGGCTTCCAGCAGGTCGACTCGGGCACCAAGATGATCCATCTCGGCAAGAACACGTCGAGCCGCATCATCTCCAAGGGCATCGCCGCCGGCAAGTCGCAGAACACCTATCGCGGCCTCGTCACCGCGCATCGCAAGGCGACCGGCGCGCGTAACTTCACGGCCTGCGATTCCCTGCTGATCGGCGACAAATGCGGCGCGCACACCGTGCCCTATATCGAGGCCAAGAACTCGTCGGCGACGTTCGAGCACGAGGCGACGACCTCGAAGATCTCCGAAGACGTGCTGTTCTACTGCATACAGCGTGGTCTTTCGCAGGAAGAGGCCGTCGGCCTCGTCGTCAATGGCTTCGTCAAGGACGTGCTGCAGCAACTGCCGATGGAATTCGCGGTGGAAGCACAGAAGCTGATCTCGATCTCGCTTGAAGGGTCGGTCGGCTGATTGCCGGCCCTCGCGGTGCGCTGAGGCGCTCCAACATCATCTGAATGAACTGGATACCAAGATGGCTTTGCTTGAAGTGAAAGACCTCAAGGTTCGTGTCGAGGAGCGTGAGATCCTCCACGGGCTGACGCTGACCGTGAACGAAGGCGAGGTGCACGCGATCATGGGGCCGAACGGCTCCGGCAAGTCGACGCTCTCGCACGTCATCGCCGGCAAGCCCGGCTATGAGGTCACAGATGGCCAGATCCTGTTCAAGGGCGAGGACCTGCTGGAGATGGCTCCCGAGGAGCGCGCGGCCAAGGGCGTGTTCCTGGCGTTCCAGTATCCGGTCGAGATTCCCGGCGTCGCCACCATGACCTTCCTGCGCACCGCGCTGAATGCGCAGCGCAAGGCCCGCGGCGAGAGCGAATATTCGACGCCGGACTTTTTGAAGAAGGTCCGCGAAGTCTCGAAGTCGCTGAACATCCCGCAGGACATGCTCAAGCGCGGCGTCAATGTCGGCTTCTCCGGCGGCGAGAAGAAGCGCAACGAGGTGCTGCAGATGGCGCTGTTCGAGCCGAGCCTGTGCATCCTCGACGAGATGGATTCGGGCCTCGACATCGACGCGCTGCGCATCGCGGCCGACGGCGTCAACGCGCTGCATTCGCCCAAGCGCGCGATGGTGGTGATCACCCACTATCAGCGCCTGCTGAACTACATCGTGCCTGATTTCGTACACGTGATGTCGAAGGGCCGCGTCGTGAAGAGCGGTGATAAGCAACTGGCGCTGGAGCTGGAGGAGTCCGGCTACGCCCAGTTCGAGGACGCTGCGTAAGGGATTTTGCGATGAACGTTGCTTTGGCCAAGACCGGGAACGGCCGCGCGGTGAGCGATCTCTTCACCAGCGCCGAGGGCCGCCTGCCCGGTTCGCCCGCGGTCGCAGCAGTACGCCGCGAGGCGTTCGAGACCTACGAGCGTCTCGGCCTGCCGCATCGCCGGATCGAGGAATGGAAATACACCGACCTGCGCGCGCTGGTCGGCGAGGTGCTGCCGCTGGCCGCCGCGCCCGATTCGGCTGCGCTGAAGCGCGCCGCGGAGGCCGTGAAGGCGCATGCGGTCGCCGGCGCTCGCAAGCTGGTGCTGGTCGACGGCGTGTTCGCGGCCGATCTCTCCGACGTGAAGGCACTCGCGTCCGAAGCGAGCCTCAAGACGCTGCACGAGGCCCTGGCGAACGAGGCCAATGCTGCCGCTGGGGATCTGCTTCAGACCGCCACGACCGATGCGGTGATCTCGCTCAATGCGGCGATGGCGACGGACGGCGTTGTGGTGTCGGTGGCTGACGGAACGCAATTGTCCGCCCCGATCCAGATCATTCACGTCGCGACAGCGGCTGGCGCATCCGCGTTCACCCGCTCGCATCTGCGGATCGGCAAGAACGTCCGCGCGACGGTCGTCGAGAGCTTCGTCGCCGCCGGGAAGGTAGGCGGCTATCAGGTCAACGATGCGGTGATCCTCTGGGTCGGCGACAACGCGGACGTCGCGCACATTCGCCTGATGGACGATGCGCCTGACGCCGTGAACGTCACCTCGCATTTCGTCACCGTCGGCGCCGACGTGAAGTTCAATATCTTCAACATGACCGCAGGCGCCGCGGTCAGCCGCTTGCAGGGCTTCATCACGCTGGCAGGCGAGAACAGCGAGCTCTCCGCCAACGGCGTCAACCTGCTCCAGAAGACCGAGCATGGCGACACCACGCTGGTCGTCGACCATGCGGTCCCGAACTGCGTCAGCCGCGAAGTGTTCCGCGCCGTGATCGACGATCGCGCCCATTCGGTGTTCCAGGGCCGCATCATCGTTCGCCCCGACGCGCAGAAGACCGACGGCAAGATGATGACGCGGGCGCTGCTGCTCTCGGACGAAGCCGAGGCCGACAACAAGCCGGAGCTCGAGATCTTCGCCGACGACGTTTCCTGCGGTCACGGCGCCACCGCCGGCGCGCTCGACGACAGCCTGCTGTTCTATCTGAAAGCCCGAGGCCTGCCCGAGAAGCAAGCCCAGGCGCTGCTGATTCAGGCGTTTGTCGGCGAAGCGATCGAGCAGATCGCCGATGATGGCCTCCGCGAGCACGTGATCGGCATTGCCGAGCGCTGGCTGGAGCGGCGGTCATGAGCACGCATCCCGCAGTCAGGAACGGCGCCTACGACGTCGAGCGCGTGCGCCGGGACTTTCCGGCGCTTAGCCTGCAGGTCTACGGCAAGAATCTGGTCTATCTCGACAATGCGGCTTCGGCGCAGAAGCCGAGCGCCGTGCTCGAGCGCATGACGCAGGCCTACACTAGCGAATACGCCAACGTGCATCGTGGCCTGCATTATCTCGCGAACGCTGCGACCGAGGCCTATGAGGGCGGCCGCACCAAGGCGGCGCAGTTCATCAATGCGCCCCGATCTGAGGAAGTGATCTTCACCCGCAACGCGACGGAAGCGATCAATCTGGTTGCCTCCTCCTGGGGCGGTCCGAACATCAAAGAGGGCGACGAGATCGTCCTCTCGATCATGGAGCACCACTCCAACATCGTTCCCTGGCATTTCCTCAGGGAGCGCCAGGGTGCCGTGATCAAATGGGCGCCTGTCGATGACGAGGGCAATTTTCTCATCGACGAGTTCGAGAAGCTGCTGACATCGAAGACCAAGCTGGTCGCGATCACGCAGATGTCGAATGCGCTCGGCACCATCGTTCCGGTCAAGGACGTCGTGAAGATCGCGCACGCCCGCGGCATTCCCGTGCTGGTCGACGGCAGCCAGGGCGCCGTGCATCTGCCTGTTGACGTCCAGGACATCGGCTGCGACTTCTACGTCTTCACCGGCCACAAGGTCTACGGTCCGACCGGCATCGGCGTGCTCTGGGCCAAGTACGATCACCTCGTGGCGATGCGCCCCTTCAACGGCGGTGGCGAGATGATCCGCGAGGTGTCGCGCGAGGTCGTCACCTATGGCGATCCCCCGCACAAGTTCGAGGCCGGCACGCCCGCGATCGTCGAAGCCGTTGGTCTCGGGGCTGCCATCGACTACGTCAATTCGATCGGCAAGGAACGCATCGCCGCTCACGAGCACGATCTCGTCACCTACGCCCAGGAGCGCTTGCGCGAAATCAACTCGCTGCGCCTGATCGGCACCGCGCGGGGCAAGGGCCCGGTGATCTCCTTCGAGCTCAAGGGCGCGCACGCCCACGACGTCGCCACCGTGATCGACCGTCAGGGCATCGCGGTGCGTGCCGGCACCCATTGCGTGATGCCGCTTTTAGAGCGGTTCAACGTGACTGCCACCTGCCGGGCCTCGTTCGGCATGTACAATACGCGGGAAGAAGTCGATCATCTGGCACAGGCGCTGCTCAAGGCGCGGGATTTGTTCGCATGAGTGACACGGCCGAAATCAAAGCCAATCCGATGGAGACCCATTCGGCGCTGCCGCCGGAGGAGACCGAGCGTCTGACCAGAGAGATCATCGCCGGCCTCAAGACCGTGTTCGATCCCGAAATTCCGGCCGACATCTATGAGCTCGGCCTGATCTACAAGGTCGAGATCAAGGATGACCGTTCCGTGGACGTCCAGATGACGCTGACGACGCCGAATTGTCCGGCCGCCGGTGAGCTGCCGACCATGGTCGAGAACGCGGTCGCCAGCGTCCCCGGCGTCGGCGTGGTCGACGTCAAGGTGGTCTGGGAGCCGGCCTGGACACCGGAACGCATGAGCGACGAGGCGCGCCTCGTGCTCAACATGTGGTGACGCGTAAACTCGATATTGAATTTGCTCCGCAACGGACCACATCCCTGACATGACACAGATATCGTCCGGCTCGACACCAGCATCCACTCCGAAGCCGCGGCGTCCGCGCCCGCAGGTGATGCGACTGACGGATGCCGCAGCGCAACGCATCAGCGAGCTGACCCAGCGCGCCGATTCCGAGATCGTCGGCCTGCGCGTCGGCGTGAAGAACGGCGGCTGTGCCGGCCAGTCCTACACGGTCGAATACGCCCACGAGATCCGCCCGACCGACGAGGTCGTCGAGGACAAGGGCGTCAAGATCCTGGTCGACCCCAAGGCCGTGCTGTTCCTGCTCGGCACCGAGATGGACTACAAGGCCGACAAGATGCAGGCCCAGTTCGTCTTCAACAACCCCAACCAGATCTCCGCCTGCGGCTGCGGCGAGTCGGTCGAGCTGCGCCCGGCGAAGATCGACTGACGCAATCGTCGCGGCTCGACCAAGTCGCGCGGCCGCGCCTACTTCCCGAGTGATGCTCTTATCATGATGCTCTCGAGGGCCTTGCGCGTTTCGAGCGAAACGTCTTGGTCGGCGGGAAAGTCAATGAACGGGGTCACCCACGGTTCCTTCTCGTTCGGATCATCGTAATAAGGATTGTAGGCCATCATCCTAATTGACTGGTCGGCAGTCCGCGATCTCAGGATGAATGAATTGTGCGTCTTGCCGTTCACTTTGATGGTGCCGTTCATCACGATTCCAACGAACTCCGATCCGCTGTGATCCGCGCTGAGCCAGTCCATTGCCATGGTCTCGACGTGTGCGAGATCGTCTGTCTTGAGCGCATGTGATTGATATCGCAAATTCCACCAGCCCGTCACAGTGGTACCGAGCGCCGTATTCTCGAAGCCGAATGTCTTCATGTGCAGGAAAGCGATCCGGATCTGCACTCGAGCAAATCGCGCCAGATTTGCCAGCTTGCGATTCAGCGGTCTCGGAAACACAATGATATCCCGGCTATCTATTCCGGGTAGAGACTATCATAAGTAGCATCTACCGCAATCATTTAGCTTTGCGCGAACGCGACTGCACGGCCGGTGATACGTTGATCCGCAGGCGGCGAACGTAACGGGGGAGACATGGAGCGCGAATTCCTGATCGACCTGTTCGCCGATTTCGGCCCGGTCGCCATCCGAAAGATGTTCTCCGGCTACGGCATTTCTGCCGACGGCATCAACTTCGCGCTTGCCTTGCGCGCCGGCCTGTTCTTCCGCGCCGACGCGGTGACCATTCCGGACTTTGAGGCTGAAGGCTCAAAGCCGTTCCAATATTCGACCCGCGCCAAGACCGTGACGGTCAATTCCTACTGGGAGCTGCCGGCGCGCCTGTTCGATGATTCCGCCGAGCTGGCGCAATGGGCAAGGGCAGCGCTTGCCGCCGCGCAGCGCGCCAAGGTGAAGAAGCGGCCGAAGGCGAAGCAAGCGGCGAAGAAGACCGCGGGCAAGCCGGCGAAAGCGCCGAAGAAGGCGACCAAAAAGGCGGCCCCGCGAAAGGGTGCCAAGCGTCGGGCTTGAGGATCACTCCACGGCCTTGGTCAGGCCGACCCGCATGTCCTTCGCCACGAACACACTGACGCCGTCCGCAACGACACGGCCATCGGCAATGCCGAGCACCAGCTTGCCGCGACGGACCATGCGCATGGCAACTTCGTAGCGGACCGAGCGCGTCTCCGGGGTGATGGCGCCCGTCACCTCGACCTCGCCGACGCCGATGGCGCGGCCTTTGCCTGGCGAGCCCGACCAGCCGAGCCAGTATCCGACCATCTGCCACATCGCATCCAGGCCCAGGCTTCCCGGCATCATTGCATCACCGCGATAGTGGCAATCGAAGAACCAGTGGTCCGGCACGATGTCGAACTCGCCCACGATATGGCCCTTGCCGTACTCGCCGCCATCCAGGCTGATCTCGATAATGCGGTCCATCATCAGCATCGGCGGCGCCGGCAATTGCGCGTTGCCCGCGCCGAAATAACCGCCTTCGCTCGATCTCAGCAGCTCGTCCTTGGTGTAGGACGGTTGTGGCGTGTGAAAATCATGCGGATTGGGCACGACGAGAAATCCTCGATGCGATCTGGCGAGGAAAATGTCGTTCGTCAGGTTGGAATGTCAAGCGGGGGCGGATCTCGCGGCCCTGATCACGCCACCCGGTTGTACGTCTCGATCGTGTATTCCGGGTCGACTTCGCAGATCACACGGTTACGGCCGTTGCGCTTGGCCGCGTAGAGGCAGGAGTCCGCACGATCGATCAACGTTTCGGTGTCGTCACCCTGCTTCAGCATGGATACGCCGACGGAGATGGTGACGCGGCCGAGGATCTCGCCGGTCGATTTCTTCTTCAATTCCTTCGCCATCACGGCACGGCGGATATGGTCGGCGACGGTGAGGGCCTGGCGCAGCGCGGTGTTGGGCAGCACGACCGCGAATTCCTCGCCGCCATAGCGCGCGGTGATGTCCTGGCCCTTGATTGTCTGCTTCAGCGACAGGCCGACGAGCCGGAGCACCTGGTCGCCCGTGAGATGACCATAGGAATCGTTGAAGGACTTGAAATGGTCGATGTCGAACAGCAGCAGCGACAGCGGCTCGCCGCTCGCAAGCGCGCTCTGCACCGCCATGCCGATCATGCGGTCGAAATATTTGCGGTTGCCGAGCCCGGTCAGCGGGTCGGTCAGGCTCTCGGCGCGGATCGCTTCCAGGCTCTGCTGCAGATTGCTGATCTCGCTCTTCGACAGCGTCAACCGGTCTTCCAGCGCCCTGTTGGTCTCGCGCATCTCGCTGGTCGAGCGCAGCAGCGCTTCGACGATCGTCTTGATCTGCTCGGGCGTCCCGGACGACGACAGTTTTTTCGTCGCGTCCGAGAGGCTGGCATCGTAGGCGCCGGTCATGCCGAGCGCCTCTCTCAGCACCCTCGTCACGTCGTCGATCTCGGCGATGACGCGCGCACCGACCTTGTCGATACGGTCGGTCGTTTTGATGTGGGAGAGATAGGTGTCGTAGATCTGCTCGAGATCGGCTTCGGACAGCTTGCCGTTGCGTGCCAGCGTCTCGTTGATGATCTTGTTGAGCGGTGCGTTGTAGCCGGTCGCGTAGACGTACCAGATCTCGTAATTGCGGGGAATCGCGGTTTGCTTCAGCGACCGTATCTGACCGAGCGCCACCTCGGCGAACGCCATCGAGCGTTCGTGTTCATCGAGCACCTTGACCACCGAACATACCCCACACAGCGGCTCCGTGCGCCACCGGCCGCAGCAATGCTTAAATTATGTTCGTAGGCTAACGGACGATCGTGAATGGTCGGTAAACGACCGAACGTTCAACTCAGGCGTGTATCCTGGTTTCAGGCGCCGGCGGGGGAGCGCACCGGTCGGAGCAGAAACGCCGGGAGATGCGAGTGATCGCCGGGCTCGGTGTCGGCCTCGCGCTGGCGGCGTGGTTCGGGGCGGCCGATCGACGGCACGTGCGAATTGTTGGCCTGCTGGCGCGATCCTCCGCGCGGTTCGGATGACTGCCTTGCTTCGCGCGGAGGTCTTGCCTCGCGCGCAGGTCTTGCCTCGCGCGCAGGCCGTGCTTCCGCAGAGGGCCTTGTTCCATCCGACGACGGCATTGCCTCGGAGGCGTGTCGCGGCTCGTGGCTGCGCTCACGGTCGCGACCGCGCTGTGGCTTGCCGCGTCCCCCACGGGAACGTTCACGATCGCGACCGCGCGCTTCGCGCGGACGGTCGCTCCGCTCCCCCGAATCCGCAGGCACTTCGAAATCGCCCTCGGCGCGGGGAATGCTCTGGCCGATCAGCTTTTCGATCGCGACCATCGACTTCTGATCGAGCGGCGTGACGATCGAGATCGCGGTGCCGGTGCGGCCTGCGCGGCCGGTGCGGCCAACACGATGGACGTAGTCGTCGGGATGGTGCGGGACGTCGAAATTGAAGACGTGGCTGACCTCGGGAATGTCGAGGCCGCGGGCGGCAACGTCGGAGGCCACCAGCAACGGGAGCTCGCCTTTGCGGAACTGTTCGAGCGCTGCCATGCGGGCCGGCTGGTCCATGTCGCCGTGCAGTGCGCCGACGCTGAAGCCGTGTTTCTGAAGCGATTTGTGAACGATCGCGACTTCGCGCTTGCGATTGCAGAAGATAATCGCGTTCTTGAGATCCTTGGCCTCGCGCAGCAATTTGCGGAGAAGCTCGCGCTTCTCGTGGGCCTCGCGCCCGGCGGGAACCTGCGACTGCGTGACGGTGACGGCTGTGGTGGCGGGCTTGGAGACCTCGACCTTCTGCGGATTGTGCAGAAAGGCCTCGGTGATGCGCCGGATTTCCGGCGGCATCGTCGCGGTGAAGAAAAGGGTCTGCCGCGTGAAGGGAACGAGCTTGCAGATGCGCTCGATGTCGGGAATGAAGCCCATGTCGAGCATGCGGTCGGCTTCGTCGATCACGAGCAGCTCGACGCCGGTGAGCAACAGGCCGCCGCGCTCGGTATGGTCGAGCAGGCGGCCGGGGGTGGCGATCAGCACGTCGACGCCGCGGGTCAGCTTGGCATCCTGGTCACCGAAGGAGACGCCGCCGATCAGCAGGGCGACGTTGAGTTTCTGGCCGGCCCCGTAGCGGTCGAAGTTTTCCTTGACCTGAGCCGCGAGTTCGCGGGTCGGCTCGAGGATCAGCGTGCGTGGCATGCGTGCGCGGGCGCGACCCTTTTCGAGAATGGTGAGCATCGGCAGCACGAAGGCGGCGGTCTTGCCGGTGCCGGTCTGGGCGATGCCGAGCACATCCTTGCGTGCGAGGACGTGGGGGATCGCCTGTTCCTGAATGGGGGTGGGGGTGGTGTAACCGGTGGCCGCCACTGCGGCGAGGACTTTTTCGGACAGTCCGAGATTAGAAAAGGACATTGAGCCTCTGGTCGAAACCGCCGTTCGGAATCGAGAGTAAGAAGGCTGTCGCGTTCCACCCCGAAACGGCGCGCTCTCAAAGAAGCTGGGGGTGCTGACTCACGCGAACAAAGCGCCAGGCTCAGGAATCGCTTTTCGATCTGAGCCGCGTCGACCCGGAACATAGGGTGGAATCGGCCAAAGTCAATGGAGCAGGCGCGGGAAGGTCCTTAAAACCTTAAGGTTTTTGGACAAATACCGGCTGTAACTCGGCTTTTCGCCGCTCTGGCCGGCCCGGTGGTTAACGTGACCCTGCAGCCTGGGCCCGGAAATCACCGGGCGCCATGCCGTAGGCGGCATTGAAGAGCCGGTAATAGGTTGCCAGGCTCTCAAAACCGCACGCCTTGGCGATGTCGGCAATCAGCCGCTCCGGCGCTTCGCACATCAGCCGTCGGCTTTGCTTCAACCGCTCTTCGGTCACGGTCTGGGAGAAGCTGCGCTCCCCGGCCTCAAACAGCATGTGCAGGTGCCGGACGGAGACGCCGAGCAGGTCGGCCACCCGGGCCGGCGCCAGATCGGGGTCCTGCAAATTGTGGGCGATCAGGCGCCGGGCCAGCGACAGGCGGGCGGTCCGAAGCGCGGCCTGTGCGCGTCGGCTGACCGGCCTGACGATGCCGCGCTCGATCAGCGCGAGATGTCCCAGCGCCTGTACCAGCGGGATTGCGTCGGGGGCCCCCTCATTGGCCGCAGCCTCGCGGAGATCGGCAAAGCAGGCATCGAGCAGGGAAGCCAGAGCGGGATCGTTGAACGGTTTCGGCGCAAGCTCGCGAATGCGCTTGTCCTGGGTTGCAAGCCCGCTGACCGGGATCTTCAGGATCCGCAGGTGAAAGCCGGCATCGCCCAGTGGTTTGGTGCGGTAGGGCAGGTCCGTATGGCTGGTGGCGAAGCTGCCATTGGCAATGGCGAAATCGCTGGAGCGCATGCCGCCGAACCAGCCGCCACCGCCGAGCTGCTGGTAGACGCAGATGCTGTCACCCGGTGCGTGGCCGATGTCGGCCTGGCTCCGTTCGACCGCATAGGCCGAGGCCTTCAGCTCGACCAGGGCGCCATTGCCGACCTGGCCCAGCGAGAATTCACCGTAGAAGTCGCTCCGCCGTTCACGCTCGAGTTCCGCGGTGACGCCGAACAAGCCCTTCGCCCGGACCTCGCGCCAATAGTCGAAACGGTCGTGCGGCTCGACCTCGTCGGTGCACCAGCGATACACGGCAGCCCTCGTCTCGAACGGAATTCCGTCCAAGAAGAAGCAGATTCCGGTGGAATCTGCCATAGGCCAGATGGGCGGAGCTGATAGGACGGGCCGGTTGAACCGCCGTTGCGGCTGAGCCGACTATCACATCGACGGGGGCGGGCTTCCGGATGGAGGCGTTGGGAAGCCGTTCTCAAGGGGGAACATCGAGATGACGCGTCGGGTTTTCAGACTTTTGGCAGCGATTGGCGTTGCGGCGAGCCTCGGCAGTTTCGTTGACGCCGCCCACGCCGAAAAGCGCGTCGCGCTCGTCGTCGGCAACAACGACTACAAAAACGTTCCAAAGCTCCAGAAGGCCGTCAACGATGCCCGCACGATGGGCGATACGCTGAAGCAGCTCGGCTTCCAGGTGATGGTCGCTGAAAACCAGAACCGTCAGCAATTCGCTGAGACGCTCCTGGCGTTCGATCGGGCGATCGAGCCCGGCGACACGGCGTTCTTCTTCTATGCAGGCCACGGTTTCGAGATCGCGGGTCAGAATTATCTGCTGCCGACCGATGTCCCGGCGGCGACCGAAGGCCAGGAAGAGCTGGTGCGCGACGCCTCCATTCTCGCCGATCGCGTCGTCGAGCGTCTCCAGAACAAGAAGGCACGCACCTCGATCCTCGTGTTCGACGCCTGCCGCAACAATCCGTTCGAACGATCAGGCACGCGTGCGGTGGCCGGCGGCGGCGGGCTTGCGCCGATGACACAGCTTCCTGAGGGCGTGTTCTCGGTGTTCTCGGCCGGGCCGCGGCAAACCGCGCTCGATCGTCTCTCGAACGACGATGCCAATCCGAACTCGGTGTTCACCCGCACCTTCGCCAGGGAGCTGCTGCAGCCCGGCGAGAATCTGGTGCAGGTCGCGCAGCATACGCGCCGTCTGGTCAGCGAGATGGCCGACACCGTCAAGCACAAGCAGGTGCCGGTTTATTTCGACCAGATGGTCGACGACGTCTTCCTCAGCGGTGCCGCGAAGGATGCCGCGGCAGGCGCGATACGGCCGGCCGATCCGCCGCCGCAGAAGGTCGCGGCGCTGCCGCCGGTGTCGGTGCCGCGCGTGCCGAAGGAGGAGACCACCAACGCGCCGATCGCGAGCTTCTCGCGCCACAATGGCGGCTGGAGCGTGACGTTCTCGTTTGCCGACCCTACGCTCGGCGTGTCCTGGCGCATGGCCGGCACTGGTGATTTCCGCGAGACCGGCTTCATGGACACGCTCGATCCGCGCACCCGCAAGCGGATGCCAAATCCGTCGATCGAGCTGCCTGCGGATGCGCCGGCCGGCACCATCGAGGTTCGTTACGTCGATGCCTCCGGCGACATGCAGGGTCCGTTCCCGATCAAGTTCGATCCGGAAGCGGCGCTGATCCGCGACCAGCGCAAGATCCTCGACATGACCGCCACGAGCTGGCTGTCGTTCCGCCAGTTCAACGGACTGCTGGTCTACTACACGCATTTGGTGTCGTATCGTTGTGCAATCCGCGAGGTGCGCATCGGCATCGACACCGCGGTACCGGACAAGGTGCTGAAGCTGCCGCCGTGCGATCTCCGTGATCCCTCTGGGATCACGGCCGGCATGCTGCTCTATGAGAAGCTGCCGCCGGCGACGCAGTTCATGTCCGTCGAATTGATCTACCGCGATGGCAGCGTCTCGGAGGTCAAGAGCTTCCGCACCGCGAACCGCAGCAACAATTGAGCGGTTCCCCCCGATCGAATTGAGCCTTTGTCGCGGGTGAGCGTTACAATCCCTTGTTGGATCGAAACGCCAGGAGATCGGATCATGGACGCAGCCACGCCTCAACAATCCCGGCCGCGCTCCATGAAGGTCCGCTGCTGTATCGTCGGCGGCGGACCCGCCGGCATGATGCTCGGCTATCTGCTCGGACGTGCCGGCATCGATGTCGTTGTGCTGGAGAAGCACGCCGATTTCTTCCGCGATTTTCGCGGCGACACCGTGCATCCCTCGACGCTTCAGGTGATGGACGAGCTAGGCTTGATCGACGGGTTCCTCAAGCTGCCGCATCAGCGCTTGCAGAAGATGGACGGCCTGTTCGGCGGCACCAAGGTGCGGATCGCCGATCTCAGCCGGCTGAATACGAAATACCCGTTCATCGCCTTCATGCCGCAATGGGATTTTCTCAATTTCCTGCGCGAGGCGGGCAAGCGCTTTGCCTCCCTGAAGGTTTTGATGAGCACGGAGGCGGTCGACCTGATCCGCCGCGGCGACGCAATTGCCGGTGTGCGCGCCAGGACGCGCGACGGCATCGTCGACATCGAGGCCGATCTCACCGTTGCCTGCGACGGGCGGCATTCGACGGTGCGCGAACGCGCAGGCCTTGCCGTCGAGGAGATCGGTGCGCCGATGGATGTGCTCTGGTTCCGTGCCGGCCGGTCTGGCGACGAAACCGAAAATCTGTTCGCGCGCGTCGAGCCAGGCAAGATGATGGTGACCTTCGATCGCGGCGATTACTGGCAGTGCGCCTATGTCATCGCCAAGGGACAATATGATGCGGTGAGGGCGAGGGGACTACAGGCGCTGCTCGACGACGTCGTGCGCATGGCACCGATCCTCGAGCGCGGGATTGGCGACGTGAGGAGCTTTGACGATGTCAAGCTTCTCACCGTCGCGATCAATCGCCTGGGCCGCTGGACCAGGCCCGGCTTGCTCTGCATCGGCGACGCCGCGCATGCGATGTCGCCGGTCGGCGGCGTCGGCGTCAATCTTGCCGTGCAGGATGCGGTCGCGACTGCCAATCTGCTCGCGGACAAGCTGACGCGCGGCTGTCCATCGGACGAAGAGCTCGATGCGATCAGGCGGCGCCGCGAGTTCCCGGTGAAGATGACGCAGGCGATGCAGGTGATCGTGCAGAACAACATCATCAGCGGCGCGCTGAAGGGCGGCGATCAACCGCTCAAGGTGCCGCTTGTCCTGCGCCTCATCAATGCGCTGCCATGGCTTCAGAGTATTCCGGCGCGCTTCATCGCCATCGGGGTGCGGCCCGAGCACGTGCATTCGACAGCCGTGCCGGCACCCTGATGCAGCGATTTGGTAGGGATAACGCCGCGTTAAATCACGACTTCGGCGTTGCGTGGGTGCAACAGCGCCTCCGGATTCAAGGACCGCCAACTGCCAATCCCGGGTCTTAACTTTCTTGATTCAAATTTGAGTAAGAACTGCGTGTGAGCGTGCGCCCATCAAAGGACACGGGGTGTACCATGCGTAACAAGTTGATTGCCGCCTTCGCCTGCACGACCGCTCTGGTTTCGACTGGTGCAGCTTCCGCCGCCGATCTCGCCGCGCGTCCCTACACCAAGGCGCCTGCCTATATCGAGCCGCTGTTCAACTGGACCGGTTTCTACGTTGGTGGTCACATCGGCGGCGCCTGGACCAACGAGCAGTTCATCAACAACGGCGTCGGTGCCCCGTTCGGCGATCTGACGCCGGGGCAGGGTTACCGTCAGCGTAGCGCCGGCATCATGGGCGGCGCCCAGATCGGCTACAACTGGCAGGCCAACAACTACGTGTTCGGCATGGAAGGCACGATTTCCGGCCTGGACAACAAGGGCACCATCGTGAACACCGCGTTCGCTCCGGGCGGCAACGTCTTCAGCTGGCGCGCCAACGTGCTCGCAACGGTGGTCGGCCGCGCCGGCTTCGCCGTGCAGAACAACCTGTTCTACATCAAGGGCGGCTATGCGGGCGTGAACAACCGCCTCTCGGTGACCGATACGGTGGGAGTGACCGGCTCGGGTGGTCAGACCCACTGGGCCAACGGCTGGACGGTGGGCGCGGGTTGGGAATACGGCATCACCCGCAACTGGATCGTCGGCCTCGAGTACAATTACGCGGCCTTCGGCGGCCAGACCTATCAACTCGGCGGCACCTCGGGCAACTACACCTTCGATGCCAAGCCGCGTGACATCCAGTGGGCCGTCGTCCGCGCGAGCTACAAGTTCGACGCGCCTGCGATCGCACGCTACTGAGCCAAAAACGATCAATCAGCAAAAAAAGATCACTGCCAACAATTCAAAGCCCCGGCATTGCCGGGGCTTCTTTTTTGCACCACAGCCGCCTTATGCCATCACCGAGAAGCCGCCATCGACCGGGATTGCGGTGCCCGTGACGAAGTTCGACGCCGCGGAGGCGAGGAAGACGGCGATGCCCGCGAAGTCGTCGATGTCGCCCCAGCGGCCCGCGGGCGTGCGTGCCAGCACGCGCTCGTGCAGGCCCGAGACCTGCTTGCGCGCCCCGCGCGTGAGATCGGTGTCGATCCAGCCCGGCAGGATGGCATTGACCTGGATGTTGTCGGGCGCCCAGGCATTGGCGCAGGCGCGCGTGTACTGCACGATGCCGCCTTTGCTCGCCGCATAGGCGGCCGCGAAGCTCGCGCCGAAGATCGACATCATCGAGCCGATGTTGATGACCTTGCCGTTGCCTGACGCCTTCAGCGCCGGATAGGCCAGCTTCGAGCACACGAAGGCGCTGGTGAGGTTGGTGTCGATCACCTTGTTCCACTCGTCGAGCTCGAGCTCGTGCGGCGGCTTGCGGATGCTCATGCCGGCGTTGTTGATCAGAATGTCGATGCGGCCGAGATCGTTCAAGACGCGGTCGATCATCGCCGCGACCGCCGCCTTGTCGGTGACGTCGGTGGTGACTGATATCGCCTTGACGCCGCGCCCCCTGAGATCGGCGACGGCTGCGGCCGATTTGGTTTCATTGCGTCCGACCACGGCGATGTCTGCGCCGGCATCAGCGAGCCCGTGTGCGAGGCCGAGGCCGATGCCGCCATTGCCGCCCGTGACGATCGCGACCTTGCCGCGGAGATCGAACCGATTGGATGTCATGCTTTCACGTCCTGGTTTCTTTTATCGGTTGCTTTGCCAGATCAGCACCAGCCCGAAGCCGGCCATGGCAGCGCCATAACCGGCCCATTGCAGCTGGTTGACCATGAAGCTCGATCGCGGCCAGGCGATGGTGCCCGTGCCCTGTCCGATCCAGAGCAGCCCGACGGCGAGGGCAAACAGGCCTGCGACAAGCAGAAATCTGCGCATGCGTTCCTCCGTCGGTCTGATTCTGTCGCGACCCATGGCATCAACCACGGGCCCACGAAAACGTCCCGCAAGACTAGCCGTACCGTCGGTTCGGACACAATGGTCGCGGACGGGCCGGCATGGCACCGCGCAACGAAAAAGCCCCGGACGATGCCGGGGCTTTGACGTCTGAAGGTGAGTTCAGCTCAGTACTTTAAATCCTGGTACTTCGGATCTCAGTACTTGGCGACGACCGGGCCGGTCCAGTTGAAGCGGTAGACCAGCGAGGTCGAGATCGTCTGGTTCCAGTTGTTGGCGCGGATGCTGTTCACGCCGGTCGGCAGGTTCGTGGCGTTGAAGAGTTCGTCCTGAGTCTTCGCATCGTAGAAGGCCGAGCGATACTCTGTCTTCATGAACCAGCCGGGCGAGGAGATGCCGAAGAAGTTCAGGCTGTTCTCGACACCGCCGCCGATGAACCAACCGTTGCGGTTGTAGCCGTTGAGGTGTGTGCCGGAGGAAACGCCAGCCAGATTGGTGAAGTTGGTGCTGCCGAAGTGAGCGCCGCTGTAACCGCCGTTGACGTAGGACAGAACGTTCGGAGCGACCAGCCAGCCGAGGCGGACACCCGCGGCCCAGGAGTCCTCCAGCTTCTGGCTGCCCGTGATCTGAGCGATCGGATCCTGCACGGTGGCGCGGATGCTGCCGAACTGGCCGTCGGCGAACACGCCCGCGACCCAGGTGCTGTTGAACTGCCAGTCGTACCCGAGGCCGACGGTGCCGAACCAGCCCGAGCCACCCTGGCGCTGGGTGATGGTCAGGGGCGTGCCCGTCGTGGTCGAGACGACGCTCTGGTCGGAGTTCGAGAGGCCGCCGCCGCCGCCGCCGAAGATGTAGAAGCCGGTCCAGTTCGCGACCGGAGCCGCCATCGGGGCCTTCACATAGGGACGAGCCGCGAGGTCAGCCGCCGAAGCCGAACCCGTCATTGCCGCAATCGCGGTCAGTGCGAGAGCAATCTTCTTCATGATAAAATCCCCAACCCTTGGTTCGTAGCAGGCGCGAGCGCACTGAAGTCCGTGTGTTCTGATGGCTCGGACTATAGACGGTTCTCGCCGAAATGCTGTTGCAGGGCAGGCACAGTCGCCGGAAAACGCCCGCTCGTCAGGTTCGATGATGCCGTCATCGGCATCGACAAAATACCATTTATTTCAGCGTCTTAGGCGGATTCAGGGGGCT
Organism: Bradyrhizobium sp. Gha; assembly: GCF_900113735.1. GTDB lineage: Bacteria > Pseudomonadota > Alphaproteobacteria > Rhizobiales > Xanthobacteraceae > Bradyrhizobium. Next base: position 151,065 of record NZ_FOQM01000010.1, read on the forward strand.
ATGGTCCAAGACGGGTTTTCGTTAGGATTGCGCCTTTGCCCGAGGGCGAGGCCATCCTGCCGCAGCCCTGGCGTGCGCCCATTCGCTCTGAGTCGTTGGCCGAGTCGCCCGCCCCGAGAGGAATCGCCGAGGCGGAAGCGCCGGGAAGCGCCACCGTTCCCACAAAAATGAAAAAGCCCCGGCGCAGGCCGGGGCTTTTCGGCGGAAATCGCCGCTTCAGACGTCGAGCAGCTCATCGCTGGCGAACTCGGCCTTGTCGGAGATGAAGGCGAAGCGCGCTTCGGCCTTGGTGCCCATCAGCCGCTCGACCGAATCTGCCGTAGTGTCGCGATCGTCGGGCAGCAGGACCACCTTGAGCAGCGTCCGCTTGCTCGGATCCATGGTGGTTTCCTTGAGCTGCGCCGGCATCATCTCGCCGAGGCCCTTGAAGCGGTTCACCTCGACCTTGGCGTTGGCGCTGAAAGCGCTCTTGATCAGCTCGTCCTTGTGCTTGTCATCGCGCGCGTAGACCGATTTCTGCCCGTGGGTCAGCTTGTAGAGCGGCGGCACGGCGAGGAAGAGATGTCCCTCGTCGATCAGCTTCGGCATCTGCCGGTAGAAGAAGGTGATCAGGAGCGAAGCGATGTGGGCGCCGTCGACGTCGGCGTCGGTCATGATGATGATGCGCTGATAGCGGAGATCCTCTTCGCGGTACTGCAGGAGCTGTCCGCAGCCGATCGCCTGCACGAGATCGGACAGCTGGGCGTTCGCCGTCAGCTTGTCCTTGCCGGCAGAAGCGACGTTGAGGATTTTTCCACGCAACGGCAGCACCGCCTGGGTCTTGCGATCGCGCGCCTGCTTGGCGCTGCCGCCGGCCGAGTCGCCCTCGACGATGAAGAGTTCGGAGCCCTCGGTGCCTGCGTCGGTGCAGTCGGCGAGCTTGCCGGGCAGGCGCAGCTTCTTGCCAGCCGTCTTGCGCGCCGTCTCCTTTTCCTGGCGGCGGCGCAGCCGCTCCTCGGCCCGGTCGATCACGAAGTCGAGCAGCCGGTTGGCCATGTTCGGATTGCCCGAGAGCCAATGGTCGAACGGATCCTTCATCGCCTGTTCGACGATGCGCTGCGCTTCGGCCGTGGCGAGGCGGTCCTTGGTCTGGCCCTGGAATTCAGGTTCGCGCACGAACACCGAGAGCATCACGGCGGCGCCAACCATCACGTCTTCCGACGTGATGGACGAGGCGCGCTTGCCCTGGCCGACGCGCTCGGCGTGATCCTTCAGGCCGCGCAGCAGCGCGCTGCGCAAGCCCGATTCATGCGTGCCTCCGTCGGGCGTCGGCACGGTGTTGGTGTATGAAGACAGGAAGCCGTCGGCATCCGCGGTCCAGGCCACTGCCCATTCGCAGGCGCCATGCGCGCCGTTGCGCCCCGACTTGCCGGAGAAGATGTCGGGATGCACCAGCGTATCGGCGTGGATCGCCGCCGCCAGATAATCCTTGAGGCCGCCGGGGAAGTGGAAGGTGGCCTCGGCCGGAACGTCCTCGACGCCCTTGAGCAGTTCGGGCGCGCAATTCCAGCGAATCTCGACGCCGCCGAACAGATAGGCCTTCGAGCGCGTCATCTTGAACAGACGTTGCGGCTTGAACGCCGCCTTGGCGCCGAAGATGTCGGTATCGGGCTTGAAGCGCACGCGGGTGCCGCGGCGGTTGTTGATCTTGCCGAGATCCTCGAGCTTGCCCTTGGGATGGCCGCGCTCGAAGCTCATGCGGTAGAGCTTCTGGCTGCGCGCGACCTCGACCTCGAGCCGCGAGGAGAGGGCGTTCACGACGGAGATGCCGACGCCGTGCAGACCGCCCGAGGTCTCGTAGACCTTGCTGTCGAACTTGCCGCCCGAATGCAGCGTGCACATGATGACTTCGAGTGCCGACTTCTTCGGGAACTTCGGATGCGGATCAACAGGGATGCCGCGGCCGTTGTCGGTGACGGTGAGGAACCCGTCCGCGGAGAGTTCGACGCCGATGAAGGTCGCGTGTCCCGCGAGCGCCTCGTCCATCGAGTTGTCGATGACTTCGGCGAACAGGTGATGCAGCGCCTTTTCGTCGGTGCCGCCGATATACATGCCGGGCCGGCGCCGCACCGGTTCCAGGCCCTCAAGCACCTCGATATCGGCTGCGGTGTAATCAGCCTCGGCACCGCCAGCACGCGGTGCGGCCTTGGCAGCGGGGGGGCGCGCCTTCGGCTCATTGCCGTCGAACAAATCGTCTTTGCTTTTTGTCTTCAACTGCTTGGACATATATCTTGATGTGTTTTGAGGGCCGCGCAGGCGGCGAATCGGTTGCGGAGACTATGCCACGGCCGGCCTTGAAAGGTCAGGCCGCGCCGATCTTGGCCGCTTCTTGACAGCTTCTTGGGGTGGTTGCGAGCCAATCCCGGCGATTTTACGCCGCAGGCTGACCAAATCCCGGCAATTTGACGCCGCCGGCCGCCCAGTGCAGAGGTTTGTGACTTGATGTCACACAAGTCCCTGGCTTACCAGTGCTTTTCATGGAACATGACCTCAGGGCGAGGCGGGAAGGCTAATTTGGAATGGAGCAGTTTGCGCACGCATTGGCCGATTTCGTGCGCCTGCACCAGGCTTGGGCCGCTCCGATCGTGTTCCTGCTCGCGTTCGGGGAATCGCTCGCCTTCATCTCGCTGCTGATCCCGGCCTGGGGCGCACTGGTCGCCATCGGCGCGCTGATCGGCGCAAGCGGCATCAGCTTCTATCCGGTCTGGATTGCCGGCGCGATCGGCGCCGCGCTCGGCGACTGGGTCTCCTACTGGTTCGGCTATCGCTACAAGGAGCAGGTCGCGCAGATGTGGCCGCTCTCGCGCTATCCGGACATTCTTCCTAAAGGCGAGGCCTTCGTCCGGAGCTGGGGCGTGCCCAGCATCTTCATCGGCCGCTTCTTCGGTCCGTTGCGGGCGTCGGTGCCGCTCGCGGCCGGCATTTTCGAGATGCCGTACTGGAGCTTTCAGGCGGCCAACTTCATCTCGGCACTGGTCTGGTCCGCGGCGTTGCTGCTGTTCGGCGACGTGATCGCGAAGATCATGGAATGGCTCTGGCGGGTGGTGTGACATGGTGTATCTTGACGGGAACCGCATCCCGCTCTATAGCCGCGCGCCATGATCAACGCCGCGACCATCCTGTTCGCCCGTCGCCGCCGCCGCGCTCTCGCGGTTTGGGCGGTCGATCGCGTTTGAGATCATCGTCTTTGCCGCTGGACCCGATCCGCGGCATTCTTTCTCCTGTCAGCGCGATCTGATCCAGCGGCCCCCCAAGGAGGCCCAGCAGGAGACCACGATGTACACGCCACCCTTTTTCAAGCCGGATCGCGCCGCGAGCCTGAAATTCGCAGGCGAGCGCGGTTTCGGCACGATGTGCGCCTTCGACGGCTACAAGCCGGTCGCTTCGCCGCTGCCGTTCTATTTGACCTATGCAGCCGACGGCACGCCGCAGGCCGCCTTTCATGTCGCCCGTCACAATCCCCTGGTAAGGCTTGCGGACGGCGCGACGTGCTGGCTGCTCGCGATCAACGGCCCCGATGCCTATGTATCGCCCGACTGGTACGTTTCGCCGGATCAAGTGCCGACCTGGCTGTATCAGACGGTGCATCTCACCGGGCCCGTGAAGCTGCTGTCCGACGATGAGCTGGCGGTGCAGATCGACACGCTCAGCGACATCTTCGAGAGCTGGCTGTTGCCGAAGAAGCCGTGGACTTCAGGCAAGATGACGGCAGGCCGGCTCGAGGCGCTGAAGAAGGGAATCGTGGGGCTGGTCATGACGGTCGAAGAGGTCGAAGGCAGCTTCAAGCTGAACCAGCACAAATCGGACGCCGACTATGTCGCGATCGCGACTGCACTCGGCGCGCAAGCCGATGCCGACGCCAGGAAGATCGCCCAACTGATGCAGGACGTGAGGCCCGAAGCCTTCGCGGCCGAAACCAACATGCTCGAAAGGAGCGTATCATGAGCCTCACGGAAACCACGAAAGCCCCGTCCACCGGCACAGCCAAAAAACCCGCCACCGTCTTCGTCGACGGCGGCTCCGGCACCACCGGCCTCGGCATCAACGAGCGGCTGAAGCGCCAGAGCGACGTCGTGGTGAAGACCATCGCCGACGACAAGCGCAAGGATCCCGCAGCGAAGAAGGCGCTGATGGAGGAGGTGGATCTCGTGATCCTCTGCCTGCCTGACGATGCCGCCAAGGAGACGGTCGCATTGATTGACAGCATGGGTACTTCGGCGCCGAAGGTGCTGGACGCCTCGACCGCGTATCGGGTCGCACCTGACTGGACCTACGGCTTTGCGGAGCTGGCGCCCGACCAGGCCGGCAAGATCAAGGCGGCGAAGAAGGTCTCGAATCCGGGTTGCTATCCGACCGGCGGAATCGCGCTGCTGCGGCCGATCGTCGATGCGGGCCTGTTGCCGCCTGACCATCCCATCAGCGTCAACGCGGTGAGCGGCTATTCCGGTGGCGGCAAATCGATGATCGCAAGCTTCGAGGACGGCAGCGCGCCATCGTTCGAGCTCTATGGCCTCGGCTTCGAGCACAAGCATCTGCCGGAGCTGCAGCTCTATTCGAACTTGACGCGGCGCCCGATCTTCATTCCCTCCGTCGGCAATTACCGGCAGGGCATGCTGGTCTCGATCCCGCTCCAGCTCGACGCGTTGCCCGGCAAGCCTGCTGGTGCCGATCTCCACGCGGCGCTGGCCAAGCACTACGCCGGCTCGAAATACGTCAAGGCGATGCCGCTCCAGAACGACGCGTCCAAGGGCGGCCGCATCGAGCCGGAGGCGCTCAACGAGACCAACGTGCTCGAGCTCTATGTCTTCGCCAGCGACAAGTACCACCAGGCGGTGCTGGTCGCGCGGCTTGACAATCTCGGCAAGGGCGCCTCGGGCGCAGCCGTGCAGAACATGCGGCTGATGCTGGGTCTGCCGGAGGAATAGGGCGACACCCTATCCGTTGTCGTTGCGAGCGAAGCGAAGCAATCCAGCACTCTCACCGCGGAGACAGCCTGGATTGCTTCGCTTCGCTCGCAATGACGTTGGAGAGAGCTTCAGAACACCTTGAAGATCGCGAGCGCCAGCACGGCCTGGGCCAGGAAGCCGACGGTGAAGGCGAGCGTACGGAATACCGGGATGCCGAGCGCATACACGATCACATGCGCGACGCGCGACCAGAAATAGACCACGCAGGCGAGCACGGTCCATTTCGAGGAATAGTCGATCGCGTTCAGGATCAGCACCAGCGGTGCGAACAGCACGAGATTCTCGACCGCGTTGTCATGGGCGAACATCAGGCGGTTCGCCCATTCGGCCTGAGGCTTGTCGCCGCGGGAAGGGTTGGCCATGGCGCCGGCGAGCCCACGAACCTGGCAACGGTTGATGGTATAGGGGATCCAGAGGATTCCGGTCAGGATCACCGTACAGGTCAGCCAGAACAATTCACGCGTCATAATCCGGTCCCCTCCAAATCGATACCGTGAGCTTATACGAAAGCGCGCGCTGTTGCGCTATGCGCGAACCCTGACATAGCTGCCTGGCGCGTCCTCGATCGGGGGCAGCGCCTCGGTGCCGACGCTGCGCGCGGGCACTTCCTCCGGGTCGAGCGCGCCCAGCCATTCACGCCAGTCCGGCCACCACGAGCCCTTGTGCTCGACCGCGCCCTTCATCCACTCGGCGATGGTGACGTCCTTGATGTTGTCGTTGGTCCAGTACTGGTACTTGTTCGAGGCCGGCGGATTGACCACGCCGGCGATGTGGCCGGAGCCCGACAGCACGTATTTCACGGGCCCGCCGAAGAATTGCGAGCCGTACAGCACGGATTCTGCTGGCGCGATGTGGTCTTCGCGGGTGGCGAGGTTGTAGACGGGCACCTTGACCTTGGAGAGGTCGAGCAGCGTGTTGTCGAGCACCAAGGTGCCGGTCGACAACCGGTTCTCCAGATAGCAGTTGCGCAAATAATAGGAATGGTTCGCCTGCGTCATCCGCGTCGCGTCGGAATTCCAGTGCAGCAGGTCGAACGCACTCGGCTCCTTGCCCTTGAGGTAGTTGCTGACGACGTAGGACCAGATCAAATCGTTCGAGCGCAGCATGTTGAAGGCCATCGCCATCTTGGAGCCTTCGAGCACGCCCGACATCTTCATGTCCTGCTCGAGCGCGGCGATCTGGCCCTCGTCGACGAACACGAGGAGATCGCCGGCATGGGTGAAGTCGACTTGCGCCGCAAAGAACGTCGCCGACGTCACGCGCTGGCGCCGCTTCTCGGCGAGCCAGGCCAGCGTGGTCGCCAGCATGGTGCCGCCGACGCAATAGCCGGCCGTGTGCACCTTCAGCTCGCCGGTGACCTTCTCGATCACGTCCATCGCCGTGAGCGGGCCTTCCTTCATGTAGTCTTCCCAGCTCTTGCCTCCGAGCTTCTTGTCGGGATTGACCCATGAGATCACGAACACGGTGATGCCCTGGTCGACACACCACTTGATGTAGGATTTCTCCGGCTTGAGATCGAGAATGTAGAACTTGTTGATCCAGGGCGGCACGATCAGGAGCGGCGTGCGCAGCACCTTCTCCGTGCTCGGAGAATACTGGATCAGCTGCATCATCTCGTTCTGGTAGATCACCTTGCCCGGCGTCGTCGCCATGTTGACGCCGACCACGAGATTGTCGGGATTGGACTGGCGGATCTTCAGCATGCCCTTGCCGGCCGCGATGTCCTCGGCCAGCATCGTCAGGCCGCGCGCGAGGTTCTCGCCGCTGCTTGCAACCGTCTCGCGCAGCACCTCCGGATTGGTCAGCACGAAATTCGAGGGCGAGATCGCGTTGGTGATCTGCTGGACGTAGAACTCGGCCTTGCGGCGGGTCTGCGGATCGAGCTCGGCGTCATGCACCAATTCCTGCGCCCATTTGCTGGTGAGCAGATAGAGCTGCATCATGAAATCGAAGAACTGGTTCGACTTCCATTCCGGATCGGCGAAGCGCTTGTCGCGCGGGGAGGGTGATATCGCGGGCTGGGCATCCTGGCCGGCCATCCGCCGCGCCGCAGAGCCCCAGAGATCGAGATAATCCTTTGCAAGTTTGGTCTGCAGGTCGGACGCACGCGATTGGTCCGATAACCAATACTCGGCGACCGACGTGAAGGTCTTGACGACCTCGGTGAGCTCGGCCGGTGGGCGGTCCTGCACCTCGCCGCTTTCGCGCGGCTTCAGATACGCGGCGAGCGCCTTGCCGCCGCCCTCCATCGCCCGCGCGACATTCATCGCGAAGGCTTCCGCATCGAACTTCATTTCGGACTTTGACTTGGGCGTGTCGGTCGTGACGGTACTCATGGCGACGACAGTAACAATTCATTCTGTATTCGTCACCGCGAAGCTCGCTGGTTTCGCGCTAAAGAGGTGCGAAGATGTGCTGCACTGCGACAAAGCTTCTTGCTTTTGTCACAATCGCCGTGCACCTCTCGGTCCGTGGGCCTTCGATGATTTCTCGCTCGTGCCATTTGTGGGCAGCAATGGTTTGAGCTTGGGCAGGTTGTTGGTTAAGCTACCGGCAGCCTGACGTTGGGACGAGTAGGGGATTTCCCAGGTGTTGACGTTGTGGGACCTGCAAAAGACGCGGCTGGCGTGCTGCGCGCTGCTGATGGTGGTGTTCGCGTTGGGTGGCTGCTCGAGTCAGCTTGCCGACATGACGGCTGCCGATACGGCGGCCCATCCCAAGGAGCCGGGTGCCTATTTGCCGGTCCACGATCTGCCGCCGGACCGTGATCAGGCGATCATCCCGCTCGACCAGCGCGTCAAGATCGAGGCTGAGCTAGCGGCCGCGCGCGACCGTCAGGCCGTCGCCGCCAAGGATGCCAAATAGAACGCCAATGCGCGGCGGCACGGTCACCGGGCGGCGCAAGGTAATCGCTGGCGCCCCCGCCACTCCGTGCTAAAAGACTCCAATTCAGCCGAGAGTCAGGACGAAGGAGTTCAGTCCTCGTCGTCGAATTTCACTCTAAGTATCTGATTTTGAGTGATTTTTGTGCGCAGGGCGAGGCCTTCTCGAAAGGGCGACCATCGCCCTTCGATTCTGTCTTGACCGGTGGCCCGGAGCCCAGAGAGCCATGGACGATTTTTACCGCATCCGCCGCCTTCCGCCTTACGTGTTCGAGCAGGTCAACCGGGCCAAGGCGGCCGCGCGGAATGCCGGCGCCGACATCATCGATCTCGGCATGGGCAACCCGGATCTGCCGGCCCCGCCGCACGTGCTGGAGAAGCTCAAGGAGACGCTGGGCAAGCCGCGCACCGACCGCTATTCGGCCTCCCGCGGCATCCCCGGTCTGCGCCGGGCCCAGGCCGCCTATTACGAGCGCCGCTTCGGTGTGAAGCTCAATCCCGACACCCAGGTGGTGGCGACGCTCGGTTCAAAGGAAGGCTTTGCCAACGTGGCGCAGGCGATCACCGCGCCGGGCGACGTGATCCTCTGTCCGAACCCGAGCTATCCGATTCACGCCTTCGGCTTTTTGATGGCGGGCGGTGTGATCCGCTCGGTGCCCTCGGAGCCGACGCCGCAATTCTTCGAGGCTGCGGAGCGGGCGATCGTGCATTCGATCCCGAAGCCGCTCGCGCTCGTCGTCTGCTATCCTTCGAACCCGACCGCCTATGTCGCGAGCCTCGATTTCTACAAGGACCTGGTCGCATTCGCGAAGAAGCACGAGATCCTGATCCTGTCCGATCTCGCCTATGCCGAGGTCTATTTCGACGAGAGCAATCCGCCGCCCTCGGTGCTCCAGGTGCCGGGCGCCATCGACGTCACCGTCGAGTTCACCTCGATGTCGAAGACCTATTCGATGGCGGGCTGGCGCATGGGCTTCGCGGTCGGCAACGAGCGCGTGATCGCGGCGCTCGCCCGCGTCAAATCGTACCTCGACTACGGCGCCTTCACGCCGGTGCAGGTCGCCGCGACTGCGGCACTGAACGGTCCCGATGATTGCATCAAGGAGATGCGCGACACCTATCGCAAGCGTCGCGACGCGCTGGTGGAGTCGTTCGGCCGCGCGGGTTGGGACATTCCGCCCCCGGAAGCCTCGATGTTCGCCTGGGTGCCGCTGCCGGAGGCCTTCCGCAGCGTCGGCAGCATGCAGTTCGCGACCCTGATGGTGGAGAAATCGGGTGTTGCGGTCTCGCCCGGCGTCGGCTTCGGCGAGCATGGCGAAGGATATGTCCGCATCGCCATGGTGGAAAACGAGCAACGGATCAGGCAGGCCGCGCGCGGCGTGCGCCGCTTCCTTGAAAGCGGCATCGAAACGTTGCACAACGTCGTTCCACTCGCCAACAGGCGCTAATTCTCTTCTGCAGGTTCACTAAAGCATCATGGTTGCACCCCTGAAAGTGGGCATAGCGGGGCTCGGCACCGTGGGCGCCGAAGTTGTCCGTTTGATCGAGACGCAGGCGCGCGTGCTCGCGGGCCGTTCCGGCCGCGGCATTCGCGTCGTCGCCGTGACGGCGCGTTCGAAGGCCAAGAAGCGCGCCATCGACCTGCGCGGCGTCGAATGGGCGAAGGATCCGCTGGCTGTCGCCACGCATCCCGAGGTCGACTGCTTTGTCGAGTTGATGGGCGGCGCAGGCGATCCCGCGCTGGCCGCGGTCGAAGCCGCCCTCGGTGCCGGCAAGTCCGTCGTCACCGCGAACAAGGCGTTGCTCGCCAAGCACGGTCTGAAGCTCGCCAAATCGGCCGAAAAGCATGGCGGCGCGCTGAATTTCGAGGCAGCGGTCGGCGCCGCGATCCCCGTCATCAAGACGTTACGTGAAGGTCTCGCCGGAACCGGCATCGAGCGCGTCTATGGCATCCTCAACGGCACCTGCAATTATATCCTGACGCGAATGGAGCAGGAGGGCCTGTCGTTTGCCGAGTGCCTCAAGGATGCGCAGCGGCTCGGCTATGCCGAGGCCAATCCGTCCTTCGACGTCGACGGCCACGATACCGCGCAGAAGCTCGCCATTCTCGCCAGCCTCGCTTTCGGCACGAAAGTTGCTCAAAGCGCTGTCTATGTCGAAGGCATCTCCTCCATCGCGCCGGAAGATCTGCGCGCGGCCGCCGATCTCGGCTACCGCGTCAAGCTGCTCGGCGTTGCGGTGCGCACCGCGAAGGGTATCGAGCAGCGCGTGCATCCGACCATGGTGCCAAAAACCTCCTCGATCGCGCAGGTGATGGGTGTCACCAACGCGGTTACGATCGATGGAGAGGGCATTCCCCCGATTACGCTGGTCGGACCCGGCGCGGGTGGTGCGGCGACGGCATCCGCTGTCGTCGCCGATATCGCCGATGTTGCGCGCGGCATCCGCGCCAATCCGTTCGGCCGGCCCATCGCGCAGCTGCGCGACACCACGAAGGCGCCGATGGAGCGGCATGAAGGCGGCTACTACATCCGCCTTCTGGCGCGCGATTTCCCGGGCACCGCGGCCGCGATCGCGACCCGGCTGGCAGAGCAGAAGATTTCGATCGAGTCGATCGTGCAGCGCCATCCCAATGGCGGCGCCGCATCGGCAAACGGCAAGGCTGTGCCCGTGCCCGTCATCCTGATCACCTATGCCACGCATGAGGACGCCGTACGACGCGCGCTCGCCGCCGTGCAGAGAGACAAGGTGATCAGCGGACGGCCGCAGGTCATCAGGATTGAGAAGAACTAGAGCATGATCCGGATCCGGAGGGCCGCGTTAGCGCAAAGTGTGAAGCGGTTTTCCGAAAAGAGCATGCTCAAGAAATAAAACGGTTCGAACGAACTGTGGGTGTTACGAGTTGATGCGGGCAGGGCGTCCTGTCCAAAACTGTTTCGAAGGAGTTAGCCGATGTCGACCCATATTGAAGTCCCCCCGCACGCCTTGCTCGAGCGCATTCTCACGCTGGAGATCGTGCGGGTGACGGAACGGGCGGCAGTGTCGTCGGCGCGGCTGCGCGGGCACGGACAGGAGAAGCCTGCCGACCAGGCCGCCGTCGACGCGATGCGCCGCGAGCTCAATAAATTGCCGATCCAGGGCACCATCGTGATCGGCGAGGGCGAGCGCGACGAAGCGCCGATGCTCTTCATCGGCGAGAAAGTCGGCATGAACACCGGTCCGGAAGTCGATATCGCGGTCGATCCGCTCGAAGGCACCACGCTGTGCGCCAAGAACATGCCGGGCTCGATCGCCACGATGGCGATGGCCGATGGTGGCACCTTGCTGCACGCACCGGACGTCTACATGCAGAAGCTCGCGATCGGCCCCGGCTATGACAAGGGTGTCGTCGATCTCGATGCGAGCCCCGCCGATAACGTTCGCCGTCTCGCCAAGGCCAAGGGCGTCAAGCCTGAGGGTATCACCGTCCTCGTGCTCGATCGCCCGCGCCACGCCAGCATCATCGAGAGTGTGCGCTCGACCGGCGCTGCCGTGCGCCTCATCACCGACGGCGACGTCGCCGGCGTGATCCACTGCGCCGACCCCGACAACACGGGCGTCGATATGTATCTCGGCACCGGCGGCGCACCGGAAGGCGTGCTCGCCGCGGTGGCGCTGCGCTGCATCGGCGGCCAGATGCAGTGCCGCCTGATTCTCGATTCCGGCGAGAAGATCGAGCGCGCAGCAAAGATGGGCGTCAACGATCCCAAGATGATCTACGGCATCGAGGACATGGCGCGCGGCGACTGCCTGTTCGCCGCGACCGGCGTCACGACCGGTTCGCTGCTGTCCGGCGTGAAATTCCGCAAGGACGGCGTGATCGAGACCGAGACGGTGGTGATGCGTTCCGTCACCGGCACCGTGCGCTACATCAAGGCCGAGCACCGCGAACTGGCGAAGTTTCATCTGGACTGATGTTCTCTGTCATTCCGGGGCTCGCGAAGCGAGAACCCGGAATCGCGCGCCACAACTTCGAGATACCGGGTTCGCGTTGGTGCGCGTCCCGGAATGACAATAAGAACAATAGGGGAAGCGCATGTCCGATCTCTCCGCCGTCAAAGCCCTCGTCTTCGACGTGTTCGGCACGGTCGTGGACTGGCGCACCAGCCTGATCACCGATTTCATGTGGTGGGGGAAGGAGCGCGGCATCAGCGCCGACTGGACAGCGCTCGTCGACGGCTGGCGCGGCATGTATGTCGCGTCGATGCAGGACGTGCGCGAGCATCCCGAGCGTGGCTACGTCATGCTGGACGATCTGCACCGCCGCTCGCTGGAAAAGCTGGTCGAGAAATTTGCCATCAGGGGCCTCACCGAGGCCGATCTCGATCATCTCACCAAGGGCTGGCACCGCCTCAATCCCTGGCCGGACAGCGTCGCCGGCCTGACCCGGCTGAAGACGAGATTCGTGATCTCGCCGCTGTCGAACGGCAACGTCGCGCTGCTCACCAACATGGCGAAGCATGCGGGTCTGCCGTGGGATCTCATCATGTCGGCCGAATTGTTCGCGCACTACAAGCCCGATCCCGAAACTTATCTCGGCGCCGCAAGGCTGCTCGGCCTCAAGCCTGAAGAGGTGATGATGGTCGCCGCCCATAATGGCGATTTGGCCGCCGCGCAGAAGAACGGACTAAGGACCGCGTTCGTGGCGCGGCCGACCGAATACGGTCCGTTGCAGAAGGTCGATTTCGAGGCGACGGGACATTGGGACATTGTCGCCAAGGATTTTGGCGGGATCGCCGACAAGCTCGGCTGTTAGACGTTGCGCCTCACGCGATCCTCAGCGTGGGCTCGTCCCCTTCCGTTTCCGCAAAACCCGCCTGCAAAACCTCTTCGCGCTTGTGGCGCAGATGGGCGCGCAGGACGTGGGAGAGTCCGACGCCGTCACGGCGCTGGAGAGCGTTCAGGATCGCCTCGTGCTCCTGGACCGCGCGCGCCCAGCGCTGCGGCGTCATCGGCGTGACGTAGCGGGCGCGGCGGATGCGCGCGGTCACGGACGCGTAGAGTCCTGACAGCACGGGATTGCCGGCGGCATTGACGATCCCCTCGTGGATGGCGCGGTTGCCGCGGTAATAATGGAGGAGATCGCCCTCGCGATAATGCTGCACCATCCCCGCATGCGCGGCCGCAATCTCCGCGATCTCTGCGTCGCTGATGCGCTCGCAGGCCAGCTCACCTGCCAGCGCTTCGAGCCCCTGGCAGACCTCGAAGAGGTCGCGCATGTCCTTGTCGGTCAATTTCGCCGCGCGCGAGCCGCGATGCGGGAGAAGCTGCACCAGGCCCTCGGCGGCCAGCACCTTGAGCGCTTCACGCAACGGCGTGCGCGAGATCTCGAGCCGCTCGCACAGCTCGCGCTCGGGAATCCGCGCGCCCGGCGGGATCTCGCCGTCGAGCAGAATGTCGCGGATGCGGCCGACCACCTCTTCATGCAGCATGGGCTTCTCAATTTTGAATGCAAAAACGTTCCAATAGACGAAAGTTCAGGAATTATATCTTGAAAATCCCAAATTTTGCATTCAAAAATGCAAAAAACATGAGGGGACGCGGAGATGGACCAGGCGGTATCGGCGGACGACCTCGCTTTTGAATGCAAGAACGGCATCGGACGGATCACCTTCAATCGCCCGCAGGCGCGCAACGCCTTCACCTTCGCCATGTACGAGCGGCTCGCTGCCATCTGCGAGCAGGCCAACGACGACCGCTCGATCAAAGTGCTGGTGCTGCGCGGGGCCGGCGACAAGGCCTTTGCCTCGGGCACCGACATCAACCAATTCCGCGAATTCAAAACGCCGCAGGATTCGATCGATTACGAGAACCGCATCGACCGCGTGCTGACCACGCTCGAGCAATGCCGGGTCCCGACGATCGCGGCGATCAACGGCTTCTGCACCGGTGGCGGGGCGGGCATCGCCGCGGCCTGCGATTTGCGCATCGGCACGCGCAGCACGAGAATCGGCTTTCCGATCGCTCGCACGCTCGGCAATTGCCTGTCGATGTCCAATGTCAGCCGTCTCACAGCGTTGATCGGGGCGGCGCGGGTCAAGGATCTGATCTTCACCGCGCGGCTGGTCGATGCCGCGGAGGCCGCTGGAATCGGACTGCTCGGCGAGGTCGTCGACGATCTCTCAGCACTGGACAAGCGCGTCGACGAGCTCGCGCACCTCGTGGCCGGCCACGCGCCGCTGACCCTGAACGCGACCAAGCAGGCGGTCGCCCGCCTGCAAAAGCGGCTGACGCGAGACGAGGGCGAAGACCTCATCCTGATGTGCTACACGAGCCACGATTTTCGCGAAGGGCTCGACGCTTTCCTCAGCAAGCGCGCCCCGCAGTGGCGCGGTCAATAACAGGACGCCCCGATGCCCAGCGATCGATCGCAATCTGCCTCACGTCGTGCAGGCCCGCTCGCGGGTCTCAAGGTCATCGATCTCACCCACGTCATGGCGGGGCCGACCTGCACCCTGATGCTCGCCGACATGGGTGCCGACGTCATCAAGATCGAGAAATGGCCTGGTGGTGACGACACCCGCCATTCGGTGCCGCCCAGGATCGGCGACGAGGCGGCCTCGTTCCTGATGATGAATCGCAACAAGCGCGGCATCGTGCTGGACCTCAAGTCCGACGGCGGCAAGCAGGTCTTGCGCCGACTGATTGCGGATGCCGACGTGCTGGTCGAGAATTTCGCGCCGGGCGCGATGGAGCGGCTGGGCTTCGGCTATGACGAGCTGCACGAGAAATTCCCCGCGCTGATCTATTGCTCGCTCTCAGGCTTTGGTCGCACCGGTCCCTACAAGCACCGCCGGGGCTTCGACCTCGTCGCGCAGGCCATGAGCGGCATCATGAGCTTTACCGGCGAGCGCCCGGACGGCCCGCCGGTGAAATGCGGCCCGCCGCTATCAGACATCACCGCGGGCCTGCTCGCGAGCATGGGCATCCTCGCCGCCTATACGCACCGTCTCAAGACCGGTGAGGGGCAGTGGGTTGAGACCTCGCTCTACGAGGCGGCGCTGGTGCAGACCTATTGGCAGTCGACCATCGCGCTCGCCGCCGGCACCGCGCCGCGCGCAATGGGCTCGGCGCATCCGCTCAACGCGCCCTATCAGGCGTTCGAGGCCTCGGACGGCTGGCTCGTGGTCGGCGGCGCCAACAAGAAGCACTGGCTGTTGATGCTGGAAGCGCTCGGCGCGAGCGAGCTCGCCGCCGATCCGCGCTTCGTCACCGGCGCCGACCGCATGGCGAATTTGAAGGAGCTCGAAGCGGTCCTGAGCGAACGTTTCCGGACCCGGACACGCGCCCATTGGCTCGCGGCTCTGGACGAGAAAGGAGTGCCGTGCGGCCCGGTCCACGACATGCTGGAGGCCCTGAACGATCCGCAGACGCTGGCGCGCGAGATGGTCGTCGAGGTCGAGCATTCCACGCTCGGTCCGGTCAAGACGATCGGGTTGCCGATCAAATTCTCGGAGACGCCGGGCAAGGTCGCGTCAGGCGCTCCGGTCTACGGCGAGCACACGCGCGAGGTGCTGGCGGAGCACGGGTTCGCCAAAGAGCAGATCGAAGCACTCGAGCAAGAAGGCGCAATCGTCTCGGCCGCAGGGGAGCGCGAAGAACGCGTCGCCTGAGCCGACGCCGGGACGGCTGATCGAACAAAACAGAAAAATCAGTTGGAGGAAATCATGCGTGGGACGTCTCTCTTCCTGTTGACCGTCAGTGCAGCGGTGCTCGCAGGCAGCGCGCCGGCATGCGCGGCCTGGCAGCCGCAGAAGCCGATCGAGTTCGTGGCGACCGCAGGTCCGGGCGGCGGCACCGACAATCTCGCCCGCGCGGTGCAGAACGTCATCACCAAACACAAGCTGACCGATCAGCCGATCGTCGTCGTCAACAAGGGCGGCGGCAGCGGCGCGGAAGGCTATGTCTACGGCAAAGCCTCTGCCGGCGATCCCTACAAGGTGATCTTCGGTACCTCGAACGCGTGGCAGCAGCCGCTCGTCTCCAGGGTCGCCTTCAATTACACCGACCTCACTCCGATCGCGGCGATGGCGCAGGACGAGTTCCTGCTCTGGGTCAAGCAGGATGCGCCCTACAAGACCGCGGGTGATTATCTGAAGGCAGCCGCATCGGGCGAATTCAAGATGGGCGGCGCCCAGTCCAAGGACACCGATGAGGTGCTGACGCGCATGATCGAGAAGGTCGGGCACGTGAAACTGACCTACATCCCCTTCAAGAGCGGCGCCGAGGCTGCGGTGCAGCTTGCCGGCGGGCATATCGATTCCCACGTCAACAATCCCAGCGAAAGCCTCGGACAATGGCGCGGCGGCACCCAGCGCCCGCTTTGCGTCTTCAGCCCGAAGCGCTTGCCTGAAGGGCCGAAGATCACGGCTACCGAAGGCTGGAGCGATGTGCCGACCTGTGTCGAGCAGGGCCTCGACATCAAGCAATATGAGCAGCCGCGCACGGTCTGGCTGCCCGGGAAGGTCACTCCGGAGCAGGCCGCCTACTATGTCGACCTCATGAAGAAGGTGCAGGCGACGCCGGAATGGAAGGACTACATCGAGAAGACGTCCCAGGTCGACACGTTCCTGACCGGTGCCGAGTTCGACAAGTTCATCAAGCAGGATCTCGAGCACGTCAAGCAGGTGGCGAGCGAGCAGGGCTGGCTGGTCAAGTGAGGATCGGGAGCCTTCGATGATCTCGCGCCGCGCCCTCGAACTTGCGACCGCCGTCCTCACCGGCAGCTTTGGTGTTGCGGTGGTGGTCCAGAGCCTCGACAACGGCATCGGCTGGTCGAGCGCAGGCGTTGAATCAGGCACATTCCCGTTCCTGACCGGCATCATCATTGTCGCCGGCAGCCTCTACAATCTGGCACGTGGCCTCGCGCCCGTTGCGTCGCTGGCACGCGTCCCCATCGCGATCACGTCGATTGAGCTGCGGCGGCTGGCCGGCCTGTTCGTGCCGGCGGTGATTTTCGTCGCCGCGATCCCGTTGCTTGGGATGTATGTCGCTTCGGCGGCCTACATCTTCGCGGTGCTCGCGGTTCCCCGCCATCAATCCGTCCTGCGTTCGGCGATGACGGCGGGGGCAACGGCGCTCGCGCTCTATGTCGTGTTCGAGCGCATGTTCCAGGTCAGCCTGCCGCACGGCGCGCTCGCCGCGGCGCTCGGGTTCTGAGGGAGCGGGCGATGGATAATCTCTCGGAGCTCTTCCACGGCTTCACCATCGCGGTCACCGTGCCACATCTGGCCTTGATGGCGACAGGCGTGCTACTCGGCATCCTCGTCGGCGTGCTGCCGGGGCTGGGCGCGCCGAACGGCGTGTCGCTGCTGCTGCCGCTGACCTTCGGCATGCAGCCGGTGTCGGCGATCATCCTGCTCTCCAGCATGTATTGGGGCGCGCTGTTCGGGGGCTCCGTGACCTCGATCCTGTTCAACATTCCCGGCGAGCCGTCCTCGGTCGCGACGACGTTCGACGGCTATCCGATGGCGCGCGACGGCCGGCCGACCACGGCGCTCGCCACCGCTTTCGGTTCGGCGGCGTTCGGCGCGTTGATGGGCGTCATCCTGATCACCTTTCTCGCGTCCTGGGTGGCGCAGGTTGCGCTCGCCTTCGGGCCGGCGGAATATTTTGCGGTCTATTTCCTCGCCTTTGCGAGCTTCGTCGGCATGGGCGGAGCGGCGCCGATCAAGACCGTGGTGGCGCTCGCGATCGGCTTTGCGATCGCGGCGATCGGCATCGACACCGTCTCAGGCAGCGTCCGTCTCACCATGGGCATCGACGAGCTGGTCAAGGGCGTGAACTTCGTCGTCGCAGTGATGGGCCTGTTCGGCATCGGCGAGCTCTTGGTCGCCGTCGAAGAGGAGTTTCATGCCCGCGCGGTCTCGTCCAGGATCGACTGGCGCGAAGTGTTTCGCGCGGTCGGCCACCTGCCGCGCCACGGCGTCGCGCTGCTGCGCAGCGCTGCGATCGGCTGCTGGATGGGGATCACGCCGGGCGGCCCGACCGCAGCTTCGTTCATGAGCTACGGCATTGCTCGCCGCTTCTCGCGCCGCGGCCGCTACTTCGGCACCGGCGAGGTCGAGGGCATCATCTCGCCCGAAACCGCCGACCACGCCGCCGGCACCAGTGCGCTCCTGCCGATGCTCTCGCTCGGCATTCCCGGCTCGGCGACTGCGGCGGTCATGATGGGCGGGCTCATGATCTGGGGGCTCAATCCCGGGCCGATGCTGTTTGTCGATCAGAAGGATTTCGTTTGGGGTCTGATCGCCTCGATGTATGTCGGCAACATCGTTGCGGTCGCGCTGGTGCTGCTGACCGTGCCTGTGTTCGCCGCCCTGATGCGGATTCCCTTCGCGGTCATCGCGCCGCTGATCGTGATCATCTGCGTCGTCGGTGCCTATTCGGTGTCGAACTCCTATCTCGATGTGGTGATGATGCTCGGTTTCGGCGTCGTCGGCTATCTCTTCAAGAAATTGTTCTACCCCCTGGCGCCGCTCGTGCTCGCCATCGTCATCGGGGACAAGGCCGAGGACGCGTTCCGGCAATCGATGCTGATGTCCAAGGGATCGCTCGGAATCTTCTTTGCCAACAAGCTGGTGACGTGCCTCGTGGTGGCAGGCATCGCATTGCTGCTGTTGCCGTTGGCGTTGCAGCTGTTCGCACGCATCGTCCGCAAACCCGCCAGCGCCAGAACGACGAACCAGGAAAAGGTGAGCATATGACCGCGAAGCCGCTGATTGCGCTGGCGATGGGAGATCCTGCCGGCATCAGCCCGGAGCTGACGGCGAAGCTCGTGGCGCAGGACGATATCCGCGCACGGTGCCGGCTCGTGGTCATCGGCGACCGCCGCGTCTTCGACGCGGGCGCGAAGATCGCCGGCGTCGCGCCGGAACTGATGGCGGTGGAGCAGGGCGCCGACTTCGATGAGCTGACAGCCGACACGCTGTTCCTCGATCTCGGTCATCTCGATCCCGCGCGGGTCGAGCGTGGCAAAGCGAGCCTGGCGGGCGGCCAATTCGCGCTGGCCAACTACAAGCGGGCGCTCGAATTTGGCAGGGATGGAAGGGTCGATGCCGTCTGCTTCACGCCTTTCAACAAGGCGGCCATGCGATTGGCGCGCTCGGACTATGACGACGAGATCGCGTTCTCGGCGGAGGTGGTCGGGTTGAGGACACCGGCCAGCGAATTCAACGTGCTGGGCGAGCTCTGGAATGCCCGCGTCACCTCGCACATTCCGCTCAAGGAGGTCGCCGCAAGACTCACCAGCGACCGCATCCAGCGCGCACTGAAGCTGACCGATGCGTGCATGCGCAATGCCGGCTTTGCGCGTCCGCGCATCGCGGTCGCTGGCCTCAACCCGCATGCCGGAGATGGCGGCAATTTCGGCCGCGAGGAGATCGACGTCATCGCGCCGGTGGTGGAAGCCGGCCGGCGCGCCGGCATTGCCGCGGAGGGCCCGTTTCCCGCCGATACCGTGTTCCTGCGCGCCAGGGCCGGGGCCTATGATGCGGTGCTGACGATGTATCACGACCAGGGCCAGATCGCGATGAAGCTGATGGGATTCGATCGCGGCGTCACATTGCTGGGCGGCTTCCCGTTCCCGATCTGCACGCCGGCGCACGGCACCGCCTATGATATCGCCGGGCAGGGCATTGCATCATCCGGCGCCAGTCGCGCTGCGGTCCTGCTCGCGGCCGAGATGGCGGCGCGACGTGCCGTCTGATTTGCGTGCACCAAGGGGAGCCCGTGCCGACTGCGCTCGCGTTGCGCGCGGTATCAGACTTTCGGGAGAAACTGGAAACTTCCGCCGTCGCGACGAGTTGGCGTCCCATGAACATCTCCACGCCGGAGTTGGGACATGGTGGATGACGGCCCGTTACGAACAGCGGTTGATACCGCATGGCGCGTGTACCGCGCCAGGCATCGCGACGTCGATGCCGCGGATGGCCGTCGCTGCCTCCTCGAGCGTCATCTGCAAGGGAGGCGGGAAGCACGCGAGAGTAACGGTGATGCCCAGGAACTCGCGTGGTTCGGGCTCGCCTATCTCGAGCGGCTTTCCGATGACCAATGTTAGGGATCATTGAGAGGCTCGCGTGTCGCCTGGCGATCGGAAGCGCATGGCCGGATCGGACCTTGCTTGCAATTTCGAACCTGCTCTCCGCAGCCATCGTGCTGATCCTCCGTTCAGCGGTGTAGCAGGGCCCTCATGCGCATCGCCCAACTCGCTCCCTTGGCTGAAAGCGTCCCTCCCAAGCTTTACGGCGGCACCGAGCGCGTGGTCGCCTGGCTGGTGGATGAGCTTGTCAGGCTCGGCCACGAGGTCACGCTGTTTGCAAGTGGCGACTCCCGAACCAGCGGAAAACTTCACGCCGTGTGGCCACGCGCGCTTCGTCTCGGGCGGAAGGGAACCGATCCGGGCGCGGCCTCTGCGATGTTGGTCGAGGCGATTGCGCAGCGAGCCAGCGATTTTGACGTGATCCACGCCCATATCGACTGGGTGCATCTGCCGCTGCTCAGCCGTCTTGGTGTGCCGTTCCTGACGACCATGCACGGTCGTCTGGATCTGCCCGGATTGCCTGATGTGGTTCGGCAGTTCCCTGAAGCCCCGTTCGTGTCGATTTCCGATCACCAGCGTGCGCCGCTTCCGGATGCAAGATGGATTGGAACGATTCAGCACGGATTACCATCCGAGCTGTTGCGCCCCTCCTACGAAGAGGGGTCCTATCTGGCGTTTCTTGGCCGCCTCACGGCCGACAAGGGGCCGGAGGATGCCATTCGCATTGCGCGCGCTGCCCGGATGCCGCTGCGCATAGCCGCGAAGATACCGCGCGCTGAAACCGCCTACTTCAAGAAGAAGCTCGAGCCTCACATCGACGGCGAAGCGATCCAGCTTGTGGGTGAAGTCGACGACGTGAAGAAGCAATCCTTCCTGGGCCGAGCAGCCGCGCTGTTGTTTCCCATCGATTGGCCGGAGCCTTTCGGCTTGGTCATGATCGAGGCGATGGCCTGCGGAACGCCGGTGATCGCCTATCGTTGTGGGTCGGTTCCCGAGGTGATCGAGCACGGTCTGACCGGGTTCATCGTCGCGGACGAAGAGCAGGCCATCTCGGCGGTCGGCGAATTGGGCAAGCTGGATCGAAGGAGAGTGCGCGCCCGGTTCGAGGAGCGCTTCATCGCCCGTCGCATGGCGCAGCAATACGAGGATCGCTACCGCGAACTGGCTTCCGCGGCCGGCCGCAGAGGCGGTACGCAACGCTTGGAAAGGTAAAAGGAGGCAACGATGACGCTGAGGAAAACGGGGCAGATCTGCATCGCTCTTGTCTTGGCCCTTGCAGCGTCGGGAGCGTACGCAGCCGAGATGACGGCGGACGCAATCAATTCCGCCCAGCCATCAAAGAAGACGCTCTCGACCGAAAGGCCGACCCCGGCCGGGGTCCATCTGCAAGTCCTCCTCGACAGGGCGCATTTCTCCCCGGGTGAGATCGACGGCAAGTTCGGTGAGAACGCGAAAAAGGCGCTGCGAGCCTATGCGGAGGCCCGGCAATTGCCGAGTTCGGATGCGCCGGCGGATGATGTCTGGCAAGCGTTGCGGACGGACGAGCGGCCGGTGACGGCGACCTACACCATCACGGAGAAGGACGTCGCGGGACCGTTCTTGCGCAAGCTTCCGGCGAAAATGGAGGACATGAAGGACATCCCCCATCTCGGCTACACCAGTCCGCGCGAAGAATTGGCTGAAAAGTTTCACATGAGCGAGCAGCTTCTGGCGGAGCTCAACCCGGGCCGCCACTTCGACCGCGCCGGCGAGACCATCGTCGTCGTCGACACGGCTGATGGGGGAGGTGCCGCGCCTGCCAAGGCCGACAGGGTCGAAATCGACAAGGTCAGGCAAACCGTCAAGCTGTTCGACAAGTCGAATGCGCTGATCGGATTCTATCCGGCGAGCGTCGGCAGCGAGGAGAAGCCGTCACCTTCCGGCACACTGAAGGTCACCGAGATCGACCAAAATCCGACCTATCGCTACAACCCCGCCTATCACTTCAAGGGCGTTCACTCCCGAAGACCCTTCAAGATCAGCCCCGGCCCGAACAATCCGGTCGGAATCGTCTGGATCAATTTGTCCGCCGACGGCTACGGCATCCACGGCACGCCCTCACCGCAAAATATTTCGAAGGGGCAGTCGCACGGCTGCGTGCGTCTCACCAACTGGGATGCGGAACGGGTCGCAGCCAGCGTCTCGAAAGGGACGCCCGTCGTGTTCACCGAGAGCACCAGCTGAGTCCTGTGCGAGAACGCGGGTTGATGATATCGACGTGCCGCCGGCGACCAACGGCCTCATCGCGGCCAAGGCGATCCTCGGGGCGACGCTGTTACGGCTGCCGGCTCACGGGCTGCAACACTCGCGTTTCCAGCTGTCCATGAAAACAGTCGCGGCCCGCCTCGACGCATGGATCGAATGGAACGGCAAGCTGCCGCCAAAAGGAGAGTGGGTCAGCCTCGCCGCCGAGCTGGCCGTGAGCCCCGAGGCGCTTTATCGCGAAATCGGTCGCCGACGAGCTTGATGGGCTTTTGAGAGTCTTGTGGCCCCATCTGCGAAGGTGGCACGTGCCCGACGGTGGTCCCCTCATCGCGGCACCGCGGACCGAATTTGCTCAATCTGAGTTCTTCGCATTTTGACCCCGAGCAGTCATTGACCGCTCAGTTTTGTTGTGATGCAAAATGTGTCTCTCATTTCCCGATGTGGTAGCGTGTTGGTCTCGCCTGGAGGAGGAGCGCATGAGACGACGCGATTTCATGACGCTGGTCGCGGGCGCGGCGACTGCGTGGCCGCTGGCGGCGCGCGCGCAGCAGGTAGGCAAGATTTGGCGGATCGGCATGCTGGACACGGCCAGCCGCGAGCTCAACTCGGCCAATATGGGCGTGTTTTTAGAAAAACTGCGGGAGTACGGATACGTCGAGGGGAAA
>NZ_FOQM01000037.1 GCF_900113735.1 Bradyrhizobium sp. Gha
GCATTGATTGTATCGACGGCCAGCTTCAGCGCATTGTTCTGCTGAATGCCGTAGATATTGAGACCGCCGGTCAGGTCAAAAATCGCACCGATCTTCGTCTGCGCCTGAGCCTGAGCGCCGGCCAAGAGCGCAAGCGCTGCAGAAAGGTAGATACTCAAATAAGCCCGTCCCATGGTGGCCCGCTCCGATATTTTGAGCCGAGCACCAGCCTGGGATTATAAGTTGTTCCTAAAAACGCAAAAACGACGCGCCAAGACCAGATGCCCAGCTACGTCGTTGGAATTTTACGTGCGTGTCCTCGCACGTTGTCCCATCTATACTTTGCACAGACGATTGTCAATGTGGAAAGAGCGCCCCTCGTTAGGCTTTGTGCCAGTTCAATTGTGGCGTCACCCAACCAAGCTCCCGGTCCCTTCTGTACGCTGCAACGCGCCACAACACTCAGCTCGCGAACGAGAGATGGAATCGCGGAGATCGATCGAGTTAAGTCGACGTCCACAGCTCTGGTCACTCGCCGAATAAAAAATAGTGAGAACAGCCTCACAAGAACCCACGCCCCACTGCGCGTTTGCAGCCGATCGCCTACTCCCATTCTATCATTTCGAACGACGGTCCGGATCTGACGGACAAATGCCGACAGTATACCCGCCGCAACTTTCTGGTCTTGAATTCACAGGAAAATTCGCGCCGCTCGAGATACCGTCGTTAGCGCCACCTATCGAAGTCAATCGACTGATCAGCGCTGCCTGCGTGGCCGTGACTTGCCATTCCCGGACCGGTTAGGCGTAAGTTCAAATACCGTCAGGGACGAGCAGCGCGCTGGCGTCGCCAAAAACTGTGAGACCAAGCCGCGTGGCTCTCCCGCTGCCAGGGAAACCCAAAGCGAGAAGACCAGAAACGGCGCACCGCCCCTTTTCACAAGTGATGTGCCGCCGGCAAGAAAAACCGATCAGGCGGCCCGCATTTTGGTCAGAAATTGGTCTACCGCGACACGTAGCATATCCGACTGATTCTCCAGTCCGCGTGCGTTCGCGAGAACTTCGGCAGCCGCCGTGCCGGTGGCGGCCGCTGCGCTGCTGACGCTACCTATATGGTCTCTGATTTCGCTAGAGCTCCCAGCGACGGACTGGATGTTGCGCGCAATTTCCCTGGTCGCGGCACTCTGCTCTTCGACCGCAGAGGAAATGCTTAGGGTGATAGCATTCATCTTAGCGATCGTTTGCGTAATTCCGTTGATGGTGAGAACTGCATCGTTTGTCGTTGCTTGCATAGTCTCAACTTGTGCGGAGATGTCCTCCGTTGCCCTTGCTGTCTGATTGGCAAGCGCTTTGACCTCGGCTGCCACGACAGCAAATCCGCGTCCCGCGTCGCCCGCACGTGCCGCCTCGATAGTGGCGTTGAGTGCCAGGAGATTGGTCTGTGTGGCGATACTATGGATCATCTGGACGACTTCACTGATCTTTTCAGCTGCACCGGATAGGACCAGCACCGTGTCGTTTGTGCGCTCTGCGTCACTAACAGCCTGGCTTGCGACTTCGGTCGACTGCAACACCTGCTGCGATATCTCCCCTACGGACGCAGATAATTCTTCGGCGGCGGCGGCTACCATTTCAACGTTCCCATATGCTTTCTCTGACGCAGCCTCGACAGTAGACGCGCGCATGCTGGCATCGTTGGCGGTCATCGTCATCACATCGGCTGTCCCCTGCATGTCGGCAGCTGAGGTGGCTACCGCACGAACAATGCCATCTACGCTTTGCTCAAAATCGTTCGCAATCCTTTCTAGCGTGGCACGGCGCTCAGCCGCAGCGTGCCGTTGAGCTTCGGCCTCGACTTGCTCAAGCCTCCGGCTACGAATTGCGTTGTTCTTGAACACCTGGACGGTCGCGGCCATTGCGCCAATCTCATCTTTCCGCCCCACACCTGGAATGTCTTGTTCAAGCTCGCCGTTAGCGAGCTGCCTCATGCAAGCGCCCAGCGCGACCAGTGGTTTAGTAATGCTGCGGCCAAGAAGCCAGGCGATGACACCCGAGACCAGTCCGATTACGACAATAGCCCCACCAAGCGACCACATGATCGGTTGCAGCTTGGCATCAAGATCGTCCAGATACGCGCCGGAACCGACAAACATGTTCCATCCAGGAATACCAACCGCGTAGGACAACTTCCTGATCGGCTCCTTTTCGCCAGGCCTCATGAACTCGTAACGCAAAACAACATCGCCGTTCGCTGCCACGCCATCGCGCAATTCGCGGATCAACGCACGACCATTTGTCTTTCCGTCGAGACGGTTGACCCCGATTGTCTTTGGATCCTGAGAGGCGACCGCAACACCATCCATCGTATTTGCGAAAATATAGCCCGCACCCTTGTCATACGTCATCGTCTGAGCACGACGTGAGAATTCCGCGATTGCGACCTCTTTGGTGAGTTGGCCCGCGTCAACCTGCTTCTGCAAGCCCAACGCAAAGTTCTTTGCGATATCGACGATGGCGCGGGTCTGCTCAACACGCGAATTGATCATTTCTTTCTGCATCAAATAGCCCGCAAGCAGTCCGGCAAATGAGAGACCCAGCATCGAGACCGCAACCAGAATACTGATCTTGGGAGTAATCGGCAGGTTATTGAGCTGCTTCAAGGAACGTCTCCAATCGCAATTACGGCCAGGCAAGGCGCAAATGGTCACTGCTCGTGTACAAGTGATCGGTTTAGGTTTCGTTACGGCCGGTCCAGATGGGAACATACTGGCGCGCCGGCGGCCCGGCGGCTTGCCGCGTTCAATGCTGATGCCAGATACTGCCTGACAATGGCGATCGAACGCTTGCGCATCGACAATCAGGGTAGGACGAGGACGTCCATGTCGGAGAGTCTGGCAAGCATCTTTGACTAAATCGGATGACGGAGTCCCAGCTGCTTCCCGCACGCATGCATGGACGAGATGTGCGCCTCGACAGCGCTCATCTCGCCGGACAAGCGTCCCAACACCTGCATCAACCGCTTGACACAGAAGCAGTCTTCATCGTGGCTGCTTCCCCTTCCGTGCCGATTTTAAAACCCCTAGCGGACAGATCACGACCGAGGGTCTCTGGAAGCAGAAGAGACGCGACAATGAAGACTGTTGCGGCAGGAAGGGCCACCGCAACCATGCCGTAGAGCAAGCTTCCGCCGAAGTGAGCGGCCGCTAGAGGCACAATCACAGGGGCTATGCTGCCGAGCCCGCGACCTCCCATGTAGAAGGTAGACACCGCCGTCGCACGCAGGTTGACGGGATAGAGTTCCGAGATCCAGACGCCAGTCACCCCCAGCGCCACGTTGCCAATGCCAAAGCCGATATAAAGCCAGAACATCGGCCATTCGGTCTTCGAACCGGCGTAGAGCTGGCTGCCCCAAGCGGCCATACCAACCAAAGACCCGACCCAAAACAGCGCCGGCACGAGGGCTCCGAAGCGGCGGCCAGCCCTGTCGTTGAAAAAGCCGTTCGCGAGGTAGCTAATGCCGCTGACAACAGAGAGCAGAACAGCCGTCGTGCGAACAATATCACCCGGCGTGTGCATGTCCCGCAGCAGCAGCGTCGGGATAAAGGAGACGACGCTGTAGTAGCAGAGCATATAGCTCATCAGCCATACGAAAGCGACGACGGTCTGCCGTGCCAAGCCACTACGGAAGAGATCGGCAAGAGGAAGCGTGCGGGCTTCCGCCGCGACCCGACCGGCCTTGCGTTGCGCCTCATACTCCAGCCAGATCTTGGATTCAGGCATGAAGAAGCGAATGAAGATGATAAGCAGAATGGGTACGCCGCCGCTCAGCAGGCCGATACGCCAGCTCCACTCGTCGCTGAACGTCGCAATCAGCCAGATGCCAACGATTGAAGCCGTGGACGACGCGATCACGGCACAGCCCTGAAGCGCGGCCGCGCCCAACCCTCGGCTGCCTTTTTTCCAAGCCTCGTTGAAGAGCACCATGCCAACACCATACTCGCCGCCAAGTCCGATGCCGGTGATCAACCGCAGCACGGCAAGTGACCAGTAATTCCAAGCGAACGCAGAAATAATCGCGGCAACGGAAAACAATGCGATTGTGAGTTGAAGCGATGTCTTTCGGCCAAGTCGGTCACCGATAACGCCGAATACCGCTCCGCCAATGGCTGACCCGAACAATGTCAGAGCCTGCAGCGAGCCGACCTCGGCCAGCGATAGCGACATCGATCGCTGAATCGCGGGCAAGAGGAACGGAAATATCAGCACGTCATAAAAATCGAGTATGTAACCCAGCATCGCTGAGATCATAATCGAATACCGTTGCCCCGCGGTGTAGTCTTCCGAATTCGAGATGGTTGCCGACATGTGACGCGCTTCCTGTTTGGGATAGAAGTCCATAGAGGTGCCGAGACGCTTGCCGCGTCTTTGGAAATCGGACTGCGAGTTCGGCATTGTTGGGGGCTCGAACGCGAGCCCAGCATCATGCGGAGCCGTATCGCGACTCCGGATTGCGTATCCGATGTGCGCGGGCTAGCGACCCGGCGCCCTCAACTCTGGATAAGCAAACTCGCCCTTGTCGAGAATGTGGATATCGTCAAGCCACAGGCTGCAGCCACGAAGCGGGATGTCCAAATGACATGGCGTGTCATTCGTGCCGCCGAGCTCCGTGTTCGGGCCCGTCGAGAACAGGACGTTCCCGTAGAAGGAAAGCGCATTCATGATGTGCTCCGACGTGAACTCCTGGGAGGCCGCGATGTGGTGCCAAGTGGCACGCTCGTTCGATCCCCAGCCGATATGCGAGATCGCCCAACCGCGCGGATCGCCGAAACTGTCGATATAGTGTTTAATGAGGAGCGCGTCGGTCCCCTCGCCCTTGAGATCGACGATGTAACCGTCCTTTACAGTCAACGTGACCGGCGACTGGATATATCGCTTGAACGCGCATAGGATGTCACCTGGCATCAGCACCACCGTGCCGTTAACCTCGCCGTCGGAAGCCTGAGTGAAGGCAAAGCCTGACGGGAAGTGATCCCAGCGCCCGGGCTCATCCGTGTATCCGTATTCGGAAATGACCGGGTATTGCTTCAGGCCATAAGTTACGTCCGTTCCGCCCGGCGACGTGATCCGCATTTTGCTGGCTGACTGGAGAAGCGTTCGAGAGAGCTCGGTTCGCCGACGCAGATCTTCAGTCGGGAACATCTTCTTGAGGATGTGGAATGGCTCCATCACGCGCAAGATGCGCGTGCCCGCTTCCTGAATGTCGGCTTGTTCACGGGAAAAAAGCAAGCCGAGGAGATCGATCACCATATCCACGCGCTTGAGCGTATCGATCGCCGGCTGGTTGCCCGTGAGCGCATGCCGGCCCTGCAAGCCCGCGACCTTGCCCTGGCCGTACTTCGGCACATTCAGATGAAAGGTCGTTGCACCCAGGCTCCGCGCGGCCAGCATGAAAGCCTGAGCGTATTCCTGCTGATCCTCGCCGCCGCTCAGGACGGCAACGACTTCGTCCTTCTTCACCTTGCAGAGCGTCAGTTCGGCCTTGAAGAGCTCGAGCATTTCAACATCAACGATTTGTCGGGACATCTTAACTGACCTCCTGTTTGCCGAACGTAGACCCGCGACTGCCGAACCGATCGCGCGGTCGCGCTAGAAGCTCTTCAACGATCGAAAGGAACCCCTCGGTATCGTCGATTTGCATTTGGTGACCCGCGCTTTCCAGCGTCCTGGTCGCGATCGACGGCAGCAATCTGCGAAATTCTTCTTCATCTTCGGGCCGAATGACCCCTCCCCGTCCCGCAACGATCAATGCGGTCGGAACACTGAGATGGGCGAGGTCGAGGTGAATATCATCGTGATGGAAGCCCTTGTGGCTCTCGATGAGCGCTCGCTCGTCGCAGGTATGCATCCACTCGGCCCGGGTGCGGATGTGCTGCTCGGGCCACCGCGGAGCAGAGGGGCTCCGTAGCACCGCGTCGGCTTCTCCGCGCTTCGCGCTTTGCAGCAATTTGAGAAGCGGTTCGACCGGAATAGGATAGGCGCGGCGTCCAGGACCGGAAACTGGCGGGTCAACCAGTATCAATTGGTCCATGGATGATGGCCGCCAACGCGCGGCGCGGATCCCGATGCGGCCACCCATCGAGTGACCCAGCAACGTATAGGAGCCCATTCCGAGCGCCTCAGCGAACCCGATGAGGTCGGATGCACATGCGTCGAGCGAGTAGTTGAGATGCGGGCCGCTTTCGGAAAGGCCGCGACCGCGCACATCGAGCACAAAAACGTCGTGTCCGGAGCACAGACGCTCTGCGATGAAGGCCCATTGCGCCGCGGTAGTCGAGATGCCGGGGACAATGATGACCGCTGGCCCGGACCCGCCGAACCGCAGATAATGCTGCCGAATTCCGTTGGCACGCACATGCCCACCGTAAAGCAATCCGGATGCCGCGGCGCCGCTCACGTTCTCTGATCCTCTGTCTGGTCATCCGACAGCGCGTGAAGCCGCTCGATAGCGGCTTGCGTCGGCATGACGTCCGCGTATTTGCTGGCGATATCGAACAGGTTGACGGCGTGGGACGTGGGTGAGCGGTCGTAGACCGCGTCGCTTGGCACAATCGATTTGAAGTTCAACGCGCACGCATCCACGACCGAAGCCCGCACGCAGCCGCTGGTCGTGCAGCCGGTCACCACCAGGGAGTCGACGCAGGCACCGATCAGATACGTCGCAAGCGGAGTGCCGAAGAATGCGCTTGCCTGAGTCTTCGGCAGGAGCAACTCGCCGGGCTCCGGAGCCACCTCGCGGACAAACTCGTAGCCCTCGGACGGAATCCGCATGATACCCGGGATCTTCGCGGAGAACGCGCCATGGTCCTGGCCCACCTTTCGCGCGACATGCGGAAATATAACCGGCCACTTCTTCTCGCGAAACAGCCGCACCAATTCGGCGATGTATGCGATGGCATGCCAGCCGGCCTCGCCGCAGCTGGTAGGGTATTGCTTGATCGCTTGGCGGATCGGCATCGGCCGGTTGCCGACCGAACGATACTGCACATCGATGACCAGCAATGCCGGTCGTTTGCCGAATCCCGCCGCGCCACCCAGCCCGGCGAGGGCATAGGTCTCGCGCTCGTCCAGCGATATCACATCGTCCCAGGGTTGCTTGGCCCCAATCACTGTTGCGCTCCAGCGGTCAAAATCGTGAGCATGTCAGTGAAGCGGCACGGTGGTCGCATCGTACTGGTAGATCCAATCGTAACGCGCAGCCGTTGCTTTCGGCGTCCACTGGGTCTTGATGTAGTCACCCGCTGTCTCGGGCCTGCACAGCGCCCGGTTATGGAAGATCGGCAGCATGCCAGCCGCGGACTTCACAACCTTGTTGGTGCGATCGAGCCGCAGGCCCTGATACGTCTTGAATGCCGCCGCGATGTCATCGGGATCCTGCTCGAAGCAGCGGGCGAGGACGGATGCATCCTCCAGGGCCATGTTCACACCCTGCCCGAGGTACGGCAGCATTGAATGGCAGGCATCGCCGAGCAGGGTGATGCGTCCCTTCGACCACGTAGCCAGGGACGGCCGCACGAACAGGCCCCACTTGTTCAGGGTATCCACATTTTTGACCAGTTCGATGATGTCCGGATGCCAGCCTTCGAAGTCCTTCAGGCATTCCTCGACTGAGCCTTTTTCCGACCAGGATTCGAGCAGCCAGTCGTTATGGTCTACCTGGCCCGAAAAGGTCATCATGACCGTGTTCTGCCAGCGCACCGGATAGGCCGTGACGTGGGCGGTGGGCCCGATCCAGGTTGCCACCTCGGGTTCGCGCTGATGCGGCGCAAGGCGGTCGACAGGCACGAGACCACGCCAGGCAATGGCTTGCGTGTACTGGCTCTCGATGTTGCCGATCAGGCCAAGACGGACCTTTGAATGGGCACCGTCAGCGCCGATCAGGGCGCGCCCTTCGACTTCGGAGCCGTCAGCGAGCTTGGCCCGAACCGCTTCGTCGTTTTGATGGAACCCGACAACGTGGGCGTTCAGATGAATGGCGCCCGGCTTCAACTGCCGCACGCCGTCGACGAGGATCTTCAGCAGGTGAGCACGCAGCAACAAATAGGGCTGGTTGCGCGCCGCGTCGGAGCTGCGGTTGTAGAGGGGCCACCTATCACCGGTGTTCCAGAGCCGGATCGAGCGTCGTTCGGCCGCGATGCAGCTCTGCTCGACCTGTTCGGTGAGGCCGAGATCCCGAAGAACGCGCACGCCGTTCATGGAGATCCAAAGACCCGCTCCCACTTCGCGCAACTCGGACGCTTGTTCAAATACATCACAATCGATGCCGCGACGAAGCAGCGATAGCGCAATCGCCAAGCCGCCAATGCCGGCGCCGGCAATGAGGACGCTTGATTTACTGATCTGGCCAATGCTCATGATATCTCCAAACGATATGATCTCGCGGCGGGTTAGGCGGCATCTTCGGAGACTTGCTCGGCGGCAAGGCTCCTGACGGCCTCGAATATCTTGGTGTAGCCGGTGCAACGGCAGAGGTTGCCGTGCAGGTAGTGACGGATTTGTTCATCAGTCGGGTGCGGCGTCGCCTTCAGCAACGCTGTGACCGCCATAATGAAGCCCGGCGTGCAGAATCCGCACTGAAGGCCGCCGTGCAGCACGAACGCTTTTTGAATTCGCGACAGCCCATCGGGCGGCGTCACGCCTTCGACGGTCGTGATCTCACGCTGGTCGACATCGACAGCGAGCGTAGTGCAACTCGAAATTGGCTCGCCGTCGAGCAGAACCGTGCAGGCGCCGCACACCTGCATGTCACAGGAGCGCTTCGTTCCCTTCAAGCCAAGGCGATCCCGGATAAGGTCGATCAATAACGTATGGGTCGGAACGTCGATCGCGATCGCTTGACCATTCAACGAGAATGAAATTGGCAGCACATGCGTCATTTCACGCGCTCCATCCTGCGGCGATCGCCTCGTCGGCGTTTCTCAGAAGCAAGACGCGTGCAAGGTGGCGCTTATAGTCGGCGGCGCCATGCCGATCCTCGTTGACCTCAAGCTCATCGAGCGCCGTGGGGAGCACTGCCTCAATAGCCGGACGAACTTCGGCGACAGACAGGCCCCGGAGCGCATCTTCGACCCCTTTCAAGGGCTGAGGTCGAGAACCGAGCGCTCCGACCCGTACACGGGCGCTAGTGATCGTGCTTGCGGCGGCATCCATCGACCAGACCATCGCAACGTTTACTGAAGGCCTCTCGCCATGCTTGAACCGCCGATAGGTCACGGGTCCGGTCGGGCGCGGAAAGACGATAACCGTCAGCAATTCGTCCGGCTCACGCACGGTTTCCAGCTCGCTTTTTATGAAATCATCCACGTGAACGAGGCGCGTGCCGCTGGCGCCTTGAAGCACCAGTCGCGCGTCCAGCGCCGCGAGCATGGTCGGTGGATCGGCGTGGGGTTCTCCAAAGCACAGATTGCCTCCGATCGTTCCGACGCTGCGGACCCTGATGTTCGCGACGTTGGCGCAGAGCGAGGACAGCGCCGGCACGTACTGGCGAATGACGGGGTCGCGGGCGATCTTGTTGTGCGTACAGCGCGCACCGATTTCGATGTCATTCGCATCGGTCAGAGCAATGCGGTCAAGTCCAAGGATGCTCTTGATGTCGATAAGACGGTCCGTATGGATGACGCGCAGCTTCATCGCCAGCAGCAGTTCGGTTCCGCCGGAGTAGAACATGCCGTCACCGGAGTCCCCGAACGCACGCACGGCGTCGGTGATCGTCGAAGGCCTCTCAAATTCGAAGGGTGAAGGGAGCATGATCAGGCCGCGCCCAACATGTCTTTGAGCCGCTTCTCGAACTCCTCGAAGTTCTGGTCGACGCGACGCTTGATGATGCCGAACCCCATAGTCGCGAGGCGCCCTTGCACGTCGACCTTCGCGTCCACGGCGAATGTGGACCCCGCCCCCTCCGGCGTCACGGTCACGTCGAGAACAACCGCCAGCCTCGTCCCGGTGATCTTGTCGCGACCCGTGGCGCGCGTGCGGACGTGAGAGGGCTCGGTTATC
This sequence comes from Bradyrhizobium sp. Gha, assembly GCF_900113735.1. GTDB lineage: Bacteria > Pseudomonadota > Alphaproteobacteria > Rhizobiales > Xanthobacteraceae > Bradyrhizobium. The sequence goes on from NZ_FOQM01000037.1 coordinate 10,032, forward strand.
GATTCAACGATAATGTCGGCCGGGACCTCGACCTTGAACGGGCCGATCTTCTGTTTGACGGTCGCTTTGTAAGTTGTAAGCCGCTGGATTTCCTCGACGTGTTCGCAGCCGGGGATGCAACCCGATATGCGAGGAACGTCGAGCAGCGTGCTCCAAAGCTCCGCCGGCGTCGCCGGCACCACCATCGACATATTGAATTCCATGAATTCAGTTCCTCTTCTGCAGGGCGCGCCATACTTTTTCGGGCGTCATCGGTAGGTCGGTGATCCGAATGCCGTAGGTCGAGAACAGCGCGTTCGCGATCGCTGGCGCGACCGGAAGGATCGCACCCTCGCCCATTCCCTTGGCGCCGCCCGGACCAGGACCGTCGCCGTTTTCGACAAGGATGGTGTCAAACACGGGGGGAACGTCAGAGATGCGCGGTATCGAATAGTCGATCGGCGTCGCATTGATCGGCTGGCCATCCTCGAACTCCAGCACTTCATAAAGCGCGTGTCCGAGGCCCATTATGGCAGCCCCCTCGTCCTGCCCTTCCGCCGCGACGCGATTGATCACGCGGCCGACGTCAGCGGCGCTGGCATATCGCGGGACATGGATCTCGCCGGTGTCTTCATCGACAACGATTTCAGCGAGGCCCGCGGAGGTCTCCCAGAACAGAGGGGACTCGGCCAGGGCGCCCTTCTTCGAGCGCGGCGTAATCGCACCGCGGCCGATGACCTCTCCCGAATCGACACCCAACGAGCGGTGAAAAATCTGATGGAAAGTGAGAACCTCTGATCCGGTCGAGACACCACCCTCAACAAACAACAGATTTTCTCGGGGAAGCTCCCAAACATCAGCAACCATTTCGAGGATCTGATCAGCTGCATCCAGCGCGGCACTCTCGACGGACAGGCCAACGACAACGGTCGATCGACTTGCGCCTGTACCCCAATCGTAAGGGGCCACGGAAGTATCGGTGCGTAGGACGGTTACCGCCGAAATCGGCTGCTTCAAGGTCTGCGCCGCGATTCGCCCCATGGTCGCGTGCGCACCCTGGCCGACTTCGATGCTGGAAACCGAAACGAGGATCGACCCGTCGATCTTGAGACGTACGATCGCGTTACTGATCGGCGTGTTGGCCGGATCGGTTGCGGCGACTGCCAGTCCGCGCTCCTGCCGGTCGGACGCCTTCACCTCCGACGCGAACGACTGCGTCACCCGACCCATCAGCTCGCTCATATCCATATCGAGCGCCCGCAAATCGGGTCGGATGCGCTCGCCGCGGGACGCCAGGTTCAGCAACCGAAACTCGGCCGGATCCATGCCGATTGCCGCCGCGACATTATCCATGTGCGATTCTTTGGCCCAAACAGCTTGCGGCCCACCGATCGAGCGGAAAGCCGCACCTGGAACGGTGTTCGTGTACACCGCACACGCCTCGAGGCGAACATTGGGCACCACGTAAGGGCCCATGATACGATTTGCCGATTTCGTGGCGACGGCCGAGCCCGTGTCGGAATATGCCCCCCCGTCGAGCAGCAGTTTGGCGCTGTTGGCGATAATCCGTCCTTCAGCATCCACGGCCGTTCGAATCGTGATGTCGGCGCCCAACCTTCGGCACGTGAGCATCGATTCGGCTATGGATTGGGCAACGCGGACCGGGCGTTGCACCTTCCACGAAGCGGCGGCAACCAACGGCTCGATCTTCACCGAGGCCTTGCCACCAAAGCCTCCGCCGACAAACGGAACGATCACCCGGACCCTGGCCAATCGCAGCCCGAAGAGACGCGAGAGCACCTTCTGAACAGCGCTCGGTGTTTGTGCGCCCGCCCAGACCGTGAGGGAATCGCCCCGGAAATCAGCAATGACCGCATGCGGCTCCATTGCGAAGTGAGAAATGGCCGGAAAGGTGAAATGGTCTTCGTGGATGAAAGCCGCGGCCGCCTCCGCAGCGTCGACGTCTCCGACGCAGCTCCGGTAAGTATGGAATATGTTGCTGTTCTCGGTCGGCCGTGCCCCACCCCTGAAGTAAAAGTCTTCGAGGTTTTCATGGTGCTCGTGGATGAGCGGCGCTTCTTCCGCCAAGGCTTCCTGGATGGTCGTTGCGCGCGGAAGGTCCTCGTATTCGACATCGACTAGTTCTGCGGCGTTTTCTGCGATCTCGATTGTCCCCGCGATCACCACGGCGACGGGTTCGCCCACATATCTCACGCGGTCGGTCGCAATGATCGGCCGGTCTTTAAGCACAACGCCCCAGTTACCGAACGAAGCGACGTCTTCGCCGATCAGCACGTCCACGACGCCGTCCATGGACCGCGCAACGCTCGAATCGATCGAAACGATGCGGGCATGAACGGCTGGCGAGCGAACCACAAAGCCGTGCAGCATCCCCGGAACCGTCAGGTCGGTAACGTACTCGGCGCGACCCGTGACCTTTTCAATCAGGTCAGGTCGAACGGAACCCATGTTGTCGATCCCCGACATACGCAACTCCGACAGCAGTTTGTTGCGCCGCTCTGTAAGGCAGGATGCCAGGGCGCCGGGAGCAATCTCAGGACACTACGACATTTACCACTCGTATGCAAGCGCTACACTCGTCTACAAGTTATAAGATGTTTTCCTCCCGTGACCGGAGGCGAAGTCGGAGCGAACCGGTCTAGCCCGGCGCTTGTGAGAATGGGTTTGTCTCTTAAGCGGAGCGGATTTCGATATGCGAACGACGGACATCGCATTAAACGGGACGAAGTCGAACAAGATGGATTTCCCAGGTCAGGAAATGTAGACAGTCGGCCGGCACCGAAGACGTTCGGAGCTAAAAGCCTGTATTTCTTGAACTGAGGCAACCTACGGCAAGGAAGCAAAACGTGGTGCAACCCAAGACAAAGCCGCGCGCGGCGGAGAAAGTGAAAGAAGCTATAGATTCGTACCGGCTGGATGACGCACCGGGGTTCTTGTTGCGAGTTGCGCTCCGTACTCACACGTCCATCTTTGCCGCCAAGATGATTGAAGAATTAACGGGGCCCCAATTCTCGACGCTAGCGAAATTGAAGGAGGTAGGTCCTTGCTCGCAAAACCACTTAGGACGGCTAATTCACTATGACTCGGCGACCATCACCGGCGTTATCAATCGCCTGAAATCTCGCGGCCTCATCAAGAGCTCCAAAGACCCTCTGGATCCGCGGCGACGCGAGATAGATTTGACCGAGAAGGGAAGACGGATAGCGGACGCAGCGATTGAAACTATTGGCGAGATTTCCGGCGAGACCTTCGCTCCGCTGACCCAAGATGAATTTCGAGCGCTCACCGAAATCTTGAAGAAGATCATACGACGCTGATCAGCCGGCTTCGACCGGCGCTAGGTTTTGCCAGCAGCCGAGAAAAGGGCCCGGCGATCGCGCCGGGCCGAGTAGAGAGGGAGGAAAACGAAAGATCGGAAATCTTTCGCAGACGCCGAATGCGGAATTCGATCGTAGAAACCCAACGAACGACCTCCAGCAGCAATACTATCGTACATATCAGACCGCATTTTGTGCTGAAGTAGGCACCTCACCGCGCTATTTCCGGCATTTGGCGCGTCGTGCAATTAGGCAGCACTACAAAGAGCGCGCGCCTGACTTGGAACATCCGGATCAGCAGGCTGCGCGCGTCCAGTATAGTTCATTTCATCGCCCGGCTCCGATCTCGCAATGCCCGCACCGCCGTACTCGTCTTTGCAATTCAGAGGCCGCAATCTCCTGCCAAGGATAACTGCCGGTCGTCGTTGCGTCGAGAATGTCCATTCCTTGAAACTTCGCGCTCAATAAACCGTGCTAGTATCCCGAGGGACTTTCCTCAATCGTCCCTACCTAGCGCGCGGAGTATCTTTCTTTTGTAGCTCGACAGGTCGAACAGGAGTCTTGGCACTCTTTTGAGCGCAATCGCCTTGCCCTCGATTGCAAGATGTAGAACTCGTACCAATCTGGCAAGACCAAGTTCTACAAACGCGAGCCGAACAGGCGGATCGTTCGCAATCCTGAGCTGGTTGTCTACAATGACGATGGAGGCCGCCAGATCAGGCTTCCTCTCCAGAACGAAGTCTCGACATGCCGCGGCAAATTCCTCCTCTTGAACGCCCAAAGTTACCTTGACTTCCCTGCAAGAACCTCCCGCCATGTTCGGGTCCCCTATGAAGCGACGCAAGCCAATCGGACGTTTCGTTTTCGTCCTAGTCAAGCGATGGTCCACCGGCTGACTTGATCGGCGCGTCGATGTGAATGGCCACTGTCCCTTCGAATTCCTCCTGGTAGCATTGGGTGTCGTGGAATATCTCGCCGAAAACTGCGGCATTTCGCGCTGAACACGCGATCGGACGAGCCAGCTGCTGCGGATTTTGGCATTCTCTGCCGTGTCGCGCGCGAGAGGGCAATGAGGTACCCGGAAAGCACACTTTGTCGCAGCTGGATCGCGCCCCAGTTGCCCGCGCATCCGGCTCGTGTCGCGCATGAAAAAGACAGAGCCGCCGGCTTAGACTTCTGTTTCGACCACGTTACTTTTCCGTGACGATCATTTGCCAGAGGGCTATTGTCGTCCGCAGGCCCTCGAAGCGAGCCCCACTCGCGCCACCTGACGGATGGAACCATAGCCATTAACGAGTGAACGCAATGAGCACGTCACCCGCATCTGAAATGGATCACAGCCTGGCCAGAATGAATTTGCCGGATCTTAGGCTCAATTACGACCCGATAGATCCGGATCAGTTTGATCGCCCGATCGTCTCGATGCGCATTGAAACTGGTGAACATGGTGACGAACTCCCGTTGCACTCGCACAAAAAGGGACAATTGGTCGTCGCCTCACATGGGTCAGTCATGTGTCGCGCCCCTGGTGGGTTATGGATCGTTCCTCCGCAAGGAGCCGTTTGGATCCCCCCTGGGGTCATGCATAGCAATTGCGTATCAGACAATGGAAAGGTCTACCTCGTCTTCATCGATCCGCTGGCAAGTATGCTTCCAAACACTTGCTGCACATTCACTATATCGTCGCTCGTTCGCGAGTTGATACACCGGCTATCCGTGTTTCCCCCACTTTATCCCGTTGAAGGACCTACGAGCCGACTCGGTCGAGTGCTGCTCGACGAATTGGTGCAGATGTCCACGGAACAGATGTACTTGCCAATTTCCACGGACAGCCGACTTCAACATCTCGCGGCATCACTGCTCAATGATCCCGGTGACCGCAGCACTATCGATGAACTCGCCGCCCGGTATGCAATGAGTGTGCGGACCTTCGCCCGCCTGGTCTTGAAAGAAACCGGATTGACGTTCGGACGCTGGCGGCAGCGGCTTCACATCTTGGTCGCATTGCAACGCTTGACGGCCGGAGCGTCGGTGCAGGCCGTTTCGCTCGATCTGGGCTATGAGACGCCGAGCGCGTTCATCACTATGTTCAAGAAGACAATGGGAAAGAGCCCTCGCCGCTTCCTCGCCGAACGATCGAGCTTCAGCAACCAGCAGTTCTTCACATAGCACGCATAGAACCACAGCCCCGGCATTGAACCGGGGCGGTGGCTCGCGGCTCATTATCGAGAGCCGAAAGGCACCAGCGGATATTCCAGGTCTGCTTCCGCAATTGCCCTCGGTGATACCACGCGCGGTTTGCCTTTTTGCGCCTGAAGGAGAGCCACGGCGGAATTCACGTTTTGGCCGCTTGAGTCAAATTTGATCGTCCCGGACGACATCAAGACTGGCTGCATTTCCGTCAGCTTGAGCGCGTCGTGAATTGCCCCCGATTCCGACGAGCCTGCACGCTTTACCGCGTCACTGGCGATCTGCACGGCCTCGAAGGCGCATGCGGCATTTGCATCGAGCCAATCATTGGGGTAGTCGGCCGCGAACATCTCGAGGATTTTGTGCGCATCGGGCGCCTTCGGATTGTAGTAGAGCGCCGACGCCATCGCGCCGTCAGCGTATTTGCCGAGCGCGTCGTAATATGCCTTGTCGATAACGCCGTTCGAATTCGCCGAGTAGATCATTTTTGGGCCCCATCCCTGCTTTACACACTCACGTGTGACCATGATGGCGTCGTTGACCCGGGTGATCGGGAAAAGCATGTCAGCGCCGGTCGCTTTTGCTTTTGCAACTTCGACCGAGAGATCCTTGGCCTTTTCATCGTACGGAATGAACTCGGTGAGCTTGATCGGGAGATCGACCTCTTTCCACGCCTGTGCTATGCTCGTGGCGCTCGACTGCCCCATCACGTTGTTGAGGTGGAGGACGACCGCGCTGGCTGGCGGACCGTTGAGGGTCGGCAACAAAGCTTTCAAATTGATCAGCGACTGACGAATGATCATTAGCGACGTGGGATAGTAACGGAAGACCTGAGTGAAGCCCTGCGAGGTCACCTGGGTGGCACTGGCGATATGGACGACCATAGGGACCTTCGCTGCTTCGCACGCCTGAAGCGCCGAGATGGTCGCGCCCGAGTCCCAGGCGCCGATGAGGACCGAACAACCTTGGCCGATCAGGTTCTCCGCAGCGATCCGGCCATTTTCCGGCCGGCTCTGCGTATCGGCGTGAATGACCTCAATCTCAAGGCCGTACTTCTGCCTGGCAAACTTCGCGCCGAGATCAATACCGCGCACGCAAGCCTGTCCGGGAAACGCCAACACGCCGCTGCTGGGCATGATCGCACCGATTTTAACCTTGACTTGGCCCACCGCCCTGACTGGCCACGATACAAGCCCCGCTGCGATGCCAACGCCGCTGCCGAGCACAGTACGGCGAGTAAACCCGTTTCCGATGCTATTCTTCATGTGAAGTCCCCTTCAGTTGATTACATGAAAATTGCGCGATTTGGTGGGAAGCTTTATGAATGACAGCGCGTTGCAACGCGAACACAGCTGCGAGACGCGCCCGGCGCACTTGATGATCGCACGAAGCGGAAAGGGCTCAGATTATATTCCCACCTCGGTCTTGATCAGGTTCTCCTCGCTGTCGTCATAGAGGGCGTCGATCAGTGACCGGTACCGCTCCATTATCTGCTTGCGGCGCTTTTTCCGCGTTGGCGTCATCACCCCATTCTCTGGAGAGAGCTCCTCCGGAAGTATTCTAAAGGCCTTGACCTGCTCGGCTCTCGCTAGCCGCGCATTTGCTTTAGCAATCTCGCCTTCAACCATCCGAACGACGATCTCTGAGTCCGCCAGATCCGAATAGTGCGCAATACGAAGATCACGCGATTTGGCCCACTCCATTGTCGCGGTCGCATCTACTTCGATCAACGCCGTCAGATACTTCTTTCCTTCTCCGATCACCGCCGCTTCAGAGATGAAGGGACTCTGCCGGATTTCGTTCTCGATCTGCGTGGGGCTGATCGATTTGCCGTTCGATGTGTTGATGATCTCCTTCTTTCGATCGACCAGCTTGAACAGGCCTGTCGGCCCAATCTCCACGATATCGCCGGTATAGAGCCAGCCATCGCGGAGGGCCGACTTCGTTTCCTCTGGTTTATTCCAGTACCCGACAAAGAGCCCGGGACCTCTGACGATCATTTCTCCGTCTTCAAGAACGGCAGTTTCCCACGCTGCGTCATGCACGGGGACGCCTACGGTGCCCGCTTCCGGCCATTCAGCCATTTGGACCAGGTTCGCTCCAACCAGCTCGGTCTGCCCGTAGCATTCCTTTAGCTGCAATCCCCACAGCTGCCACAGAGACATGAGTTCGGAAGGCATCGCAGCCGACGACGTATAGGTGACGATGAGCTCTTCAAACCCGACCTCGGCAAGCAAGGGACGGAAAATCCGTTCCCGGCAGACGGCGAACAGGGCAGATATGAACGGGTTGGGCACACCGCCGGCCTGACGGTCGTCGAGCGCCTTGCGAGCGATCGTCATTGCAAATTGGTAGTCTTGCTTCTGCTTCTCCGACCCCGAATGAACCTTGCTGAGGATCTGGGTGGCAAACCTCTGATAGAACCTCGGCGGAGCCATGAAGTAGGTTGGCTTCACTTCCTTGATCGTTTGAGCGAAATCAGCGCTCGATTCCCCAAAGTACGGCACAAGCCGGATCAGCAGCGGCAACGTCGTCGCCTGCGCGCGCGCAACCGTGTGGGACATCGGAAGATGCACCACGACGCGATGCGCATCGGAACGCAAACTCGAATTGAAGGTTGTTACTGAGTGCGCGCCAGCGAGTAGCGAAAGGTGGTTTAGCATCGCACCTTTCGGAAACCCCGTCGTACCGGATGTGTACCCGATGCTCGCGAGATCGCTTGCCCTTGATTTCGCAATCTGATCCCTCAGGAACAACTCAGCATCGACCGCGATTCCTCTCAAGAACTCCTGGAGCGGGACAACATTTGCGGAGCCGCCCGCTCCCTTCCACTCCGGGTCGAGCACTATGACTTTCCTCAACGTGTCGGCCAGGCCGGAGGCGCGGACAATATCCAGTTGAAGTTCGCTCCCGACAAAGACAAAAGAGGCTCCGGAATCGCTGAGGTAGTAGCCCACTTCTTCTGGCGATGACGTAAAATAGACGCCGACCATCACTCCGCCGGCGCAGATCGTCGCCATGTCCGCAAGCAGCCACTCCTGGGACACGTCTCCCATGATGGCCACACGGTCACCGTGTTTGAATCCGGCTCTCTGCAGGGCCGCGGCCAAATTGGCGACCAGATCTGAATACTGCCTCCAGGTTGTCGCAGTCCATTCGCCCCGGCGCTTCTGCTTGAAAGCTATTTCGTCCGGCCGCGCCGCTCTTCGAGACCTCAGAAGCTGCGGAATGGTGACATCCGCGAACTGAGCCCCCGACGTGAAATGTTCGACGTCCATTTCACCGCTCCGCGAAACGCTTACGCTTCTCGGCGAAAGCGGCGACCGCATCTCTGCGCTCTGGCGAAGCGAACGTGATGGTCTCCAGGGCCGTTGAGGTATCCAGCAGCAGGTGTGCATACTGCTTGATGATCTTGTTGACGCTGTACTTCGTCCAAATGATTGCTTCCTTTGGACCGCTCGCAAGCATCTCAGCGTATTCGATCGCGGCCTCCTTGACGTCTCTGTCGGAAATGACGTCGTTGATCATTCCGATGGAAGCCGCCTTTTCCGCGGAAATGAATTCGCCGGTCATGAGATAGTGTTTCGCGCGGGCAGGCCCCATCAGGAGAGGCCAGATCACAGCCCCTCCGTCGCCTGCGACGACACCCGCCGTGACATGCGTATCAGCGAACCGTGCTGTTGGACTTGCGAAGATGACATCGCAAAATAGCGCCAGCGTCGCGCCCAAACCGACAGCAACGCCGTTGACTGCAGCAACAATCGGGACTTCGACTTCCAACATATTCCGAATGAGATGACGCCCACCTCGGGTCGGCGAAGGAATCGGGCTCTTGTCGAGCGTCTTCTGATCGCCACCGGAACAGAAGCCGCGCCCGGCGCCCGTCAGCACGATTGCGCGTGTCGCCTTGTCGTCGTCCAGCTCGACGAAGACGCGCTCCAACTCGTGGTGCATATCCCAGTTGATCGCATTCAGGATTTCCGGGCGGTTCATGGTTACGACTGCAACACCGCTGGGACGCCGCTCGACAATCAGATATTTGTAGCCCTGCTTCGACATTGGTCTACTCCCGTGTTTTCCTGGAACTTTTACTTTTGCGGCCGCATGGCGCGAATCTGACCGAGGATCTCCTCCGTCGGCCGCACAACATTGTTTCTGTCATTGAAGTGCGGGATGACGTAGCGCCCGACCATTTCAATCGCTTCCATGATCTTCTCGTGATTTACGGAGTCCAGATGCAGCAGGACCTCATCAATGCCCAATGCCTGGAACTTTTCGATCTGTCGAATGACGGTATCGGGGCTTCCGCAAACCGTAGTTGCCGAGTGATTGAGCAGATAGTCCCAGTCCTTGGCGGCGCGCTCCATGGCGGGTACGCTCTCGCTCATGTACGCGTAATCATCGGCAATCTTTGCCAAGCGCGGATAAGCGTCGGTCGAGATCTTCGCATAATTCATCAACGGCTCGGCGTAGTCTTCCGTCGCCTTCTGATCCGTAGGACCAATCCCAAAAAAGAGCGGAATGCCGATGCGTGGGCGCTCGAGCGGCCCAAGCTCGTCGCGCTTCCAGGATCGACGATAGGAGTTGAGCAGCTTTTCCTGAACCTCCCATCCCTGGTAGATTGAATTGCTCATCACAGCGAGGCCTTCGGCGCCAGCCCAGCTGTGACTGCGTTCGCTCGTCGCAGCGATGCCGATGACCGGATGGGGCTTCTGCTGGGGCTTCGGGACAAGCATTCGCGGCGGAACCTGGTAGTACTTGCCCTCGAAGGTGAAGATGTCTTCGCGCATCGATTTCTTCAGAAGCGCGATCCCCTCCTCCATTTGAGCGAGCGTCTCAGCCGGATCGACGTTGAACGCGCGCATCGCAATGGTGGTATTGGCTCGACCGGCGTAGAACTCCATGCGACCGTTCGAGAGAATGTCCGTCACCGCCAGGCGCTCCGCGGTCCGCAAGGCGTGATTGATCTTCTGCGGCATCAAAGTGACCGCCGGCCTCAGCTTGATGCGCGAGGTGACGGCAGCGAGGTACCCATAGACTACCTCTGGCGCCGAGCTCGAAATGCCGCCCAATGCGACGTGTTGTTCGGAGAGCGAGGCGCAATCGAACCCCATTTTTTCTGCGAGGCGCACCTCGTCCACTAGCTCATGAAGTCGGCGCGCATAACTCTGCCCGACCTGGGTTTCCTGCTCCGACCAAAACCCGAACGTAAGTGCCATCTTCTTAATCCTCAGGGAGTTTCGAGATGGCCTAACATTTCATAAGCACAGCAATATTTTCGTCCGAAGGCAGGGTCTCGCTACGCAACTTTCCAAATTTTGTGCTGTACGCAACCGAACCGCGTCATGTCTCAGGATATCGCCGTCCTTCGTCGCAACGCCGTGGCGATTTACCTGGGGACAGTGCTCGAAGAGCGGGATGCGCTAGATACGACCGGTCTATTTGTCAAAGGACGCGACGAGGAGCTCGGTTATCGCCTCAAGACATCGCTTGCCAATTGCCGCAGTCGACCCATGCGGATCGCCAATGATGCCGTTGGCAGTGACCGATTTGACGCCGTTTCTCCACATGGAGCGAAGTTGCTCTTCAGACAGCGCGCCAAGATGCCCCGCCTCGAACCGATCCGGCCGCACGCTGTCGGGACGCAGATACAGCATGAGAGACGTCTCCGCTATGTCGGCATGCCCGCCAACCGCATCTGGGTCTGCGCCAGCCTCTTTGACCGCGCTTCGCCACCTGTCGATCCAAGCGATCGAATCGGAGAATGCATCGATCTCGACGTCTTCGGGAATAGCCTGCTTCAATCGAGGAAGCATGTCGCGCAGGATTGGAAAATTGCCGATGTGTCCCGAGAACAGCAGGATCCGCTTGAAGCCGTGCCGAGCGAGACTTGTGCAGTAATCGACGCAGATCGCTTCGAACGTTTCAGGACGAAGGGAGATGGTGCCGGGAAATACGAGATGGTGAGCTGAGCAGCCGACCTTGATTGTCGGTGCGATCAAAACATTTCCAAGATGCCGTGCCACTTTCGATGCGAGCGCATCAGCGTGGTCCGCATCCATGCAAAGAGGAAGATGCGGTCCATGTTGCTCGACGGCCCCGCACGGTACCAGGATCGTCGACGTCCCCTGCGCCAGGGCCGCCGACACTTGCTCGAAATTCATCAACTCCAGTCGAACTTCATCAGAAGAAGCGAATTCGGTCATCAATGCCTACTTTGCGTTTTTCGACAGAAATCGGGCCCGCGCATCTGCTGAACTGTCTCCCGTCAGGTAGGCCCCAAGATCCTCAATTGTCATCGCCTCAAGGGAGGCGTCGTCCATCTGGTCCGTCAGGTTCAGCGAACGCTTGATGGCCGCAAATAGCCTTTGATCCTTTCCACGAAGGTGCTTACACACTTCTAACGCCCTGGACTTTATCTCCGAAGTCGCAGCAATCTCGTCGATTGCTCCGATCGCAAGCGCCTTCCTTGCATCGACCAGCTCGCCCCAATATAGCAGTGATTGCGCTTCACGAAGTCCCAGTCTCTGCACCGCCTTCCGCATGCCTTTGGCTGCAGGCAAGAGACCATGATTAATTTCCGGGAAGCCGATCTTGCACTCGCCATTCGCGATCACGTAGTCGGCGTGCAGAAGAAATTCCAATGCGCCGCCGACCGCGTAACCGCGGACGGCACATACGAACGGCGCTGGATATCGCTCCATCTCGCAAAGAAGCGCATGGAACGACCTCATACGAGGCCGGGATATCTCGATGCCCGACACTTCCTTTATGTCGCCGCCAGCACTGAAGAACCGGGCACCTTGGCCAGTCAGAACAATACCTGGCGGCGCCGCCTGGCTGGCGAGAGCCCGAAAGGCATCCAGCAAGCGTTCAACCAGCCCGTTGTTCAACGCGTTTGCTGGCGGCCTGTTCATAGTCATTGTGACCATGTCAAGGTCGCGATCGATTAAGAGGGCGTCATCCTGTACCATGAGTAGAGTCTAGGCGACGGACCTCGAAATTGGTTGCGGTACACCGCTTCATCGTCGGCAGTCCTTGACACAAAAGGTTGCCCCAGCGGCACATCGCGGCATTATCTGCTTCGACGGCTTTGCAATTCCGCTGGTCTGTGGGACCGTTTTCAGCAGGAGAGAGAGCATACAGTGCTCGGCGAAATGTGCGCCACAGCTCCGCTACATTCCGAGATATGCGCGTTGAATCTCGGAATTGTTGAGCAGTTCGTGACTCGATCCGTGCAGTACGATTGAGCCATTCTCCAGAACGTAGCCACGGTCGCTCAAGGCAAGCGATTTCGCCACGTTCTGTTCGACCAGCAGCACCGTAATCCCTTGCTTATGGAGCGATTCCACTACGCCAAACATCACATCTGTCAGTGCAGGCGATAACCCAATCGACGGCTCGTCGAACATGACGATTTCGGGCTTTGACATGATCGCACGTCCAATCGCCAACATTTGCTGTTCACCACCGGATAACGTCCCGGCCAGTTGCCGTCTACGCTCCCGTAATCTATCGAACAGCTGGTAGACGAACTCAAGCGTCTCGAGCTGATGGGCCTTCGCGCGCTTCAGCGATCCGCCCAGCAGAAGATTCTCCTCGACAGAGAGGCTGCCAAAAATTTGCCGACCCTCGGCGACCTGCGCTATACCGCGTTCGCAGATCTCCCATGAGGGCAGCCCGGTAATATTGGCGCCGTTCATTTTTACGACGCCACTCGAGGATCGTACTATACCCGAGATTGACCTGATGAGCGACGTCTTCCCTGCACCATTCGCCCCAACGACGCAGATCAACTCCCCTTTGCGTATCTGCAGCGAGACGCCGTTTAGTGCGATCGATCCGTCGTAGGCAACAGAGAGCCCGTCAATCGATAAGAGCGCCCCGTCAAGCATGGAAGCCCGCCCCCAGATAGCTATCGAGAACCTTCGGATCGGCGACCACTGCTGCGGGATTTCCCTCGGCGATCTTGGCGCCGTGATGAAGTACGACGACGTTCGAGGCGACTTCCATCACGATCCGCATAACGTGTTCGACCAGGAGGATCGTCAGCCCGCCTTCGGCAAGTGTCTGCAACACCCGGACGACACCCGCCGCTTCTGTCGGTCGAAGCCCTGCCATTACCTCATCCAGCAACAGCAGTTTTGGGCGAGTGGATAACGCCTTCGCCGTCTCCAGCATTTTCCTATCCGGGAGCGTTAGCTGGTCCGTCCGCGCATTGGCCTTGCCGGCAAGTCCGACTCTTTCGAGGGATTCGTAGGCTTTCGATTTGGCTTCCTTTACGCTTTTAGTCCAGCTGAAGGCGCCCACCATTGCGTTCTCGAGCACGGACATATCACGCATTGGCCGAACGATCTGAAATGTTCTTGCGATGCCCATCCTGCAGACAATTTCAGGAGAAGTATTGTTGATCTGGCGTCCTTCGAAGAACACCTGCCCGCTGGTGGGGCTCAGGGAGCCGGCCACAAGGTTGAAACAGGTTGTCTTTCCCGCGCCATTTGGCCCGATGAGCGCAGTAATACGTCCGGCCTCTAACGTAAAGTTGACGTCCTTGACCGCGACCAATCCCCCGAACGATCGGGAGAGGTTCTTCACTTCCAATAAAGCCGTCATTCCTCGGCCTTTCTCAGGTGCGGCAACCACACTTTGGACGGCGCCTGAATTGCTTCGCCGAGACGCACGATCGCCGGCCAGATGCCAACTGGCAGAAACCAGACGACCAAAATCAGGACAATACCGTATGTGATATTGTTCAGCCCCGGGATCCGAAGACTGTCGCCGATGGCACTCATCAGATGATTCAGAGGGATCGCGGTAAGCGAACCAATCAGAGGACCGAACGTCGTGCCCAGCCCACCGACCACAGGTCCAATCAGCACATCAACGGAGAGCCCCATACCCATGATCGAGTCCGGGAATATCGACCCTTGCACGAGTCCCAGAACCCCACCGCCCGCCGCGGCCGCTGCGGCGGATACGGAGATCACAAGAATCTTGTGCCGGAAAGTGCGGACGCCGAGCGCTCTTGCGGCCGGTTCATCATCTCGCATCGCTCGCCACACGTATCCGAGGTAGGATCGTGAAATGAGTTCAGTCCCCGCGATGCCCAGCGCAGCCAGTGCAAGAGCGACAAAGTAGTAAAAGCGAGCTCCGCCTCGGAGCATTAAGAATTCGATCTCGCCAGTGGGCGCCGGAAAGAACAGTCCCTGCATTGCGCCAACGAATTCCCATCCACTGAACATGATCCTGGCAAACTCCGCAGCCGCAATCGTCAGCAGCGCGAAATAAATCCCGCGCACTTCGAAGCGGAAGCTCAGCCACGCCAATGCCGCACCGACTGACCCGGCAATGATCATTCCAAGGAAGAGGCCAATCCATGGCGAGATTCCGTACTTTACGTAGAGAACGCCAACCGAATAGGCCCCTAGCCCAACAAAAAGTGCATGGCCAATCGATAGCTGGCCGCCGATCCCGAGCATCAAGTTCCAGGACTGCCCCAGGAAAGTGAATAGCAACACGATCGTCATCAGTGAGATAAGGTACGGATCTGCAAATGAGCCGACCAACGTAAGAACGACGAAGACCATCGCTCCAGCAAGCCACCGCTTCATTTCAGGCCCGCCATCAAATCTCTTTTGCACCGAAGAACCCTCTCGGACGGAAAATCAGGATGATGATGAGGAGCGCATAGGGAAGCGCCGTTTTCAGTGACGGTGTGAACATCAGCGCCGCAATCGCCTCGGCGACCCCGATAACGAGGCCTCCCAGCAGCGCCCCGCTGAAGCTGCCGAGACCACCGACAATGACTGTCACGAAAGCAAGAAGAGTGAAGTCAACGGCGAGATAGGGTTGGGCATCAAACAGAGGAGATATCAGCGCGCCGGCCACACCGGCGCAGGCAGCACCAATTCCAAACGTCACCGCATAGACTCGGGGAATGTTCAAGCCAACGACAAGACCTCCCAACCGGTTGTCTGCGGCCGCTCGCAATGCCCGGCCAAACGAGGAAAACCGGAGGTATACTCCCAGCAGAGCGATAAGAAGACCCGCGGTTATCGCCGCCTGCAATCTCGCCAGATCGAGCGTCACGAAGCCGAGTGATACAGTGCTAAACGACAGTTCAGAGGCAGTCGGACGCGGGTCAGGCCCGAAGGCGACCAGAAGGACGCCGCTAAAGAGCAGCGATAGGCCGATGAATACAATGAATTGGTAATGATGGGGCCGGTTGACGAACCGCTTCACTATCGAGGCTTCGAGGAGGTAACCGAAAAAGAACATGAGGACCGCAGCTATTGCGGCCGCTACGATGATCGGGACGTTACAAAGACGGACCGCCCAGTATCCGATATAGACGCCGAAGACGACCATCTCACCGTGCGCGAAGTTTACTACCCGCATCACGCCGAATATGATGGTCAACCCTAGCGCCACCAGGCCATAGACGAGACCCAGCAGAATGCCGCTCGCAAGAACGTTGAGCCAAAGTGACAGCATTAGTGAGCAACGAACGGTACGAGTGGACACCGCAGCCAGGACATTGGGATGCCCGAAGGCGCGACTGGCGCCTGGCCTCCATCGCGCCAAATCGAGATGACGTCGCTAACTGCTTTCCGCCTGGTCCGCTCAACGCTCATCGCTGCCCCCTTGCTCCAGAATTGACCATTGTTGACTATGAACGGCGGTTCACAGAAGTGGCCTGCTAGGATCCGCCATGCCTCAAGCCCGAAACCGAAGGTAATTCTAACGCTTCGGTACGGTGAATTCGCCGTTCACATAGACAAGGGGTTCGCGATCCGCGTTTATCGCCTGTGCGACCACCTCACCGACGAAGATCGTGTGACTGCCCGCATCGTGAGAATCGGACAATCGGCAATCAAAGCTACAAATCGCATCGATCAGACTTGGCGCTCCCGTAATCAGTTCGCGCCACAAAGCCTCGGTAAAGCGCACGTCACCTTTGCTGCCGTCCTGACCCGAGAACTTCCTTGCCAGCTCGGCGTGATCCGCCGCGAGAATATTCCAGCAGAATGACCTGCTCTGCTTTATCGTATCGTGACCGCCAGCCGATTTGTTCACGCAGACGAGCACGCTCGATGGCTCGGTCGACAATGAGCAGCCGGCCGTCAGCGTCAAACCGTGCCTGCCAGGTTGCACCCCGGTAGTCACGATAGACACTGCACCCGGCACGTTGCGCATTGCACTGCGGAACTCCTTGCTACTGAACGCCGGGATTTCTTGACTAGGCATAGGCGACACTCGGAAGTTCATGGTGATAGGTTTCCCCGATAGATTTGAACCGATAGTCGGTTAGCTGCCCTTCTTGGCTACAGCCTGAAAGAACTGAATTGTGTTCCGTTGCGGATCTTTCAGATGGGCCACGCGCCCATGCGCTCCCATGTCCCGAACTTTACCGATGAGCTCAGCGCCCTCCGCCCGCGCTCGCTCAAGCGCGGCGTCCATATCTTCCACCTCGAATACTACAACAGCATTCCGAGACTGCTCGGACGCGGATTCCGCCGGGCTTGCCAGGCAAAATGCAGCCTTATCTTCTGCGAACTGAATCCACTTGCCACAATCGGAAAAGCGTATCGTCAATCCAAGCGCTTCGTAAAAATGGACTAATGCTTCGGGTTCCGGAGCGGTAAGATAGACGTGCTTAAGCTTCATCTTCTCACTCCTTGCTTGGCGTAGACTGTTGTTTCACGCCTCCGCCGAGGACTACAATTGTGTGATCATAGTTGCGCTGTCCCTTCGGCATTAATGTTCAAAGTCGTCACGCCCCGCATGACCAGTCAGCATTTTATGCTGTTACTCTCGGACGCAAGACTCCTACGCCAACCCGTAAAGCGAGAGGAGATGATTTTGTTTCTTCTGGGTTCAAACTGTTCTGATCGTGCGCAGACTTGAGGCAACTCTGCCGTTGTTTCAGCAGAGCTAATGACAAAGCTCTGGCACTGCAACTTCTACCCTGCGCCAGCTCGTGGATTCACCATTTCCGGCGGCCGACCCTACCCTTTGTCGGACTCGGCTGCATGCTTTCGAGGAGGCGGAAGGCGACCTGGGTGCCCATGCTGGACGCCTCCCGTTTGTAGACGCGGTGATGGACTTGATCTCGGCGCGGTGCCGCCCGAACACTTTTTCCATCGCGTCCGAAATCTCACCCACGGTTGCCTTGGCCCGGGCCGCGTCGATGGCGAGCGCGAGCAGATTGCCGTTGCCTTCGCCGGCCGACCGCGTGATGGCGGCGAGCGCAGCGCCGACGTCCTTCTGGCTGCGCTCCGCTTTCAGCCACTTCAGCTTGTCGATCTGAAGCCGGCGGACATTTGGTGTTGTCGACCTTCAAAATCTCGATTCTGTCCTCGTCGGTCGGCTTGTACTTGTTGACGCCGATCACCGCCTGCTTGCCGGCATCGATGCGGGCCTGGGTCTTGGCCGAGGCTTCCTCGATGGCAGTTTGGGCAAGCCGGCCTCGATTGCCTTCGCCCTGCCGCCGAGCTCTTCGACCTCCTGGATGCGGCTCCAGGCTTTGGCTGCGAGATCGCGTGTCAGCCGCTCGACATAGTAGGAGCCGCCCAAGGGATCGATGATGCGGGTGGTCCCGCTCTCCTGCTGCAGGAACAGTTGGGTGTTGCGGGCGATACGCGCCGAGAAATCGGTCGGCAGCGCCAAAATCACCACGCGACATAGCGCGGCAGAGCTGTAATTTGCACGGTACGGGCCGGCGTGCCCACTCTGGAACGCTCATCTGGCGTTCGAGGCACCCAGCCAGATCATTCGGCAACTCGCCGAGACGCCGGACGGCGTCAGATTTCTCTGCATTGCGACCGAACTTTCGACAGGCCGCTGCGGCTTCGGCGCGCCGCGCCCGCGGTACGCGATCGCGCTCGGATGCGAAGTCTCCTACGCGAAGGATTTCGTCTATGCAGACGGACTCGACCTCACCAACAAGAGCACCTACGAGCCGATCGGAATCTCCTGTCGAATCTGCGAGCGGACCAGCTGCGCCCAGCGCGCAATTCCGCCGCTCAAGACCCGACTGAAAATCGATCGCGACCGCAGGGACATCTTGCCCGACCAGATTTCGAGCTAGATCGTAGCGAGAAATAGGGCGGACAACCGTTCCTTCTTGAGGCGCAACAGTGTAACGGCTGCAAGAAAACCGGGAGCAAAGGGACGTTGACTTTTCAGCTTCCGACGATGCACGGAAGCACCCGTAAGCGGCGGCTAAACCGAATTTGCGCCTTACGCCTGAACGCATCGATCAGGCAGGCGATCTCAGGCACCAGCACGACTTACAGGCCGGATGGCTGGTGATGCGGATCACGAAGGCGGCCTACCACCTCAGAGGCAGAGCAATACAGGCAGACAGCGATTGCCGTCTGTAAGCGCATTGCTCAGTGCGTCGTAAGGCCGTATGTCCGTGTCTGCCGATGAGGTGGCTCGCCCTACACTGCGCGTCCGAGGGTTGCTCGGGCGGACCGAGCCGATCCTCATCACAGGAGGACGAGCCGTGGCAGATTATAGGGAAGCATTCGTCGGAATCGATGTGGCCAAGCTGAGAAATGCCGTCGCGATTGCGGACGCAGGCCGGGAGGGGGAAGTTCGGTTCTTCAGTGAGGTTGATGCTTCGGCCACCAACATGCGCCGCGTCTTAGAACGGATCGCCAACCGGTTTGACCGCGTCCCCTTCTGTTACGAAGCCGGCCCGACCGGCTATGGTCTTTATCGCCTGATCCGGTCGCTCGGCCACGAGTGCACGGTGGTGGCGCCATCCCCGATCCCAAGGAAGGCGGGCGATCGGGTGAAGACGAATCGCCGGGACGCCGTTTCTCTCGCGCGTCTGCTACGCGGTGGCGAGCTGACTGCGGTATGGGTTCCCGATGAAGGCCACGAGGCGATGCGGGATCTCGTTCGCGCGCGAGCGGCAGCGGTTGAGGCGCTGAGGGTTCACCGGCAACAGGTGAGCGCCTTCATGCTCAAGCACGGCCGTACCTACCCTCGCAAGAAAGGTTGGACGATGCGTTATCTGCGCTGGCTTCAGGAGCACAGTTCGATCACCCCGCACATCAGATCGCGCTCCAGGAGATGGTCGAAGCAGTTCGCGTCGCCAGGGAGCGGGTCGAACGTCTGGAGCGCACGCTCGAAGAGTTCGTCTCGGTATGGTCTCTGGAGCCACTCGTACGGGTGCTTCAGACATTGCGAGGCATCGATCTGATCGTCGCGGTGACATTCGCAACCGAAGTCGGTGACGTGAGCCGGTTTGAGAGCCCCCGTCAACTATCATGGGTTATCTCGGCCTGGTGGCGGGCGAGCGATCGTCTGGGGAGACCGTCAGGCGGGGCGGGATCACCAAAGGCCGGCAACGGCCGCGTTCGCCACATGTTGGTCGAGAGCGCCTGGACATATCGACACCCGCCGAAGATCGGCAAGACAAAGCTATACCGGCTCGAGCAAACGTCGCCAGCAGTGCGAGAGATTGCTTGGAAAGCGCAGAGCCGCTTGACGGCCCGCTACCGGAAGTTGGCTGCGCGCGGCAAGCGAACGACGGTGTTCTGCGCCGCTATCGCCCGTGAATTGGTCGGGTTCATGTGGGCCGTTGCCAGGCAAGTGCAGCCGGCCTGACTAGGCTCACTTCTCATCTTCGTGCATGGGCGGAGGCGGGAGCACGGCAGAGGGAATGCCCGTCAGACGCTTTGTGGCCGAGTGCGTCGGCAGTCGACCAACCTTCAGTGGCTTCGCCTTTAGCGCGGGCAAAGAGATTGTCCGTTTTTCGATATCAGTCGTCATTTTATCGAAATTCTACGTGCCCGGTCGCGGTTATCATTCGTTTCATCGAGATGTCATCACGCGGAATAACGCGAGGGGCCGGGCCTCGATGCAATGACGAACGCTTGCCCACAGGAGGAACCGAAATGACGACGACAGCTTTGGATAGGATTGACATCAAGATCCTGAACGAATTGCAGCAGAACGCCAGCTTGACAAACGTAGAGCTCGCTTCCCGCGTCAATCTCTCACCATCCCCCTGCCTCGCTCGAGTACGCACACTTGAAAAATTGGGAGTCATTGACCGAAGAATTGCCGTGCTGGACCCGGCAGTTCTCGGTATCGGCGTCACTGCTTTCATACAGGTCAAACTTGAAAAGCAGGCCCAACCGTCCCTCGAGAGCTTTACACGCACGATAGATCGCCTGGGTGAGGTGATGGAGTGCTATTTGATGACGGGGGATAGCGATTATCTTCTTCGAGTCATGGTGTCAGATATCGAAGCTCTTGAAGACCTCATCGTGAACAAGCTCTCACGTATCCCGGGTATTTCCAGCATTCGATCAAGCCTGGCCTTAAAACGAATTTCCTACAAGACGGTGCTCCCTATCGACGCAAGCCGTCCCGTTCAGATCAAGTCGGGCAACCCGGCGTCAAGGCGTATCGAGAGACCAGCCAAACCCCAGTATGATGCGTCGACTCAGGCTAGGCTCGATGGCGGAATGAACATCGACAACTCACGAGTCTTCGCTCACAGCACAGCCGGCCTTTAGCGCCAAGCAATACGTGCTGTCGGAAATGATCGTCTCGAACGCTTCCGTCACGGCCGCGGCTGAGAGCGGGCCAGAGCGGACGCGTCGAACATGCCTTCGGCGATTGAGCGGACCAAACGCACTGAGGGACAAATGACTGAGTCGATCTCTGCCGCACTGAAAGCATTCTCTGAAGGAGAGATCATCGTAGTCACGGACGATGATGATCGAGAAGGCGAAGGAGATCTCGTCGTCGCAGCATCGCTTTGTTCAACCGAAAAGATGGCGTTTATTATCCGCCACACCTCCGGAATCGTCTGCGCTCCTATCCCGTCCGAGCTTGCGCGTCGATTGAGGCTAGATCCAATGGTCATCGACAACGACTCTAACCACACCACCGCTTTCACTGTCTCGATCGACTACAAACCTAATGGTGGGACCGGGATCTCAGCTGAAGAACGCGCATCCTGTTGCCGGGCACTGACTAATCCCAACGTCGGCGCAAACGATTTTGCACGCCCAGGCCATATCTTCCCTCTTGTTTCAAAGCAGGGCGGCGTCCTGATGCGATCGGGTCATACCGAAGCTGCGGTCGACCTGTGCTGGTTGACCGGATTGGCTCCGGTCGGAGTCATCAGTGAACTGATGAATGATGACGGATCCGTGATGAAGGGCTCGCAAGTTCGAGAGTTCGCCGCCAGGCACGCTTTGAAGCACGTAACGATTGCCGACATCATAGGCTTCCGGCAGGCGCGTGAGAAGTTGGTTGAAAGGATCTCAAGTGTAACCGCCGACAGCCCGATCGGGCCGCTACAGGGATACTCGTATCGTACGCCATTCGATCCGATCCACCACGTGGCTTATGTATATGGCGGGATCGGAGACGGCAAAAACGTACTGACGCGATTTTACAAACCGAACATCATACGGGACATGTTCTCGGGAGAGGCCCAAGCAAAGATGAACGTCGTACTTCAACGCTTTAAGGACAACGGAGGTGGTGTACTTATTTATCTAAGAGACGGCGCGGCTGGTGTTCCACTAGAACCCCTGCTCCCATCGTCCTCTTCGGAAGAGCACCGCAACCGGCAGTGGCGCGAGATCGGCGTTGGCGCGCAGATATTGCGCGATCTTGGCATAACCTCAATCCGCCATTTGACGTCGTCCACCCATCACTTCAAAGGGCTTGCAGGATTCGGCATCGAAATCATCAGGAGCGAGCAACTCTGATAAACTTGTTAAGGACAGAGCACGCAGCGCCTTCGCGACCACGCCGTTTCGCTCAAGGCCGCGAGGCGACATGCACCTCTGACCCCCGTTCGCCTCGCTTGACGCCATCGGAGAAATACCGCGCTGGCGATTTACCAAGCGCTTTCTTGAACATCGTAATAAATGCGCTGACGGAGTCGTAACCGAGAACCTCGGATACAGATTGCACGGAGTCTCCCGCGGAGAGTCGCTGAAGCGCAATGATAATGTGCAATTGTTGGCGCCATCGACTGAACGTCATGCCGGTCTCTGCGACGACGAGGCGCATCAAGGTTCGCTCCCCCAAGGCCATCGCCTCGGCCCATTCCGTGACTGTGCGGCGATCCGCCGGGTTCTCCATCAAGGCATCTGCAATCGCACGCAACTTTGAATGGCGCGTAACCGGCAGATGCAACTGCTCTGTCGGCATCTCGATGAGTTCGTTTAGCAAAACCGCGACTATATGGGCTGTCGGACCTTCCTCATCATAGAGGGGTGCCAATGTCGCCAGACGATGAATAACCTCATGCAGCAGAGGAGTGATCGACAACGTGCAACACTCCTGCGGAACGGACGCCGCATTCATATCCACGTACAAGAAGTAGATACTGGCATTGGCTGTCGCGCGGTTGCTGTGCGGCATACCGCCAGGAATCCATACGCCGCATCGCGGAGGCACCATCCAAAGTCCACTGGGGACCTCGCATGTCACGCTCCCCCGTTGGGCCAGAACCAACTGCCCTTTCCGATGTGTGTGGATCGGAATTTCGTCCTCTTTCTCCTGCGTGTCGACCATGAGTGCGACGACCGGACGGTCGAGCGAGTCCGGATCCATCTCATGAAAGTACCGAAGTAGCGAGCCGCGCATTGTCATCTTTTAGCAATTATTTGGTAAAGTAGCGAAATTCGTTGGGAGCCGCAAGTTCTATCGTTCCGGTGCTTGTCAGACCCGGAATTCAAACGATGAATCGAACCCTCCTCTCCCGCATTTTTGGAGGCGCCATTTTTGCCGGCAGCTTTGACCCCAGATGGGCGCTGTTTTCGGCCAACTCGTTCATCGCAGCGATGCTCGCTATCTACCTGGCGTTTCGTCTGGGTCTGCAAAGGCCCTATTGGGCGATGCTCACTGTCTATCTCACTGCCCAGCCGTTCGCCGGCGCCGTTCGTTCGCGCGCCGTTTACCGCTTGCTCGGCACCCTGCTCGGCTCCAGCGCAGCCGTGGCTTTTGTCCCATTGCTGGTCAATCAGCCATTCCTGATGACGGCCGCCATCACGAGCTGGGCCGCGTTTTGTCTGTACGTTTCCCTCCAGGATCGCACTCCCAGCAGCTACGCCTTTCTGCTGGCCGGCTATACGGCGACGACCGTCGCGTTCTCGAGCGTAGCCGCTCCACATCTGGTGTTCGACGTCGCTCTGGCCCGCGTCGAGGAAATCGTGCTCGGCATTTGCTGCGCAACAGCCGTTCATACCCTGCTGTTTCCAAGTGACGTCACCGGCGCCTTGATCAGGTCAATTGATGCAGCGGTTCATGCTACCTGCGCTTGGACGACCGAAGCCTTCCTCAATCATTCTCCCACCAAGGCTAACGCGGCACGCTGGCGGCTGGCTTCTGACGTTACACAGTTCGAAGTATTGTCGACCCATCTTCGTTACGACACAGGAGCAGCGAAACCGCCGATCCGGGCGATTCGAGCCCTGCAGGACAAGCTCGCGCTCGTTCTTCCAACACTGACAGCGATCGAAGATAGGCTGGATGCGCTGGGGGAGCGGCGTACGCCGGAACTGGATCAGCTTCTCTCAAAGCTAGGCGAATGGGTGCGGACCCCACCTCTATCGCAGCACAGCGCAGACGACCTGATGCGTCTCTGCGCAGAATTCAAGGTTGCACCTTCTGCCACACAAAGCGAATGGGATACGCTTCTCGTATCCAGCTTGATAGCCAAATCATCGGCGATGATCGAAACATTGGCCGCGATCCTGGAGCTAAATGCGGTTATCCATGGATCCACAGTTGTTCCCCAGCTGGTGCTGGTGACGGCATCTGCTTCCAAAGTCCATCGTGCCAAGAGAACCCTCCATCGAGACCAGCGTCTCGCGGCGTTATCCGTCGCCGCTTTTTTTGCGGCGGTCCTTGGCTGCGCCGCGGTCTGGATTGCCACGGCATGGCCCGAAGGAGGCATCGCCGCGCAAATCGCAGCTATTGCTGCAGCGCTCTACAGTAGCCTCGACGATCCTGCACCCACGCTGATGTCCTACACCGTCTGGACCATGGCGTCGCTGCCTATCGCAGCCATCTACCTCTTTGTCATTTTCCCAGCAATCGATGGGTTTCCCATGTTGGCGGCCTCGCTGGCGCCCCCGTTTCTCATCATCGGCTACCTACAGGCCAACCCGCGTCACATTGTAAAAGCGTTGGCTCTCGGGCTCGGTTTGATCGGGGCGCTCGATCTGCAGAACAGGTTTCTAGCCGACTTCGTCTCGTTCGCTAACGTCGATGCCGCGTCGCTCATCGGTCTTATGGTGGCGTTCCTGGCAGTTCGCGTATTTCGCAGTGTGACCGCAAAGCACGCCGCCAAACGCCTGATCCGGCACGGCTGGGTCGATCTGGCAAACCTCGCTAGAGCCCGCAGACCAATGAACCGAGAACGCTGGGCGGCCGTAATGCTGGACCGTCTGGGCCTGGTCGCTCCGAGATTGGCCCTCTCTGGCTCGGATGTAGAAACAGAAGCTGGCCGCTCGCTCGCCGCTCTGCAGATGGGACTGGATCTGCTCGACCTGAAATCGAGCGTGACGAACGCGAACGACCAACGGAGCGAACGTCTTGAATGTCTTCTTACCAAACTGGCGCAAGCCTTCCGATGGTTTGCAGCTGGGAATAACGAGCTTCGTCCCGTTGAAAGGCAGGCATTGCGCGCGACCATCGATTCAGAACTCCGCGAATGCTGCAAATCGGGCGCCGCTATCCAGCTAACAAGGCTCGTCTCGCTGGTTGGTTTACGCCGCGCGCTGTTTCCCGATGCACCTGCTCCTAGCTCTGATGGAGTTGTGTGATGACCGAAGAGATCAACGTCGCGGGTGTTTTTGTACCGACCTTTGTCGTCGCCTGTATCTTCGCGCTCGGGCTAGCGGTGGGACTATCCGCAACGCTCAGACGCGTTGCTTCATTGGAGATCAGGAGCTTCGCATGGCACCCAGCGCTATTCGATTTCGCAATCTTCGTGATCCTCGCGGACATCTGCTACACACTATTGGGAAGGTTTCTGGCATGACCAACGCACGTTCGATCGCAGCCATCGCTGTTACGGGTCTGGCCGTCGCAATTGCGGCCCCGATTGGTATCCACTTGTGGGACCACTACGAGGAGGCACCCTGGACGCGTGACGGCCGCGTCCGCGCCGACGTCGTAGCCGTGGCTTCGGAGGTCCCCGGCCTGGTCCAGGATGTTCTGATCAAGGACAATCAGGCGGTTCGCAAAGGTGACGTGCTCATCCGACTGGATCCACAAAGATTCCGCCTCGCCGTCGAGCAGGCAGAAGCCGTGGTCGCGAGCCGCGAAGCTGCCCTTGAAAGGGCGTCGAATGACCGTACCCGCTACGAAAAGCTCAGCGATGGCGTTGTCTCTCAACAGCAGCGCGAGACGGTTCGCGCGGCTGACCTCCAGGCCAGGGCAACTTACAATCAAGCTCTTGTGGATCTGGAAATAGCACATCTCAACCTGATCCGATCAGAAATCCGCGCACCGGTGAATGGTCTTGTAACGAACTTCGATCTCCGGCCGGGCACTTATCTGCCGCCCGGACGAGGCATACTGGCCCTGATCGAAACCGGTACGGTGCACGCGGAAGGCTACTTTGAAGAAACGAAGCTCGCACGCATCCATGTAGGCGATCCTGCCGACGTCATTCTGATGGGAGGCCCGAGGATAAGGGGAGAGGTCGAGAGCATCGCCCACGGAATTGAAGATCGCGAACGGAGTTCCGGCGCGAGCATGCTGGCTAACATCAATCCCACCTTCTCATGGGTCCGACTTGCACAGCGAATTCCCGTACGAATCAAGCTCGATGTGGAACACACGGATGATCTGATCGCTGGGCGAACCGTCACAATTCAGATCGATAGCAACAATAGCGCCATTCCAACGATTACGACAATGTTCGCGACACGTCTCTTGCGTTTTTTTCCGGGACGCATTGAATCTGTAACAGCACCAGACAGTGATCAATCGTCCACGAAAAGGTGAGGTGCCGGCCGGCTGCTCAACCCTGCTCGCCTATGTCATGTCGCCGTTGGGTCGCCAGCGGATTGCCGCCCCTCTTCTTCCAGCCAATCGCAAAACACGGCAGTTTGTGAACCGCTTTCGCTCTCTGCGGGCAGGTACGCGAAGTAGCTCCTTGCTGGAAGGCTGACGTCTGGAAACGGCGTGATCAAGCGGCCCGCGGCGACCTCATCGCTGATCAGAGCAGTCGGTCCCATTGCTACGCCCAAACCGTCGATCGCCGCCTGGATAGTCAGGAAGAAGTGATCGAATGTTAGCGTCGCCATCGCGGTAAGGCGAGGATGTCCGGCTTTCGTCAACCAATCTTGCCAAAGCCGCGGCATCGACGTGACATTCAGCAATGTGTGCTGCGTGAGATGGGAAATTTCCTCCAGGGGAAGTTTGGTGACCAGTGCCGGGCTGCAGATCGGCAGGCGCCGCTCCGAAAGAAACAGCCGCGACGTGAAGCCATGGAATGAATCCGGGCCGCCACGGATGACCACGTCAAACGTATCCGCAAGCGCATCGATCGGCTCGTTCGACGTGGTGAGGCGGACTTCGATGTCCGGTCGCTCGTCACGGAAACGGCTTAGCCGCGGAAGCAGCCAGCGCATGCTAAAGGTCGCCAGCGCATTGACGCGCAGCACGGCGGCCGGCCCTTCCCCGTGGGTTGCACGATGCCGCTGGACGGCGAACGCAATGCGGTCGAGCGCCGGGCTGATCTCTTCGAATAGCGCCGCGCCGGCAGGCGTGAGAGTGACCTGCCGCGTTGATCGCCAGAATAGCGCCGGCGCCCCCAACCGGTCCTCAAGCAGGCGCACCTGCTGACTGATCGCGCCATGCGTCACGCCCAATTCGCTGGCCGCCTCCTTGAAACTGCCAAGGCGGGCTGCCGCTTCGAAGGCGCGGACGGCATTGAGAGGCGGCAAGGTCCTGCGTCGCGCGGAAATCCCCATCTGATAGAAATCCTAACTCATCGATCCAATATTAGTGGTTTGTACAGGCCACCTTAATTGCCCAGGATGGATTCATCGCAATTCCCCAGCGCACCCGGGCAATATCTCGCAAGGCCAATGCATAGATTTTCTATCACTGGAGGAACTCCCCGTCAGTCCGGAAACCGGCGGAATGAATGACGCAGCCACTCCCGCAGCGAGCCGTCCAGGCGAACCTGCTTCAGGCTTGTCGGCCTCGACGAAATCCCGCAGGCTGCTGGCGGCCTGCCTCACCCAGGCAGTTCATGACGGCTATACTGACGGTCTCTATGCCTTGCTGCCGGTCTGGCAGGCGCAGTTCGGCCTGTCCTATGCGGCACTTGCCGTCGTGCGCGCGCTGTATTTCGGGACGATGGGGGTTATGCAGATTCCGGCCGATCGAGTTCTTCGCGGCCGTTCGGCGCGCGGGGCGCTCATCATATCCACGGCCGCCGCGGCGGCGGGTTTACTGATCATGGCACTGCCGTTCGGCTTTACGGGCCTTTGCGTCGGGGTTGTGGTGGCTGGAATCGGATCGAGCATCCAGCACCCCCGCGGCTCGATGCTTGTCACGGACAGCTATAGCCCGGAGTCGCGAGGGCCACTCGGCGTCTACAATTTCTCCGGCGATCTCGGAAAGGCCGTGTTGCCGGCCCTTATCGCAGTGCTCCTGCCGGCCGTCGCCTGGGAATGGGTGCTGGGCATGATAGCCGTACTGGGGCTGGTCCTGGTGGTCGCGCTGGCGTCACTCGCGCCGACCGCGTCCGGGACGTGGAGTGTGCCGCGGGAGGTGACGCCTGGTCGTGGCCGCCGCGGTTTCGTCATCCTCACGACAGTCGGCGGGCTCGATACGGCGACCCGCATGGGCTATTTGCTCTTTCTGCCCTTTCTCATTCACGGAGACGGCGGCCGCCTGCCCAGCGTTGGAATCGCACTCGCCCTTCTCTTCACCGGCGGTGCGTCGGGCAAGGCGATCTGTGGCTGGCTCGGGGAGCGACTGGGTGTTGTCGCGAGCGTCATTGTCACTGAAGCCGCGACAGCCTTGCTGATTCTAGCGACGCTGTTCACGCCACTGACACCAACCCTCATCCTGCTGCCACTGCTCGGCATCGTGCTAAACGGCACCTCTTCAGTGCTCTATGGCTCCGTGCCGGAGCATTCCGACGGCGATACTGGGCAGGCATTTGCGATCTTCTATACGAGCGTCATCGGCGCTGGAGGTCTCGCACCGATCCTGTACGGCGCCATTGCCGATCACAGCAGTCGAACGATCGGCGTGCTGACTTCAGCTGCGACCGCCGCCCTGATCGTCCCACTCGTGCTGCTGCTGCGACGCGATCTGTGCGGCCCAATCACGGGATCCGTTTGATCACGGCCCGTCCTATTCCGGCAGTCGCGGGCCCTGGTTCATCTGTCACCAAAAGAAAGCACGTTAAATGGATATCATCTCGGAGGTGCCGCTCATTCTTATAACCGGTGGAAGCCGTGGGGTCGGCGCGGCGACTGCGCGGCTTGCTGCCGCACAAGGCTACGATGTCGCGATCACCTTTGTTTCCAACGAAGCTGCTGCTCAGGCAGTAGCCGCTGATGTGCGAGCTGCGGGACGCCGGGCGCTGGCTGTGCGCGCGGATAGCGCGGATCCGGAACAGGTGGGACAGCTCTTCGCGGCAATTGACCGGGAGTTCCGCCGCCTCGATGTGCTTGTGAACAACGCAGCCGTCCTCGCGCAGCAGTCCCGTCTGGAGGAGCTCGGGTTCGAGCGCATGCAGCGGATCTTCGCCGTCAATGCAATCGGTCCCATTCTCTGCGCACAGCAGGCCGCCAAGAGGATGTCCTACCGTCACAACGGGCGGGGCGGCGCCGTGGTCAACGTCTCGTCGGCTTCAGCTCGTCTAGGCAGTCCGGGCGAATATGTCGACTACGCGGCATCAAAGGGCGCTCTTGAGACATTCACGATTGGCTTTGCCAAGGAGGTCGCGCGAGACGGAATCCGCGTCAATTGCATTCGCCCCGGACACATCTATACCGAGATGCACGCGAGCGGCGGAGAGCCGGGTCGCGTGGATCGCGTCAAGGACACGATTCCGATGGGACGGGGCGGCCAGCCTGAAGAGGTGGCACGCGCAATCCTGTGGCTGGCTGGCGCCGAGGCCTCGTTCGTTACTGGCACATTCCTGGATGTCACTGGCGGCAAGTGAGCAACAACACCTGCTCGCGGCTTGTCGCTTCTGTCCAGAAGGCGCTCCAACTGCCGCAGAAGCCGCTTCACCGGCTCTCCCGTTCGATCGCACGCGGGGTGGCCTGCATGCCGTTGGCCGTCCGGACAGAATCTCGTCCTTGAAGATGTGGCGCAGCCTGAAGAGCGCATTGCTCATTGCGGGTTGACTAAGGCCAATCCTGTCGGCAGACGGGTTAGGTGAAGGTCTGTGATCAGAGCGACCAAAGGTTAAGCAACAGATCTGAGGTTCATGACATACCGTCATCGATATCACGAATGATGCAGCCTATGAAATCCACAATACAAATCCGGATCAATCGGCGTCAACGCCGCTCTCGGCGAAGTACAGGTAACCGGATCCAAGACAATGATCGGCGGCAGTCGAGCAGCGCGCCCCCAAACTCATAGATGTCAATTGATGAGGCGGACTACATCATTTCTCAGCCAGCGCTGTGCAGAAACATAAGTTCGTGGGCACAACGCTAATCGCGGGCGGCCTCTTTAGCAACTCCAGCTCTTCTGCACGCTGTGGTTCGACGCGGTACTCCGCCAGCAAAAAATGAGCTGGAGCGCTGAGCTCGTTCGAGTTAAGTCGGGACGAACAGCTCTCATGCGAGTGAGACCCACCTCACCGAAGCTACGCTAAAGCGCGCATTACCAGCCGATTGCCCTACTCCCACTCTATCATTTCGGACACCGTGTCGTAGTTGATTTGCAAGCATATTTCTTCAAGTCTGACGGACAAATGCCGACCGTATACCCACCGCAATTTCGTGGTCTTGAATTCACAGAAACATTTGCGCCGTCGCGCTTCGGCGATTGCGACACCTGTCGGAGTCAATCGACTGATCAGCGCTGCCAGCGTGGTCAAGACTGCCGCTACGACGTTGGAGGTGGGCGTGTGTTCAAATACCGTCAAAGATCAGGAGTGCGCCGGTCCGTCGTTCGATGGTTCGTACCTGCCGTCGCTGCCATAGCGTGACTGACATGCGGCCCGTTGATGTGGGGTACCTTCAAGTTTTCGGCTGAGGACCGCGTGCCCTGAATTGCAACGTAGCCATGAATATTCACTGAGTGCCAGAATTCTCGACGAAATAAGATCTTGGCTCTCGATAGGAGCGCCCATTTTTGGCGGAAGGGATGTCAGTCAACCGTTCACCTTTTTCGCTCAGCCTGCCCTCGAACCACGGTGCCTACTAATGTACATCCAACCGCTCTTTCATAAGTTGATACGTAGCTCATAGTGCACCAGCCTGAACCAGCCTCGATCGTGCTATTCTTCACATGCATGGCGACAAGAGCAGCTTTGAATCCAACGAATGTTCGAACCATCTGCTGAAGCATAGCCGTTCTCACCTGGGCATCAACGTGCATTCGAGTCGCAGCGCACCTCGGCTATACTCACTGCTAAGCGAAGCACGTTCCATTTTCCGTTTATTTAGACGAGGAAAATGCCTGCTACTCTCCCGCCGACATGCCCTACATTGACGAGCGGCCGCAGATAAGCAAGGACTTGATCTCACCGGCATGATGCTCATGCCAGACCCAAGTGCTGGGGCTCACAACGACTTGCCCCATGGACCGGCCAGGGAGGCGGCCGAATCTCGATTGTTGCGCCCTATGTCGACTGCGTAGATCACTTCCTCGAGCGAGGCTTTGAGGCAGGCAACAAGTCGGTGCAGACGCCTTCGAACACTTCCGCCGCCATTCCTATGGTCTCCCCTAGCGTCGGATGAGGATGAATCGTCCTTCCGATGTCAACAGCATCGGCCCCCATCTCGATAGCTAGACAGATTTCGCCGATCATATCCCCGGCATGAGGCCCTACGATCACCCCGCCCACCACACGATCGCGCTCTGCGTCGAAGATAAGCTTCGTCATTCCATACGCTGCATCAGATGCGATTGCCCGTCCCGATGCGGCCCACGGAAATTTTACCGATCGGACAGTCTGGTCTGCCGCCAAGGCGTCGCGCTCAGAGAGACCAACCCACGCGATTTCCGGATCGGTATAAGCAACGCTAGGTATGATCTTCGCATCAAAATTGGTCTTCATTCCGGCTGCAGCCTCGGCCGCGACATGTCCTTGATGCACGGCTTTGTGCGCTAACATCGGATCTCCGACAATATCGCCGATGGCAAATATGTTCGGGATTTGAGTCCGCATCTGTTTGTCGACCGGAATAAAGCCGCGCGCGTCGCATCGAAGCCCTATCGATTCCAATTGGAGTGAGTCGGTGTTGGGCGTTCGGCCGGCGGATTGAAGGACGAGATCGTAGGAATATTGCTCGACTGACTCACCTCTGATGTTTACAAGAATGTGGTCGGTTTCGATTGTAGCCTTCTCCACCGACGCTCCAAGCCAAACGTGGCCAAATCGATGCGCATTCCGCTTTCGCCAAATCGAGACTGCTTCGGGATCGACACCGGTCAATAGTTCGGGCAATCGCTCCACGACGTCGACGCGAGCTCCAAGGGCACTGTAAACGGTAGCCATTTCGAGTCCGATGATGCCACCGCCGACAACAAGCATTCTCTTTGGAACAGATCGCAATCCGAGAGCACCCGTAGAACTGACAACGCGTGCATCTAGTGGCAACATCGGTAGGCGAACGGCCGATGATCCTGTGGCAATTACGCACATTTTGAAGCGGACCGACCGCATCTTGCCTTCGTCCGTGCTCGCGATTAGATGATGCGCAGACGCAAACTTGGCAGATCCTTCGATGATTTCGACTTTGCGTGCCTTCGCCATTTGGCCCAGACCGTCCGTAAGACGTTTGACGGTACCGTCCTTGAAAGACCGCAGGGCGCCAAGATCTATTATAGCTTCTTCGAAGCGGACGCCGTGCGCGGCTATGCGTTGGGCCTCTTCCTTGACTGCAGCAATATGGAGAAGCGCCTTCGATGGGATACAACCAACGTTGAGACATACCCCACCGAGCACGCTATGGCGCTCCACGAGCGCCACTTTCAGTCCCAGATCAGCGGCGCGAAAAGCCGCCGAGTATCCACCCGGACCTGCTCCGATCACCACTAAATCGAACTCGACGCCAGGGACGATTTCGCTTTGCCGCTCAATTGGCGACGTTCCAAGCGATCGCGGAGTCGACGATCGCGATATCTTAGCGATAACCGTTCCTTTCGAAACCTTATCGCCGACCGCCAATGCAACGCTTTCAATCCGCCCTGCCCAAGGTGACGGGACTTCCATTGTTGCTTTGTCCGATTCCAGCGATAGGAGCGCTTGCTCCTCAACAATATGATCACCCTCTTTTATCAGGACCTCGATAACCAGAACGTCCGCAAAATCGCCGATATCCGGGACGCGGATTTCAATTATTTCATCCATACGCGAACCTCAAAGTGAGAGACGACGCAGATCGCTTAGCGTCCCTGCCACATGCCCCAAAAACCTAGCTGCCGCGACACCGTCGACGACTCGATGGTCCCAAGAAAGACTGATTGGCAACATGAGCCTCGGCTTGAAGGAAGCTCCGTCCCAGACCGCCTCCGGACTCGATCGGCCAGCACCTAAGATGGCTACCTCTGGCGCATTGATGATTGGCGTAAATCCCGTGCCGCCGACGCCGCCCGATGATGAGACCGAAAAGCATCCACCCTGCATGTCGGTCGCCGGCAACGTGCCAGCAACCGCTTTGTCGGCGAGGGAGCGCATTTCCAATGCGATCTCCGAGAGTCCCTTCTGGTCGCAATCCCTAATGACCGGGACCAACAATCCTTTAGGCGTATCAACCGCAAAACCAACGTGGACGTACTTCTTCAGGACCAGATCTTCACCGTCCAACGACGAATTGAAGCGCGGATACGCTTTGAGAGCGAGGGCGGACGCCTTGATAAGAAGCGAAACTATAGTAAGCTTCGCGCCTTGGTTTTCTCCGCCATTTACTGCTTGCCTGAACTGTTCAGCATCAGTTACATCGGCTTTGTCGAAATTGGTGACGTGAGGAATTATCTGCCAGTTGCGAGACAGGTTTGCCCCGGCCAACCTCTGAATTCGCGTGAGGGCGACCCGCTCAACCGAGCCGTACTTTTCGAAGTCTGCGCGAGGCCACTCTAGGGCGGCACCTGACCTTGCCACGGCCCGACTCGGTCCTGCGTCCGAACTGAGGCCCCGCTTAACGTAAGCGGCAACATCTTCGCGCAAGATACGCCCCTTCGACCCGGTGGGCTCGATGTTTTCTAGATCCACCCCGAATTCCCGCGCAAGCGCTCTCACCGAAGGAGTTGCGTGCGCGTCGACATTCGAGACTCTGGCAGAAGCTTCCGCCGTAGGCTTTATAGCCTCCGCCAATTCCGCGACCGGCCCCTCCGGAGGGGAAGTCGACGGAAGTTTTTCCGACGCTTCGACTAAACGACCATTGCCGGCGGTGGTTTCGTAGATGATTGCTAGTGCAGTACCGCGCGAAACGCGGCTTCCGACCTCGACTTTCAGTTCCTTTACAATACCAGCGGACGGCGATGGTACCTCCATTGTCGCCTTATCCGACTCGATCGTCAGCAATGGCTCATCGATCGAGACCACGTCGCCAACCTTGACGTTGATCTCGACGACAGGAACATCCTTGTAATCGCCGATATCTGGCAGAAACACGTTGACTAACTTACCCATAGCAAGTTTCCCTTCGCCTCAAACCGACCATGGCGACGGAGTGTCGACGGCTACGCCGTATCGCGAGATCGCTTCAGCGACCCGCTGCTTATCGACAGCGCCCGAGCGCACCAAGGCTGACAAGGCCGCGACGATGACTTGATGTCGATCTACCTCGAAGAAGGATCTAAGAGCCGATCGCGTGTCGCTCCGGCCGAATCCATCGGTGCCGAGTACTGTACAAGGCGCCTCGATGTACGAGGCCACGAGTTGGGGATACGCCCGAACATAGTCAGAAGCAGCCACGACCGGCGCATCCCCGGAAAGACATATGCTCAAATGACTCTTCGCCTGCTCGGCCAGGGGATTCAGGCGGTTACGCCTTTCGACCTCGCGCGCGTCGCGAGCCAACTCGGAATAGCTGGTCGCCGACCAAATCTCGTGTGAAATCCCCCAATCGCGCTCCAACGCCTTTCCCGCCTCGATCACCTCGGGGAGAATAGCTCCGGAGCCCACCAGTCGCACATGCGGCACTCCATCCGCCGCCGAGCTACGGCTAACGCAGTAAAGGCCCTTGATAATGTCCGACTGGATATCCTTTGGCAGAGAGGGCTGCGGGTAATTCTCGTTCATTACCGTCAGGTAATAAAATTCATCCCGCCCCTCTTCGAGCATTGCCCGCATACCGTAGTCGAGAATAACGGCGACCTCGTACGCAAAAGCTGGATCGTACGCCCTGCAATTTGGAATGGAGGCAGCCATAATGTGGCTGGATCCGTCTTGATGCTGAAGGCCTTCGCCGCCAAGTGTGGTACGCCCTGAAGTTGCACCGATTAGAAATCCTCGGGCTCGTTGATCCGCAGCGGCCCATATAAGGTCACCGATGCGCTGAAATCCGAACATCGAATAGTAGATATAGAACGGCAACAGCGCGAGACCATGGACGCTGTACGAGGTTGCGGCAGCGGTCCAGGATGAAATTGCGCCCGCCTCCGTGATTCCTTCCTCAAGGAGCTGGCCGTCAAGCGCCTCTTTGTAGTAAAGCATCGAGCCAGCGTCTTCTGGTTCGTACAACTGCCCGACAGGCGAGTAGATACCTACTTGCCTGAAAAGATTCGCCATTCCGAACGTTCGCGCCTCGTCTGCGACAATAGGAACCACGCGCGGGCCGATCTCTTTTTCCTTGAGAAGGTTGGAGAAGAGCCTCACGATAGCCATCGTGGTCGACATCTCCTTTCCATCGCTCTTCAAAGCGAATTCTGCATAGGCTTGAAGGTCCGGTACACGAACCGGTGGTGCAGACCGCCTTCTCGACGGAAGGTATCCTCCGAGCGCCTCACGTCTTGCACGCAAGTACCTCAGCTCTGCGCTATTATCGTCCGGCCGATAGAATTCCAGACGCTCGACCTGTTCGTTGCTGAGCGGAATCGAAAACCGGTCGCGAAAAGCGTAGAGCGCCTCAACGTCCAGTTTTTTGGCTTGGTGCGATGTCATGCGGGACTCGCCGGCGCCGCCCATACCGAACCCTTTTTTGGTCTTCGCCAAAATGACCGTTGGCCTGCCCTTAGTTGCCTTGGCAGCAGCGAAAGCCGCGAAGAGTTTGCGAAAATCATGTCCGCCGCGTCGTAAGGCGTCGATTTCTCGGTCAGACATGTGAGAAACTAGCGCTCGCACCTCCGGATCTTCATTGAAGAAGTGAGCAAGATTGTACGCGCCATCCTTTGCGCCGAGGGTCTGATATTTGCCGTCGACCGTAGCCGCGAAGCGGCGAAGCAGCGCGTGCTCGGTATCACGGGCAAAGATCTGATCCCACTCCGATCCCCACAGCACCTTTATCACATTCCAGCCGGCACCTCGGAAGAGCATTTCAAGTTCTTGGATCACCTGGCCGTTTCCGCGAACCGGGCCGTCCAGACGCTGCAAGTTGCAATTAATGACGAAAGTCAGGTTATCCAAGCGCTCGCGCGCAGCGATCGACAAGCCCGCGATCGACTCGGGCTCATCCATCTCACCATCGCCAAAAACGCCCCATACATGTCGGCCCTCGGTAACCGCCAAACCGCGGTGCTGCAAATACCTCATGAAACGCGCTTGATAGACTGCGCTGATAGGACCAATGCCCATTGACCCCGTCGGCACCTGCCAAAAATCCGGCATCAGCCAGGGATGAGGGTACGAACATAATCCGTCGCCGCTCAATTCTTGGCGATACCGCTTGAGTTGGTCTTCAGTCAGGCGACCTTCGAGGTAAGCCCGCGCATAGACCCCTGGCGACGAATGCGGCTGGAAATAGATGACATCACCCTCTGAGCACTTCGTTGACGCGCGGAAGAAGTGGTTGAAACCGATCTCGAATATCTCCGCGGCGGACGCATAGCTCGCGATGTGCCCCCCGAGTTCTCCGTAGGCCTTGTTGGCGCGCACGACCATCGCCAGTGCGTTCCAGCGAATTATCGCGGTGATACGCGTTTCGATGTCGATATCGCCAGGGAATGGAGGTTGCGACTGCAACGGAATCGAGTTGCGATATGGTGAAAACGGCAGCGCTTCCGAAATTACACCGAGCTCCTTCGCGCGTGCGTCGAGAGCGGACAGGACGAATCGAGCCCTTCCGACTCCCCCATTGCGGTAAAGGGTTGCGAGTGAAGCAAGCCAATCTGCGGTTTCCATCGGATCGACATCTTCAATTGCGGACGTCGCGTTCTTGCGGGCGGTCTCGACATCGTGGATCATTGAGCACTCGTCATGCATTGCTTTGAGATCTACTAGCACCACATGCGAAAGCACGTCATACTGAAGACGTTGCGTGAACCACCCAGAACCGCTACTCCTACTGCAGAGCAGAGGCGTTTAAGCACATTATGCCGCTTCCGAAATTTGATGCGATCGACCTAAAGATTCTGACGCAGCTCCAGCAGGACGCCAGCCTATCGAACGTAGACTTGGCTGCGCGAGTTGGCCTCTCCCCGTCGCCCTGCCTGGCGCGCGTCAAACAGTTAGAGGCAGGCGGCGTAATTTCACGTCGTGTGACTCTCCTCGATCCAGTTCGCCTCGGATCTGCTATCAGCGTGTTCGTTCATGTCACCTTGGAGAAGCAGACGGAGGGGCGACTTAACGTGTTCGAGCAGGCAATGGCGACTCTGCCTGAAGTGATGGAGTGCTACCTGATGTCGGGAGATTCTGACTATTTGCTACGAGTTGTAGTGCGAGACGTTGTCTCGTTGCAGCAGCTCATAGTCGAAAAGCTCGCCAAAACGGCGGGGGTCGCGAACATCCGCTCCAGCTTCGCGCTCAAGCAAGTCAAGTACAATACAGCGCTTCCGATCGAGACGCTGGTTGACTTCAAGAGGACCAAGTCCAGTAGCTCGAGTTCACCTTAGCCTAAGATCCAAGGGCCGCTTCGAAGCCCAAACGAGAGTGTCGAGCCCCCTCGTTGCTTCACGCTTCCGGCGGTTGCCGCGGAAAAACTCTTCGCACGGGCTCGCGTCTCCGACCGAGCGCCATATCTCACGCATTTCGATCACACGTCGCTCCGCAGCGAGCATATCGCGCGTGGGAACGCGCCAGCTGTTTACAGGACGCGCTGCAATCCTGGATCCGACGGTGCGAATGAGAGGTTGATCTAATACGAGCAAGACTACTCCCGAACAGCATGCAATTGCTCATTGTGGATCCCACTCGTCGCGGTGTAGGCGACAAGCACTGATCTTCTTCATGCCGCACCGCCGTCGATTTTGCCAAGCGGGATCACCTCGGCGCTTTCGACGAGGTCAGGTATCTCGGTCAATAGCGCCGTGATATGAGGAGCGGCAATGTGCTTATCTAAAAGTTCGCGGCTTTCCCACTCTTCGGTCCAGACGAAGCGGCGTGGCTGGTCAAGGTCGCGGTTGAGCTGATAGCTGATGCAGCCCTCTTCCTTGAGAGTAGTCGCGATTGCGCCGCGGAATAGGGTTTCGAGCTTTTCCTCCGCGCCGGGCTTAGCGACGAAGATGGCGACCAGGGGAATCGTCATAGGCAGCTCCATAGATACTGCTGATTGGTTGCGGAAAGCCGATAACAGCGAATCCGTGCGAGAATGGCCTGCGCTTTTTGCAACACGACCCGCAATCACGGCCATCACGAGTACCTGTCTGGCAAACCACTGCAGCGGCACACGATCGAGGGCGCAGCGGTCGGTATCGTCCTGCTCCTAGTTTTCCGGGTCAATCGCGGCAGACGGCGTGCCGCCCGCCTCGATCGCTTCGCCCGCAGCGAGGCACAAATCTTCTCGGTAGCGGCCCGCCACCAGTTGCACACCTACCGGGACCCGTCCGACCAGTCCGGTTGAAACCGTTAGCGCTGGAAGGCCCATAAAGGGAATGGCAATCTGTGGCAGCTGGGCATGCCACACCCGCGCGAATGACGCAGCATCCTTTAGGTCGAGATGATCGGGAAACGGCAGTTCGCCTGATACCGGCATCAGCAGCACCGGATATTTGTCAAGGAAGGCAAACCACGCACGCGTCAGCGTATCGCGCCGCGTCAACGCCTTCGAAAGATCGAACGGATGTACCTTGTCGCGGATACCGCGCAAGCAGGCCAGCGCGCCTGGATCGCCCTCGCGCTCGGCCATTTCGAGCTGGGCCTCGTAGCCATCGCCGAGCCAGAGCTTAGTCAGGATATCGGCTGGCTCGTGCATGGATGGGGTATCTTCAATCTTCTCGACGAGCCAGCCTGCGCGTTGCAGCCGCTTGCCGGCGTCCTCCACAGCGGCAACCACCTCGGGCACGGGGTTGAGGCCATCGGGGTTTAGGCACATCGCTACTCGTTTCGGCCTTGGCGGTCCTTCGAGCGCCACTGGCGCGTACCAGGGGTCGCGAGCATCGGGCGCCGACATCGCCGCCAGTGAAATGCGCAGATCGTTGATGGTGCGCGCCAGGGGACCGGAGACCGCCCCGATCTGCGGACCTATCGGACGCCCTTCTGAGCAAGGATTGAAGGCCGGGATGCGGCCCAGGCTGGGCCGCAAACCATGCACGCCACAGGCATAGGCGGGATAGCGGATCGAGCCCGCTATATCGCTGCCGTGGGCAATGTGCCCAATGCCCGTTGCGACTGCCGCACCCGCGCCGCCGGACGAACCGCCTGGTGTGATACCCGGATCGCGCGGGTTCTTGGTATCGCCATGGATGAGGTTGGTGGTGAACCAGCGGTAGGATGCGGTTGGGCAGTTGGTGCGGCCGAGCAAGATGGCGCCGGCCCTGCGCAGATTAGCGACCGCCGGATTGTCGACCCTAGCGATGTTGCCGCGCTGCAGCTTCATGCCGTCCGTGGTGGCAAAGCCTTGCTGGTCGGCACCGATCTTGATCGTAACGGGTACTCCGACCAGCGGCCCCAAATCATCGCCACGCGCAATTGCCACATCGATAGATGCTGCCTGCGCCACCACGTCGTCGCGCCGGTGATCGACGACCGCGTTGATCTTTGGATTGACCGCGTCAAGCCGGGCAAGCCCCGCCTCCGCAGCTTCTTTCGCCGAAACCTTTTTCGATTTGATGAGGCCGGCGAGTTCGGTGGCCGACAGACGCCAAAGATCTTGCAAGAGATACTCCACTGCTCTCATTCATCGGGCGAGTCGATCATCGCCAAAGAAAACTCGCGATCACCGTTCGACGATGAATCGATCACCGCTTACCGTCGGCTGTGATCTCTGTGCGAGACCTAAAAGCTCTCGAAGTCGCGGGCAACGTTCGAATTGTGTGGTGGAAGAACTGAACGCAGTGCGACACTTGCCATAGCTGGATTTTGCGCAGGCCAAACGATCGAACCAGGGTCTCCCGTGAGACGCAGCGAATGAAGTACGCGTTGAGCCTCTTTCGTCCTAGCTGACGTCACGCCCCTGGCGACATGTAAGTCCGCGATCAATGACGCTTCCGGAGACCCCAACCGGCGGCTCCACGAGCTCGTCGCGC
Source organism: Bradyrhizobium sp. Gha (assembly GCF_900113735.1). Lineage (GTDB taxonomy): Bacteria > Pseudomonadota > Alphaproteobacteria > Rhizobiales > Xanthobacteraceae > Bradyrhizobium. Next base: position 50,315 of record NZ_FOQM01000037.1, read on the forward strand.
CGTCCACGATTGGGCAAGCCTGGCTGCCTTGATATATCCTGAGCTCGATAGCTGATGCATACCAAACAGCATCACCATCGACTCGCTGCCTTGGTGGCCGGTTGTGGAGGACAAGCATGCCGTCAGGCCCTTGTTCGATTTCCCCCCATGTGGGAGGCGTACGAATCTCGATCGGCCCGTAGCAGACGGTTCGCCAGTCCCATCGGAGCGCGCGGCGCATTGCACGCGAGTGGTTGCCGAGGCTGCTCGCCGCATATCCGAAAGCAAAGGCTCCTGCGGCCGCAGGAAGCAGCAGCAGGATTGCTGGGACTTTTTTCAAGGGCGCGAGAATAGCTTCCCCCCACGCTTGGACAGCACATCGATGTAGACGGCGAGCATTAGAACAATCCCGCTTGTGATGTTTTGGTAGGCCGTCGGCACATTCAGCAACGAAAGACCATTTGCGAGGCTTTGCATTAGTAGCGCGCCCAGTAAGACGCCGGAAACGGTGCCGGTGCCGCCATAGAGACTTGCTCCGCCAATGACAACAGCCGCGATCGCGTTCAGTTCGAGGAACAGACCGGATTCTGGCGGCGCGGAGCCGAGCCGTCCAACCAGGATCAGTGCCGCGACGGCGGTCAACACTCCGATGAGGACGAATGAAATCATCAGGTGCATGGTGATGGGTATGCCCGCTGACCTAGCGGCGTCGCGATTGCCGCCAACCGCATATACATGACGCCCCCACACGGTGTTGGTCAGCATCCACGAGACTAGCGCCGCCGTAGCCAATGTGATGGCCACCGGCACGGGTAACCCGCGATAAGAGAGCGTCGCCCAGCCAAGCAAGATCACACTGGCGAATCCCAAGCCAGCTCGAACGAATGCACGCCGACGTTGGCTGTCCTCTCCGAGGTTACGCAGCGGCCAGAGTGATATGATGGCAGCCACTGCGATAAAAACCCAGAGCGCAGGCCCGGTAACAAAGGCTTCGCCGAAGAAGCGGATTTGGTCGGAAACGCCAGTGATAGTACGCCCGCCCGAGAGCGCAAGCGCCAATCCTCGAAATAGCATCAAGCCACCGAGGGTTGCCACGAACGACGGAAGACCGAAGCGAGCAACCCAGATGCCGTTCCACAAGCCAACGAGGATCCCCATACAGAGAGCTACCGCGATGGATCCCCAGACGCCCACAACGCCGCTCACCTCGATCATAGCGATCACCGTAACGCAAAGGCTCAGGAACGATCCTACGGAGAGGTCGATTTCGCCCTGGACGACGACCACGAGCATCCCGATGGCAACCATGGCAGTCATGGCGGTCTGCCGCATGAGATTGGTCAAATTTCGGTCGCTGACAAATACGCCGTCTGTCAGAATGGAGAAGGCGATCCAAACGATCGCGATCGCCAAGAGCAATCCTGCGGCCGACCGCAAGAGGGAGATGATTGAGTTTGCCCGGGGCGGCGGCGCGGGCCTCGCTTCTGAAGAAGTAACCGCAATCGCGTCGCTCTTCGATTCAGCTATCGTTGTCATTGCAGTCCCATCGTTGAGTTTATTGCAGCCCGCCCGCTAATGCGAGCAGTTCGTGAGAGTTGGTGTCTTTCGATTTGATTAGCGCGACTTGCCTTCCATCGCGTAGCACCAAGACTCGGTCGGAAAGTTGTAGCGCCTCAGACTCTTCCATTGTCGCGTACAGCACGGCAGTTCCGGTGGATGCGAGCTTTCGCACCAGCCGATACACGTCTTGCTTTGCGCCCAAGTCGATTCCGCGCGTTGGCTCATCGAGCAAGACCAGACGCGGTTCGTTGATGAGAGCTCGCGCCAACAGAACCTTTTGCTGGTTGCCACCACTGAGGGCCGTTATCGGCTGATCCGGTCCCTGCGTGCGAATGGCTAAGTCGCGGATCATCGATCTGCAGAGATCTGCGCATCTTGCAGGATCAACAATAGGCCCCTTCCGACGTGGAGGTCCGCGATGCCAGCCCAACATCATGTTTTCCAACACAGAAAGTTGTGGCACGACGCCATCGCGCTGGCGCTCGGCTGAGACATAGGCAACACCGGCTAGGATCGATTCGCGTGGACTTCGCGGCCGGAACCGGACGCCGGCCAATTCGATCACGCCGCTCGTCAGTTTCGGCATGAATCCGTACAGCGACTGCAGGAGCTCAGACTTTCCCGCCCCTAGGGGCCCGTAGACTGCAACGATCTCGTTCGCCGCGACCTCTAGGTCGATTGGGCCAACGTCGCGCGGAGATTCTAAGGACCGCGAGAGGCTCCATCCGTTGAGCCTTACCGCCGTTTTGCGCTGCCCTGAAGGCGCGCTTCGACCGGCCGAAATGACATTGTCCCGGCCGCTGCCGAGCATAGCCCGCACGATCGCTCCATGGTCGAGAGCCGACTTTGGCGCATCCAATGCGACACGGCCATCACGAAGCACAACAACACGGTCACAGACCCGCAAGATTTCATCGGTGCGATGAGAGATGAAGATAATGCCCGCGCCCTGAGCGGCAAGCTCGCGCATACGCTGGAGAAGCACTGTGATCTCACCAGCACCGAGCGCCGATGTCGATTCATCGAAGACGAACACTCGACTACCACTCGCAATCGCGCGAGCGATCTCCACCTGTTCCATCATAGCGACTCCGCCCTGCCCGGCGAGCTGCGCTCGCGTATCAATTGCTAACCCGAGCCTGCTCAATGCGGCGTCCGCTCGAGCGTGCAACCCCTTCCAATCGATAATGCCGAAACGAGAGGGCTCGATCGCGAGCATCACGTTCTCACCGATAGTCAGCTGGGAAACAACGGAACCTTCCTGGTGAACGAGAGCAACGCCGGCACGATGGGCATCTCTTGAGTCGGTGAACGCTGCCAATTTGCCGCTGCAGGTCACGCTCCCGCGGTAAGATCCATACGGGATCTCACCGACGATAACCTTTGCAAGCGTACTCTTTCCGGCACCATTTGCCCCCATCAAGCCGACAACCTCTCCGCCCGAGACGTCGAAGCTTACGTTGTCAAGAGCGCGGTTGGCGCCGAACTCGACGGTAATTCCGTCGAGTTGCAGCAATTCGCCGGCATCGTTCCCGCTTAAGGTGGCTGATGCCACGGACGCGTCCATTTGCGTTTACCCTGCCTTGAGGCCGATATCTTCCGGCTTCAACCAATCGGTCAGTTTGAGAAAGTCAGGCAAAGTCTCTTTGTTCACAACTCGTGACTGAATCCGCATTCCCGGAATTTTCTTGCTGCCCACATCAAGGGTCTCGTTGGTTTTCGGCACCTCACCCCGAGTAAGGGCCAACGCTGCCTCTGCGGTGACGCGTCCCATTTGGATGAGGTCAGTCCAGGCGCTCATTGCCATGTCACCCCTGACGATCGCACGAGCGCCTTCGGGCCATACATCCTCTCCGCAAAGCCAGACTTTGCCGTTCAATCTCTGCTCCGTCAGCGCCTGGAGCGCGCCCAGCGCCAAACCTTCCTCGTTAGAGACTACGGCCTGGATATTGTTGTTGTTTTTCGTCAGTGCATCCTCGATTTGCTTGAGAGCCGACTCTTGGCGCCAATTATCGTGCCATTGGTGCGACACGATTTTGATCTCTCCGGAATCTATGTACGGCTTGAGAATTCTTAGCGCTCCCTCAGTCTTTTGACGCGCCACGTCTATTCCTTCAGGTCCGCTGACGAGCGCCCAATTGCCCTTTTTAGCCTCCTTTAGGGCCTGCTTGGCTTGAAGTTCGCCAACAAGATAATTGTCGCGCGCCGCCCAATAGTCGATCGCCGGAGAAGGAATGACATAGTTGTACGAAATGATCGGAATGTTAGCCTCGCGCTTGACGCGCTCGACAATCTTCTTCGCCGCCTCGACGTTCACCGGAATAATCACGAGCACTTTGATGCCTTGAGAGAGCATGGCGTCAATCTGGGTGTCTTGGGTCGCAACGTCTTCATTGGCGCCTTGAATTATGTATCGAAGCCCCAGTTCGTCGGCGCGAGTCTGGAAATAGTGACGGTCATGAGGCCAGCGGAAGGCATCAAAGCTGGGAAAGCTGAACCCAACCAATGGACCAGTCGCGGCGCGCGCCGAAAAGCCGCCCGCGCCGAGGGTTGCAGTGGCAGCGCCATACATCGCGGCTGACTTCATGAGTTCGCGTCGTGAAACGCGGCCCTCAACAAGCTGTTTGGTCAGACCAAGCAAGTCACGCATAAAACCTCCCATGTGCTCTGGCTGCGGAACATTCGAAGGCGGCCTCATCGGGGCACACCAACCATTTATTTATATAGAACATACCATCTAAAAAAAGTTGTCAAGCTTCCACGGAAAAAGTTTTTGCGCTTAAAGCGACGGGTTTGTGAGGGGCAGCCTCAGACGGGCGCGACCGTGTTCGGTCGCATTGATCTCCCAATTCATCGCGGCGTGCCGCGACGCGACGGCGATATCGCGGTAAAGTCGGGCAATCAGGTTGGTCGCGTAGGCCCCCCGCGCTCCGGTGAGATCCCACACCGTTTCAGCCGCGCGCCGCGCGAGCTGCCCGGCATATGCCGAGTTGCAGCGATAGTTTGATCGCTCAACTGGCGTTGGCGAATAGTCGGCAGAGGCCAACTCCATGATTTCCCGGCAATCGGCCCGAATGAGCATCTCGGCGGCCTGCAGCGAAGCTGATACCTCCGCCACCCGCACCTGATGGGTGGCGTAGCTCGCCGTCTCCTCGCTGCTCATCAGGGACCTGCGGTGGCGTGATTGCAAAAGGAAGTTCTCGAACATCGCTTGTGTCATACCGATCAGCGCGGCTGCGAGCAAAATGCCGCTGACCATGTAGATAGGCGGACGGAAGACGGCGCTGCGATTGAGCGCCTTCCCGGGAAAGTCGCCGCCTTTCAGATGCTTGATCGACAAGCTGAGATGTTCGGGTACGAAAAGTTGGTCGACCCGCACGTCGTGACTTCCGGAGCCGTGCAGGCCAATGGGATTCCACGTATCGAGTATCGTGACCAAGCGAGTTGGAACGAGGAAATATCGCTCCTCGTCTGGAGCCGCATCCTGCTCCACCATTCCGGAGAGCAGGCACCAGTCGGAGGGCTGTACGCCGCTGACGAAGGGCCATTCGCCGGTCAGTTCATAGCCGCCCACGACGTTCCGGGCTTTGCCGAGGCGCGGGACGAGAATGCCGCTCACGAGGTTGTTCGGATCGCTCCACACCTCCTCCTGAGCCTGTACCGGCCACCGGGCAATCATATAGTTGTGGAAGATGTACTGGGCTAGGCACCAGGCTGTCGAGGGGCAGCCGCTGGCGACTGGGATCATTACGTCCACGAAGTGCTCAACCGATCCCTCCGCACCGCCGAAATGCTCCGGCTGAAGCAGCCGCGACAACCCCAAACGGCGAAGGTCCTGACAAGTCTCATCGGGCAGGCAGCGATTTCGCTCGGCCTCGTCTGCCCGCTCCTTCAGCGCCTCGATGAGGCTCTGCGCGCTGCTGATCAGGTCTTGGCTGAGCACGCGCTTGCCCTTGAAGTCGTGGGGGCGGATAACGGTCAAGAGTCGCGCTCCGTTTTGATATCTGAGTTCGTTGCCTTCACACCATTGAACATATCAAAGCCAGGATTAGGCTGGCTTCGAGATCAGCCGCGCCGGTGCTGCTGGCATCTCTGCGAGGGTCAGGCCGAGATCCTGACCCAGCAGGTCCAGCAGCAGCCGACGACACCGCTCGGGTGGCATATCTTGCGGATCGGCGACCATGAGCGCGTACATCCCGACAGCGGCGCTGACGAACTTTAGCGCGATGTCCTGGGGCGTGCGATCGGGACGGAACTCGCGCCCTTCGATGCCGGCTTCGATCAGCCGCGCGACAATCTCCGCATAAAGCCGGTGAACCTTCTGCACCTCGGCCTGCAACACACGGTCGAATGGCATGCGGCCCAGCAAGCCGAGCCAGAACCGCCAATCCGGGATACCGGGAGGCGAGGGCTGGCTGACGAAGTCGATGAGGGCTATCAGCCGGTCCACGATAGCGCCGCGTCGGTGCTCGATCTTCCCTAGCGCCTTGACGTACTGGAGAATAGCGTCGTTGATCGCGTCCAGTGTCAAGGCGCGCTTGTTGCTAAAATAGTGGGTGACGACACCCGAAGAAATGCCGGCAACGTCGCTCACCTCTCTAATGGTGAGGTCGCGCCAGTCCTGGGTCGACAAGATGTGAATGACCGCATCCATCACCTGCCGTCGGCGGATCGCTTCCATTCCAAGCTTTGGCATCTCATCCTCATATCGAACGTCTATTCTATATCAAATCTCCCTCAGTTCAAACGCCCATTCTAAAGAACTGCCTCGGAATCGTTGCGGAACCGAGCGCGCCGCGGCGAACCGACGCTTGCACAAAGGGCTTGCATGTCGGTTTTATGTAACGTATGTTTTATAAAACGCACGTTCTAAAAAAACCTCGAACGGAGAACCGCCGTGAAAACCCAAACCGCCCTCAGCCACGAAGTTTTTCCCGCCATTGAACCCGTGGGAACCCCAGAAGAACTCGTGAAGCGAGCTCGCGAGCTTGCGCCTGCCTTGCGTCAGCGCGCCGCGGAAACCGAGGCGCTGCGCCAGCCCCCAGAGGCGACCCGGCAGGACATCCAACGAACCGGAGTCCACCGGCTCTTCCAGCCGTCCCGATTTGGCGGGGCCGACGCGCCGTTTCGCGCGGCAGTTGACGTCATGATTGCTCTGGGGAAAGCCTGCGGATCCACCGCCTGGGCGGTGGTGCAGAACATTTCGCACAATTCCATGATGTGCCGGTGGTCACTGGAAGCGCAGGAGGACGTCTGGCGAAACAATCCGGCCGCGTTGCTGTCCGGTATTCTCATTCCTAACATCGGACGGGCGCGCCGGGTGAACGGTGGCTATGTGCTGTCAGGCCGCTGGCCCTTCGTCAGCGGCGTGAGTCTTGCCGACTGGTCTCTGTTCACCGCGTTCACGCCCGGCCCGGACGGCCAAGAGGAGGACCGGCACTTCCTCGTGCCGCGGAGCGACTATCAAATTCTCGATACGTGGTACGCCATGGGCCTAAAGGGGTCCGCCAGCCACGACGTGGAATTGAATGAGGTTTTCGTGCCGGAGCACCGCACGACAACTATCGAATCCATGCGAGCCCGCGAGGCGCGTTACGAAGGTGAGCCAATAAATTTGCGCGCTCCTCTATATTGTATGTTTGGCGTTTTCATCGGGAGCTCCTCTCTCGGCATCGCAGAGGGCGCAGTGGAGACCTATCTCGAGCAGGCGCGGGGTCGGATCTCGCGCGCCTCGTCGCGACCGGTCTCCGATTTTAGCACGCAACACGTGAAAGTGGCGGAGGCGTTAGCCTGCATAAGGGCGGCGCGTCTCCTAATCTATGGCGCGTGCGACCAGATGACGGAGATCCTCGAATCCGGAAGTCTACCCACTGACGAGGAGCGCGCGCGTTGCCGGGCCGAAGCGACCTTTGCCGGCCAGCTCGCGACCCGCGCGGTGAACATCGTTTGGGATGCTGCGGGCGGAGGAGCGATCTATGACCGAAATCCACTCTCCCGTTATTACTGCGACATGGCCGCTGCGAACCGGCATATCACCCAAAATTGGGATGTAAGCGCAACGACGCACGGCCGTGTTGTGCTCGGCCTGCCGATCGACAACCCGACGCTTTAGTGACCCACCAGAGGTGCCGCGTTGACGGTACCGTTATGAGCTTTCCGAAGGTCGCTTCCGCCATGACAACTTCTGCAATACCGCCCACCACCAGCCGCTCCGATCTCCTGCGCGAACAATTTGTCTCGGCGATGAGCCGTGTGCCGCTGAGCGTGGCTGTCGTTGTGGCGGGAGCGCCCGATGACCGGTTGGCGCTTACGGTCGGTACCTTCATATCGGTCTCGGCGGATCCTCCGATGGTGCTGGTTTCTGTTAAGGGGACTAGTCCCCTTTGCAAGGCGATGCACACGCATCGCCGCTTTACGATCAATGTGCTCTCGGCCGAGCAAGTGGAACATTCCGAGCGCTTTTCGGGGCGGCCGCGGACAGGGCGCCCCTACGACCTTACAGCAGCTCGCTGGACGGACGCACCTGGTGAAACGCCACGTTATCTGGAAGGCGTAGTGGCAGCGTTCGACTGCGAGCTCGTGGATGCACGGCCCGTTGCCTCGCACGTGCTGTTAATCGGACGCGTGGATGAGATCGTATCGGGCTCCGAGCGACCCCTCGTATATTGGTCGCGCTCTTACGGGATGCCCTCGCCGCTGGGCAGCGCCGTGTGAGAACGTTGGGTCGAGACCTTCGCCCCGACTAACAGCTTCGATAGAACCACGAGGGGAGTACGATGCCAAACTACTCCGAAACTCTTAGATCTGGCAGAGCCGCACGATGCGCAGTTTGTGATGGCAAGTTTGGTCTCGTCCGGCACTACTCGTGGCGAACCCCGCTTTGTTCCAAAAAGTGCGTCGATCGCTTCAGGGCTCGCAGGGAAAGTGACCGCAATTGGGTGGGCTGGCTCCAGTTCGCCTTCGACGAGTTGCCAGAGACTCACGTGAGGTCTTTATGACCGTCCAGATCTCAGAACGAGGCAAGGCATTCAGCTCCGCGCCGGCGAGCTGAGAAGCTTTGCACGCGGCCAAGGCGTTCGCTCGATCGCCTGCTCTCAGCCTAGTGGTGACGGTACAATAACGACGCTTCGGGGGACCGAAGCGACGCGGCTTACTTGAATTTGCGGTAGCCGAAAGCAGCCGCGGCATCCTTCGCCAACGTGGCTCAACCGAGCCATAACATTAAAGGGACTTTTTTCAATGAGCGCTACGCATACCATCGCTCGCCAAATCTTGCCGTTTGATGAGGCACGCTTGGACAGGCTTCTAGATGAGGCCGGAATCGATATCTTGATGGTGACATCCAAGCACAACGTACAATACCTGCTTGGTGGGTATCGATTCTTTTTCTTTGACTACATGGATGCGGTCGCGGAGAGCCGCTATTTGCCTGTACTCATCTATCAAAAGCGTAGGCCAGAGAACTCGGCGTATTTCGGCGCAGCTCTTGAGACTTTTGAGAAGGAGCTTGGAAAGTTCTGGCCGCCGACGGTGCAAACTACAACATGGAGCAGCACGGACGCGGTCCGACTGGCAGTTGAGCACATTAAGAAGATTGGTGGGTCGTCTTTAACCGTCGGAGTCGAAAAGTCCTTTTTGCCCCTGGATGGTGGAGAACTGCTACACGACAACCTCTCGGGTTGCAGGATCGCGGAGGCAAGCTTCATGCTTGATCGACTACGTCTCATCAAGAGTCCCGCAGAACTCAACCTTCTACGAGAGGCCTCTGAGCGAGTCGTGCAGTCGATGGCAGCCGTGTTTGCGCATAGTGCTCCCGGAATGACCAAGAACGATTTGGTCGAAAGGCTTCGGCGCGAGGAAGTTAAGCGGGGTCTGAAGTTCGAATATTGTCTCATCACGGCGGGGCGAGACCTCAACCGAGCGCCGTCTGAACAAAAGCTGCAAGCTGGTGACATCATATCGCTGGATTCGGCCGGCAATTATCACGGCTATATCGGCGACCTCTGTCGAATGGGAGTTCTCGGCGAGCCTGACGCCGAATTGGTCGATCTACTTGGTTTGATCGATCACATCCAGGCCGAGGCGCGCAAGCCGATCAGGCCGGGCGCGCGAGGCGGCGACATATTCGCTGTCGCAAATGAGATGATCTATAAGTCACCACTCAAGCCTGAGCTCGAGTTTCTGGCTCACGGCATGGGACTCGTCAGCCATGAAGGTCCACGCCTGACCAGTATCGGCCCTGTCCCCTATGACGGATACGATGAGGATCGTCCCCTAGAGTCTGGAATGGTGATTTCGATCGAAACAGCGTTAAAGCATCCCACCAGGGGATACATCAAACTCGAAGATACTGTTGCGGTGACGGCATCTGGCTGCGAGGGGTTTGGAGATCAATTCCGCGGATGGAATCGCGCCGGTACACAGGCGAGAAGGTAACGGAGGCATCCTGCGCAGCAGGTCCGAGTGTTACGGCCTGACTCTGGAGGAGTGACGTTGCGATATCAATCGAGGGGAGAATCACAGTGGCAAAATCGTTCAAGGCTCTGTCCACAATTGCATGGCAGGGCAACCGCCAAACTTATGGAGATAAGGCATGAAGGCCGTTGGATACCAAAAATCGCTGCCGATCGACGCAGCGGAATCGCTGGTTGATTTTGAGATCGCCAAGCCGGAGCCGCACGGGCGGGACGTTAGGGTCGCGGTTAAGGCGATCTCGGCCAATCCGGTCGACTACAAGGTGCGTAAGCGCGCCGAACCGCCGAAAGGCGAATATAGGATCCTCGGCTTCGATGCGGCCGGCATCGTCGATGCAGTCGGTCCGGATGTTAGTCTGCACAAGCCCGGCGACCACGTGTTCTATGCCGGCTCAATACAGCGCCAAGGCACCAATTCAGAGTTTCACCTCGTCGACGAACGGATCGTCGGCAAGAAGCCAGCGTCGCTCTCCTTTGCACAGGCAGCCGCACTTCCGCTCACCTCAATAACTGCTTGGGAATTGCTGTTCGATCGGCTCGGTGCGGTACCTGGCAAACGCCACGACCCACGTACGCTCCTTATCACGGGAGGGGCCGGTGGTGTTGGTTCAATGTTGATCCAGCTGGCGCGCCGCCTCACCGGACTTACCGTGGTTGCGACCGCAACACGGCCTGATTCACAAAAGTGGTGCTTCGATCTCGGCGCTCACGCCGTGATCGACCACTCAAAGCTATTGAAGGAGCAAATCGAGGCGCTGAAGCTAGATCCCGTTGGCCTCGTCGCGAGCCTCACCTGCACTGATCAGCACTACAAGAGCATCGCCGACTTCATCGCACCACAGGGAAGATTCGGCCTGATCGACGATCCCTCGGAATTCAACATCGCAGTGTTCAAGGGTAAGTCGGTGTCGGTGCACTGGGAATTGATGTTCACACGCTCCTCGTTCCAAACTGCTGACATGATCGCGCAAAGCCATCTGCTGAACGACATCGCAGATCTCATCGACAAAGGCATCTTGCGCACCACACTCGACCAGACGTTCGGCACCATTAGCGCCGGCAACCTCAAGCGCGCCCACGCTTTGCTGGAGAGTGGCAAGTCACGCGGCAAGATTGTGCTGGAAGGATGGTAAGCCGTTCGACACTGTTGGATAGCCTAGTCGAATTGCTTGCCGCGGTGCTTTCCGCAGTGGATTGCATGCTCTCGCGAAAACTTCGAGTGCGTCGATCGTGCCGCGCCGTGAAGTGTACGGCGCCTGGTCAAAATCAAAGGAACAGATCATATGACCGTGACCATCGCTGCGGTGCTCGCGCCGAAGCCTCCTGCAAGCTTGATAGACGGCTTCCGGAGCGCGCCAACCTCGGTTATCTCTGACAACCTCGGCCGGCTGCCGGGATCGGTGGGGCTGCGTCCATTTCATCGTGCCGGCAAGCTGGTCGGAACTGCCTTCACCATACGCACGCGGCCGGGCGACAATCTCGCAATCCACCGAGCGCTTGAGATGGTCGGGCCGGGCGATGTCATCGTGGTCGATGGCGGCGGCGACGAGACCCGGGCGCTGGTCGGCGAGATCATGAAGAACATCGCACAGTGGCGTAAGGCGGAAGGCTACGTGATCGACGGCGCTATCCGCGATGTCGCGGCTTTTGCTACTTCTGACTTTCCTTGCTTCGCGCGCGCGGTGATCCATCGCGGACCATACAAGAATGGCCCCGGAGAAATCAACGTGCCCGTGTCGGTCGGAGGCTGCGTGATTTCGCCCGGCGACTTCGTCGTCGGCGATCAGGATGGCGTGGTGTCGTTTCCAGCGGCGAGGGCCGCAAGGCTGCTTGAAGCCGTGCAAGCTCAGGTCGCGCGTGAAGAAGAGACGCTGAAGGCGATCCACGAAGATCGCTATCAAGGCTCTTACAGCAGATCCGAACCGGCTTCCTAAGCAAATGGAGCTTTTTCCTTTTATTCCAACAGCAATTTGAAAATTGCGTGACGGCGTGACGCCGTATGCGCGCCGCTGTCCCCCAGGGACGTTTCCTCCCTTGACTGCGTCATGGTATCACCATGACCAACCCCGCTGCCTCCGAAGAAGGCAGCGGGCCTTTTCTTGGCAATTGCCCGGAGCTCTCTCTCGGCATCAATGAGGGCATCACAACACACAGTGTTGCACTGGGCCTCTCGCAGTGGCTGCGATGATCAGGGCGTCGGGGCCATGCCCTCATATCTGAGTGCATTCGAAAGCGCACGCATTGTGGGCAAGCCTTGACGATTGCAGAAAGGTCAGCGCTCAGGAAGTAGTTGAACGGTCGCCGCGGTGCGAGCATTGTCGACCGCCGGAAGGGATAGGACCGGATTTCCATTAAGGGAGGCGGTAACCGGCGCAACCGAGCCTGCGAGCCATCGGCGGCGCAAGTACGCTAGTGCGCGCGACGCGCTGATCGAACCGTGGAAAGCCTCCGATCGCGTCTCCTGCAATCGCAAGGTATCCATGCTCCCAACACTGTTGCCTGCGCTTTAGCCGCATGTCGGCTGAAGCCGACGAGCGAAGAGCGTGGGCTCCTCGCGATGGGTGCGGCGACGATCGATAGGATGTTGATGGATGTTTTTGAGACCAAGCCCTTGGGTCGGGGTCGCTCTACCTCAGTCAAAAAAGACATCGGTACGCTGTGAGGTTAGAGCCCGTTGCCCCGAGCCCAACTCGAGATCGCACGATGCGTCCACCTGCACGAAACGCGGCCGCTGCTTCACGAGGGTCAATCGTACCCGCAATCTGAACATAGCGCCGGGACATACCGGATGGCGAAACCGAACAGCGCCGAGAGCCGCTGCACGGCTTTGCGCGGCACCTGTGATGACATATGTCTCCTGCAAAAGAGTCGGTACGAGCGCCAGGAGCAATTGGCCGGGCACGATCGTCGTACCTCCATCGAGTTTGTGCCTGGCACGCTCCACATCGGTGTGAACCCAGTTCCGATCACCCGTCAGCGCCACGAAACGGTCGACCTCATCCTGCGTCACCGACCGCCAGCGGCCGGGAGCAAGTTCGGTACTCACGAAGGCAGCAAGATCGATCGCCCGCGCGACACGAAGCGCCCTGGCCTGTATTGACGGTTTGGGGCCCTGTGGCATTTGGATCATCCCGGCCCGTCCTTCTCTCAGATCGTCGCAAGTAGCGCGCTGCCGAGCCCGCCCGCAGCCGCAATCGCCGCCAGCCCGAGCACACCGGACGGTTCCGATTGCAGTTCGTGCCAGAGGCGCACGGCCAGGATTGCGCCAGATGCACCGATCGGATGCCCCCGCGCGAGCCCGCCGCCGGCGCGATTGAGCGAAGACTCCGGCACCCCGATTCCTTCGACGCAGGCAATCGCCTGGGCGGCAAAGGCCTCCATGACCTCGGCCACGGCAATCCGCGCCGGCGCGATCCGCTCCGCTGCAAGCAGGCGCTCCGCCGCCGCAATCGGCGCCATCCCGGGTATGGCCGGGTCACCGCCTCTGCGGACCGCCGATATGATGCTCAAAGGCCGCTTCGCATTGAGCCGCCGGGCCATCGTCTCGGACACGACGAGAAGGGCTGCTGCCGCGTCAGCCTCCACCGCGACAGTCGCGCGCGTCACGCCAAACGCAGCGTTACCCGCGAGCGGGGCAAGACGTGCGCAGGTCGCCCCCGTCAGGGCCCGGGGGAAGGCATCCTGCGCCAGGGCGGCGAGCGGCACGATCTCCGCCGCGCCGGGCGGATTTTGCAGCGCCTTGCGATGGCTTGCGATCGCGAATTCATCCTGCCGTGCACGTGAAATGGCGAACCTTTCGGCCAGCGTCGCGGCGGCGGCAATCATGTCAGGGTCCCGCTCCGGCCATGGTGCGAACGGAGGACGGTCGTAGGGCAGCGGCGTCTCGTCGGCATGGCGCGGCCGCCGCGCGCGCAATGGCGCGCGGCTGAAACTCTCGACACCGCCGGCGATGACGGCGTCCGCACTTCCGCTCGCGATGCGCTCGGCCGCGAGCATGATCGCGTCGAGGCCGCCGCAGCACTGGCTGTCGATGGTCAACGCCGGAACGTGATCGGGGAGACCGGCCCGCAGCGCGGCGAGCCGCGCCGGGTTTCCGCCGCCATAGAGCGCGTTGCCAAAAATCACGTCATCGATCGCCTCCGGCGCGATGCCGGTGTCGGCCACCACGGCCCGAATTGGCGCCGCGCCGAGTTCGTCGGCCTCCACCGCCTTGAACGCGCCGCCCCGAGCGGCGACCGCCGTCCGGCGTGCAGCGACGAGATATGCCACCCTCATCGCAGCACCTCGCAGTCGCCGGATTCCCAGAGCCGGCGCAGCGCATGGAAATCGGTCTTGCCGGACGAGGTCATCGGCCAACGCGACGGCACGGCAAAACGGCGCGGGATCTTGTAGAGCGGCAAGCTCAGGCGGGCATGGCTGATCAGATCGGAAGACACTATCCCCGCATCCGGGCCGAGTCTGAGCAGCGCCACCAGCCGCTCGCCCCGACGCTTGTCGATGACACCCAGAACCCCGGCCGTGATCACGGCAGGATGTCCCTCGAGTACACGCTCGATCTCCTCCGGATGGACGTTCTTGCCGGCGGTGATGATCATGCGGCTGGCACGGCCGGCGAGCCGCAGGAAGCCACGCTCGTCGAGCATGCCGATGTCGCCGACCGACACCGCGTCGCCATGACGTGGCAGCACCGTTTCGCTTCCGCAGGCATACTCCATGAAGAGGAAAGGACTTGCCACGAACACCTGACCGGTCTCCCCAGGTGGAAGCCATCGCCCGAGATGGTCGCGAATGGTGAGACTGACGGCTGCGAACGGACGCCCGACGGAGTCCGATGGGACGTTCTCGTCGTCCTTCGCCACAGTCACGAAGCTCAGCTCAGAGGCGCCGTAGAACTCGGAAAAGCGCGTCGCGGGAAATTGCCGTCGCAGTTCGGCCAGCGCGCGACCTTGCCATTTGGCACCTGACGACAGCATCCACCGCACCTTTAGGAACGGCGGCAGGCCATCGCGGATGGCGGCCTCGATCATCATTTCGAGCTGGGTTGGTACGCCGTAGATCACACTAACCCGGTGCGATACGATCAGACGGTTGACGAAATTGGGCCGGAACTGCCGACAGAGAATGACGGTCGCCCCGACATAGAGCCCGTGCGCGAGGCCGTAGAGAAACAGCGAATGCGTCAGTGCGCCCGGGGCGAGAACGATGTCGTCCGCGCCGATGTCGAATTCGCGGTCCCCCGCCCGGAAACTCTCGATCCACGATCGATGGTGGCGGCGATATCCCTTTGGCATCCCGGTCGATCCCGAGGTGAAACCGACATAGAACGGCGTCAGCGGATCGGGGTCGGCCAGTGCCGCGCACAACCGACCGACGCCGATGGCATCCGCGACGGCCTCGAACGGACCGTGAGGATCCACAACCGCCAGCGCTTCCGTCTCTCCAGCAAAAGTTGCGTCGCCACTCACGACGATTCCGGGGGACAGCGCCTCAATCGCGAGCCGCGCCGTCTCCGTCGGCCAGGACGGATCGAGGATTTGAACTTCCCGACCCGCGCGGCAGGCAGCGAGAAACAGCAGCACGAGTGCCGGCCCGTTGGGCAGGTGCAAGGCGACCCCGCGCCCCGCCGGCACCACCTTCGCCAAATGTCCGGCAAGTCGATTCACGGCCTGATCGAGGTCTTTCCAACTCACCGCATGGTTGTCGCAAACGACGGCCGGTCGATCCGGCGTTTCGCGGGCATGCCGCGACAGCGTCGCAGTGATTGTGGAGGCCTCGGTCATGAACGGCTGACGATTGCAGCCGGATAACTCCGGTGCGACGCCTCCGCCACAAACGCGGTGGCCAGCGCCTTCAAAAGATCGCCCGGCACGAACACGGCGGATGCAACCAGAGCCTGCGGCAAGCTCATCCTTGCCATCGCCATCACGCCGAGAATACCAAAGGCATACTCCACCACGATGCCGCCCGTGATCGCGGCAACGAGCGCCGCTGGGAAAACCGGCAAGGTCCTCAGCCGCGCCATCATAAGACCCGTCATAAAGGCTGCGGGAACCCAGCCCAGCAGGAAGCCAACCGACGGCCCGAAAAGCACGCCAAGCCCACCGCGTCCGCCCGATAGCAGCGGCACACCGAGCAGCACCACGAACAGAAACAACAGCACTGCCAGCGCGCCATGACGGGGGCCAAGGATAATCCCGGCCAGCATGACGCCGAGCGTCTGGGCCGTGATTGGCACACCCATGGCGATTGGCAAGACGATGCTGGGAACCATGCCAAGCGCTGCGATGACGGCGGCAAGTAGAGCGATACGAACGATTGCGCGGGACTCCACGGGATTTTCTCCTACAACGGGGATGAGTGATGATCGGCGGCGGACCGGTCGAAGCCCCGCGCATCAAGCGCTTCCGCGACGTGGTCGGCGAGTTGCAGAATGTCGGCGACGAAAACGGCCACCAGCCGCGGGGGAACGCGGCGGCCCGAGCGTGCCTTCCAGGCCTCCTCGCGCGCGCGCCACTGCGTCAACAGGACCGGCACAAGACGCAGAACGAGAGCGACTGCGAGCGCCATCTTGCGCGGATTTACCCCAAGCGGGCGCAGCAAGCGGAGCACCGGCGTCAGCACCTCCATCAGCGCGCTCATCGTGGTGGTCATGCTGACGACATCGGCGAGCAGAAGCATCGCCAATAGCCGCATGGTGACGACGGCGCCGGAATTCCAACCACCCGACGCAGCCTGCACGCCACCGACGATCACAAGCAGCGGCAGCACTGGTCGCAGCAAGCTGAGGCGCGTCATGCCGACGCGGCCGAAGCCGGCATAGACCATGGCAATTATCGCCAACACGCCTGCCAGAATTCGCCAGTCGAGGACCGGCACCAGAAGCACGCTGAGGAGGGCAAGGGCCGCAAGCTTGACGCCTGCCGGTACCCGGTGCAACCAAGTCTGTGGTGCGAGGCCGTCGGTCATCATGCCAGAGCGTCCCCTACCCCTACGATCATTGCATGGGCCCGGTAGGCAGGCAGCACTTCGGCGGGTCGGCCGTCGAGACGGACGTGGCCCGCATCCAGCCAGATTATGCGATCAAACTCCGCGAGCAGCTCGAAATCATGAGACGCCATCACGACCCGCTGCGGAAGCGCCATGATCCTCCGGTACAGAACTAAACGTGTCGGCAAGTCGAGACTGGCGAACGGCTCATCCATCAACAGGATCGACGGCTCCATTGCGAGCAGTGCCAGGATGCAGATTAGCTGCTTTTGGCCACCAGACAGCTCGTTGACGTTGCGGTCCGCCCATTGAGCGCAGCCCTGCCGCTCCAGTAGTGCCATCGCTTGTTGGTGCGCCTTTGGCGCTGACACTCCCCGCTCCGCAGGTCCAAAAGCGACCTCCTCGACTACAGTAGGAAAAATGAGCTGGTGGTCGGGATTCTGAAACAGAAAGCCCACCTTTGCCGGAAGGTCCTTGCGATTGCGCACGGTATCAAGCCCCGCCACCGCCACGCGCCCGCGAGTCGGAAGGTGCAACCCATTCATCAGCCGCAACATCGTGCTCTTGCCTGAACCATTGTCACCAATCAGGCCAACGCGGCGCTCATTGAGGCAAAGGTCGGGAATGGCAAGAACCTGGCGATCCGCGCGCCGAACCTGCACTTCCTCGAAGATGATCCCTTCAGCGGCCCCACTGAGGTGAGGGCAGCCCGCCGGAGGCGATTCGCGTCGGACAGCTTCAATCAAGACGATTCTTTCCCCTCAGTCGCGCTAGGGAGTTGGCTGAAGTATCACGTTATCGATAAGCCGCGTCGAGCCGACATAGGCGGCCACGCACAGTGCCGCGGGGCGGTGTAGCGGACTGACGGCGGGCTTGAGCGTTTCGCCGTCGACGAGCTCAAGATACTGAAGTCGATCGACCGTTTCCAAGTGCCTCCTGGCGATTGCAATCAGCTCGTCCACGTTCCGCTCTCCCAAGCGAAACTCCTCCGCTGCGGCGAACAGTCCACGACTGATGACGAGGGCCCGCCGCCGGTCTTCCTTGCTGAGATACCGGTTCCGGCTGCTCATCGCGAGACGGTCCGCCTCCCGAACGGTAGGCACAATAACGATCTCGATCGGCAGATTTAGATCGATGGTCATGCGACGCACGACCGCACACTGCTGAAAATCCTTTTGCCCGAAGAACGCTACGTCCGGCTGCACCATGTTGAACAACTTGCTTACGACCGTCGCGACCCCGCGAAAATGTCCCGGCCTGAAAGCGCCGCAAAGCGGTTTCGCGAGTTCGCCCGGTTGGACGAAAGTTTCGTATTGAGCCGGATAGATTTCCTCTGCGCCCGGGGCGAAGATGATCGCAACGCCCGCATCGCGGCAAAGTTTTTCATCGCGCGCGAAGTCGCGTGGATAGGTGCTGAGATCCTCGTTTGGCCCGAATTGAGTGGGGTTAACGAAGATGCTAACCACTGTGACGTCGCATTGCGCCCGGCTGGCCTCGATCAGCGCCAGGTGGCCGTCGTGCAGATAGCCCATTGTCGGTACAAATCCGACACGTTTGTCAGCTCTGCGAGCCTCTGCCAGAGCGCGGCGAAGCTCGCCAACCGTTATGATTGTCTGCATTTTTACGCTTCACATCGGGTTCGGTTGGAAGGCGTCCAGTTTGCGATCGTCTCGCCTATGCCTTCCGGAAGCCGATAGGACTCTTGCAGTGCCGGGAATGCACCGTTGCGGACATCGGCAACCCAACGCGACAGCGCCTCCTGCAACACCCGAAAGCCGTCGGCGTAGGTACGAACGAACTTTGGGACGTGGCCTTCAATCAAGCCAAGCACGTCGTGAAACACCAATACCTGCCCCGAACAATCAGGACCTGCGCCAATCCCGATGATAGGTATGGTCAGCGTTTCTGTTGCTCGCGCAGCGAGCTCGGCGGGGATCGCTTCCAGGACCAGAGCGAAGCAGCCCGCCTCCTGCAGGCGATGGGCGTCGTCGAGCAGGCGCATGGCGTCATCGACCTTGCGACCCTGCACCTTGAATCCACCCATTGCATTGACGCTCTGCGGAGTCAGGCCGAGATGGCCCATCACGGGAATCCCGCACTCGACCAAGGCACGTATCATTTCGACGCGTTTTGATCCGCCCTCGAGCTTTACGGCGTCAGCGCCACGCTGCAAAAAGCCTCCGGCGTTGCGTATCGTGTCCTCTAGACTGAGGTGAAAGCTCAGAAATGGCATATCGGCCACGAGCAAGGCGCGAGGTTTCACACGCGCAACCGCCTCGAGATGATGATTCATCATCGCGATGCTGACCGGCAGCGTATTGTCGAATCCGAGGCAGACGTTGCCGACGCTGTCTCCGACAAGGATCATATCCACGATGGGATCCGCAATGCGTGCGGTAACCGCATCATAGGCGGTCGTCATCACGAGGCGCCGTCCCTCCTCCTTCCAACGTTGCAGCCTTGGAAGCGTAACTCGCTCGGCCGTGGCTTCTGAGGTGTGGCTCATTCTCGCCCCCTATCTCGATTCCGCGGATTGAAGTGGTGTAGATTTCACGTCGCCTGCCTTACCGCGGATTTCGAATCAATAGCGCTCCGCACATCCCGGGTGACCGAATAGGTCATGCGATCCGTAATGTAGTTGTTGCGGTCGAAAGTGAGAATTCTTGGTTTCATTCGAACGATTTGCGCCTCATCCACGTACGTCGAACTGCAGATGATGATCTGGTCGCCGACCTGACAGGTGCGCGCGGCGGCACCGTTGAGGACACAACATCGCAAGCCGGGCTCGCCAAAAATTACATAGGTCGAAATTCGCGCCCGGGAGTTCTTGTTCCAGATCTCCACGAACTCCATCGGCAGAATCCCCGCCTCATGGCACTGATCCGGATCGAGCGTGATCGAGCCGTGATAATGAAGATTGGCCTCTGTAACGTGGATACCATGCAGCTTTACGGCCAGCACTTTTCTCATCTGAAAGTTCCGTTGAGTCTGGCTCGTGTCCCTAAGCAGACGCTCTCCTATGGAGCACGAGATAAATCTGTCAACTCAGAGAGACAAAAAGAAAAATACCTCTCAAAAACATTAGCTGCAGGCATAAGAACGTCCAATGGTCGCGCGATCATCGTGTAAGAACTTCCCACCCAATCGTCATGGAAGTCGGGGTCGACGCAAGCTGGTTGCCGACGTTTCGAGTCATTAAGAGTCATACATGGTCAGCCGAAGACTCCAGATCTTGTCTGATCCGACTTGCACGGCGATCTCCTCCGTAGCCTTTGCCAGCTGATTGGCAAAGGCTTTAACCTCGGCTGCCACCACAGCAAATCCGCATCTGGCGTCGCCTGCGCGTGCCGCTTCGATAGTGGCGATGAGGGCAAGGCGATTGGGCTGTGCGGCGATACTATGGATGAGTTGGACAACTTCGCCGATCTTTTCGGCCTCGTTTGACAGGACCTGCAGCGTGGCGTTTGTGCACTCGGCATCACCAACGGCTTGGCGCGCGACCCCGGACTGCAGCACCTGTTGCGATATCTCTCTTACCGAGGCAGATAATTTCTCGGCGGCAGCGGCTACCATTTCAACGTCCCCAGATGCCCTTTCTGACGCGGCGTCGACACTGGACGCGCGCCTACTGGCATCCCTGGCGGTTGTGGTCATGATATCCGCTGTGCCCTGCATTCGGCAGCTGAGGGGCTCGAACTGCTCTGATCGAAAAGCGGAGTCCTGAGGCGACTCTGCCGCATATTTCGGCAGCTATGGATGAAGAGCTGGCGCTGCATATCTACTGCAAGCTCTAAGATTCACCATTTCCGACGACCGACCCTACCCTTTGTCGGACTCGGCCGCATCTTCCGCAGCGCATCTCTCTCCAAGCATAATTCTCGAATTTTCGCCTGTATCTTGCCTATGAGCGCTTCCGTTGCGCCCACGTCTATTCCTGCATGTCGCAGTCGAGACACTTCCCTGCGGTGGCGTCCGACCTGAACGCGCAGGTGATCTATCTCATGACGAATTCGGTCTAGGGTCGACAAGTTTGCTGCCTGCTAGTCATATTCGGACGAGCACTCGGGTGAGTTTGTATTCAGGCTATGCCGCCTCGCTATGTCCGAGCCGGGCATTCAGCTTGCGGATCAGCTTCTCGGCTGCCTCGGCGATCACGGTGCCGGGCGGGAAGATGGCTTCGGCGCCGGCGGCATAGAGCGCGTCGTAATCCTGCGGCGGCACCACGCCGCCGACGATGATCATGATGTCTTCGCGGCCCTGCTTCTTCAGCGCAGCTTTCAGCTCGGGCACTGCCGTGAGGTGAGCTGCGGCGAGCGAGGAGACGCCCAGGATGTGCACGTCGTTCTCGACCGCCTGCCGTGCGGCCTCATCGGCGGTGGCAAACAGCGGCCCGATGTCGACGTCGAAGCCGATGTCGGCAAAGGCCGAGGCAATCACCTTCTGGCCGCGGTCGTGCCCGTCCTGGCCGGTCTTGGCGACGAGGATACGTGGCCGGCGGCCTTCCGCCTCCTCGAAAGCGTCGATCAGCGCCTGAACCTTCTCGACCTGGCTGCCCATGCTGGATGCCTCCCGCTTGTAGACGCCGGTGATCGACTTGATCTCTGCGCGGTGCCGGCCGAACACTTTTTCCATCGCGTCAGAAATCTCACCCACGGTCGCCTTGGCCCGGGCAGCATCGATGGCGAGCGCGAGCAGATTGCCGTTGCCTTCGCCGGCCGAGCGCGTGATCGCGGCAAGCGTGGCGTCGACATCCTTCTGGTTGCGCTCGGATTTCAGCCGCCTCAGCTTGTCGATCTGCAAGCGTCGAACATTGGTATTGTCGACTTTGAGGATATCGATCGGCGTTTCGTCTGTCGGCTTGTACTTGTTGACGCCGATCACGGCCTGCTTGCCGGCATCGATGCGAGCCTGGGTCTTTGCCGAGGCCTCCTCGATGCGCAACTTCGGCACGCCGGCCTCGATCGCCTTGGCCATGCCGCCGAGCTCCTCGACCTCCTGGATATGGCCCCACGCTTTGCGCGCCAGGTCGTACGTCAGACGCTCGACATAATAAGAGCCGCCCCAGGGATCGATGATCCGCGTGGTGCCGCTCTCCTGCTGCAGGAACAGCTGGGTGTTGCGGGCGATGCGGGCCGAGAAATCCGTCGGTAATGCCAGCGCCTCATCGAGCGCGTTGGTGTGCAGCGACTGCGTGTGGCCTTGCGTGGCCGCCATGGCCTCGACGGTCGTGCGTATCACGTTGTTGAAGACGTCCTGCGCGGTCAATGACCACCCGGAGGTCTGCGAATGCGTTCGCAGCGACAGCGAGCGCGGATCCCTGGGGTTGAACGGCTTCAAGAGCTTCGCCCAGAGCAGACGGGCCGCGCGCAGCTTGGCGACCTCCATGAAGAAGTTCATGCCGATCGCCCAGAAGAACGACAGACGCGGCGCGAAGCGATCGACGCCGAGACCAGCGGCGAGACCAGCACGCAGATATTCGACGCCGTCGGCGAGCGTATAGGCAAGCTCCAGGTCCTGCGTCGCGCCGGCCTCCTGCATGTGATAGCCGGAGATCGAGATCGAATTGTATTTCGGCATCTTTTGCGACGTATAGGCGAAGATGTCGGAGATGATCCGCATCGAGGGCGCCGGTGGATAAATGTAGGTGTTGCGCACCATGAACTCTTTCAGAATGTCGTTCTGAATGGTGCCCGAGAGCTTTTCCGGCGGAACGCCCTGTTCCTCGGCCGCGACGACATAGAGCGCGAGGATCGGCAGAACCGCGCCGTTCATGGTCATGGACACGCTCATCTGGTCGAGCGGAATGCCCGCAAACAGCGTGCGCATGTCGTAGATGGAATCGATGGCGACGCCGGCCATGCCGACGTCGCCGCCGACGCGCGGATGGTCGCTGTCATAGCCGCGATGGGTGGCAAGGTCGAAGGCGACCGAAAGGCCCTTCTGTCCGGCAGCCAGGTTGCGGCGATAAAACGCGTTGGAATCTTCCGCCGTGGAGAAGCCGGCATATTGCCTGACCGTCCAGGGCTGGTTGACATACATGGTCGGATAGGGACCGCGCAGATAAGGCGCGATGCCCGGCCAAGTCTCGAGGAAATCGACGCCGGCGAGATCGGCCTCGCGGTAGGCGGATTTGACCGGAATGCCTTCGGGCGTCAGCCAGCGTTCGGCGGGAACAGTAGAGGCGGCGGCTGCGCACCTTTCGAAAGGGACGTTCGCAAAATTCGGGATACCGCTGATGGATGGCATTCGCCTGCTCGCGTTCGATTGCTGATTATCCGAGAGCGATGTTCGGATGCTGAATCCAGCCGTAAGCGGCGCTTAGTGTCTCCAAGGCATCGCAACCGACGTGAATGAAGCTGCCGATGCCCACCCGCCGAAACGCGGTCTCAAATCGAGAGGGAAGTCCCGCCAAATAGATATGCCTAGCTCCGACTTGCTGGAGTGCCCGGGCGGATTTCTCGGCGTGCTCCGCATAGATCTTATCGCTTGAGCAAAGACAGGCGAGCTCGGCACCAGAGTCCGTGAATGCAATGGCAAGACTGACTGGGTCAACGACTCCTGCGCCGTCGATAGCCTCGATTCCTCCGGCTTCGAAGAAGCTCTTTGCGAAGGTCGCACGGGCCGTAAAGTCAGGGGGCGTGCCCAAATTAGCGAGGAACACTCTTGGCCTGGCGCCGCATAGCTTCAATGCCGCATCGGACTTATCACGGAGCGATTCGAATGGCTCCGCAAGCCGGATCGGCGACAGTGCGTCAAATACGTATTTCTTGTCGCCAAGAGGCGGAAGGGCAATCGGTGCTACATTCAGTACCGTCGCGTCGCCTTCGTCGAGATTTGCGAATTCGCTCACTCCGGTCAGCGCGTCGTAGCGTTTCGCAAGATTAGCATCGCGTGCCTTGCGCGTCGCTATGATCCTGGCCTGAAACATCCCCTGTTGGAGAGCTGCAAAAATGCCGCCTGCATTTTCAGTCTCCTGGAAACTCCTCCAGGCCGCATTGCAAAGCTCAGATGTTAGGGCCTCGATGCCACCGGCACCTGAGGCAGGATCGGTGACCTTGGCAAGATTGCTTTCCTCCAGCAGTAGAAGCTGCGTGTTGCGCGCCACGCGCCGCGCAAACGCGTCCGGAAGGCCTAGCGCCAACGTGTGCGGGAGAACCGTGATCGCATTGGCACCGGCGATTCCCGCAGAGAATGTCGCCAAGGTAGCGCGCAATATGTTCACGTAGGGATCGCGCCTGGTCAACATGCGCCAAGAGCTGTCGGCCGCAATGAACAGCGGCTTTGGCGCAAGTCCACACGCCGATTCGATGCGCGCCCAGAGTAGTCGTAACGCGCGGAATTTGGCCATAGTCAAAAACTGGTCTGCGTCAGCAGCGAGTCGCGCATAAATCATAGTTCGTGCCTGATCCAGCGGAATGCGCGCCGCTTCCATAGCGTGCAGATATGCCATCGCGCAGGCAAGCACGAAGGCAAGCTCCTGCGCTTCCGAGCCGCCGGCATCATGAACGATACGGCCATCGCTCACAGCGAACGGCCCCTTGAACCCCAGCGTTACGAGCCCTTTGATCGTGCTGGCAACGGTCCGCGCGATTTCCTCCCAGGTGTATCGACTGCGTCCGCGGAGGGCGCACGCGCCCAGCGGATCGAGCCCAAATCTAATGTCGCAGAGGGCAGGATCGAGACCGACCGACTTCACGTATTCCGCGACGTGGATCGCGGTCTTCCGCCCATGGGTACCAATCCGAAGTTCAATCCCAATGCCGGCATCAAGGTGAACGTTCTCTAAAGCTTTGGCGACGGCGCCCGCCGTTGGATCGAGGCCGAACCCGCGGCTGCAGTTGGCCCCGGCAAAGACGAGCGCCAGGCCCGTCGCTCCATTCTCCAGATCTTGGAGGGCTTGCGTGTTTGCCGTTGCCGCGTCCGGATGATCGATACGCTGCATGATCTGCCAAGGCGCCGCGGGTGGCCGCCCCTCGATTGGCCTAATGTCTTTCGCTCGGCGGTAAATCGGCTCGATTCTCAAGCCGTCGTACGTCTTGCCAATCAGCTTTTCGAAGGGTGCTCCTTTCAGCACGCCATCAACCAGCTTGCGCCAGTCCTCGCGTGAAGCAGGCGAAAAGGTCGATGCCAATGCGAATTGCTCGGTATTCATCAACACCACTCAGTCCCAAGTGACGCCGAGCTGCCCAACATCACTTCTGTCTGGAGGAAAACGGAAGTCCTGTAGACGGGCTGCCCATCTCAGGCCCCGATCTTTGCTGTACTCAGGAAAACTCCAGGATCAGCGCGTCCACCGCGAGCGTCGCGCCGGCGCTGGCGTGGACCTTCTTCACGGTGCCGTCCTGCTCGGCACGCAGCACGTTCTGCATCTTCATGGCTTCGACCACGGCCAGCGTCTCGCCGGCCTTGACCTCCTGCCCTTCGGTCACGGCGATCGAGACGATGAGGCCGGGCATCGGGCATAGCAGTTTCTTGCCGCTGTCGGAGGCGGTCGTCACCGGCATCAGCCGCGCGGAGGCCGCTTCCGCTTCCGTCCAGACATAGACCGGCACCTCGACGCCCTGATGCGCCAGACGGATGCCGTTGGCGATCGGGCGCGCCTGCACCGCGATGAAGTGACCATCGATCGTGCCCTGCCAGACCGGATCACCCGGCTTCCATGCGGACTGCAACAGATGGGCCTTGCCGGCCTTGCCTTCGGCGTCGAGGAAGCGGA
>NZ_FOQM01000076.1 GCF_900113735.1 Bradyrhizobium sp. Gha
GATTGCTTCGCTGCGCTCGCAATGATGTTGTGGACGGCCCCACCTAAACGGCATCAAGTGCCAAAACGTGGTCGCCGCAGCGCCACAAAGAGGGGGACTGTCCATGACGAAGTTTATCAGAGCCGCGATTGATCTGGGCAAGAACTATTTTCAGGTTCATGGGCTCGAGAGCGAGGGTGGCCGATCGATTTCGCGCAAGGTGAAGCGTTCGAAGCTGCACGAGGTCTTTTCGCAGATCGATCTCTGCCGGGTCGGTATGGAGGCGTGCGGTTCGGCGCATTATTGGGCTCGCCAATTGGTCGCGATGGGACACGAGGTAGTCCTGATCCCGCCCACTTACATCAAGCCCTATGTCAAGCGGGGCAAGAACGACGCGGTTGACGCGGCTGCGATCTGCGAGGCGATGTCCCGACCGGATATGCGCTTCGTGCCGATCAAGAGCGCGGAGCAGCAAGCCATTTTGATGCTGCACAAGACCCGCGAGCTGCTGATCAAGCAGCGCACGATGGCCGTCAATGCCTTGCGCGGCCACCTGGCCGAGTTCGGCATTGTCGCCGCCAAGGGTATCGGCCGCGTCGATGAACTCCTGGCGCAGGCGAAGGCGGATGCTGCGCTTCCGCCCATTGCCGCGGCCGCAGTGACCTGCATCGCTCAACATCTGGAAGGGCTCAACGCCTCGATCACGACCGTGGAAGAGGAACTCGCCAGGGCGCACAAGCAAAACCCGATCAGCCGCGTGCTCGACGAGATTCCAGGCGTCGGGACCCTGGTTGCGTCGGTGGTCGCGGCCAGTGTTCCCGATCCGGGCGTGTTCAAATCGGGGCGTGACTTCGCGGCATGGCTCGGTCTGACGCCCCGGCAAAATTCGAGCGGCGGCAAGGAGAAGCTCGGCGCAATCACCAAGCAGGGCAACCGCTACATCCGCAAAATGCTCGTCACGGGGGCAACCTCAGTGCTGCGTGTCGTAGGCAAGCGCACAGGCGCTTTGGCCGACTGGATCAACGCGCTGCGGGCCAGGAAGCCCGAGCGGCTGGTCGCCGTGGCTCTGGCCAATAAGCTGGCAAGGATCTGCTGGGCGATCATGACCACGGGCGAGGGCTTCCGTACCGACACCTATGTCAAGGCGTGAGCGCACCTCACCGTCTCAAACAGCCTTCACGAGGAGTATCCCGGTTCAAGATTGGTAAGCACGAAAGAAGTGATGAGCGATACGGTCACCGCCGAAAACCATGGACACCCCGACATCGTCACGAGCCACCAAGCTCGCCGCAATGATAGGGACCAGGGCAATCGGATTTCATCAGGGCCAGCGGTCATAAAGCCCGCACCAAAAGGCCGGACATATGACCGAAGCAGACCAACCTCGCTCCACACTTCAAAAAGCGCTTGCCAATAGGGGCCGTCCACATATGACGATGTGGACGGCAGCGAACTACAGTCTACCCCATCACCCTGAGGTGGCCGCTTCTTCAGCGGCCCTCGAAGTGCGGCGGCCCGGCTGCATCGGGGCCGTCCATCCTTCGAGGCTCCCGATGAAGCGCATTGCGCTCCATCGCTTGCAGCTCAGGATGACGGATCAAACATACCCAGCTGTGCGCAACGCGTTGTGTCTGCCGCTCAGTCTCCGCGCTCCCGCCACGAGCGGTTGACGTGGCGAAAGCTCGCAGGCTGGTGATTTGCGTTTCGCCGCCAATTATTGGCGAATGCGTCGCCTGAATCAGGGCAAGACACTGGGGCACTCATCAGGAAGGATCGACCATTGAGCATTGAAACCACCGTGACAGCCGACGTCGTCGGGTTGACGAAAGTCGCCCCTGTGTCGCGTCGCGGATTCATGAGCGCCACTGCCTCCGTCGCTGCCGGCTACACGCTGGCGGCAGGTCCCGTGCGCGCCGACGTGATCACCACCGACACCAGCGGTCTCCAAGCCGGCGACGCCAAGATCAAGGTTGGCTCCGAGGAGATGCCTGCCTATTTCGCCCGTCCCGCCGGCAACACCAAGGCGCCGGTGATCATCGTCGCGATGGAGATCTTTGGCCTGCACGAATACATCAAGGATGTGACCCGGCGCCTCGCCAAGCTCGGCGCTTTCGCCGTTGCGCCCGACTATTATTTCCGCAAGGGCACGGATCTCACCAAGGTCACCGACATCAAGGACATCCTCCCGATCATCAACGCCAAGCCGGATGCTGAGCTGTTGTCCGATCTCGATGCAACGGCTGCCTGGGCGGGATCGCAAGGCGGCGACACCACCAGGCTCGGCATCATCGGCTTCTGCCGCGGCGGCCGTATGGTCTGGGAATATGCTGCCCATAACGGCGCGCTCAAGGCCGGCGTCGCCTTCTACGGTCCGCCGGTCGATCCGCCCAATCCGCTGTGGCCGAAGAGCCCACTGCAGCTCGCGCCCGAGATGAAGGCGCCCGTGCTCGGCCTCTATGGCGGCGCCGACACCGGCATTCCCGTGGCGCAGGTCGAGCAACTCAAGGCGGCGCTCGAGCAGAACAAGAAAACGGCCGAGTTCAAGATCTATCCGGACGCGCCCCACGGCTTCCATGCCGACTATCGCGGCAGCTACCGCAAGGACGCTGCGGAGGATGCCTGGAAGCAGGCGCAAGCCTGGTTCAGGAAATATGGCGTGTTGAGCTGATGCAGAATTGCAAAGGGCGGCCCATCGGCCGCCCTTTTGTCTCAGGGCGCAAGCTTCCCCTCGCCATCATGCCACAATGCATCGAGGCCGTGCCGATAGGTCGGGTAGACAAGTGTCACACCAAGCTCGCGCTTCAATCTCGCATTGGAGACGCGGGCGCTGCTTGCATAGAAGCTGCGCGCCATCACCGACATCTCCGCGGTTGCAAAGGCCTCTTCAGCGGGTGGCGCGACGCCCATGAGCTGCGCGGCATAGGTGATCACGTCCTGTGGCGGCGCGGGCTCGTCGTCGCAGACGTTCCAGGTGCCGCCGTCCTGATGCTGGATCGCTGCCATGATCGCGCTCGCGATGTCATCGACATGGATGCGGTTGAAGATCTGGCCGGGCTTGATGATACGCCTGGCCCTCCCGCTGCGCAGCGTTACCAGCGCGTTGCGGCCGGGGCCGTAGATGCCGGCAAGACGGAGGATCGCGACATTGCCGTGCGCCGCCTCCATCCAGGCCTGCTCCACTGCGACGCGCATCCGCGCGCGCTCGAGGGAAGACTGCGGCGGGGTGCTCTCGTCCACCCATCCGCCGGCGTGATCGCCGTAGACGCCGATGGTGGAGAGATAGACGACCTTGCGGCGGCTTGTCGCGAGCGTATCGCCGAGCACCGCGAGGGCGGGATCACCGGTGCTGCCGGGCGGGATGGAGGTCAGAAGGACATCCGCCTCGCCGAGACGGTCGACCGTCGCATCAGCCGGACGGCTGCCGGAAAAACCGTGCAGCTCGATGCCGGCCGGGTCGCCCCGCCCGGCGGGATCGCGTACCGTGCCGGCGACATGCGAGAAGCTGCCGCCGAACCTGCGGACGAAATGCCGGGCGCTGTAGCCAAGGCCAAGGATGAAGAGCCGCATGCGTCTCCCGTGCAGGTCGGAGTTCCCGTCGGCGCTGTCAGCGCGTCGCTCGCTCATAAGAGATTTTTGGATCCGACAAAAGCGATTGCGATTTTACTCGCCTGCTGCCTCGGGCGATGGCCGCTCCTGTCAGAGTCTTCACCGCGGATCAGTGCACCCGGTGGCTCGCTCTATCGTCCTCGGCCTGCTCGACAATCTGCGCGATCGGGCTCGACTGGTGATGCACCAGTCTCCAGCCATCGCCCACACGGCGAAAATGGTTGGCGGCGGCGAGCGCAGTGCCGTCGACGATCTCGATGCAGAGCACGCGGGCGCTGTCACCGTCGACGATCGCCTGCGGCTCGGCGCAGACGATCTGCGGGCGTTCCGGATTTTGCAGGATGTCGCGCCAGCTGCCGATCACGGTGGCATGGCCGATGATCGCGGGCCAGCCGGGATGAATGCAGGAAATGGCGTCGTCATCCGCCCACATCTGCTTCATGCCGTCAAAATCGCCCGTCGAGAAGGCGGTGTAAAAAGCCGCGTTCGCGGCGATGACCTTGCTGTCCTTTGCCATCCCTCCCGCGTGGGCCAATGACAGGCAAAAATCAAGCGCGACTTCTGTACGACTTTGAACGCAATGCAGCATTGCTGCCCACTTTGTGGTCACGCCGGAACCAGCGTCTCCACCGCGTGCTGCGCACCGTGCGCATAAAGCCGGCCGAGCGCCGCGGTCACGGCCTCGCGCAGCCGCGGCTCAGTCCCGAGCGGCCCGAACACCTTTGTGACGCCGAGCAATGCAGGCGCAAGCCGTTCAGCCACGGGACCGGCTTCGCGCGCGAGGCCGGCAAGCTCGGTGGCGAGGGGATCGCGAACGTCGATGGCGCGGCCTTGCTCGTCCGTTGCGGTGACGTAGCGCATCCAGCCGGCCACCGCGAGTGCGTGGGTCGCGATCGGCAGATTCCTGGCGAGGCGATCATACATCGCGCCGAGCAGGCGCTGTGGCAGTTTTTGCGAGCCGTCCATCGCGATCTGCCAGGTGCGATGATGCAGCGCCGGATTGGCAAAGCGCTTGAGCAGCGAGGCGCGATAGGCGGCGAGATCGGTGCCCGCGGGCATCGTCAGCGTCACTGCGGCATCTTCCATCACCCGCGCAGCGAGGCGCGCGAAATGCGGATTCTGCATCGTATCGGCGATGGTCTCGTAGCCGGCGAGATAGCCGAGATAGGCGAGCGCCGAATGGCTGGCGTTGAGCAACCGCAGCTTCATCAGTTCGAACGGCTTGACGTCGGCGACGAGCGCGACGCCTGCTGCCGCGAGATCGGGCCGGCCTGCCGCAAAGCGATCCTCGACCACCCATTGCGTGAACGGCTCGGTGATGACGGGCCAGGCGTCACGCATCCCGAGAGCCGCGGCGACCGCCTCGCGGTCGGTCTCCTGCGTCTCAGGCACGATGCGGTCGACCATGGTGCAGGGGAAGGTGGCCGTATCCGCGATCCATTTGCTCAGTTCCTTCGAGTGGAGCGCAGCAAATTGCGTGACGATCCGCTGCACGGTATGGCCATTGGCGGCGAGATTGTCGCAGCACAGCACCGTGAACGGTTGAACACCCAGCGCCCGCCGGCGCGCCAGCGCCGCCACGATGAAGCCAGGCGCCGAGCGCGGCCTATCGAGATTGTTCAGGTCGTGCACGACGTCAGGATGCCGCTCATCAAGATCGCCGGTCTGCGGCGTGTGGCAATAGCCCTTTTCGGTGACCGTGAGCGAGACGATGCGGATGGCGGGATCGGCCATCCGCTCGACCAGCGCGGCCGGCTTCTCGCGTGCGACCACGCTCTCGAGCAGCGCGCCGACGATGCGATGCTCGGTGCCTTCGGCGGCACGCACGGCGACCGTATAGAGATGGTCCTGCGGGGCGAGGGCATCGCGCGTATCAGGGCTGCGCAGGCTTGCGCCAACGATGCCCCAGGATGTGGTGCCCGCGGCAAGACAATCGTCGATGACGACAGCCTGATGCGCACGATGAAACGCGCCGAGGCCGAGATGCACGATGCCTGGGGTGACGCGCGAACGGTCATAGGCCGGGGGGCGGATGGCCGCCGGCAGCTGGTCGAGATTGGAGCTGCCAAGCCGCATGGTCGTATCTCCCCTGATTGGCCGCTGCTTGACATGGACCCCGTCGACGGTCAATGCTCCGGCCAATTGGTCAGACCAATTTTATTGGCGGGCCCGCCCCGGCCGGCGGACCTTTTGGGGAGGCCGGCGTGCCGCTGGAAGCTGTGGAGGCGAGACGGCTTTATCGCCAGGTCGCCGATCAATTGCGAAGCCTGATCGACAGCGGCGAGTACGCGGTCGGCAGCCGCTTGCCGACCGAACGTGAGCTCGCCGAGCAGCTGAAGATCTCGCGGCCGACGGTGCGCGAAGCCCTGATCGCGCTCGAGGTCGAGGGCCGCGTCCGCATCCGCGTCGGGTCCGGCATCTATGTGACGGATCCCGCCGACGCAACGCCAGCGCCCTCCGCCGTCATCGAAGGACCGTTCGAGCTGTTGCGCGCCCGCGAATTCCTCGAGAGCGCGATCGCACAGCAGGCCGCGCGCGTGGCGACGAAGGACGACATCGCACGCATCGACGCAGCGCTGGTCGCGATGGAGAATGTCGCGCACCCCGGCGAAGCGTCGATGGTCCATGATCGCGCCTTCCATATCGCGATCGCCGGAAGCGTCGGCAACGCCGTGCTGGTCCGCGTGGTCGGCGAGCTGTTCGACCAGCGTCTCAATCCCTATTTCGCGCAGCTTGCGCACTATTTCGAAAACCCCACGACGTGGCGCACCGCGCTCGACGAGCACCGGGCCGTGCGCGATGCGATTGCAGCGGGCCAGCCTAAAGCGGCGCGTGATGCCATGCGCGATCACCTCGCGCATTCGCAGGAGCGCTTTGCGCAGAACTTCGGCGCCGAGGCCTCAACAGGGTCGCCGTCAGCGCGGAAGCGGGTGGCGCGATCCGGAACTGAGCCAACGACGCCAAAACGACCGTCTGCCGTGCAGGCCAAGAGCGGCAGCGCGCGGCGGCGATGAGATTGGACGGCTCGTCTGTTTTACGGCGAGTGAACGAAGCTGCAGAAGCAATAGGATTTTCCCAATGACCTCGACCTATCTCGCCGCAACCCTGTTCGGCCCCGAAGATCTGCGCATGATCGAGCACCCGCTCGACAAGCTCGCGGATGGCATGGTGCGCATCCGTTTTGGCGCCGGTGGCATCTGCGGTTCCGACATGCATTACTTCCGCCACGCCCGGACAGGCGATTTCGTGGTGAAGTCGCCGCTGGTGCTCGGTCACGAGATCTCGGGCGAGGTCGTCGAGATCGCCGGTTCGGCGCCCAATTTGACGGTCGGGGACCGCGTCGCCGTCAACCCGTCGCGCTGGTGCGGCCATTGCGGCGCCTGCCGCGAGGGCCGGCAGAACCTCTGCGAGAACATCTACTTCATGGGCTCGGCGTCGAAGACGCCGCACATGCAGGGCGGTTTTGCGAACTACTTCGACGCGGTCCCGGCGCAATGCGTCAAAATTCCCGAACATGTGTCCTATCAGGCCGCGGCGCTCGCCGAGCCGCTCGCCGTCTGCCTGCACGCGGTCGCGCGCGCCGGCAATATCCAGGGCAAGCGCGGCATCATCTTCGGCGCCGGCCCGATCGGGCTGTTGACCATGCTGGCGGCACACCGCGCCGGCATGGCCGACGTTACGGTCGCCGATATCGCGCCGGCACCGCTGGCCTTCGCGACCAGGCTCGGTGCGTCCCATGTCGAGAACGTCTCCACTGGTGAAGAGGGCCTGAAGACGCAAGCGGCGTCGCGTCCCTATGACGTCGCGTTCGAGGTCTCGGGTACGGCTGCTGGCCTTGCCAGCGCGATCGGCATCGTCAGGCGCGGTGGCATCGTCGTGCAGATCGGCAATTTGCCGGGCGGTCAGATTCCGACGCCGTCGAATGCGGTGATGGCCAAGGAGATCGACCTGCGCGGCTCGTTTCGCTTCGGGCTCGAATTCATGACGGCTGTGGAACTGATCGGGGCCGGCAGCGTCGACGTGCTGTCGCTGGTCACCGCCGAGCGACCGCTCTCGACCGCGCCGGATGCGCTGCGGCTGGCGCTCGATCGCTCGCAGAGCGTCAAGGTCGTGCTGACCGCCAATTGATTGGAGACAATGCATGATGCGCGAGGGATGGCGCTGGTACGGGCCCAATGATCCCGTGTCCTTGGACGACGTCAGGCAGGCTGGGGCGAGCGATATCGTCTCGGCGCTGCATCAGGTGCCGATCGGGGAGGCCTGGACCCGGAAGGCGGTCGAGGAGCGCAAGAATTTCATCGAGAACGGCCAGCCCGGCCGTTCGCAGCTGACCTGGTCGGTGGTGGAATCGATTCCGATTCCTGATGACGTCAAGCGGCTCGGCGGGAAGGCGACGAAGTCGATCGATGCTTGGATCGCGAGCCTGGAGGCGGTGGCCGCCTGCGGCATCAAGATCATCTGCTACAATTTCATGCCTGTGGTCGATTGGTGCCGCACGGATCTCGAATGGAAGCTGCCCAATGGCGCGCGCGCCCTGCGCTTCGACCAGGAGCGGTTTGCGGCATTCGAGCTGCATATCCTGGAGCGCCCGGCCGCCGTGCAGGACTATTCGCCCGAGCAGCAGGCGCGTGCCAAAAAGCTGTTCGACCAGATGAGCCAGGCCGATATCGACTATCTCATCATGGTCATCGCCAGCGCATTGCCGGGCTCGACCACCGAGCCGATGACCATTCCCCAATTCCGCGACAAGCTGGACGCCTATCGCGACATCACGCCAACAATCCTGCGGCAGCATCTCGCCGAATTCCTGGCGCGCGTGGCGCCGGTGGCCGAGCAGCTCGGCGTCTCGCTGACGCTGCATCCGGACGATCCGCCGCGGCCGCTGTTCGGCCTGCCGCGCATCGCTTCCACGGCTGAGGATTACCAGGCGCTGTTCGACGCCGTACCGTCAAAAGCCAACGGCATCTGCCTCTGCACGGGCTCGCTCGGCGTGCGCGCCGAGAACGATCTGCCTGCCATGGCGGAACGCTTCGGTCCCCGTATCGCCTTCGCGCATCTGCGCGCAACCAAGCGCGAGGCGGATGGGCTGTCGTTTCATGAGTCCGATCATCTCGACGGCGACGTCGACATGGTCGCGGTATTGAAGGCGCTGTTGAAGGAGAACGCGCGGCGGTCACCGGACAAGAAGATCGTATTTCGCCCCGATCATGGCCATCGCATGCTCGACGATCTCGTCGCCACCAAGCGCACCAATCCCGGCTACACCGCAATCGGCCGGCTCCGCGGCCTGGCCGAACTGCGAGGCGCGATCCGGGCGATCGAGCATCGCTGAGGCAAAGCTCTATCCACATCGTCATTGCGAGCGCAGCGAAGCAATCCGGAATCCCTCCGCGGAAAGACTCTGGATTTGCTTCGCTGCGCTCGCAATGACGTGGAGAGAGGCGAGCCTCCCGTGGGCCTCCCCTAAATTGGTGGACACCTATAGCTTAGGCAGAGAGAGGTGTCGGATGGCGAAACGGCAGCGTCGGTCATATTCGGACGAGTACAAGGGGCAGGCAGTTGATCTGGTTTTGTCGAGCGGTCGCTCGGCGAAGTCGGTATCGAAAGAGCTCGGGCTCGATGGCTCCGTGCTCAGTCGATGGGTGAAGGAGCGGAGCACGGTAGCAGCCGGCGGCAGCGCCGCGGCGCCCACGTCGCAAGCGTCGGTGCCGTCGGCGGACCAGGCTGACGTGATCGCACGGTTACAGCGGGAAAACGAGCAGTTGCGCATGGAGCGCGACATTTTAAAAAAGTCGATCGCGATCCTTGCTG